>NZ_JBEOSI010000009.1:0-423704 GCF_040302845.1 Streptomyces sp. NPDC096323
TGTACTCACCCCTGCGGGCTTTCCTCCGGGCGCTTCCCTTCGGTCTTGCGTTTCCGACTCTATCAGACTCTTTCGTGTCCGATTCCCGGTCGAAGTGGGATTACTTTCGGGGAATTCGCTTTCGCGCTTTCCCTTTCGGCGTGTTCACTACTTTAGCCGATTCACCCGGTGGCTCATAATCGAGTCAAGAGGATTGAAATTTCGGCACGCCGAAATCCATACCCTCAAGGGTGAGTCGTAGGTAGTGGTTGGCCGCCTCGGGTTGCCCGGTGCACGATCCGATGGACCGAACCAGAAGCTGTTCCCGTGTCAAGCGGCTCGGACTACATTAGGCGTCCCCCATGGGCGAGTCAAGTTGACCGGCGACGTGGCACGTGGGCGCGGTACGGGCTCACCGTGGGGTCGCCGTCGATCCAGAAACGCCAGGGATGCACGGCCCCGTCGCCGCCCACCCCGGTCCGCGGACCGCTGCGCACCTGGTCGCGGGGCGGAGGGGTGCCGTGCAGTACGGCGAGCTGGGCACCCGGATGGGCGATGGCGTCCGTTCCGTCGAGTGACCGGTCGATGTCCAGGGCCGTCGCGAGGCGGGCCGGCCCTTTGGCCAGTTCCCGGTCGTGACGGGCCGCGAACCGACGCGTGCGCGTGAGCTCGGCGCCCGTAGTGATGTGGCCGGCCCGCAGGAGTACACCGCTCGCCATGCCTTCGGGGCCGCACACCAGGTTGAGGCAGTGCCACATTCCGTAGGTGAAATACACGTAGGCGTGGCCGGGCGGTCCGTACATGACGCCGTTGCGGCGGGTCCGGCCGCGGAAGGCGTGGGAGCCGGGATCGATCTCGCCGGCGTACGCCTCCACCTCGGTGAGGCGCACCTCGATCGGGCCGTCCGGCGTGCTGCGGACCAGGACGCGGCCCAGGAGATCCGGGGCCACCTCCAGTACGGGGCGGTCGAAGAAGTCCCGCGTCAGCGGCGTACGGTCCGAGCCATCGATCATGAGGTTCGAGGGTACGGGAACCGACTACGGTCATGGCGCGTATGTAGGGGTCAGGACCACGAAGGAGAAAACATGGGCTTCAAGCGGCTGCTCGCGAGCATGGGTGCCGGTGGCGCCTCGGTGGAGACGGAGCTCACCGAGCTCAACGTCGTACCGGGTGGGGTCGTCCAGGGCGAGGTGCGGATCCAGGGCGGGTCGGTGGACCAGCAGATCGAGGGGCTCTCCGTCGGTCTGCAGGCACGGGTCGAGGTCGAGGGGCAGGACCAGGAGACCAAGCAGGACATCGAGTTCACGAAGCTGCGTCTCGGCGGCGCGTTCGAGGTGCGGGCGGGTGCGGTGCACGTCGTGCCGTTCGGGCTCGAGATCCCGTGGGAGACGCCGATCACGACGTTCGCGGGTCAGCACCTGCGCGGCATGAACATCGGGGTGACCACGGAGCTGGAGATCGCACGGGCGCTGGACTCGGGCGACCTCGACCCCATCAACGTGCACCCGCTGCCGGCGCAGCAGGCCATCCTGGACGCCTTCGGGCAGCTGGGCTTCGGCTTCCGCAGCGCGGACATGGAGCGCGGTCACATCCGGGGCACGCGTCAGCGGCTGCCGTTCTACCAGGAGATCGAGTTCTTCCCGCCGTCGCAGTACCGGGGGCTGAACCAGGTCGAGCTGACGTTCGTCGCGGACGACCGCGAGATGGACGTCGTGCTGGAGATGGACAAGAAGCCGGGGCTCTTCAGTGAGGGCAGCGACTCCTACCGCGCGTTCAAGGTGGGTCTGAACGACTTCCAGGGGACCGACTGGACGGCTTATCTCAATCAGTGGCTGGCGCAGGTCGGCGGGCAGCGCAACTGGCTCTAGGGTCGGGAGGAAGGAGACCTTCCGAAAGCTGAACCGACCAGGAGAGGTGCTGACGTGACCGAGTCGAAGAGGGCCCCGCTTCCGCATGACTTCCATCCCGAGGTCCCCTCGTTCACCGTGGTGAGCGAGGACCTGGCCCCGGGTGCCGTCCTCGCGGACGCACAGGTCCACGCGAAGGGGAACACCTCACCGCAGCTGCGGTGGGAGGGCTTCCCTGCGGAGACGAAGAGTTTCGCCGTGACGTGCTTCGACCCGGACGCCCCGACGGGCAGCGGGTTCTGGCACTGGGTGGTCTTCGACATCCCGGCGTCGGTCACGGAGCTGCCGGCGGGTGCGGGCAGCGGGACGTTCGAGGGGCTGCCCGCGGGCGCCGTGCAGGCCCGCAACGACTACGGGTCGAAGGAGTTTGGCGGCGCCGCTCCGCCGGCCGGCGAGAGGCACCGCTATGTGTTCACCGTGTACGCGGTGGACAGCGAGAAGCTCGGTCCTGACAGCGATACCTCTCCCGCGGCGGTCGGTTTCAACCTGCGGTTCCACACCCTGGGCCGTGCCCAGCTGATCGGTGAGTACGCGGAGCCCGCCGGAAACGGGTGAAGCCGAAGGTTCCTCCGCTGTTTGCCCTGCCCTGGTCTTGGAGAGATCAGGGCAGGGCATTTTTTATTGCGTTGTCCATCACGGCCTGCCCGGCCAGAGTTGGTCCGGGCCTGCCAGGGGGCGGGCGGCATACGGGAGGTGGGCGAAATGCGGGACACGCTGGTGCTGAACGCGAGCTTCGAGCCGCTGTCGACGGTGACGCTGAACCGCGCTGTGGTGCTGATTCTTCAGGACAAGGCCGTCGTCGAGCAGTCGCACCCCGGCCTCCGTATGCGCGGTGCCGCCGTCGACATTCCGGTGCCCCGGGTGATCAGGCTCTGCCGGTACGTACGGGTGCCGTTCCGAAGACAGGCCCCGTGGTCCAGAAGGGGCGTGCTGATCCGCGACCAGCACCGGTGCGCGTACTGCGGGCGGCGGGCGAGCACCGTCGACCACGTGGTGCCGCGGGCCCAGGGCGGTCAGGACACCTGGCTCAACACGGTGGCCTCCTGCGCCGAGGACAACCACCGCAAGGCGGCGCGTACGCCGGAGCAGGCGGGGATGCCGCTGCTGAGGCAGCCGTTCGTCCCGTCGCCGGCGGACGCGATGCTGCTGGCGCTGGGGGCCGGTGACCGGTCCGCGCTGCCGGAGTGGCTGGCGCAGTCCGCGGCGTAGCCGCCGTACGCCCGGTGACGTAGACGAAACCCGCTTCCGTGCGGAGGCGGGCTTCGTCGTTTCAGCGCAGGATCAGCTGGACGATGGCGGCCGTGCCGACCGTGACGATGAGGACGCGCAGGAATGTGGGGCTGAGCCGGCGGCCGATCCTGGCCCCGATCTGGCCGCCGAGTGCGGAGCCGACGGCGATCAGGACGACGGCCGTCCAGTCGAAGTCCGCGACGAAGAGGAAGAAGAGGGCGGCGATGCTGTTGACGACGGCCGCGAGGACGTTCTTCACGGCGTTGAGGCGCTGCATGGTGTCGTCGAGCAGCATGCCCATCAGGGAGAGGTAGATGATCCCCTGGGCGGCGGTGAAGTAGCCGCCGTAGACGCTGGCGAGCATCAGGCCGATGAAGAGCAGCGGGCCGCCGTCGGGGCGGGCGGCGGTGCCGGTGTGTTCGCGCCGGCGCTGGACCGCTTTGCTGATGCGCGGCTGGAGGATGACCAGGACGAGCGCCAGGGCGACCAGGACCGGGACGATGGTCTCGAAGGCCGTGGACGGCAGGGCCAGCAGCAGGGTCGCGCCGGTGAGGCCGCCGATCGCGGCGCCGACGGCGAGCTTGAGGACGCGCCCGCGCTGACCTTCGAGTTCCTTGCGGTAGCCGATCGCGCCGCTGATGGAGCCGGGGATCAGGCCGAGTGCGTTGGAGACGGTGGCGGTGACCGGGGGCAGGCCGGTGGCGAGCAGCACCGGGAAGGTGATCAGGGTTCCGGAGCCCACGATCGTGTTGATCGTGCCCGCGCTGATGCCCGCGACGAAGACGGCGAGCATCTCCCAGGTGGTCATGGCTCATTCCCCCGTGCGTGATCGGTCGTGATCGGTGCTTGGTGCACTGATCATGCACGGGGGGTGTGCGCGTCAGTCGACCGGGGGCTCCTCGCGGCGCTCCTTGGCGGTGTTTCCGGTGTTGAAGCCGGGCATGCCGGTGCCGAGGTTGCCGAAGGCGCCGCTGAGGCCCTTGAGTGCGTCGCCGATCTCGCTGGGCACGATCCAGAGCTTGTTGGCGTCGCCCTCGGCGATCTTCGGGAGCATCTGGAGGTACTGGTACGAGAGGAGCTTCTGGTCCGGGTCGCCGGCGTGGATCGCCTCGAAGACCGTACGGACGGCCTGGGCCTCGCCCTCCGCGCGCAGGGCGGCCGCCTTGGCCTCACCCTCGGCGCGCAGGATCGCGGACTGCTTCTCGCCCTCCGCGGTGAGGATCGCCGACTGGCGCGTGCCTTCGGCCTGGAGGATCGCGGCGCGCTTGTCACGGTCGGCGCGCATCTGCTTCTCCATCGAGTCCTGGATGGAGGTGGGCGGCTCGATCGCCTTCAGTTCGACGCGGTTGACGCGGATGCCCCACTTGCCTGTGGCCTCGTCGAGGACGCCGCGCAGCGCGGCGTTGATCTCCTCGCGGGAGGTGAGGGTCCGTTCCAGGTCCATGCCGCCGATGATGTTGCGGAGCGTGGTGACGGTGAGCTGCTCGATGGCCTGGATGTAGCTGGCGACCTCGTACGTCGCCGCCCTGGCGTCGGTCACCTGGTAGTAGATGACGGTGTCGATGTTGACCACCAGGTTGTCCTGGGTGATCACCGGCTGCGGCGGGAAGGGCACGACCTGTTCGCGGAGGTCGATCCGGTTGCGGATCGAGTCGATGAACGGGACGACGATGTTCAGGCCCGCGTTGAGGGTGCGGGTGTACCGGCCGAAACGTTCCACGATGGCGGCGCTGGCCTGGGGGATGACCTGGATCGTCTTGATCAGAGCGATGAAGACGAGCACCACCAGAATGATCAGGACGATGATGATCGGTTGCATCGTTTCCTCGTGCCCTTCGGTTGCCGACGGATCGCGATGATCGGGTCGAGATCGTAGGGGCCGTGGGTCAGGTCGGTTGTCCTGCCGGGTCCGGCTTCCATGATGATCGACATCGAGTGTCGCAGAACGGGCGCTGCTGTGGGGGCCGTTCGGTCACATGACGACGGCCGTCGCCCCGTCGATGTCGACGACATCGACCTGTTGGCCGGGTTCGAAGCTGAGTTCCGCGTCGAGGGCGCGGGCCGACCAGATCTCGCCGGCCAGCTTGATCCGGCCGCCGCTGCCGTCGACCCGTTCCAGGACGACGGCCTGACGGCCCTTCAGCGCGTCGATTCCGGTGGCGAGCCGGGGCCGGTCCGCGCGATGCCTGTTGGCGATCGGGCGGACCACGGCGATCAGCGCGACCGAGACGATGACGAACACCAGGACCTGGGCCACGATTCCGCCGCCGAGGGCCGCGACGACCGCCGCGGCGACTGCTCCGACGGCGAACATGCCGAACTCGGGCATCGCGGTCAGGACGAGGGGAATGCCCAGTCCCACCGCGCCTATCAGCCACCACACCCACGCGTCGATGTCCACCTGGTCATCGTAGGACCGGGAGTACCTCCGCGGACAGGGCGCGAGCCCGTCCGATGGCCCGCGGGCCGTCAGCCGAGCGGCAGTCCGCGGGCGGTGTAGCGGTCGCCCTGGTGCTCGACGACGAGCGGCAGGCCGAAGCAGAGGGAGAGATTGCGGGAGCTGAGCTCGGTCTCCATGGGACCGGCGGCGAGCACCCTGCCCTGACGGATCATCAGGACGTGGGTGAAGCCGGGGGCGATCTCCTCGACGTGGTGGGTCACCATGATCATGGAGGGTGCGTACGGGTCGCGGGCCAGCCGGCCGAGGCGGCGGACCAGGTCCTCGCGGCCGCCGAGGTCGAGACCGGCGGCCGGCTCGTCGAGGAGCAGCAGCTCGGGGTCGGTCATCATGGCTCGGGCGATCAGGGTGCGCTTGCGCTCGCCCTCGGACAGGGTGCCGAACTTCCGGTCGAGGTATTCGGTCATGCCGAGCCGGTCGAGGAAGGCGCGGGCGCGGTCCTCGTCGACCTTGTCGTAGTTCTCGTTCCAGGTGGCGGTCATGCCGTACGCGGCGGTGAGCACCGTCTGCAGCACGGTCTGGCGCCGGGGCAGCTTCTCGGCCATGGCGACGCCCGCGATGCCGATGCGGGGGCGCAGGTCGAAGACGTCGGTGCCGACGCCGCCGAGCTGCTCGCCGAGGACCGTGGCGCTGCCCTTGGTCGGGAAGAGGTAGCTGGACGCGATGTTGAGGAGGGTGGTCTTGCCGGCGCCGTTCGGGCCGAGGATGACCCAGCGCTCCCCCTCCTTGACCGACCAGGAGACATCGTCCACCAGAGCGCGTCCGTCGCGGACCACGGATACGTCCACCAGCTCCAGTACATCGCTCATGAGCGCGTTGTCTCCCCATGCAGTCTCGAGATCGTCGCGTGCCTGTAGGCACAGCTCCCAGGGAAAACCTACGCCACCGCGTGCGCGCTTCAGGCGCTGGGCCCGTCGTCGCCCGCTGTCGTACGGTCCCCCGCTCGTCCGGAGGCCGGGTACGGCGCGACGCCGCCCTTCGTGTGCCGGTCGGTCTTAGGCTGTCCCCCATGCTTTCGGAACCACGCTCAGGGCTGCTGGCCGCTTGGGGCAACGCGTTGTTGGCCGGACTCGTGTCGCCCGACGACGCGGCGCTCGCCATTGTCGGGGAGGACGCGGTGCACCGCGTCGAGGGGCTGCCGGGTGAGGCGGGGCCGGTCGGTCTCACGCTCGCGCTGGGGCGGCTGCGGGGGCTGGGGGTGACGGGCTTCCGGGTCGCGCTGCCGGTTCCCGGGCATCCGCTGGGCCTCAGCGGTCCGGCGGAGTTCAACGCCCGGGCGCTGGAGGCCGAGGAGGCGGTGGTCACCTACGGTGCGCCGTACGGGCTGGTGCCCGAGGTGCGGGAGGCGGGGCCCGCCGGGGATCTCCACGTCGACGTGGTGTGGCGGTGTCTGGGGGTGCGCGAGGCGCCGCCGGCCGATGTGCCGTCGCTTGGCGAGGCGGAGCGGGAGCTCGCCGAGGCGTTGCGGGATGCGACGGCGTTGCTGTCGAGGCTCGATGTGGCCGGGTCGGGGCCGGTGGCCGAGGCGGCGGTGGACGCGTACCGGGCGCGGGCGGAGCGGGGGCGCGAGGTGCTCGCCCCGGGTTATCCGCCGCGGGCGGTGCGGGTGCTGGAGCTGGCGCAGCGGGTCGGGCTGCTGGTCGAGGTGGCGTACGAGAACGGGCACGGCGGTGCGGTGAGCGCGTCGGAGATGGCGGCGCGGGGGGAGGCGCTGCGGCCGGTGGAGCGGGTGGCCCGGCGCGCGCAGGTGGCCGCGTACAACGCGTACGTGGAGGAGCGGGCGCGGTAGCGGGAGAACCGAGCGGAGCCGGGGTACAGCACGAGGCCGCCGGCCGGTCCCCGTGGGACCGGCCGACGGCATCGCCGTGGACGCGGAGCGTCAGTGGTTCAGGCCGAAGTTGCCGAACGCCGGGTTGAGCAGGCCGATCACGTTGACCGTGTTGCCGACCACGTTCACCGGGACGTGGACCGGGACCTGGACGAGGTTGCCGCTCGCCACGCCCGGGGAGTGGGCCGCGACACCGTGGGCGCCGGCACCGCTGTGACCGGTGGCGGAGGCCGCTCCGGCGCCGGCGGCGATGATGCCACCGGCGATCATGGTGACGGCGGCAGCCTTCTTCAGGTTCTTCACTTCAGGATCCTCCTAGCATCGCTGCGGCCAGCCGCCGCAGCACGCCATGAAGAACGCTCCGGGCCGAAAGAGGATGCGCCGTTCGGGTGACGTCCACCCGGGAGTGTGAATCCCGGGCCGGAGGATGACGCACGGTTCCGGTCGCTCCTTCAGTCCGCCGCCCCGTGCCGCACGGCCCAGATCGCCGCCTGGGTGCGGTCGGACAGGTCCAGCTTCATCAGGATGTTCGAGACATGCGTCTTGACGGTCTTCTCGGACAGCACCAGGGCCCGCGCGATCTCCCGGTTCGACCGGCCGTCGGCGATCAGGCCCAGCACCTCCCGCTCCCGTTCGGTGAGGGTGCTCCCCCGGCCCGTGCCCGTTCCCGGGTCGTCCTGGGCGAGCAGCGCGCCGGCCACTTCCGGCTGGAGCAGGACGTGGCCCGCGTGCACCGAGCGGATGGCACCGGCCAGCGCGTCCGGGTCGACGTCCTTATAGACGTATCCGCAGGCGCCTGCGCGCAGGGCGGGGACGACGGTGCGCTGCTCGGTGAAGCTGGTGACGATCAGGACCCTGGCGGGGTTCTCCAGCTCGCGGAGCCTGCGCAGGGCCTCTATGCCGTCGGTGCCCGGCATCTTGATGTCCATCAGCACCACGTCGGGACGCAGCTCCTCCGCCCGGGCCACCCCTTCGGCGCCGTCGGCGGCCTCCCCGACGACCTCTATGTCGTCCTGGATCTCCAGGAACGTACGCAGCCCGCGGCGGACCACCTGGTGGTCGTCGACCAGCAGCACCCTGATGAGCTTGTCAGCCACCGGGCACCTCCATCTCGATCGTGGTGCCCTTGCCGGGCGCCGATTCAACGGTGAGCCTGCCGCCGACGCCATCGGCACGGTCCCGCATCGACACGAGGCCCAGGTGCCTTCCCGCCCGGCGGGTGGCCGCGGGTTCGAAGCCGCTGCCGTCGTCCGTGATCCGCAGCACCGTGCCGCCGTCGCGGCGGGTGAGGGTGACGTCGACGTGCCCGGCGCCCGAGTGGCGCAGCGCGTTGTGCAGCGCCTCCTGGGAGACCCGGAGCAGCGCTTCCTCCTGGGCGGCGGGCAGCGCCCGTACGCCCACGCTCCCGAAGGTGACCTCGGCCGTGTGGGCGCGGTCCAGGACCTGGATCTGGGTCCGGAGGGTGGCGACGAGGCCGTCCTCGTCGAGCGCGGCGGGGCGGAGCTCGACGACGGCGGCGCGCAGCTCGTCGACGGCCTCCGCCGCCAGGGCTGCGACCTGCTGGAGCTCGCCCTTCGCGCGGGCCGGGTCCCGGTCGACCAGAGCGGCGGCGGCCTGGGCGGTGAGCCGGAGGGAGAAGAGCTTCTGGCTGACCGCGTCGTGCAGCTCGTGGGCGAGTCGGGAGCGTTCCTCGGCGATGGTGAGCTCGCGGCTGCGCTCGTACAGCCGGGCGTTCGTCAGGGCGATCGCCGCGTGCTGGGCGAGGATCGCCAGCAGCTCCTCGTCCTCGGCGGTGAATCCGCAGGTGCCCTCGGGCTTCGGGCAGCGCTTGTTGGCGAGGAAGAGGGCCCCGATGATGTCGTCGCCGTCCCTGATCGGCAGCCCGAGGAAGTCGGACATGTCGGGGTGGGCGGCCGGCCAGCCCCCGAAGCGCGGGTCCTTGCGGACGTCGGCCAGGCGCTCGGGCTTCGCCTCGTGGAGCATCGCGGCGAGGATGCCGTGCTGGCGCGGGAGCGGGCCGATGGCCTTCCACTGCTCGTCGCTGACGCCGTCGACGACGAACTGGGCGAAGCCGCCGTGGTCGTCGGGGACCCCGAGGGCGGCGTACTCGGCGTCGAGCAGTTCGCGGGCGGACGCGACGATCGTTTTCAGGACGTCCCGCGTTTCGAGGTGCCGGCTCATGGCGAGCAGCGCGGCACTCACCGCTGCGAGGCCCGACGGTGGGCGATGGCTCATGGCGTCACGGTACCGGCGGGCCCGCCCGGCCCGTATCCGTCCGGGGACGGCCCCTGACAGGGGCGCAGGGACTAGGCCCGTGCGCCGAGCCGGTCTGACTCGGCCTCGAAAGAGCCCTGAAACCGCTCAGAATCAGCCAAAAGTGCCGAAACGGCATCGAAGTAGCCCCGGAACGGCCTCGCGGAGGCCGATCATGAACCGGAATCTCACACTCCGCATTGCTGGAGCAACGGATGGTGAGTTCACCACCCGCCCGATGTGAGGCCGCGCATAGGACCCACGTCACTTACGAAGCCGCCTAGTGGAGAGATAAGGGCGATTTGGGTGGTGATGGGCCCGGATCACCGGCGTACAACGCCCTCGTGTTCCACTATCCGGCTTCGTACGTCACACCTTTGCCAGGGCATTTTGCGGCCGCTAACAATTGCATCTGTCCCCGACGGAGAAGCGAAGTCGCCTCCCGTCTTCGTCCTCCGTGAGGACCTTCCGCGATTCGAAGAGGTACGCCTGATATGACCGTCTCCAGCATTCCCGGCCGTCTCCGACGCCTGAACAAGACCCAGAAGCTCTCCGCCGCCGGCATCTCCGCCGTCGCCGCCGCTGCCCTCTCCTTGTCCCTGGTGCCCGGTAACGCCGAGGCCGAGACCGAGCCCCAGGCACTCTCCGCCTCCCCCGTCGTCTTCGGCTCCGCCGCCGGCGCCCCGCAGGCCAAGACCATCCAGGCGAGCCTCATCGAGCAGCACTCCTCGGCCGAGCAGATGGTCAAGGCCATCGCCGCCGAGAAGGCCGCGAAGGCCGAGAAGGCCGCCGCCGTGAAGGCGAAGGCCGAGGCTGTCGCCAAGGCCGACGCGAAGAAGAAGGCCGCCGCGAAGTGGAAGGCCAAGAAGGCCGCCGCCGAGCGCTCCAGCCGCTCCGAGTCCCGTACCCCCGTGTACGCGAACAACCTGGACGGTTGGATCAAGGAGTCCCTGGCCATCATGAAGGCCAAGGGCATCCCCGGCACCTACGAGGGCCTGCACCGCAACATCATGCGTGAGTCCAGTGGCAACCCGAACGCCATCAACGACTGGGACATCAACGCCATCAACGGTGTGCCGTCGATCGGTCTGCTCCAGATCATCAAGCCGACGTTCGACGCGTACCACGTCAGTGGTACCCCCCACACCCAGTACGACCCGGTCGCCAACCTGACCGCCTCGGCCAACTACGCCGCCGACAAGTACGGCTCGATCGACAACGTCGACAGCGCGTACTGACCTGACCGGTCCGGCTCACGCCTGATCCGTCCGGACTCACGCCGAAGGGCGGCACCCCACGCGGGGTGCCGCCCTTCGGCGTCGTGCTGTGCGCCGGGGCGCCCGCTACTTGCGCATGACCTCGGGTTCGTGGCGGCGCAGCAGCCGTGCGACCGCGAACCCGCAGATGACGCCGAGGACGAGCAGCACCGCGATGTTCATCCCCCACTGCCCGGCCGTGTGCTCCCACAGCGGGTCGAGGTCCGTGGGGTTCTTCTGGTCCCACGGCGGCATGAGGTGGGCGAGGTCGAGCGTGGAGCCCGCGCCCGCGATGGCCCAGCGCGACGGCATCAGCCAGGCGAACTGCTCGAGGCCGGGCGATCCGTACACCTGGAAGAGGATGCCGGTGAACACGACCTGGACGATCGCGAACATGACCAGCAGCGGCATGGTCTTCTCGGAGGTCTTCACCAGCGAGGAGATGACCAGGCCGAACATCATCGAGGTGAAACCGAGCGCGATGATCGTCACGCAGAGTTCCACGGCCGGCGGCATGATCAGGCCCTCGGCGGGCAGATCGCGGGTCGCGAAGCCGATGCCGCAGATGATGACGCCCTGGAAGGCCGTGATCACGCCGAGCACGATCACCTTGGACATCAGGTAGGCCGAGCGGGACAGGCCGGTGGCCCGTTCCCGTTCGTAGATCACGCGTTCCTTGATCAGTTCTCGTACGGAGTTGGCAGCGGCCGAGAAGGTCATGCCGATCACCAGGATCAGCATGATCGTGCCGGCGTCCCCGTTGAACCGGGACGGCGGCTTCGGCGGGGCGAGGCCGAAGTCGGCGGGGATGACCACGCTGACGATGCCGAGCACCGCGGGCAGGATCACCATCAGGCCCAAGAAGCCCTTGTCGGACGCGATCACCGAGACGTAGCGGCGCATCAGCGTCCACAGCTGGGTCATCCAGCCCTGGGGCTTCGGCGGGCGCATCTGCTGATGCGGCGGCATGTGTACGGGCTGTGCGGCGACGGCGTCGATGTCGGCGGCGTACATCTGGTAGTGCTGCGAACCGCGCCAGCGGCCCGCCCAGTCGTAGTCGCGGTAGTTCTCGAACGCGGAGAAGACATCGGCCCAGGTGCTGTAGCCGAAGAAGTTGAGCGCTTCCTCCGGCGGACCGAAGTAGGCGACGGAACCGCCCGGCGCCATCACCAGGAGCTTGTCGCAGATGGCCAGCTCGGCGACGGAGTGTGTGACGACGAGGACGGTGCGGCCGTCGTCGGCCAGGCCGCGCAGCAGCTGCATGACATCGCGGTCCATGCCCGGGTCCAGGCCGGAGGTCGGCTCGTCCAGGAAGATCAGCGACGGCTTGGTCAGCAGCTCCAGGGCCACCGAGACGCGCTTGCGCTGGCCGCCGGAGAGGGAGGTGACCTTCTTGTCCTTGTGGATGTCGAGCTTGAGCTCGGCGAGGACCTCCTGGATCCGGGCCTGGCGCTCGGCCTCCGTGGTGTCCGCGGGGAAGCGGAGCTTGGCGGCGTACTTGAGGGCCCGCGCGACGGTCAGCTCCTTGTGCAGGATGTCGTCCTGCGGGACCAGACCGATGCGCTGGCGCAGCTCGGCGAACTGCTTGTACAGATTCCGGTTGTCGTAGAGGACGTCGCCCTGGTTGGCGGGCCGGTAGCCGGTGAGCGCCTTGAGAAGGGTGGACTTTCCGGAGCCGGACGGGCCGATGACCCCGATCAGCGACTTCTCCGGGACGCCGAACGACACGTCCTTGAGGATCTGCTTGCCTCCGTCGACCGTCACCGTGAGGTGGCGGGCGGCGAAGGAGACCTCACCGGTGTCGACGAACTCCTCGAGCCGGTCACCGACGAGGCGGAAGGTCGAGTGACCGACGCCGACGATGTCGTTCGGGCCGATGAGTGCGGAGCCGGACTTCGAGAGCGGCTGGCCGTTGACGTAGGTGCCGTTGTGGGATCCCAGGTCGCGGATCTCGAACCGGCCGTCGGGCGTCGCGTGGAACTCGGCGTGGTGGCGCGAGACCTGCAGGTCGGAGACGACCAGCTCGTTCTCCAACGCACGGCCGATCCGCATCACCCGGCCGAGCGCCAGCTGGTGGAACGTGGTCGGGCTCCGGTCGCCGTACACCGGCGGCGCCCCCGCCGCGCCGCCGCCGTGGGGTGCCGGTGGCATGCCCTGCTGCTGCGGCACGTGAGGCTGCATGGGCTGCTGGGGCTGCGCCTGCGGTGTCTGCTGCCAGGCCTGCGGCTGGGCGGGCGGCTGCTGGCCACCGGGTCCCGACGGCTGCGGGGCCCGGTGCGGCTGCTGCTGCGGCTGGGCGGGGGCCTGGGCACCCGCGGCGGCCTGCCCGCTGTACACGCCGGCGCCGCCGAGGCTCAGCCGCGGTCCGTCGGTGGCGTTGCCCAGGTTCACCGTGGAGCCGGGCCCGATCTCCACCTGGTGGATCCGCTGGCCGTGCACATAGGTGCCGTTGGTGCTGCCGTGGTCCTCGATGAACCAACTGTGCCCGCTCCAGCTGATCGTGGCGTGCCGCCACGACACCCTGGCGTCGTCGATCGTCATGTCGCCCTGCGGATCACGTCCGAGGGTGTACGACCTGGACGGATCGAGCGTCCAGGTCCTGCCATTCAATTCCAGTACGAGTTCCGGCACTCCGCGCCCCACTAGTTGTCCCCCGAATTACCCCCGTTGCAGGGAGTCTAGGGATGCTGAACATCGTGGGGAACTATTCCAGGAGCAGTCCCGGAAGCGAAAGCCGGACGGGAGGTTGACCGAACCGAGACCGCACCGTTGCTCATGACCCGGCCCAGAAGGCCACCTACAGCCATATCCATCAGCAGACCGGCACGCAACGGGACATCCAGGGCATCGGCCCGACTGTCCGGTCCTCGGGACGCGCCGTCGGGGGCGTACCGCGGACCGATACGGTGGGGGCACCATGAGCGCACCTCAGCCCCCTCAGTCCGCCCTGTCTCCTGAGCATCCTGAGTCACGTCGGGACGCAGACACGCCGACCCTCCTCGTGAAGATCTTCGGGAAGGACCGGCCCGGAATCACCGCCGGGCTCTTCGACACCCTCGCCGCCTACTCGGTCGATGTGGTCGACATCGAGCAGGTCGTCACCCGTGGCCGCATCGTCCTGTGCGCGCTGGTCACCGCCCCGACCGCGGGCGGAACCACCGAGGGCGATCTGCGGGCTACCGTGCACAGCTGGGCCGAGTCGCTGAAGCTGCAGGCCGAGATCATCTCCGGCACGGGTGACAACCGTCCGCGTGGCGACGGCCGTTCGCATGTGACGGTGCTCGGCCATCCGCTGACCGCGGAGTCGACCGCCGCCATAGCGGCCACGATCACCTCGACCGGCGGAAATATCGACCGGATCTTCCGGCTGGCGAAATATCCGGTGACCGCGGTCGAGTTCGCGGTGTCCGGCACCGGGACGGAGGCGCTGCGCACCGCGCTGGCCACCGAGGCCGCCGGGATCGGCGTCGATGTGGCGGTCGTCTCCGCCGGGCTGAGCCGGCGGGCGCAGCGGCTCGTCGTGATGGACGTCGACTCGACGCTCATCCAGGACGAGGTCATCGAGCTCTTCGCGGCCCACGCCGGGTGCGAGGCGGAGGTCGCCGCGGTGACCGAGCAGGCGATGCGCGGCGAGCTCGACTTCGAGCAGTCGCTGCACGCGCGCGTGGCGCTGCTGGCGGGGCTCGACGTCTCGGTGGTGGAGAAGGTCCGTGCCGACGTGCGGCTGACGCCGGGCGCGCGGACCCTGATCCGTACGCTGAAGCGGCTCGGCTATCAAGTGGGCGTCGTCTCGGGCGGGTTCACCCAGGTGACGGACGATCTCAAGGAGCGGCTAGGGCTCGACTTCGCCTCTGCCAACACTCTGGAGGTCGTCGACGGGAAGCTCACCGGCCGGGTGACCGGGGACATCGTCGACCGGGCCGGCAAGGCCCGGCTGTTGCGGAGCTTCGCCGAGGAGGCCGGGGTGCCGCTGGCACAGACGGTGGCGATCGGTGACGGGGCGAACGACCTGGACATGCTGAACACCGCGGGGCTCGGGGTCGCCTTCAACGCCAAGCCGGTGGTCCGCGAGGCCGCGCATACCGCGGTGAACGTGCCGTTCCTGGACACCGTGCTCTATCTGCTGGGCATCACCCGCGAGGAGGTCGAGGCCGCCGACGGCCTCGTCGAATAGGGCCCGCGCCCGCACGTGAGGAGGGCCCGGGTGCGTACGCCGAAGCGTGCGCACCCGGGCCCTTTCGGTGAGCCGGGCGGTCAGTCGTTCGGCGTCCAGTACTCGACGAGCTTGCCGACGCCGTGCTCCACGCTCTTCCAGGTGCCTGGGAGCTCGACCACGGCGAACGCGGCGGTCGGGAAGCCGCCGCGGGTCATCCGCGCCAGGGCGTCGCCCTCCGCCGTGCCCGCCAGGGCGTCGGCGACGGCGTGCATGCCGGGGTTGTGGCCGATCACGAGCAGATCGCGGACCTCGTCGGGGGTCTCGTTGATCAGCGCGATGAGCTCGCCGAGCGAGGCCTCGTAGAGCCTCTCCTCGTACACGGTCCTGGGGCGCTCCGGCATCTCGTGCACGGCCAGCTTCCACGTCTCACGCGTCCTGGCCGCGGTCGAGCAGAGGGCCAGGTCGAAGACGATCCCGGAATCGGCGAGTTTGCGGCCCGCCACGGGGGCGTCCTTGCGGCCGCGCTCCGCGAGCGGCCGCTCATGGTCGGAGTCCTGCGACCATTCCGCCTTTGCATGCCTGAGAAGGACGATCCTGCGAGGTGTATCGACGCTCATACATCTCAGCTTCGCACGAAATGTGCCACCTGGCGCAGGGTGTTGGAGTGCTCCCCCGCCCCGGGCGCCGGACGTCAGCGGGTGAGCAACTCCACGATTCGCTCCAGCAACCGGCCGACCGCCGGATCGCCCGTGGCGGCGTGCGCCTGGCCCGGTCCGGCGATCAGCAGGAGGAGTGCGCCGAAGGCGACGGCGGGCAGCGCGACGGCCCACCACGGCAGCCGGACCTCGACCCCGGCCGTGTCCGGGCGGGTGGAACGGGTGTGCGTACGGGCCGGCATGTCCGCCTCCGTGGGTGCTGGATTCCGATACCCAGAACCTACGGATCCGGGGGCGCCGGTCACATCCGGTGACCCACCCACTCCACCCTGACCCCAGCCCCCTAGGGGATGGTGGGGCTAGCCCCACCCTCGCGCCGTCAGCCGTGCGTCACGGGGAGGCGATCGAGGCGATCACGCCGATGACCACCGTGATCAGCAGCATGGCCCCGAAGACCATGAGCAGCTTCTTCTGACCGTTCTGGGGATTCGGATCGAGCACAGGAGACATGGACCCAGTCTCGCATCTCAGGATTCGTCCTCGATCGTCCGGTCCCGGCCGGCCAGGATTCCCGCTGCCATCTGCGGCACCATCAGGGCCGCCATGAGCGCGATCGGCAGCCCCCAGCCGCCACTGTGCTGGTAGAGCACGCCGACCAGCAGCGGGCCGGGAATCGAGATCAGGTAGCCGGTGGACTGGGCGAACGCGGAGAGCCTGACCACGCCGGCGCCGCTGCGGGAGCGCATGCCGATCATGGTGAGGGCGAGCGGGAAGGCGCAGTTCGATACGCCGAGGAGCAGCGCCCAGAGCCAGGCCCCGCCGGACGGGGCGAGGTAGAGGCCCGCGTAGCCGATGAGGCCGCAGGCGCCGAGGAAGACGACGATGGGCCCCTGGTTCCTCATCCGGGCGGCGACCCTGGGGATGACGAAGGCGAGCGGCACGCCCATCGCCATGGTGAGGGCGAGCAGGACGCCCGCCGTGCCGGCCGAGACGCCGGCGTCCCGGAAGATCTGCGGCATCCACCCCATGGTGATGTAGGCGGCGGTGGCCTGGAGGCCGAAGAAGCAGGCGAGGGCCCAGGCGGTGCGGCTGCGGGTGATCCGCAGGGCCGGGGCGTCCGGCCGGTGGGCCGCGGAATGTCCGGGGGCGTCGCCGCGGTCCCGTACCAGCGGGATCCAGGGCAGGATCGCGACGGCGGCGAGCGCGGCCCAGACGCCGAGACCGGCCTTCCAACTGCCGCCCATCGCCTCGGTCATGGGGACGGTCACGGCGGCGGCCAGCGAGGTGCCCAGCGCCAGGGCCATGGAGTAGAGGCCGGTCATGGAGCCGACGCGGTCGGGGAACCAGCGCTTGACGATCACCGGCATCAGGACGTTGCTGACGGCGATGCCCATCAGGGCGAGCGCGCTCGCGGCGAGGAAGCCGGCCGTGCCGCCGACGAGGGGCCTGATCACCAGCCCCGCCGTGATGGCCACCATGCCCGCGCAGACGACCGCGCCCGCACCGAAGCGGCGGGCCAGCCGCGGCGCCATGACGCCGAAGACCGCGAAGCAGAGCGGCGGTACGGAGGTGAGCACCCCGGCGACGCTGCCGCTCATGTGCAGCCCGTCCCGCACCTCCTCCAGAAGCGCGCCGAGGCTGGTGATGGCGGGCCGGAGGTTGAGCGCGGTGAGGACGAGCCCGACCGTGACCAGGCGGAACACCCAGGGGGCGGGGCCGGTCCCCTGCGCGGGGACCTCGGTGCGGGAGGCCGCCGGTGCGGTGGGGTTCAGCGTCCGGGCCGGGATCCGGGAAGGGGTTTCGTCGGCAGACATGGGGCCATCATAGAATCATGGGATGATTGCTTGTCCACTTCTCTGAGACGATGCGGATACCGCCGTGAGACGGCGGACCGGCCGGCCGGTCCGCCCCACACCCGAGCAAGGAGCACCATGGCGCTGACGTCCCCGCGGCGTTCGGCACTCGCCGACCAGGTGATTGCCCAGCTGAGGAACCAGATCACGTCGGGCGAGTGGCCCGTGGGCTCGCGCATCCCCACCGAACCCGAGCTGGTCGAGCAGCTGGGGGTGGCCCGTAACACCGTCCGCGAGGCGGTGCGGGCGCTCGCTCACAACGGGCTGCTGGACATCCGGCAGGGCTCGGGCACCTACGTGGTGGCCGTCAGCGAGCTGGCCGGGGTGATGCACCGCCGGTTCGCGTCAGCCGATCCCCGCCATGTCGCCGAGCTGCGCTCGACGCTGGAGTCCTCGGCGGCCCGCCTGGCCGCGGCCCGGCGCACCGAGCGGGACCTCAAGCAGCTGGACGCGCTCCTGCGGCACCGGGAGGAGACCTGGGCGGCGGGGGACGCGGAGGCCTTCGTGGCGGCGGACGCGACCCTGCATCTGGCCGTGGTCGCCGCCTCGCACAACGAGGTGCTGACCGGCCTCTACGCGGACCTGGGTGAGCTGCTGAAGGACTACCTGCGGGACGACGTCGGGCATGAGCTGCGGCCGGAGAACCACATGGACCACAGCCGGCTCGTCGAGGCGATCCGGACCGGCGACGCGGAGACGGCGGCGGCCGAGGCCGCGAGCCACGCGCTGAGCTGCCTGGTGGACCGGGTCTAGGACCCTGACCTGGCACCCGTCCGCCAGTCGGTCGGGCCCGTTCGCCCCAGTGATCCGGGTCCGCCTCCCCGACCGACAGTCCGGCCCCTGGCCGCTTCAGGAGTCCGGGCCGCTCGGACCGGGCGGTCCGGCGGTGGGAACAGATAGCCGCTGTACGGGCCCGCGTCCCGGGTCTCCGCCAGGAAGACGGGCGGGCCCGAGGGTGCGTACGCCGGCCGGGGGCCGCCGCCGGCGACGAGAACCGCCGTCGGGACCCGCCGGGCGGCCTCCCTGAGACCTGCGGGGGTGATGCTCCCGTCGTGCCCGGTGGTCTGCCGTGAGGCGCAGCCCGCGTAGTAGGCGATCGGGACGGCCTGATGGCCGCTGATCACGCAGGGTGGGCGGATTCCGTTGCGGTGGAGCGCGGCGGCCACGGTCTCGAAGTCCGCGCTGGTCGAATGACTGCTGGCGGACACCCGGCTCGTCACCTGGAGCTGCACGACCAGGTGGGCGGCGAGAACGGCGGCGAGCGCGACGACGCGCCACTGCGCCGCGACGGTACGCCCCGGCCGTCCGGCGGGACGGCGCGCCCACGCGTACAGCCGTACCAGGCACTCCGCCACCGGCAGGGACAGCAGCGCGTAGGCGGGCAGCAGGAAGCGCGGTGCCGCGTACTCGATCAGGAAGAGGTACGGCACCGCCAGCGACACCGCCGTCCCGGTCGCCAGCAGGATCGCCGTGCCCCGGCCGGCCCGGCGGGCGACGACCGCTCCGCCGGCGGCGAGGAACGGCAGCAGGGCCCACCAGACCGTCGTCCCGGGCCGTTTCCACGGGATGGTGCAGGGGCGGCAGAGGGTGCGCCCTTCAAGCGCCTTGGCCTGATCGTCCACCGCCAGGTTCCAGCCCAGACCGCCCTGGATCTCGCTGGCCCGGTGCAGCCGGGTGAGCGGACCCCCGTAGTGCGCGAACGCCTCCACGATCCACGGTGCGGCTCCCACGAGCAGCCCGACGGCCAGCGCGGCGAACATCCGGGGCCGCACCACCGTGACCAGCAGCAACGGCAGGGCGAGCCACACCCCGTCAGCCGGCCTCATCAGCACGACGACCGCTGTCGCCGCCCCCGCACCGAGGAGTCCGGCCCGCCCCGCCCCGCGCAGCAGGCCACGCGCGACCCACCCGGCGGCGGCCAGTGAGCCCAGCGCGCACCACAGGTTCGGCATGGCCATGGAGCCGTAGAACAGGGCCGGCCAGAGGGTGGCGAAGACCGCTCCCGCACAGACCAGGACGCGGGCGGGCACGAGGGTGCGCCATACCCGGAAGGCACCGACGAGCGCGCCGGCCGAGAGCAGGACGAGGTAGATCCGCAGGGCCGTCGTGGACGCGGTGAGGGCGGCGACCGGAACGACCAGGTAGGAGATGCCGCGGGCGCGGGGAGCGCTGAAGAACGCCGCAGGGGTGTCGCCTCCGGCCTGGCTGACGTAGACGGTCTCGTCCCACCCGAGGCCGGACCCCGGTACGACGAAGGCCAGTTGGACGGCGACGCAGACCACCGCGACCGCCACCAGGCAGGGCAGCAGCCGTGGCGAGGGCCGGGGCGCCGGCTCCGTCGACTCGCGCACGGGGGGTGGGCTCGGAGTCCGTAACTCGTACATGACCGCTCCTGGGCAAGGCGGTTGGGGATGACCCCCTGACCGGGGACAGCCTGCCCGATCGCGGCGTACGGGGACGGTGGGCACGCCGTACCAGCGCGTCGCCCCTGGGGCCTCTGCCTAGGGGCTGTCCCGCAATTCCTGGCGGGCGCACGACGACAGCTACGGCACCTCGCCGCGTTGTCGAAACGCCCGAATACATCCAGTATGCGGGCGCCTCTCCGCCTTGCGATGCACCGCATCTGACGCCGCGCGCTGATCCACCAGGAATTGCGGGACAGCCCCTAGGAAGACTTGGCCTTGCGCGGGTGCGTGTCGGCGGCGTGCGTGACCCAGGCCGAGCGGACTTCCTTCCAGCAGCGGTCGTCCAGCCGGACGGTCCGGCCGGGGCCGACGGTCACCGGCTTGGAGTCTGCGTCGATGTCCCACCAGCGGGCGCATTCGGTGTGCAGCTGGACGCGGTCGGTGGAGGGGTACGGGTTGTGGCAGTAGGCGACGACCCTGGAGCCCTTCACCGACGTACGGCATTCGGCGCCGGAGGGCTCGGGGTCGGCCGCGGGCGGCGCGGCCCGGCCGGCGGCTCCGACGTACCCCGCCGTGTACAGGCCGGCGGGTACCAGCAGCCCGGCGACGACGGCCGAGGCCACCAGCAGGGATCGGGTTCGGGTTCGGTGACGAGTACCGCGCACAGCGATCTCCTCCCCTCAGCCTGACCAGAAGTCCGGTTCCTCCACATTCTGCGGTGGATCGGCCGGGTTTTCGACCTGAGCGCCGGAAGGCCTTACGGGGCAAGGAAAACGGCCGCGCACCGCCTCAGGAGGAGGCGGTGCGCGGCCGGGGTGCGAGAATTCAGGCGCCGATCATGTGCACGCCACCGTCGACGTGGATGATCTCGCCCGTCGTCTTCGGGAAGAAGTCCGACAGCAGCGCGACGATGGCGCGGCCGGCCGGCTCCGGGTCGGCCATGTCCCACGCCAGCGGGGAACGGGTGTCCCACACGCTCGCGAGCTCGCCGAAGCCCGGGATGGACTTGGCGGCCATGGAGCCGAGCGGTCCGGCGGACACCAGGTTGCAGCGCAGGCCGTCCTTGCCGAGGTCCCGGGCGAGGTAGCGGGAGGTCGCCTCCAGGGCGGCCTTGGTCGGGCCCATCCAGTCGTACTGCGGCCAGGCGAACTGCGCGTCGAAGGTGAGGCCGACGATCGAACCGCCCTCGCTCATCAGCGGCTTGCACGCCATGGCGAGCGACTTCAACGAGAACGCCGAGACGTGCATCGCCGTGGCGACCGACTCGAACGGGGTGTTGAGGAAGTTGCCGCCGAGGGCGTCCTGCGGCGCGAAACCGATGGAGTGGACGACGCCGTCGAGCGAGCCCAGCTCGTCCTTCACCAGACCGGCGAGCCGGTCCAGGTGCTCGGTGTTGGTCACGTCCAGCTCGATGACCTTGGCCGGCTTGGGCAGCTTCCTGGCGATGCGCTCCGTCAGCGTGGGCCGCGGGAAGGCGGTCAGAATGATCTCCGCGCCCTGCTCCTGAGCCACCTTGGCGGCGTGGAACGCGATGGACGACTCCATCAGCACCCCGGTGATGAGGATGCGCTTGCCGTCGAGAATTCCGCTCATGGTGATCAGTGACCCATGCCCAATCCGCCGTCAACGGGGATGACGGCTCCAGTGATGTACGACGCGTCGTCGGAGGCGAGGAAGCGCACCGCGGCGGCGATCTCCGCAGGCTGCGCGTAACGCGCGAGCGGCACCTGGGCGACGATGCCCTTGCGCTGCTCCTCGGTGAGCGCCTGCGTCATGTCGGTGTCGACGAAGCCGGGCGCGACGACGTTGAACGTGATGTTCCGCGAGCCGAGCTCACGGGCCAGTGAACGGGCGAAGCCGACCAGACCGGCCTTGGAGGCCGCGTAGTTGGCCTGTCCCGCCGAGCCGAGGAGGCCGACGACGGAGGAGATGAGGACCACGCGGCCCTTCCTGGCGCGCAGCATGCCGCGGTTGGCGCGCTTGACGACCCGGAAGGTACCGGTGAGGTTGGTGTCGAGTACGGACGCGAAGTCCTCCTCGGACATCCGCATCAGCAACTGGTCCTTGGTGATACCGGCGTTGGCGACCAGCACCTCCACGTTGCCGTGCTTCTCCTCGATCTCCTTGTAGGCCTGCTCCACCTGTTCGGCGTCGGTGATGTCGCAACGGACCGCGAGCACACCCGCCTCGGTGAGCTCGGCCGGCGGCTCGCCGGAACGGTAGGTGATCGCGACCTTGTCGCCGTTGTCGGCGAAAGCGCGGGCGATGGCGAGGCCGATGCCCCGGTTTCCTCCGGTGACGAGAACCGAGCGGCTCAACGGATCACCCTTTCCTTCAGCGGTCTGGTACCTCGAAAACCTATCGGTACCAGGTGCTCCGCGGGGAATCGGCCCCTGACAGCGCGTCCATCCGGTCACTGTGGGGTTCCTACAGTGCCGCATCCGTCCCGGCAAGCCGCGCCCGGACCGGGGGCCACCCGGCGGCCCGCCCCCGCACGGGCGGGAATTCGGCCGCGACGCCGCTGCGGCCGTGCTTCACTGCCTCGTAAACGATCCGAGGGTATGTGACGCAGAGGAGAGGCCGCCCGTGGCCCATGAGGTAGATCAGTCGTTCCTGGCCCTCCCGCTACGGCCCCTCGCCGACGCGGCGCTCGCCCGCGCGCGGGCGCTCGGGGCCGTGCACGCCGACTTCCGCTTCGAGCGGGTGCGCAGCGCCACCTGGCGGCTGCGGGACGCCCGGCCGGCGGGGTCGTCGGACACCACCGATCTCGGGTACGCGGTGCGGGTGGTGCACGGCGGGGCGTGGGGGTTCGCCTCCGGGGTGGATCTCACGATGGACGCCGCGGCGCGGGTGGCCTCGCAGGCCGTCGCCATGGCGAAGCTGTCGGCGAAGGTGATCGCGGCGGCGGGGTCGGACGAGAGGGTGGAGCTCGCCGACGAACCCGTACACGGGGAACGCACCTGGGTGTCGGCGTACGACATCGACCCCTTCGACGTACCGGCCGAGGAGAAGGCGGGGCTGCTCGCCGAGTGGAGCGGCCGACTGCTGGGCGCCCCGGGCGTCGCGCATGTGGACGCCTCCCTGATGACCGTCCACGAGAACAAGTTCTACGCCGACACGGCGGGCACGGTCACCACCCAGCAGCGGGTGCGGGTGCATCCGCAGGTCACCGCGGTCGCCGTGGACGCGACGACCGGCGAGTTCGACTCGATGCGCACGATCGCGCCCCCGGCGGGGCGCGGCTGGGAATACCTGACCGGCACCGGCTGGGACTGGGACGCGGAGCTGGAGACCATTCCCGGGCTGCTGGCCGAGAAGATGCGGGCCCCGAGCGTCGAGGCGGGGGCGTACGACCTGGTCGTCGACCCGTCCAATCTGTGGCTGACCATCCACGAGTCGATCGGCCACGCCACCGAGCTGGACCGGACGCTGGGGTACGAGGCGGCGTACGCCGGGACCTCGTTCGCCACCTTCGACCAGCTGGGCAAGCTGACGTACGGCTCTCCGGTGATGAACGTGACTGGCGACCGCACCGCCGAGCACGGGCTGGCGACGATCGGGTACGACGACGAGGGCGTCGAGGCGCAGTCCTGGGACCTCGTCAAGGACGGGACGCTGGTGGGCTACCAGCTGGACCGCCGGATCGCGAAGCTGACGGGTCTGGGCCGGTCCAACGGCTGCGCGTTCGCCGACTCGCCGGGTCATGTGCCCGTGCAGCGGATGGCGAACGTGTCGCTGGCACCCGATCCCGGCGGGCTCTCCACGGAGGATCTGATCGGCGGGGTGGAGCGCGGGATCTATGTGGTCGGCGACCGGTCCTGGTCGATCGACATGCAGCGGTACAACTTCCAGTTCACCGCGCAGCGGTTCTTCCGGATCGAGAACGGCAGGCTGGCCGGGCAGTTGCGCGATGTCGCCTACCAGGCGACGACGACGGACTTCTGGGGCTCGATGGAGAAGGTCGGCGGACCGCAGACGTACGTCCTGGGCGGCGCCTTCAACTGCGGCAAGGCCCAGCCGGGCCAGATCGCGGCCGTCTCGCACGGCTGCCCCTCCGCCCTCTTCCGAGGCGTGAACATCCTCAACACGACGCAGGAGGCCGGGCGATGAGCCGCGTCAGCAAGCCGCACGAGATCGTCGAGCGCGCGCTCGAACTGTCCACCGCCGACGGCTGTGTGGTCATCGCCGACGAGGAGTCGTCGGCCAATCTGCGCTGGGCGGGCAACGCGCTCACCACGAACGGGGTGACCCGGGGCCGGACCCTGACCGTCATCGCCACCGTGGACGGGTCCGAGGGCGCCGCCTCCGGTGTGGTGTCCCGGTCCGCCGTCACCGCGGCCGATCTGGAGCCGCTGGTGCGGGCCGCCGAGGCCGCCGCGCGCGGGGCCGGTCCGGCCGAGGACGCGCAGCCGCTGGTCACCGGCGTGCCGGAGTCGCCCGACTTCACGGACGGGCCCGCCGAGACGGGGGCCGACGTCTTCGCGGCGTTCGCGCCCGCGCTCGGCGACGCCTTCGCCCGGGCCCGCTCCGGCGGCCGCGAGCTGTACGGCTTCGCGAACCACGAGATGACGTCGACCTACCTGGGTACGTCTACGGGGCTGCGGCTGCGCCACGACCAGCCGAACGGGACGCTGGAACTGAACGCCAAGTCGCCCGACCGGTCGCGTTCGGCCTGGGCGGGGCGCTCGACCCGTGACTTCAAGGATGTCGACCCGGCCGAGCTGGACGCCGAGCTGGCCCAGCGTCTCGGCTGGGCGGAGCGCCGGATCGAGCTGCCCGCCGGGCGGTACGAGACGCTGCTTCCCCCGACCGCGGTCGCCGACCTGCTGATCTACCAGCTGTGGTCGGCGACCGCCCGGGACGCCGTCGAGGGCCGGACGGTGTTCTCCAAGCCGGGGGGCGGGACCCGGCTCGGCGAGACCCTGTCCCCGCTGCCGCTGACCCTGCGCAGCGACCCGTACGCGCCGGGGCTCGAGTCCGCGCCGTTCGTCATCGCGCACGCGTCCGGGGACGGTGCGTCGGTCTTCGACAACGGGCTGCCACTGGGCCGGACCGACTGGATCAGGGACGGCCGGCTCGAACAGCTGACGACGACCCGGCACACGGCCGGTGAGACCGGGCTGCCGCTCGCCCCGGCGATCGACAACCTGTTGCTGGAGGGCGGCGGGGAGCGGTCCGTGGAGGAGATGGTGGCCGCGACGACCGGCCGCGCACTGCTGCTGACCTGCATGTGGTACATCCGGGAGGTCGACCCGGCGACGCTGCTGCTGACCGGGCTGACCCGGGACGGCGTGTATCTCGTGGAGGGCGGCGAGGTGGTCGGTGAGGTGAACAACTTCCGCTTCAACGAGTCCCCCGTGGATCTGCTGTCGCGGGCCACGGAGGCCGGCCGTACGGAGAAGACGCTGCCGCGCGAGTGGGGCGACTGGTTCACCCGGGCCGCGATGCCCGCGCTGCGCATCCCGGACTTCAACATGAGCTCGGTGAGCCGGGGCGTATGACCCGCCTAGACTGACGGTTGCCTTTCGGTAGAGGCAGCTCATTCGATACACGTAGCTGAGGAGACACGGAACCGTGACGGACATCGTCGACGAGCTGAAGTGGCGCGGGCTGTTCGCCCAGTCCACTGACGAGGACGCGCTGCGCAAGGCTCTCGCGGACGGTCCGGTCACGTTCTATTGCGGCTACGACCCCACCGCGGCGAGTCTGCACGTCGGCCATCTGGTGCAGGTGCTCACCATGCGCCGCCTCCAGCAGGCCGGTCTGCGGCCGCTCGCCCTGGTGGGCGGGGCGACGGGTCAGATCGGTGACCCGCGGCCGACCGCCGAGCGCACGCTGAACGACCCGGAGACCATCGCCGCCTGGGTGGCACGGCTGCGGGCCCAGATCGAGCCGTTCCTGTCCTTCGAGGGCGAGAACGCGGCGGTCATGGTGAACAACCTGGACTGGACCGCGGGCATGTCCGCGATCGAGTTCCTGCGGGACATCGGCAAGCACTTCCGGGTCAACAAGATGCTCACCAAGGAGTCCATCGCCCGGCGGCTGGAGTCCGACGAGGGCATCAGCTACACCGAGTTCAGCTACCAGCTGCTCCAGAGCATGGACTTCCTCGAGCTGTACCGGCGCCACGGCTGCACCCTCCAGCAGGGCGGCAGCGACCAGTGGGGCAATCTCACCGCGGGCCTCGACCTGATCCACCGCCTGGAGCCGGGCGCCGACGTGCACGCGCTGGCGACCCCGCTGATGACGAAGGCGGACGGCACCAAGTTCGGCAAGTCCGAGAGCGGCGCCATCTGGCTCGACGCCGAGATGACCACGCCGTACGCGTTCTACCAGTTCTGGCTGAACGTGGACGACCGCGACATCTCCCGCTACATGCGCATCCTCAGCTTCCTGAGCCCCGCCGAACTGGAGGAGCTGGAGAAGGTCACCGAGGAGCGGCCGCAGGCCCGGGCCGCGCAGCGTGCGCTGGCCGAGGAGCTGACGACGCTGGTGCACGGCGCGGAGCAGTGCGCCGCGGTCATCGCCGCGTCGAAGGCTCTGTTCGGTCAGGGCGAGCTCGGTGAGCTGGACGAGGCGACGCTGGGCGCGGCGCTCTCCGAGGTGCCGCACGCGCAGGTCACCGAGCTCGGTCCGCTGGTCGACCTGCTGGTCGAGGCCGGTCTGGCGCCGAGCAAGTCGGGCGCCCGTCGCACGGTCAAGGAGGGCGGCGCCTACGTGAACAACGTGAAGGCCGTCGACGGTGAGGCGGCGCCGTCCCGCGAGGAGCTGCTGCACGGGCGCTGGCTGGTGCTGCGCCGTGGCAAGAAGAACCTGGCGGCGATCGAGGTCACGGCCGGCTGACCCACGCGCGGGCAGCATCCCACGCGCGGCCGGCATCATCACGGCCGGCCGGCCGAGTACGGACAGCAGCACGGCGGGGCACGCACGATGCGTGCCCCGCCGTCATGCGTCCGTCCCGGATCAGGTCCTCTGCCGGCTGCCCCGGCTGCCCCGGATCGAGGCATAGAGCATGTCGCCGACACCGACCACCACCACGGCTCCGATCAGCTGGAGCACATGGCGTGTCCAGTCGATGCCCTTGGTGTCGTTGACGCCGATCCAGGTGGCGACAGCATTGCCGAGGATGCTGCCGATCATGCCGAAAATGACCGTCAGCCAGAGTGGGATCTGCTGCTTGCCCGGCAGGATCGCCTTAGCGATCAGACCGAGCACCAGACCCACGATGATTGCCCACAGCCAGCTCATGTCGCCTCCTCGTACGACGCGGTGTCGTGCATGGCCCAGTCTCTGTGCCGCTCGGCTACGCCGCACGTCGGACAGGTCCGTACGTGCGACGGGCGGGGACGCGTACGCACGCGGCGCGCCCCGGCATCGAACCGGGGGGACACCGGGCGTACCGTGGGATCCGGTCCGGTCCGGGGAGCGTCCGGCGCAGCAGAGGGTCTCCCCCAGTTCGTCATGAGCTCGGGGAAGGGTGGTGGAGACGTGTTGGGGAAGCACAGCGGTGCGGAGGTCTTCCGGATCACGGGGGCGCGGCAGGGGCTCGCGGAGGACGTGCGCGGCAGGCAGCGGCGGTATGTGATCTCGATGTCGGTGCGCACGGTTTCGGTGGTCGCCGCGGCAGTCCTGTGGAACGTGGAACGTCATGTGGCGATCGTGGCGCTCGCGCTGGGCGTTCTGCTGCCGTACGTCGCGGTCGTCATCGCCAACGCGGGCCGGGAGAACAGCCCGTCCATTCCCTCGACCTTCATTCCGGCGGCCACGCGGCCCGTGCTGGACGCGGCGCCGATGGCGGGGCCGACGGAGCCCGGTCCGGAATCCGGACGCGCTTTCCGAAGCCCGGATCCGCAGGAGCACGGCTGAGTCCGGGGCGGACCCAAGCTCAAGAAAAGCTCAGATCAATCATGAAGTTCCAGTGCACCGCACCCGGGTCTGCGTGACATACTTCGTGAGCGCTCCGCATCCCCCGTCGGAGCGACGGACCGACGCCGGGCAGCTCCCCCCGTGGCTGCTCGGCGTCGCCATTTCTCCGGCGGGGATGCCGCAGGATCGCCGTCCTGCCCAAGCCTTAGGGTTGAGTCCGTGAACTCCCCAGAACCCGATTCCGCGGCCGCTGCCACCGCCCCCGTCTGCTCGGCCAAGGGCTGCCGCGCCGATGCCGTGTGGGTGCTCGCCTGGAACAACCCGAAGCTGCACACTCCCGACCGCCGCAAGACCTGGCTGGCCTGTGACGAGCACCGGGAGCACCTGTCGCAGTTCCTGGGGGTGCGGGGCTTCCTGAAGGACGTGGTGACGCTGGCCGAGTGGGAGTCGCCGGACTCGCCGTCCTCGTAAAAAGTCCTCGTGAACAAGCGGCTATCCGCCGATCGCGGACATCGGGCGGTCGGGCTGGAGGAACGACGGGTCGTCGAGGCCGGAGCCGGCCTTCTTGCCCCACATGGCGAGCTTCCAGAGCCGGGCGATCTCCTCGTCCGGGGCCTCGGAGCGCAGGGCGCCGCGCAGGTCGGTCTCCTCGCGGGCGAACAGGCAGGTGCGCACCTGTCCGTCGGCGGTGAGCCGGGTGCGGTCGCAGGCCCGGCAGAACGGCCGGGTGACGGAGGCGATGACGCCGACGCGGTGGGGGCCGCCGTCCACGAGCCAGCGCTCGGCGGGGGCGGAGCCGCGTTCGCCGTCCTCCTCGGCGGTGAGCTCGAAGCGGGTGCGCAGCGACTGGAGGATGTCACCGGCCGTGATCATGCCGTCGCGCTTCCAGCCGTGCTGGGCGTCGAGCGGCATCTGCTCGATGAAGCGGAGCTCGTACTCGTTCTCCACGGCCCAGGCGAGGAGGTCGGGGGCCTCGTCGTCGTTGAGCCCCGGCATCAGGACGGTGTTGACCTTGACGGGGGTGAGGCCGGCCTCGCGGGCGGCCTCGAGTCCGGCCAGGACGTCATGGTGGCGGTCGCGGCGGGTGAGGGTCTTGAAGACTTCGGGGCGCAGGGTGTCCAGGGAGACGTTGACCCGGTCCAGGCCTGCGGTCTTGAGCGCGGCGGCGGTCCGCTTGAGTCCGATGCCGTTGGTCGTGAGCGACATCTTCGGGCGGGGCTCCAGGGCCGCGCACTGCTGGACGATGGAGACGAGTCCGGGGCGCAGCAGGGGCTCTCCGCCGGTGAAGCGGACCTCGGTGATGCCGAGCTGTGAGACGGCGATGCGGACGAGCCGGACGATCTCGTCGTCACTGAGCAGGTCGGGCTTGGCCAGCCACTGCAGGCCTTCCTCGGGCATGCAGTAGGTGCAGCGCAGGTTGCAGCGGTCGGTCAGCGAGACGCGCAGGTCAGTCGCAACCCGGTCGTAGGTGTCGATGAGCATGGTGGGCCCCCTCCCCCGGCGACTTCTCCGGTTGCGGTATCTGACTCTTCCGAGACTACGCGAGACCTCTGACAACGGAGGGGCCCGTTTGACACGAGGAGCGGCGCGGCCGCGTCGTAGGACTCTACGACGCGGCCGCGGGAGCGGAGGGCGCGGGATGCGCTCTCCTGTGTGAACTCCTGCTCTCTAGTGGGCTCCGATGCCGGTGAGGGACTTGACCTCCAGCTCGGCGTACTTGCCCTTGTCGGGCTCCTCCTTGGACAGGAGGGAGCCGATCCAGCCGAGCAGGAAGCCCAGCGGGATGGAGATCAGGCCCGGGTTCTCCAGCGGGAACCAGGCGAAGTCGACGCCCTTGAACATCGAGGTCTTCGCGTTTCCGGAGACGACCGGCGAGAACAGCACCAGGATCACCGAGCTGGCGAGGCCGCCGTAGATGGACCACAGCGCGCCCTGGGTGGTGAACCGCTTCCAGAACAGGCTGTAGAGCAGCGTCGGCAGGTTGGCCGAGGCGGCGACGGCGAAGGCGAGTGCCACCAGACCGGCGACGTTCATGTCGCGGGCGAAGGCGCCCAGCAGGATCGCGGCGGCGCCGATGAACACGGTGGCCCAGCGCGCGGCCCGCATCTCCTCCTTCTCGGTGGCCTTCCCCTTGCGGATGACGTTGGCGTAGATGTCGTGGGCGAAGGAGGACGAGGAGGCGAGGGTGAGTCCCGCGACCACGGCGAGGATGGTGGCGAAGGCGACGGCGGAGATGACGGCGAGCATGACGGCGCCGCCGGTGGTGCCGACCCCGCCGAGGTACTCGGCGAGCTGCGGGGCCGCCGCGTTGCCTGCCGGGTTCTTCGCCCTGATCTCGTCCGGGCCGATGAGGGCCGCGGCGCCGAAGCCGAGCGCGATCGTCATCAGGTAGAACGCGCCGATGATGCCGATGGCCCAGTTGACCGACTTACGGGCGGCCTTGGCGGTCGGCACCGTGTAGAAGCGGATCAGGATGTGCGGCAGTCCGGCGGTGCCCAGCACCAGGGCGATGCCGAGGGAGAGGAAGTCCAGCTTCGAGGTGCCGGTGGCCCCGTACTTGAGTCCGGGCTCCAGGAACGAGGCTCCGTGGCCGCTCTTCTCGGCGGCGGTGCCCAGCAGGTCGGAGACGTTGAAGTCGAACTTCCACAGCACCATGAAGGTCATCAGGATGGCACCCGCGATGAGGAGCACGGCCTTGACCATCTGCACCCAGGTGGTGCCCTTCATGCCGCCGATGGTGACGTACACGATCATCAGTACGCCGACCAGCGCAACGATGAGGATCTTTCCGGCGTCGCTGGTGATGCCGAGGAGCAGCGAGACCAGAACTCCCGCGCCCGCCATCTGTGCGAGCAGGTAGAAGATCGAGACGATGATGGTGGAGACGCCCGCGGCGGTACGGACCGGGCGCTGGCGCATCCGGTAGGCGAGGACGTCGCCCATGGTGTACCGGCCGGAGTTGCGCAGCGGTTCGGCTACCAGCAGCAGCGCCACGAGCCAGGCGACGAGGAAGCCGATGGAGTAGAGGAAGCCGTCGTAGCCGAAGAGGGCGATGGCTCCGGCGATGCCGAGGAACGAGGCGGCGGACATGTAGTCGCCGGAGACCGCGAGTCCGTTCTGGAAGGCGGTGAACTGGCGGCCGCCCGCGTAGAAGTCGGAGGCGCTCTTGGTCTGGCGGCCGGCCCAGACGGTGATGCCGAGGGTCGCGACGACGAAGAGCGCGAAGAGGGAGATGATCAGCGGCCGGTGCTCGCTGGTCGACGAGGCGGCGAGCGTCACGACGTTCTGGGAGTGGTACGCGGCGCTCATGCGTCGGCCTCCATACGGGACTTGATGGCCTCGGCCTTCGGGTCGAGCTTCGCGTTGGCGTGCCGCGAGTAGAACCAGGCGATGAGGAACGTGGTGAGGAACTGGGCGAGGCCGAAGACGAAGGCCACGTTGAAGTTGCTGTACACCTTGGTGCCCATGAAGCCGCCGGCGTAGTTGGAGAGCAGCACGTACAGCAGGTACCAGAGGACGAAGGCGATGGTCAGGGGGAAGGCGAACGAGCGGTACGAGCGGCGGAGTTCGCCGAATTCCTGGCTCGCCTGCTCCGCGACGAACGCCTCGGTCGTGGGCTGGGCGGGGCCGGTCTCCGTACTGCCCTCGGGCGGCGGTGCATCGGTAGCCACGGAATCTCCTCGCGACGCGGGTGCGGTGGTGGTGGGGACGGTGGATTTCACTGGGGACCTCGATATCGGGGAGTGATGGTGCGCTTCCCCTGACAACGGCACGCGGCGCGCGGCGAAGCGGTTCACCTCGGTTTCGGCCCACTCCGCGTCACCCCTTCGGACGCTCCGGCCCGAATCGGTTCTCCCGGAATCATTGATGAGCGGGGATGATCGGCGATAGCTTCACTCGTCATGTACGCGACTGGACACAGCCCGTGTCCGGTCGACTGATACGGATGAAGTGGAGACCCCATGGCTCATCTGGGATCCGGACGCACGCGCGCACTGACGCTGCCCGTCGGATTGGCCCTCACCGCCTCGCTCGGCTTCCTGCCGACGGGCACCGCCTCCGCCGCCCCGGCGCAGGACGCGCCCGCGGCGGCGGTGTCGACGGACGGACCGAAACTGTCGTACGTGGTCAACACCCGCGGCGGTCACGGCACCGTCAAGCAGGTGCGCAAGGCGATCGAGCGGGCGGGCGGCACGGTGGTGATCGCCTACGACCGGATCGGGGTCATCGTCGCCCATTCGCAGAACCCGCAGTTCGCGCAGGCGATACGCCGGGTCAGAGGTGTCGACTCCGCGGGCGCCACCCGCACCAACCCGATCGTGCCGCAGGCCACCAAGGACATCGGTGTCGAGCAGCCGCTGACGGCCGAGCAGGAGCGGACCGCGGCGGCGCAGGCGACGGCGGGCCAGGACCCGCTGGAGCCGCTGCAGTGGGACCTGCCCGCCATCAAGGCGGACAAGGCGCACGAGAAGTCGCTGGGCAGCTCGAAGGTCACGGTCGCGGTCATCGACACGGGCGTCGACGACACCCATCCGGACCTCGCCCCGAACTTCGACCGGTCCGCCTCGGCGAACTGTGTCTCCGGCGCCCCGGACACCACGGAGGGCGCCTGGCGTCCGGCGGCCGGGGAGAGCGATCACGGCACGCATGTCGCGGGCACGATAGCCGCCGCGAAGAACGGCATCGGGGTGACGGGGGTCGCGCCGGGCGTGAAGGTCGCCGGCATCAAGGTGGCGAACCCGGGCGGCTTCTTCTACACGGAGTCCGTCGTCTGCGGCTTCGTCTGGGCCGCCGACCACGGCGTCGACGTCACGAACAACAGCTATTACACCGACCCGTGGCTCTACAACTGCAAGAACGACCCGGACCAGGGCGCGCTCGTCGAGGCGGTCGCCCGGGCCACGCGGTACGCCGAGAGCAAGGGCACGGTCAACGTCGCCGCGGCGGGCAACTCGGCCGAGGACCTGGCGGCCGACACGATCGAGGACTCGACCAGCCCGAACGACACCGAGCCGGTGACCCGGACCATCGACCCGAAGCAGTGCTTCGACATCCCGACGATGCTGCCGGGTGTCGTGACGGTCTCGGCGACGGGCGCGAAGGGGCTGAAGGCCTCGTACTCGAACTACGGGAACGGCGTCATCGACGTGGCCGCGCCGGGCGGCGACTCGACGAGCTACCAGACGCCCGCACCGCCCGCGACGAGCGGTCTCATCCTCTCCACGCTGCCGGGCGGCAAGTACGGCTACAAGGCCGGGACCTCGATGGCTTCCCCGCATGTCGCGGGCGTCGTGGCCCTGATCAAGTCGAAGCACCCCTACGCTTCGGCGGCCGCGGTCAAGGCCCTGCTGACGATCCAGGCCGACGCCACGGCGTGCGGTGACCCGTACGACATCAACCGCGACGGCACGGTCGACGCGGTCTGCGAGGGCGGCACGAACCGCAACGGCTTCTACGGGGCCGGAGTGGTGGACGCGCTGGACGCCGTGCGCTGGTAGCGGACGGTGCGGGGGCCGGTGGTCCGGCCCCCGCACCGGCTCACGGCTTGATGAGGACCTTCAGCGCCGTCCGCTCGTCCATCGACTTGTAGCCGGCCGGTACCTCGTCGAGGCCGACGGTCAGGTCGAAGACGGGCGACGGGTCGATGGTGCCGGACAGCACGTCGGGGAGCAGCTCCGGGATGTAGGCGCGCACGGGGGCTACGCCGCCGCGCAGGGCGATGTTCCGGTCGAACATGACGCCGAGGTCCAGTCCGGTGCCGCTGCCGTGCGGCACGCCGACGTAGCCGATCGAGCCGCCGTCGCGGGTGATGCCGATGGCGGTGCGCATCGACTGCTCGGTGCCGACGGCCTCGATGACCGCCTGGGCGCCCTCGCCGCCGAGCAGTTCCCGTACCGCCGCGACAGCCGCTTCGCCGCGCTCGGCGACGACGTCGGTCGCGCCGAAGTCCCGGGCGATGTCGGTACGCGCCCGGTGGCGGCCGAGTGCGATGATCCGCTCGGCGCCGAGCCGCTTGGCGGCCATGACGCCGCACAGGCCGACGGCTCCGTCGCCGACGACGGCGACCGTGGAGCCGCGCTTCACACCGGCGCCCACGGCGGCGTGGTGGCCGGTGCCGAGGACGTCGGAGAGGGCGAGCAGCGCGGTGAGCAGGTGGTCGTCGGAGGCCGCGGCGGCGGGGAGCTTGACCAGCGTGCCGTCGGCGAACGGGACGCGTACGGCCTCGCCCTGGCCGCCGTCGGAGCCGGCCGAGCCCCAGAAGCCGCCCTGCGGGCAGGAGGTGGTGAGCCCCTCGGCACAGTAGGTGCAGGTGCCGTCGGACCAGACGAAGGGGACGACGACGAGGTCGCCGACGGCGAAGCCGTTGACCTCGGAACCCGCCTCCTCGACGGTCCCCAGGAACTCGTGGCCGATCCTCTGACCCGGCTGCCGGGCGGACTCGCCGCGGTAGGCCCACAGGTCGCTGCCGCAGATGCAGGCCCGCAGGACCCGCACCACCACGTCGGTGGGCTGCTGGATCACCGGGTCGGGGACCTCCTGCACGCGGATGTCGTGGGGTGCGTGGATGACGGTGGCGCGCATGCGTGGGGGTCCTTGCTGATCTCAGATGCTGATACCCCGCTCACGGTACGCCCCATGGGTCACACCGGCCCATTTCGCCCCCGGGGCGAGCGCGCCCAGGGTCAGCAGGAGCTGCGCGGCCACGTAGGTGAGCATGACCCAGAAGCCGGGGGCGGGCGGCTGCGGCCAGTCGGCGATGCCGGTGGCGATCAGGGCGTCGGAGAGCAGGAAGAGCGCGCCACCGGCGGCCGCGTACCGGCCGAGGACCCCGGACCGGTAGGCCATGGCGGTCAGCAGCAGGCTGTAGCCGGCCATCGGGACCCGCAGCCCGGCCGGCAGCCCGTCCCAGATCAGGACGACGAAGACGGTGAGGACCGCCGCGTACCCGATCCCGGGCAGCAGGGCGCCGCGGGCCCGGCCGAAGAGCCGCAGATAGCAGAGGTGCCCGGCGGCGAAGCCGCCCATCCCGACGAGGAAGGCTAGATCGGCGTCGGCCAGCAGGAACACGTCCCCGGTCCAGCCGCAGAGCAGGGCCGCGATCAGCAGCCGGGGCCCGCGCCGGGCGGCGGCGTACGCGGCGAGGAGCGGCATCAGCAACGGCTTGGCGACGAGGTGAAGGACGTCGCTTCCGGCCAGGAGCCCCGCGAGGTCGGCGGCGCACGCGGCGAGGAAGGCGATGAGCAAGGGGCGTACGAGACGCTCCCGCCGGCCGTCCGGCAGCCCACCGGCGCTCATCCGGTGCGCTCCCGCACGGGGGCGGCCGTGAGGGCCTTCCCCTTACCCGCCGTGGCGGGCTGCCAGCCTGGACCGCGGAAGACCCGCCCGGCCCGCTCGCTCCAGCTGCCCGCCGCACGCACGTCGCGGGCGATGGCGGCGTACTCGTGGGTGGCGACCCGCAGCGGGTTGAACGTGTCGATGTTCTTCGTGAGCCCGAACACGGGCCGCTCCGTCTCCGCGGTGAAGGAGCCGAACCACCGGTCCCACACGATCAGGATGCCGCCGAAGTTCCGGTCGAGGTAGCCGCCCTGGGAGGCGTGGTGCACCCGGTGGTGGGAGGGGGTGTTCAGTACGTACTCGAAGGGCCGGGGCAGCTTGTCGATCCGCTCGGTGTGCACCCAGAACTGGTAGACGAGGTTGGCCGACGAGCAGAAGGCCAGGGCCGCCGGGTGGACGCCGCAGGCGATCAGCGGGAGGTAGAACGGCCAGACGGTCAGCGAGGTCCAGGGCTGGCGCAGCGCCGTGGAGAGGTTGAACTTCCGGCTGGAGTGGTGGACCACGTGGCAGGCCCAGAGGATCCGGATGACGTGGTGGCCGCGGTGCGACCAGTAGTAGAGGAAGTCCTGCCCCAGCAGCATCAGCGGAACGGTCCACCACAGGAGCGGGACGCGGAGCGGGGTCAGTTCGTACACCGCGGTGTAGACCGCGACGATGGGCACTTTCCACAGCAGGTCGAAGGCCAGGCTGCCCAGCCCCATGGTGATGCTGGTGGCGGCGTCCTTCGCCTCGTAACCGGCGGCGTCCTCGTCGGGGTGGAAATGGTGGAGCGCCATCTCCAGAACGGTGAGCAGGACGAAGGCCGGTATGGACCAGAGCACTACATCGGGCAGGTTCGTCGGCATGCCTGCACCGTAGGGCCCCGGATCCGGCCCCGCCTAGACGTTGTTACCAACAAGTATGCGAGACATGCTGTCAGCGGCTTTTGGCGCCTTCTGCCAACGGCGGGCACCGGTCCTCACACCCCCGCCGCCCCCAGCAGCTCCCCCGCCGCATACGTCACCGCCATCGCCACCGCTCCCCCGCCCATGTTGCGCAGCACCGCCGGGCCCGGGGCCGCGGCGCCCAGCCGGGCACTCCACCAGCCCGTCAGGGACAGGGCCGCGAGCACGGACACCACGGTCACCAGGAGGCGGACCGATGACGGCGGCAGCACGATCGCCAGCAGGGGAAGCAGCGCACCGGCCGTGAACGCGAGGAAACTGGCCCCGGCCGCGTGCCAGGGGTTCGTCAGGTCGTCCGGGTCGATGCCCAGCTCGACCTCGGCATGGGCGCGCAGCGCGTCGCGTGCGGTGAGCTGCACAGCGGCCTCGCGGGCCACCTCCCGGCTGAGTCCCTTGCCCTCCAGCAGGCCGGTGAGCTCGGCGAGTTCGGCCTCCGGGGTCTCCTGGAGCTCGCGCCTCTCGGTGGCCAGTGCGGCCTTCTCCGAATCGAGCTGGGTGGAGACCGACACGTACTCGCCCGCGGCCATCGACATGGACCCGGCCAGCAGCCCGGCCAAGCCCGCCGTCAGCAGGGTGCCGCGGTCGTCGGTGGCCCCGGCGACGCCGACGACGAGGCCCGCGGTGGAGACGACGCCGTCGTTGGCCCCGAGGACCGCGGCGCGCAGCCAGTTCAGCCGCGCGCCCAGGCCGTTGCCGTGCGGTTCGTGGTGCGCCTGCATATCCGTCACCCGGGGATGGTCTCACCTCGCTCACCAGACGCGTACCGACCCACCCCGTGCGAAAGCGGGGCTCGTGGCGTCCGCCGGGACCTCCTTCAGGGGTTCGGCGATCTCCTCGGCTGTCGGGCCGACGGTCGCCGCGATGCGGTCGAGGGCGGGCAGGTCGAATCCGTAGACTCGGGCCGCGTTCCCGCCGGTCATGGCCGCGATCTCGGCCGGCGGCAGTCCGGCGTACGCGATCCGCAGGGCCTCCCGCGAGTACGGGGCGGTGCCCTCGTCGTGCGGGTAGTCGCTGCCCCACATGATCTTGTCGAGGCCGATCCGTTCGCGCAGCGGCACCTCGTGCGGGCGCATGAAGCTGGCGCCCACGTAGCAGTTCTCGCGCCAGACCTCACTGGGGCTCGCGCCCATCGAAGCGGCGAGCCCGGCACCGAACTTGGACTCGGCGGTGGCCGCACGGGTCGCCGCCGCGACCAGCCGCCCGTGGTAGTAGTCGAGCATCTCCACGACCCCCGGGATCCAGCCCGATCCCTGTTCGGTGAGGACCAGTTTCAGCCCGGGGTGGCGGCGGAAGGCCCCGCCGAAGATCAGGTGCCACAGCGCCCGGTGCGAGAACCAGGTGGTCTCCACCATGAAGACGGCGCGGGCCGCCGGTTCGTCGCCGAGCGGCGGGGAGGCGGAGCCGCCGTGGTGGTTGACCGGAACGCCGAGCTCCGCGCAGACCGCCCACAGCGGGTCGTACACCTCGGAGTACAGCTCCGGGATTCCGCTGCCAGGTGGGGCGCCGGGCAGCAGGATGCCGCCGGTGAGCCCCGCCCGCGTGGTGCGGCGGATCTCGCGGACCGCCTCGGCCGGGTCGTTGAGGAGGATCTGCGCGACGCCCGCCCTTCGGCCGGGCGCGGCGGCGCAGAAGTCGGCCAGCCAGCGGTTGTGGGCGCGCAGGCCGGCCCAGCGCTGTTCGTACTCCTGCCGGGAGGGCGCGGGCGCCATCAGGGAGGCGGAGGGGAAGAAGGGCGGGATGGTGTTGGGGAAGACGACTTCCGCGACGATTCCGTCTGCCTCCAGTTCGGCGAGTCGGCGGTCCGAGTTCCAGTTGCGGTCGGCGGTGTCGGCGACCAGGTCCTCGTACGGGTTGACGTAGGCGGCTGCCCAGGCGTCGAAGTCGTCGTGGTGCTTCGACTCCAGGTAGGGCCGGTAGTCGAGGAGGTCGGCACCGGCGTGGCAGTCGGCGGAGATGACGGTGTAGCGGTCCATCACGAGACCCCCAGGACCGGGAAGTCGTGGTCGGTCAGCCAGTGCCGGCCGACCTCGCGCGAGCGGGCCCAGGACGCCTCGACCGCTGCCTGGTCGGTGCTCTGGCCCAGGTCGGCGGGGGTGGGGCCGATGCGCGCGGCCAGCGGGGCGAGCTTGTCCGTGTCGAAGCCGAAGACCTCGGCGGCGGCGAGGCCCAGCATCACGCGGGTCTCGGCGACGGGGATGTCGTGGAAGGTGTCGCGCAGCCACCTCGCGGTGTTCGGCCAGGTGCCCTCCGGGTGCGGGAAGTCGCTGCCCCACAGGATGTTGCCGACGCCGATCTCGTACCGCTGGGCGAGCTCCCGGCGTTTGGTGTTCGTGGCGCAGACGAACACCTGCCGGTCGAGGTACTCGTGCGGCGGGCGCCTGAGTTCGGCGAACGGGGAGAGCTTCTTGCCGCCGTGGGCGCCGAGGTAGAGCCGGTCCATGAACCACAGGAGGTTCGGCAGCCACCAGCAGCCGGACTCCGCGACGCCGAACCTCAGCCCGGGGTGCCGTTCGAGGGCGCCCGACCAGAGGAGGAACCAGAGCGGACGGGAGGGCCACCAGGTGACCTCGGAGACGTAGATGCCGAGGTGATCGCCGTACTCGTGGCGGGGCGCCGCGCCGGAGTGGGTGACGACCGGCATGCCCGTCTCGGCGGCGGCCGCCCACACGGGGTCGTAACGGCGGTCGTGGTAGGGGGCCTTGTCGACCCACATGGAGGGGATCATCAGGGCGCCCAGACCGGACTCCTTCGCCCGGTGGATCTCGGCGACGACCCGGTCCCTCTCGCCGGTGACGGGCAGCAGGGCGACGCCGCAGTGGCGCTCGGGGTGCTGCGAGACGAAGTCGGCGAGCCAGCGGTTGTGGGCCTGCGCCCCGGCCATGCCCAGCTCGGGGTCCTGGTCCCCGGAGAGGCCGAGACCGACCCCGAAGGGGGCCGCGGTGCGGCTGTCGACGGCGTCCGCGTCGGGGAAGACGACCTCGGCCGCCACGCCGTCGCCGTCGAGCTCCTTGAGACGCTGCCCGGCGTCCCAGCCGCCCCTCAGCCCCTCCTCGTTGTCGCGGAACCACTTGTCGGCGAAGGCCTCGTTGCGTACGCCGAGGCGGGTCATCTCCTCGCGACGGCGGTCCCGGCCGGCCAGGAAGTCGTCGAACTCACGGTGGAAGCGGCGCTCCAGGTAGGGCCGGTACTCCTCGGTGGGCAGTCCGGCGTGGCAGTCGGAGGAGATGATCAGGTACGGGTCGTCGGTCATCGCGGGGTCCTGTCTCCTCAGTCGAGTACGAAGCTCTCCAGGTACGACGGATTGGAACGGTCGAGCATCGACTGCGACCTGGCGCGGATCTGGCGGTCGCTGTGCTCGCTGTCGGGCAGCATCCAGAAGCGGTCGGCGCGTATCCCGTCCACGACGGTCGCGGCGACGTCCTCCACCGGTGTGAACTCCACCTCGTGGCCCGCCGCCCGCATGGCGCTCTCCCACTGGCCGAGGCTGCGGTACGGGGTCCGGCGCGGGCGCTCCTTGGCGTACCGCTCCGGCCGGTTGCGGTGCGACTCCCACAGTCCGGTGCGCAGCATGTGGGGGCCGGGGAAGAGGACCGAGGCGCCGACCGGGGCGCCCTCCGCCCGCAGGTGCGCGTACAGCGACTCGGTCATCGTGACGACGGCGGACTTGGTGACGGCGTACACGGACGCGGTGGGCAGCGGGGCGATCCCGCCGTCGCCGGAGGAGGTGTTGACGACGTGGCCGGGGGCGCCGCCCTCCAGCATGCGCGGCAGGAAGGCCTGGATGCCGTGGAAGACGCCCCACACGTTGACGGCGAAGGCCCATTTCCAGTCGTTCGGGTCGTGTTCCCACATCCGGCCCTCGGCGCCGGAGCCGACACCGGCGTTGTTGCACAGCACGTGCACGGCCCCGAAGGTGTCGTACGCGGTGTCGGCGAGCGCGGTGACGGAATCGCGTTCGCCGACGTCGACGACCGCGGCGAGCACCCGCGCGCCCTCGCGGCTCAGTTCCCCCGCCGCCTTGTCGAGCGCGCCCTCCTCCACGTCGGCGAGGACGACGTTCAGCCCCTCGGCCGCGAACCTGCGGGCCATCGCGAACCCGACGCCGCTCGCGGCGCCGGTGACGACGGCTGTCTGTCCCTCCTGAAGCCTCATCGGACGCTCCCTCGCGGCGGGCCGTCGTGAATCTGCTGCGGATCGTCGTAGCGCTGGTGGATGTACGGCAGGAGCGCGTCGGCGCTCACCCGCTCGACGGCCCGGCCCCGCTGGTCGCTGGTCTTCTCGCCGATGGTGAGGTCGAGGAGGCGCAGTACGGGAAGGTCGGCGACCGGGTCGTACATGGATTCGCGCAGCACCACGTCTCCGGTGATCCGCTCCAGCCGGCGGACCTTCTCGTGGCGGGTGCAGTGGATCAGGACGGGGCCGGAGTCGAAGCCGTCGCCGTCCGCCGCGGGCAGGAACTTGAAGTAGAAGTCGAGCTTGGTGACCAGTGGGGGCAGCGGGAGCGGTTCGGTGACGGCGCCGCGGATCTCGACGAAGGCGATGCCGTGGCGGGCGAGCGAGGCGTGCACCACGAGTCCTTCGCGCTCCACCCGCACCTCGCCGAGCTTCTTCGGCTCGCCGAACACCTCGCGGCCGCCGGTCAGGGCCCGCTCGTGGGTCATCGGCATGACCAGGGGGTACCAGCCCTCGTGCCCGTCGTGGACGGCGGCGACGGCGACGGAGCCCGCGCCGAGGGGGTAGCCGGGGAGATCGACCTTGCTGATGTTCGCCCGGACCAGCGGGCGCGCGGAGGGTTTGAGGGGCGGCGGGAGGACGGCGGCCACCGCGTCCGGGTCGCTCTCCCAGACGGCGGCGACGCCGGTGGACCAGATGTCGGGGAGCCGGGAGCGGGCCTCGCGGGCCGCCGCGATCTCGGCCTCGGTGCGCGCGCCGTACCGTACACGTGCCATGCGGTGCCACCCTTCTCGGTTGTCCGTACCGGGCTCTGTAACACAGTTACACCGGAGCTCTTGAAGGGTAAAGAGCCGTGCGTGTAATGGAGTTGCGAGGTCTGGAGGAGCTGTGGCTCGATCACCGCTGACGCGTGAGGAGATCCTCGCGGCCGCTGCCGGGCTCGTGCGGCAGCATGGTCCGCAGACCCTGACCATGCGCAAGCTGGCCGCGGAGCTGGGCACCGCCGTCACCTCGATCTACTGGCACATCGGCAACCGCGAGTCGCTGCTGGACGCCCTGGTCGAGCGCACCGTCCGCGAGATGGGCACCCTGCGCCCCGTCGGCCGCACCCCGGCCGCCCGGATCGTCTCCGTGGCCCGCGGGCTCCGCCGGGAGCTGCGCGCCCGGCCGCATCTGATCGCCATGGTCCACGAACGGGGACTGACGGAACGGATGTTCCTGCCGGCCCAGCGGGCGCTGGTCCACGAGGTGCACGCCGCAGGGCTGCGCGGCGCCCGGGCGGCCGCCGCGGTGCGGGCGGTGCAGTTCCACACCGTCGGCTTCCTGCTCGTCGAGCGCAACCGGGAGCGGTCCCCCGTCCAGTCCCCGGGCGAGGGCGAGCTGTGGTCGGCCTCCTCCGCGGGCGACGACCCGGCACTGGCCCGTGCGCTGGCCCGGCCGGCCGATCCGGAGCGGCTGTTCGTCACCTCCCTGCGGGCGCTGGTCGACGGGCTGCTGGCCGGCTGCGAGAGCCCCGGTTGACGGCCGAATAGGGGACTGTCGGTGGCGGCCCGTATTCTCTGTGACCATGCTCGACGACCGCCAGACCGCAGCACCGTGGCCGACCGCCTACCCGCAGGGGTACGCGGTCGTCGACGTGGAGACCACCGGACTCGCACGCGACGACCGGATAGTGTCCGCCGCCGTCTACCGCCTGGACGCGCGGGGCAACGTCGAGGACCACTGGTACACCCTCGTCAATCCGGAGCGCGATCCCGGTCCCGTCTGGATCCACGGTCTGACGAGCGATGTCCTGGAAGGCGCCCCGCTCTTCCCCGAGGTCGCCGCCCAGCTCTCCGAGCGCCTCGCCGACCGGGTGCTCGTCGCGCACAACGCCGCCTTCGACTGGTCGATGCTGGCCCGGGAGTACGCACGGGCCGCGGTGATCGCCCCCGTCCAGCAGCGGCTGTGCACCATCGCGCTCTCCAAGGAGCTGCGGCTGCCGCTGCCCAACCACAAGCTGGAGTCGCTGGCCGCGCACTTCGGCGTGGTGCAGGAGCGCGCCCACCACGCGCTGGACGACGCCCGTGTACTGGCCGAGGCGTTCCGCCCGAGCCTGCACGCGGCCGCGCGGGACGGGGTGCGGCTGCCGCTCCTGGAGTGCCGGCCGCTGACCGAGTGGTCGGACTCACCCGTCACCCCGCGGATCGGCTACCAGCCCTCGTACGGGGCACAGAACAGCTGGCGCCCCTCACGCAAGCGCCCGGCCTGCCCGCATCCGAATCCGGGACGGTACGAGAAGGACAAACCTCTCATGCAGGGCATGCGGGTGGCGTTCTCCGGCGACACGTCGATCGACCGCGAGCTCTTGGAGGACCGGGCCGTCGAGGCGGGGCTCCATGTGGCGACGAGCGTCTCCCGGCTGACGAGTCTGCTCGTCACCAACGACCCGGACGCGGCGACGTCGAAGACGGTGAAGGCCAAATCGTTCGGCACCCCGATCCTGGACGAGAGCGCCTTCACCCATCTGCTGAGGGACGTGGCCGCGGCAGCGAAGGTGCCGGGGCCGACGCGGTCATCGGAGTGAACCGGGGGCGACTCGCCCGCCCGCCGCTCGCCCGCCGCCGCCCCGGCGTCCCACCCTGTGGCGCATGGCACGTTGCGAGGTATGCGGAAACGACTACGGGATGTCCTTCGAAGTCCACGCCCAGGGCGCGGTACATGTCTTCGACTGCTTCTCCTGCGCCATTCACCGCATGGCGCCCATCTGTGAGCACTGCCGGGTCCAGGTCATCGGCCAGGGCGTCGAGGTCGACGGCCACTGGTTCTGCGGCGGCCACTGCGCCCGCGCGGAGGGGAAGGTGGGGATCATCGACAAAGTCTGAGCACCCAGGGCCTGTCGTCGGACAGACCCTAGCGCCGCACCCCGGCCCCCACCCCCTCCGCAATGCACCCCATGACGCAGTTGTACCGTCATGGGGTGTACCGCTTCCTGTTGACCCGGCAGTGGCTGATTCTCGCCCTGATCACCCTCGTCCTGATTCCGACGATGGTCGAGCTGGGTTTCTGGCAGCTGCACCGGCATGAGCACAAGGTCGCGCAGAACGCCCTGATCTCGCGGAACCTCAAGGCGAAGCCCGTTCCCGTCGCCGGGCTCACGTCCCCCGGTCATGTCGTGCCGCGCGCCGACTACTGGCGTGCGGTGACGGCCACGGGGACGTACGACGAGAAGCACGAGGTCGTCGTCCGGCGCAGGACCGCCACCGACGGCAGCATCGGCGTCCATGTGCTGATCCCGTTCGACCTCAAGGGCGGCGGCACGGTCATGATCAACCGTGGCTGGGTCCCGTCCGCCGCCGACCAGCACGCCTTCCCCGACGTCCCGGCCGTGCCCAGGGGCGAGGTGACCGTCACCGGGCGGCTCAAGGCCGACGAGACGACGGGCAGCAGCGGCATCAAGGATCTCTCCGACCTGCCGGACCGCCAGGTGATGCTGATCAACAGCGCCCAGCAGGCGAAGCTCCTGTCCCGGCCGGTGCTCGGCGGCTACATCGAGCAGACCGGGCCGGAGCCGAAGGGCGACACCCCCGAGCTGATCGAGGCCCCCGACGACAGCTCCATCGGCCCGCACATGGCGTACGCCGTGCAGTGGTGGCTGTTCGCCGCCGGTGTCCCGGTCGGCTTCGTGGTGCTGGCCCGCCGGGAGAAGCGCGACAGGGTGGCGGCTGCCGCCGCCGAACAGGCCGATACGGCGGAGCCCGAGCCGGTGAAGGCCTGACGGCACGTCCGGGCCGGCGCCCACCGGGTGACTCCCGCCTCTCCTGACACGGTGGCTGCTTAGCAAGGGCCCCGTGCGGGAAAAGGCCAGAACGTGACCCCACGCATCGAGGACTACGCCCTCATCGGCGATCTCCAGACCGCCGCCCTGGTCGGCAGGAACGGTTCTGTCGACTGGCTCTGTCTGCCCCGCTTCGACTCGGGCGCCTGCTTCGCCGCACTGCTCGGCGACGAGGACAACGGCCACTGGCGCATCGCCCCCAAGGGTGCGGACACCTGCACCCGGCGCGCCTACGTGGGCGACTCCCTCGTCCTGGAGACGTTCTGGGAAACCCGCACCGGCACGGTAAAGGTCATCGACTTCATGCCGCAGCGGGACCAGGAACCCGACGTGATGCGGATCGTCGAGGGCATCAGCGGCACCGTCGACATGTCCTCGGTGATCCGGCTGCGCTTCGACTTCGGCTCGATCGTGCCGTGGATGCGCCGCTCCCAGGGCCACCGGGTGGCGATCGCCGGGCCGGACTCCGCCTGGCTGCGCAGCGAACCGCCGGTCAAGACGTGGGGCCAGCAGTTCTCCACGTGCTCCTCGTTCAGCGTCTCGGCGGGCGAGCAGGTGGCCTTCGTCCTGACCTGGCACCCCTCGCACTCGCCCCGTCCCGATCTCGTCGACCCGCACGAGGCGCTGGAGAACACCCTGGCCGACTGGACCGAGTGGTCCGCGCGCTGCAAGTACCAGGGCCCTTACCGGGAGGCCGTGATCCGTTCGCTGATCACCCTCAAGGCGCTCACCTTCGGCCCGACCGGCGGCATCGTGGCGGCCCCCACCACCTCGCTGCCCGAGGAGATCGGGGGCGTACGGAACTGGGACTACCGCTTCTGCTGGCTGCGGGACTCCACCCTCACGCTCGGCGCATTGCTCTCGGCCGGCTATGTGCAGGAGGCGGCCGCGTGGCGGGACTGGCTGCTGCGCGCGGTCGCCGGGGACCCGGCCGACCTGCAGATCATGTACGGGCTGGCGGGCGAGCGCCGGCTGCCCGAGTCGGAACTTCCGTGGCTTCGCGGCTACGAGAACTCCGCCCCGGTCAGGATCGGCAACGCCGCCGTCCGGCAGCGCCAGCTCGATGTGTACGGAGAGGTCATCGACTCGCTGCGGCTGGCCCGCGACGCCGGTCTCGACGACAAGCCGCACGCCTGGAGCCTCCAGCTCAGCCTGCTCGGCTTCCTGGAATCCACCTGGCGCGAGCCGGACGAGGGACTGTGGGAGATCCGGGGGGAGCGCCGCCATTTCGTGCACTCCAAGGTGATGGCCTGGGTGGCCGCCGACCGCGCGGTGCGCAGCCTGGAGGAGGACCCCTCGCTGTCCGGTGACGCGGACCGCTGGCGGGCGATGCGGGACGCCGTGCACCAGGAGGTGTGCGAGCGGGGATACGACCCGGTGCGCAACACCTTCACCCAGTCGTACGGGTCACGGGATTTGGACGCCGCCACGCTGCTGATCGCCCGGACCGGCTTCCTGCCGCCCGACGACCCGCGCGTGATCGGGACGGTGGACGCCGTGCGGGAGGAGCTGGGGAGCAACGGGCTGGTGCGCCGCTACAGCACCGACGGCACCTCGATCGACGGACTGCCGGGCGGTGAGGGCGCGTTCCTCGCCTGCTCGTTCTGGCTGGCGGACGCGTTGCGGATGACCGGGCGCGCCGACGAGGCCAGGGAACTCTTCGAGCGGCTGCTGGACCTCCGCAACGATGTGGGGCTGCTCGCCGAGGAGTACGACACCGCGAGCGGGCGGCAACTGGGCAACTTCCCGCAGGCGTTCAGCCACATCGGACTGGTCGGCACGGCGGTGGCGCTGGCCGAGGCCCAGGCCGTCGAGGACACGGCGCGGGGTGACGCGGCAGGATAGGACCATGGATCTTGGACTGAAGGACCGTGTGTACATCGTCACCGGAGCGACCCGGGGACTCGGCAACGCCACGGCACGCGCGCTCGTCGACGACGGCGCGAAGGTGATCATCACCGGCCGCGACGAGAAGCGCGTCGAGGCGGCCGCCGCCGAACTGGGGCCGGACGCCGTCGGGCTGGCCGCCGACAACGCCGACCCCACGGCGGCGCGGCGGCTGGTGGAGACCGCGCTGGAAGGCCTCGGCCGGCTCGACGGCATCCTGATCAGCGTCGGCGGTCCGGCGCCGGGCACCGCGGCGGACAACACGGACGCGCAGTGGCAGTCGGCCTTCGAATCGGTCTTCCTGGGCGCCGTGCGTCTGGCCCGGGAAGCCGCCGCGGTGCTCGGCGAGGGCGGTGTCATCGGCTTCGTGCTCTCCGGCTCCGTCCACGAGCCGATCGCGGGACTGACCATCTCCAACGGACTGCGGCCCGGTCTCGCCGGCTTCGCCAAGTCACTGGCCGACGAGCTCGGCCCGCGGGGCATCCGCGTGGTGGGCGTGCTCCCGGCCCGGATCGACACGGACCGGGTACGCGAACTGGACGCGTTGTCCGGCGACGCGGAGGCCTCACGCACCGCCAACGAGGCGGCCATCCCGTTGCGCCGCTATGGCACCCCGGAGGAGTTCGGCCGGACCGCGGCCTTCCTGCTTTCGCCCGCCGCCTCGTATCTGACCGGCATCATGGTGCCGGTCGACGGCGGGTCCCGGCGCGGCTTCTGAGACGGCGGAACGTGTCGGGGCCGGACGGCCGGACGGCTGCGATCGTCCGGCCCGGGCGCGTCGTCGCCTTCTGCCTGTCAGCTGAAGCGTTCTGCCCGTCAGGAGAAGCCTCTGCCCGTCAGCTCACCCGTTCCGCACGGTGCTTGACCGCCTTGAGCCGTACCTCGGCAGGCAGCTCCGCCAGCCCCGCGGAGTCCCGGGCATGAGCCAGTGCCTCGTCGGTGAGAAGGCCCAGCGCCTCGCCGGGCGCGGCGTGCGGCTCCATCAGCAGCCGGATCCTGGCCCGGGGCGTGCTGCGCTTGCCGGTCAGGACGACGTGGGCGCGGGAGACCCCGTCCAGGGCCCCCGCCTCCTGCGCGAGGACGCCCTCCAGGGCGCGGCCGCGCAGCAGGGCGCCCTCGCCGTCGCCGCTGTCCACGAGCACTTCGGCGAGGCGGGCGCGGCGCAGCTGGGCCAGCAGCCACCACAGGGCGAGGACCACCAGGACCGCGAGGACCGCGATCACCACCGGCCACCACCAGCCCTCGGAGCGCCAGCGGTCCCGGTCCGCGTCACTGAGCAGGACGTCGCGCTTGCCGTACCACGGCCACCAGGACGGGACGGACAGACCGAGCGCCGCGGCCAGCACCCCGCCGCCCACGCAGACCAGTACGAGTCCGGCCAGACCCAGCAGTACCCGGTTGACGGTCCTGAGCACGCCGCTCACCCCTTCTTCGCCGGACGGCGGACATGGACGGACAGGCTCGGGTGCCTGGCCAGCCCCAGTTCCCTGATGCCGGTGGAGAGCACGGAGTCCAGATCGGCCCGTACGTCGTCCAGTTCACGGAAGTGCGAGACGGCCCGCGCCTTCACCCTGCTGCGGCCCATCCGGACCCGGACCGACTGCACACCGGACACCTCCACGGCCCGGTCGCGCAGGACCATGGCCGCCGCGGTCCGGTCGAGGGACGCCCGTACGGCCCGGTGCTCGCGGCGCATCGGCAGCAGATCACGCAGTCCCGGCGTGAGCGCGAGGACCAGCAGCCACAGGCCGACCGCCACCGCGACCGAGGCGCCCGTCAGCACCCAGACGTCGTCCAGCCGGCGCTCGGCCAGTTCACCGGCCAGCGAGCGGCGCCACTGCATCGCCGGGTGGTCGGCGCGGACCGCGGCGACGTCGTAGAGCAGCAGTGCGGCGCCGGCCAGGACCACCAGCGCCGTGATGCCCGCGGGGATGCGGCGGGCGGACCAGAAGCGGCCCGCTCCGCCCCCGCTCCGTTCCTTCGCCGGGACGGGTTCGTACGCCGCGGACGAGGCCGACTGGTCGAGTGCGACCACGTTTCCGTGTTCCACCGGCCCGTCGGCGTCGCGTTCCGGGTTATGGGGCTCGGTCATCGAATCCTCCCCTGCGCCGCGAGGCTCGCTCCTGAGGGGTGCAGGCGCTCGACCTGTACGGCCACTTCGGGCACTTCCATCCCCGCAAGTGCCTCTACCCGTTCGGCGACCCGGCGACGCACGGCACCGCACTGGCGCCCGATGTCGCTGGGGTATCCGAGCTCCAGGCTCACCCGTACGCGGGCGGTGTCACGGTGCACCGTGACCGTGGCCCGCGGCGACGCGGCGTCCTTCGCGGGCTCGTCGACCGCCTCCTTCGCCGCCTGCGCGGCGATCTTCGCGACGACCCGGTCGGCGATCCGGGTCTCCCCTCGCTCCGCGGCGGCCACCCGGCCGCCCGCCCCCGGCATGCCCGTCACCGCCGCCGGTCGCCGCGATCGCGACTCCGGAAGAAGTCGCCGGGCTCCAGGTCACCGTCGAGGAAGCGACCGGCGATGAAGCCGATCGCCCCCAGGGCGGCCACCAGAAGAAAGGCTCCGAATCCGCCGAAGTACCCGGCGAAGCCGAGTGCCATGCCGGCCACCATGCCGACCACAGCCATGCTCATCTGCGCTCCTCACCTGCCCTTGACGCAAGGACTACTGGACTCGTGGCTCGGACTGGTCCTCGTCGTCCTCCTCGTCGGGCAGCTTCACATCGCTCACCGCGATGTTGACCTCGATGACCTCGAGGCCCGTCATCCGCTCGACCGCCGCGACCACGTTCTCCCTCACGTCGCGGGCGACATCGCGGATCGACACGCCGTAGTCGACGACGATCTCCAGGTCGAGGGCCGTCTGGGACTCGCCGACCTCTGCCTTCACACCGCGGCTGACGGACTTGCCGCCGCCGGGGACACGGTCGCGCACCGCGCCGAACGTCCGCGACATTCCGCTGCCCATCGCGTGCACACCGGACACGTCACGTGCCGCCATTCCGGCGATCTTCTCGACCACACCGTCGGCGATCGTCGTACGGCCGCGGGTGGCGGGATCTCCTCCGCCGCGCTTGGTCAGCGTGCTGCCGCCCGTCGAGTCCGTGTCGAGGTTGTGGTTCCGCTGGGGGGTGTCGGTCATCGCCGTTCTTCCCTTCGGGACAGATTGGACTTCCTCGCCCAGATTAAGTGCGCTTGCCCCATCTCGCCCCGTGGATGCGGCAGGCTGGAGCAATGACGACGGCTGACGGCTCTCACAGGGCCCACGGATGGACGGCCGCGGTACGGCAACGGCTCGGGCTGGGCCGGCTTCTTCCGCTGGGCGGTCCGGCGGACGGGGCCTGGATCTCGGAGCGGGCCGCGGTCGGCGTGCTGCGCCGGGCGGTGGCCGGGCCGGGGCCGGTGATCATGGAGCTGCGGATCGCGGTGGCCGACGCGGAGTCGGCTCCCGCCCCGCAGGTGCCGCCGCCCCCGAGCGCGCTGCCGCCCGGCCCGCTGCGGATCGAGGCGACCGTGGCCGCGACGGCCCACCAGCCGCTGCCGGCCGCTGCGGCGGCCCTGCGCTCGGCTCTGCTGACGGCTGCCGCGCAGCGGCTCGGGCTGGTGGTCGACGAAGTGGACGTCCGGGTGGCGAAGTTGCTGGACACCGAACCGGAACGGGCCGAACCGCCGCCTGCCGAGGTGCTCCCGGCGGAACCGGAGGGCGCGGCGGGCCGTGCGGCCGCTGGAGTGACGGGGGTGGCGACGCTGACGCGGACCCTCGGTGCACCCGTGCACACGGGCGAGGGCCACGTGCGGGTGGAGCTGGCGACGGAGGGCGGTCACCGGGCGCTGGACGTGACCCGCGCGGTGCGGGCGGCGGTGACCCGGGCGGTGGACGGGCATCCGCCGGTGGCGGTGCTGGTCACGGCGGTGACGGACGCGCCGGAGCCACAGGGTCCACCGGCCGGCTGACGTGGCGCCGGGGCCCGGGCGGCGCACCCGGTGCCACGTGGTTGCCGAGGCGGATGACGGTGGCCGGCCTGCCGGTGGACGGGGCCGTGTCAGTCGGCGGTGCCGGAGAGGTCCCGCAGCCGGCGGCCCTGCGCGGCGCGCTCGGCGGCGCGCTGTTCCTCGTACGGACGGGAGACGGCGCCGCTCAGCAGGGCCTTGGTCTCGATGACGGCGTCGCGCGGGGCGGCGATCAGGGCGCCGGCCAGGTCGCGGGCGGCTCCTTCGAGTTCCGCGGCGGGCACCACGAGGTTGGCCAGGCCGGTGCGCTCGGCCTCCGCGGCGTGCACGAAGCGGCCGGTGGCGCAGATTTCGAGCGCGCGGGCGTACCCCACCAGGTGCACCAGGGGGTGCGTGCCGGTGAGGTCCGGGACCAGCCCGAGGCTGGTCTCGCGCATGGCGAACTGCACGTCCTCGGCGACGATCCGCAGATCGCACGCGAGGGCGAGCTGGAAGCCCGCGCCGATGGCATGCCCCTGGACGGCCGCGATCGACACGATGTCGTTGCGGCGCCACCAGGTGAACGCCTCCTGGTACTCGGCGATGACCGCGTCGAGCTCGGCCTCCGGGCCGCGCCCCATGTCGAGGAACGACGGCTCGCCGTCGAAGCCCTCGGGGGTGAACGCCTGACGGTCGAGGCCGGCGGAGAAGGACACACCTTCGCCACGCAGCACGACGACCCGCACACTGCCAGGCAGAGCCCGTCCGGCCTCTGTCAACGCCCGCCACAGAGCGGGGGACTGAGCGTTGCGCTTGGCCGGATTGGTGAGGGTCACCGTGGCAACCGCGTCGCCGACGGTGAGTCGTACGCCGTCCTTGTCGAGCACAGTGTCGAGCGAGGTCATGAAGCGCCTCCGGATCGGGGTGCAGTCAGTGCAGTCAGCACAGGGCTAAGTGACTGAACAGTAACCACCCGATCGACCGCACGATCGACCGGGTGGCCACCACCGAAACCGGTGAGCCCCGGGACAGGTCCTGCGACCCGTCCCGATCCGCGGACGGCCGTCAGGCCGCTGCGGCCTTCTTGCCTCGTGTCGCGCCGCCGCGTCCCCGCAGCGTCACTCCGGACTCGCTGAGCATCCGGTGGACGAATCCGTAGGAGCGGCCGGTTTCCTCGGCCAACGCCCGGATACTCGCACCGGAGTCGTACTTCTTCTTCAGGTCTGCCGCGAGCTTGTCGCGCGCATCGCCGGTTACCCGGCTGCCCTTCTTCAGAGTCTCGGCCACCCGTGCCTCCTCGTGGGAAGTGCGCTCTGGACTCTCATGATCACCCCTCGGGGCCGTCCTGGCCACCCATTCGGCAAGGTCCGTACAAGCGGATCGGCACCGCGGAATGACACCGACACGACCGGAATCACTCATTCCGGAGGCTTGCGGGGGCAGCGGGGGAATTACCCCTGAGGGAACGGGCAGGTCAGGGCCGTAAAGGGAGCGGGGGCCCGCATGCGTGCACCCGGCAGGCAGCTGCCGGGTGCCGCGCCGAGGTACGAGACGTCCTCACACAGATGATGGATCACGCGTAGGCCGAATGATCCAGTGCGAGTGGATCAGGCCAGCGAGACCAGGTCCCGGTAGTCCGCACCCCACAGGTCCTCGACGCCGTCGGGCAGCAGGATGATCCGCTCGGGCTGGAGCGCCTCCACCGCGCCCTCGTCGTGCGTGACGAGGACGACGGCGCCCTTGTACGTGCGCAGCGCGCCGAGGATCTCCTCGCGGCTGGCCGGGTCGAGGTTGTTGGTGGGCTCGTCGAGCAGGAGCACGTTGGCGGAGGAGACCACAAGCGTCGCGAGGGCGAGCCGGGTCTTCTCACCGCCGGAGAGCACGCCTGCGGGCTTGTCCACGTCGTCCCCGGAGAAGAGGAACGATCCGAGCGTCTTGCGGACCGCGACCAGATCGAGGTCCGGCGCCGCGGAGCGCATGTTCTCCAGGACGCTGCGGTCCGGGTCGAGGGTCTCGTGCTCCTGGGCGTAGTAGCCCAGCTTGAGTCCGTGACCCTCGATGATCTCACCGGTGTCGGGCTTCTCCGCACCGCCGAGGAGCCGGAGCAGGGTGGTCTTGCCCGCGCCGTTGAGGCCGAGGATGACGACCCGGGAGCCCTTGTCGATCGCGAGGTCGACATCGGTGAAGATCTCCAGCGACCCGTAGGACTTGGAGAGGCCCTCGGCCATCAGCGGGGTCTTGCCGCACGGCGAAGGATCCGGGAAGCGCAGCTTGGCGACCTTGTCGGAGACCCGCACCGCCTCCAGGCCGGAGAGCAGCCGGTCGGCACGCTTGGCCATGTTCTGCGCGGCCACGGTCTTGGTGGCCTTGGCGCGCATCTTGTCGGCCTGGGCGTTGAGCGTCGCGGCCTTCTTCTCCGCGTTCTGCCGCTCGCGCTTGCGGCGCTTCTCGTCGGCCTCGCGCTGCTGCTGGTAGAGCTTCCAGCCCATGTTGTAGACGTCGATCTGCGAGCGGTTGGCGTCGAGGTAGAAGACCTTGTTGACGACCGTCTCGACGAGCTCGACGTCGTGGGAGATCACGATGAAGCCGCCGCGGTAGCTCTTGAGGTAGTCCCGGAGCCAGACGATCGAGTCCGCGTCGAGGTGGTTCGTGGGCTCGTCGAGGAGCAGGGTGTCGGCGTCCGAGAAGAGGATCCGGGCCAGCTCGACGCGGCGGCGCTGACCGCCGGAGAGCGTGTGGAGCGGCTGCGCGAGCACCCGGTCGGGCAGGCTGAGCGCCGCGGCGATGGTGGCCGCCTCGGCCTCGGCCGCGTATCCGCCCTTGGTGAGGAACTCCGTCTCCAGGCGCTCGTACTTCTTCATCGCCTTCTCGCGGGTGGCGCCCTTGCCGTTCGCCATCCGCTCCTCGTTCTCCCGCATCTTGCGCAGGATCTCGTCGAGGCCGCGGGCGGACAGGATGCGGTCGCGGGCGAGCACGTCGAGGTCGCCGGTGCGCGGGTCCTGCGGGAGATAGCCCACCTCGCCGGAGCGGGTGATGGTGCCGGCCGCCGGGGTGCCCTCGCCCGCGAGGCACTTGGTGAGGGTGGTCTTGCCCGCTCCGTTGCGGCCGACGAGGCCGATGCGGTCGCCCTTGGCGATACGGAACGAGGCGGATTCGATGAGCATGCGGGCGCCGGCGCGCAGCTCGATGCCGGAAGCGGTGATCAAGGGGAAAAACTCCAGAGCGGTATGGACGGCGGAGGAACGGCTAGCGATTCACGACTCGACGCCGTTACTCACGCACACGCACAAGGAGAATTGCCATGAGGACCAGTCTACTGGCGGTGTCCAACCACTTTTCCGCGTGCTCCCGCCGCAGTTGCCGAAACGCTCGCCGAGCGCGCCCGGCCCACTCCCCCGCGTGAGCGAAACCGGGCATTGTGGTGTGAAATATCCGATACTCGGCGCATGGCTGTGTGGCAGCCGCGCGCCGAGCGGAGGTGGTGCCATGCAGTTCGACGACGACGCCGGCCTGGACACGTCCGAGGTCAGCGACACGCGGGGCAGCCGCATCCCGGGTGGCAGGGCCACCGTCGGCGGCGGGATCGCCGGGGTCGTCGCGCTGATCCTGGGACTGCTCTTCGGCGTCGGCCCGGATCAGCTCGGCCTCTCCTCCGGCGACTCGGGCACGACCGCCACCGCCTCGTCGGCCGCGCAGGTCGGCCGGGACTGCCGGACCGGCCGCGACGCCAACACCAAGGACGACTGCCGGACGGTCGCGGTGGTCAACAGCGTGCAGGACTACTGGGGCCAGGAGTTCCGGCGGCGTGACGCCACGTACGGCAGCGCCCGCACGGTCCTGTTCACCGACCGGGTCGGCACGGCCTGCGGGTCGGCGACCTCGGCCGTGGGCCCCTTCTACTGCCCCGGCGACCGGCAGGTCTATCTGGACCTGGGCTTCTTCGACGAGCTGCGCACCAAGTTCGGGTCGAGCGGCGGGCCGTTCGCCGAGGCGTATGTCGTCGCGCACGAGTACGGACACCACGTGCAGAACCAGATGGGGACGCTGGCCCGCTCGCAGGACGGACGGACCGGCGAGAACAGCAACGCCGTGAAGGTGGAGCTCCAGGCGGACTGCTACGCCGGGATCTGGGCGCACCACGCGACGACGACGCCCGACGAGTCGACCGGCCGGCCGCTGATCACCGAGCTCGCCCGGGCGGACATCCGGGACGGGCTCGACGCCGCGGCGTCGGTCGGGGACGACCGGATCCAGGAGAGGTTCCAGGGCCGGGTCACCCCGGAGTCCTGGACGCACGGCTCGGCCGCGCAGCGCCAGCAGTGGTTCACCACCGGCTTCCGCAGCGGCGACATGGCCGACTGCGACACCTTCCGCTGACGTGCCCGGACGGCATGGGTCGGGCGTCGCGCAGGGCGTTGTCAGTGCCCGGTGGAAGACTGAGACACAGATCACATGACATCCGGACCACGGCAGGCCCGGGCGGCGCGGGAAGGGAATGAGCACGATGGCAGACACGAAGGCGAGCGTTCCGACGGTCTATCCGACGATTCTGTACGAGGACGCGAAGGCCGCGATCAAGACGCTGACCGAGGGCCTCGGCTTCACGCAGGAGGCGGTGTACGAGGGCGAGGACGGCGCGGTGATGCATGCGGAGCTGTCCTGCGGCAACGGCAGGGTGATGCTGGGCTCGAAGGGCCGCGGGGGCGTCTTCGCCCAGGCGATGCAAAAGGCGGGACCGGCCGGCGTCTACGTGGTGGTCGACGAGGTGGACGCCCACCACGCGCGGGCCGTGGAGCACGGGGTGGAGATCCTCATGCCGCCCACCGACCAGGACTACGGCTCCCGTGACTACATGGCGCGGGACGCGGAGGGCAATGTGTGGAGCTTCGGGACGTACGCCCCGGGATCGGCGGGCTGAGGAGGCGCGGCGCGTACCAGGCCCCTCCTGCGATTGAGGAGCGGGGGTTCGGGGGCGGAGCCCCCGGTTCAGGCTCCGCCGGAGAGGAGCGGGGGTTCGGGGCGGAGCCCCCGGTTCAGGCTCCGCCGGTGTGGACCTGGAACGCCGCCTTGCGGACCGCCTTGGCGAGCGCGGGGTCGGGGTGCGCGGCGGCCAGGGCCACCAGGACCTGGACGGTGCGCGGATGGCCGACGGCCCGTACCTCGTCCAGCAGTGCCGGGACGGTGCCCTGCACGGCCGAGTCGAGGTGGCGGACCAGCAGTCCCGTCTCGCCGTGGTCGGCGACGGCCGCCGCGGTGTCGACCCAGAGCCAGGTGGCCTCCTCGCGGCTGAGGACGTCCTGGGCGTCCTCGGGGTCGGTCCCGTCGTACTCCGCGAGCCAGAGCAACGCGTAGGGGCGCAGGGTGGGGTCGGCGACGACGGAGCGCACCTCGGGCTCGGCCGGGGCGCCGACGACCCGGAGGGCCTCGAAGGCGAGCCCGCGCAGGAGGGCGTCCTCGCCGCGGGCCACGCCGAGGAGTTCGGCGACGGCGCTGCCGACGGGGCGGGCGGCCAGCCAGGCGCGGTATTCGGCGCGGGCCGGGCCGGGGCTGAGGCGGGCGCAGCCGAGCAGCATGTCGGCGGCGGACTGCTCGATGTTCCCTGCCGGGCTCTGCGCGGCGACGCAGATCTGTTCCAGCTTGACCCAGACCGCCCAGTTGCCGAGGGGGGTCAGGGTGGCGGTCCCCTCGCCGAGGGTGAGGGCGCCGACGGCGGCCAGCCCTTCCAGGGCCCAGTCCAGCAGGAGGGCGACGAGTGCGGCGGGGTGTGCGGTGGGCGCCGGTGCGGCGGGGGCGGGCAGCGGCTGGGGCCCGTACGGCACCTCGCAGCGCTCCTCGTGCAGTTCGGCGACGCGCTGGCCCAGCAGGTCGAGGAGTGCGGGCACCGTGACCGGGCCCGCCGAGAGCTGAAGGAGGGAGAGCACCTGGGGCACGGCCTCGACCGCCTCGGAGACCGCGGTGGACTCGATGTCCCGCGGTGCGGGGTGGACGAGCGACCACGCGTCGAAGAGCGCCACCCAGCCGCGGAGCACGGCGGAGTCGTCGCGGTCCCAGGCGCGCAGCCGCCAGCCGGGCCGGGCCGTCTCGCCGTGCAGCTCCACGAGACCGGCGAGCCTGGCCCGGTCCCAGCCGGAGCGCACCTGGGCCGGGGACAACTCGAGCGCCGCCGCAGCACGTTCGAGGGCCCGGGCGGCCAGCGGGGGCGTGCCGGAGCTCGCGCCGTCGGCCGCCCACCGGGCGATCCGCACGGCGTCGGCGAGTGCGGCCCTGGCCTGGCGGGCCAGTTCCGACCGGGGCGGGGTGCCCTCGGGCGGGCGCGGCGCCGGCCTGGTGCGCCGGGTGGTCACGGCCTTGCGAGCGGTGGTGAGGGGTCGCGGGCGGACAAGTCGCAGCCTGGAGTCGCGCGGGGTACGGGACGTCACGGGGAGCAGTCTTGCCTCTGACGGCCCGAAAGCCCAAACGGAACCCGGATCACCGGTGCCGGCGCCCTGCCGCACCGGCCGGGACCAATCGGCCGAAGCGGTGCATCAGCTCACATCAGGGGCGTGAGGAAGCGGCGCAGCGTCTCCTCGTAGCGGGCCGGGTCGGCGTTCCACATCGCCGCATGCGGAGCCTGGGGCACGGCGTGCAGGGCGATCAGGTCGGGGCGGCGGGCGGCGAGCTCCCGGGTCGGCCGCCAGGGGGCCAGGGTGTCGTCGGGTCCGTGGAAGATCAGCGTCGGCACATGGAGGGTCACGGGCAGAGACGTGTCCAGGAGCCGGGCTCCGTGCAGTCCGGTCTGTCCCTGGGCGGCGCGGACCGCGAGGGGCATCAGCGCGGCGGGAACGCCGCGGGCGGCGGCCAGCGCGCGCAGCGTGGCCTGCCAGTCCAGCACCGGCGAATCGAGGACGAGGCCGCCGATCCGGTCCTTCAGAGCCGAGTTGACGCAGGCGTGCAGGGCCATCGAGGCGCCGGTGGACCAGCCGTACAGCACGACCTGCTCGGCGCCGTAGCGCACGGCGAAGCGGATGGCCGCGTCCAGGTCCCGCCACTCGGACTCGCCGAGGTGGCTGAGCCCGCCCGGGGAGCGGGGCGCGCCGCGGTCGCCGCGGTAGGCGAGGTCGAGCACCGGAAGCTGCTGCCCGTGCAGGAAGCCCGTCACGTTCAGCGGGTGTTCCCGGGTGGTGCCGAGGCCGTGGACGGTGATGACCCAGGTGTCGCGGGCGCCCGGCATGAACCAGGCGGGCAGGCCGCCGAGCTCTCCGGGGATCTCCACCTCGCGGAAGTCGAGGCCGAGGGCGGTGGCGGGGTCGCCGCTGTGGAGCTCCGGGGTGAGGCGGACCTTGGCACCGGGGCTCAGGGTGCCGCGGTTCACGCGTTCCAGTCGGCGTACGACGGTGTCGGGGGCCTGGTGGGCCTGGTCGATCACCGGCCCCACGACGGCATGGACGCCGTCGCCCACCAGACCGTAGGTGCCTGGCCGGAGCGAGGTGAGGGACCGGGTGAGGGTGACCTGTCCGGCCGCCGTGGCATGCACGGTCAGTCGGCGGTCGGCGGGGAGGGGACGTCCGGACGGCGTCTTGAGGGCGACGTCGCCGGCGTACCGGCCGGCGGCGACCGCTGCCGCGCCGACGCCGAGGATGGAGGTGACGGCAGCTGCCGTTGCTGTAGCCGGGCGCACGGCTTCAGTGTCGGCGTCTGTGCCGCACATGGCCAGTGGGCGGGGGCCGTCCGGTGACCGGGGCCGCCGTGGCCCCGCCCGGCCCGTGGCCCCGCCCGGCTCGCGGGCCGTCGGCCGTCCCTCACCGGCCCCCGCGTGGCTGCCCGTACCCCTTCAGCGCTTGTCCGGCCTCGCTCAGCTGCTCCGGCGTGAGCAGGGCCGGGGTGAGGCCGGGCACGGAGCTCGCGGTGAGCCAGAGGCGGCAGAGCCATTCGAGCTGGGCGGTGCGGTCGTACGCCTCGTCCAGGGTGGCGCCATAGGTGACCGTGCCGTGGTTGCCCAGCAGACAGCCGGTGCGGTCGCGCAAGGCCGTGAGCATGTTTTCGGCCAGTTCGTCCGTGCCGTAGCGGGCGTAGGCGGCGACCCGCACGGGGCCGCCCAGCATCGCGGCGGCGTAATGGACCGTGGGCACCTCGGCGACCAGCGTGGAGACGGCCGTGGCGTGCACCGCGTGGGTGTGCACGACCGCAGCGGCGTCGGTGTTCCGGTACACCGCGAGATGGAGCGGGAGTTCGCTGGTGGGGGCCAGGTCGCCGAGGACCTGGTTGCCTTCCAGATCGACGCCGGTCACATCCTCGGGGCGGAGCCGGTCGTACGGCATTCCGCTCGGGGTGACCAGGACGGTCCCGCCGACCCGCGCCGACACGTTGCCCGAGGTCCCCACGACCAGTCCCTCGGAGGCCGTTCTGCGGGCCGTGGCGACGACCGCGCCCCAGGCCCGTTCGATCGAATCCCGCCACTCACTGCTCATACGAAGATCCTTTCCACGGATGAGCGACCCCCTGCCGCCCCTCCCCCGACGACCCGCCCGGGCCCCGGATTCTGGGCCCACACCGGCCCGTACCGGAATCCCACCCTCACCCGCCGCACGAAAAGGGCGGCAGCGCTCCGGTTGGGGTCACCGCGACGCCCTGCTCAGTTCATCTTCCGTTCACTCAGGTTGCCTACGGTCCACGTGCCACTGACGTCGAACGATTGCCTGGGTAAATGGAACACATCACGCTGCTGCTCGCGATTGTGATCGTGACAGCTCTAGTGTTCGATTTCACGAACGGTTTCCACGACACCGCCAACGCGATGGCCACCACCATCTCGACCGGCGCACTCAAACCCAAGACAGCGGTGGCCATGTCCGCCGTTCTCAACCTCGTAGGCGCGTTCCTGTCGGTGGAGGTCGCCAAGACGATCTCCGGCGGGATCATCAACGAAGACGGGCTCAGAACCGAGGTCATCTTCGCGGCGCTCGTCGGCGCCATCCTGTGGAATCTCCTGACCTGGCTGGTCGGCCTGCCGTCCAGCTCCTCCCACGCACTGTTCGGCGGCCTGATCGGCGCCGCGGTGATGTCCGCGGGCTGGTCCTCGGTCGACGGCGGTACCGTCGTCACCAAGGTGCTGCTCCCCGCGGTCGCCGCGCCGGTCGTCGCCGGTCTGGCCGCGCTGCTGGCCACCCGGCTGACGTACCGCATCGGCGGGAAGGTCACGGGCGGCGCCCAGGAGAAGGCCACCGCGAAGGGTTACCGCGCCGGGCAGATCGCCTCGGCCGGGCTCGTCTCGCTCGCGCACGGCACCAACGACGCGCAGAAGACCATGGGCATCATCACGCTCGCCCTGGTCACCGGCGGCGTCCTCTCCCCCGGCTCCAACCCGCCGGTCTGGGTCATCGTGGCCGCCGGCCTCGCCATCGCACTCGGCACCTACCTGGGCGGCTGGCGCATCATCCGCACCATGGGCAGCGGCCTGACCGAGCTGAAGCCGCCGCAGGGCTTCGCCGCCCAGACCAGTGCGGCCACCGTCATCCTGGCCTCCTCGCACCTCGGCTTCTCCCTCTCCACCACCCAGTCGTGCTCGGGCGCCGTCATGGGCGCGGGCCTCGGCCGCAAGGGCGGCGTCGTCCGCTGGTCGACCGCCACCCGGATGTTCGTCGCCTGGGGCCTGACCCTGCCGGCCGCCGGTCTGGTCGGCGCGGGTGCGGAGTTCCTCACCAAGCAGGGCACCTGGGGTGTCGTGGTCGTCGCCGCGCTCCTGATCGCGGGCTCCGGCGCGATCTGGACGCTGTCGCGCCGCAAGCCCGTCGGGCACGGCGATGTGGCACCCGGCGGCCAGCACGCGGCCGCCGGAACCGGCGAGCCCTCGGGCGTCGTCACCACCGCCATCGCGGCCGTCAGCCCGCCGCCCACCGCGGCCGCCCAGACCCACGACCTCACGGCCACCATCCCGGCCCCGGCCGGACCGGTCGCCGCCGGACCGGTCGCCGACCCGGCCCGACCCGCCACGGTTTAGGCATCACACGAGCCTTTGGTAAGGACAGATCCGCATGAACATCGACTGGGCAGCCCTCGGCACCGTCTTCGGCGTCTCCCTCGTCGCCACCGTCGCTCTCGTGGGCCTCTTCACCCTCGGCATCGTCGGCCTCTCCAAGCAGCCGGAACCAGCCGCGCAGGGCGGGTCCGCGGGCGGATCGCTCGCCCTGGCCCGCACCGGCGCGTACGTCTGCTTCGGACTGTGCGCCGCGGCCGTGGCGTACGGCATCTATCTGATCGTCGCCTGAGCCCCACCACTCCCACCCGCATCGGGCCGGACGCACCTCGTGTGCGTCCGGCCCGATGTGCGTCTCAGCACACTGCGCCGTCGCAGGTCAACGGCGAGTTGACGGGTGTTCGCGGGGCGTGGTGGACTGCCGGAGCCATTACGGCGACAGCAGAGGAAGCCGGTGCGAATCCGGCGCGGTCCCGCCACTGTCACCGGGGAGCAGTCCCCCACCACGGAAGTCACGGTCCACGCAAGCGGACTGGAAGACCGGGGGAACCGCGGATCCGGAAGCCAGGAGACTCTCGTCGCCGTCACGTCGAACCAGGGCGCGGACCCTGAGTGAGGACATATCGCCATGCCCGGCTGCCGTGCGTCCGTCCCTGTGCCACTCCGAACAGGTCCCCAGGTCCTCCGAGGCGCAACGGCCGGCTGAACCGTGCGTGCCGATCGCATCTTCGCGTACGGCGCCACGGCCGGTCTGATCGGCGATTCTCTGCTCGGTGACCCCCGCAGGGGACACCCGGTCGCCGCCTTCGGGCGGGCCGCGGCAGGCGTCGAACGCCGTCTGTGGCGCGACCACCGCGGGTGGGGCGCACTGCACACCCTGATCTGCGCCGGAGGCGCCACCGGGGGTGCCGCCCTGGCCTCCCGTGCGCTGCGCCGCCACCCCGCCGCGTCCGTCGCCCTGACCGCCGCTGCCACCTGGTCCGTCCTCGGCGGTACGTCGCTGGGGCGCGAGGCCCGGTCCATCGGCGACGCCCTGACCGCCGGGGACCTGGGCCTCGCCCGTGAGCGGCTGCCTCGCTTGTGCGGCCGCGACCCGCAGTCCCTGGACGGCCCGCAGATCGCCCGCGCCGTCGTGGAGTCCGTCGCCGAGAACACCTCGGACGCCGTGGTCGGCGCCCTCGTGTGGGGCGCGCTGGGCGGGGTTCCCGGACTCGTCGGGTTCCGCGCCGTGAACACGCTCGACGCGATGGTCGGTCACAAGTCGCCCCGCTACCGGCGTTACGGCTGGGCCTCGGCCCGCCTCGACGACGTGGCGGGATGGCCCGGCGCCCGGCTGACGGCCCTGCTCGCCGTGACCGCCGGGGGGCGGCCACGGCGAGCGGTCCGGGCCTGGCGGGCGGACGCGGCCAAGCACCCGAGCCCCAACGCGGGCCCGGTGGAGGCCTCGTTCGCGGGGGCGCTCGGCGTACGGCTCGGCGGGACGCTCTCGTACGGCGGCCGGGTCGAGCACCGTCCCGCCCTCAACGGCGAGACGGGACGGGCGGTGGAGCCCGGGGACATCGAGCGGGCCGTACGGCTGTCGCGCCGGGTGAGCACTCTGGCCCTCGGCGTGAGCGTGGCGGCCCGCCTGGGCGCGGGGTTCGCGGCACGGCGGATCGCGGCACGGCGGATCGCGGGGGCCCGCACCACCGTTGCCCGTACCCATGGCCCTGGACTCCCAGGAACCCGACTCCCAGGACGGAGACCGATATGAGCGGCGGGCTGCTGGTCGCCGGGACCACCTCCGACGCGGGCAAGAGCGTCGTCACGGCGGGCATCTGCCGCTGGCTGGTGCGCCGCGGCGTGAAGGTCGCGCCGTTCAAGGCGCAGAACATGTCGCTCAACTCCTTCGTCACCCGGGAGGGCGCCGAGATCGGCCGCGCCCAGGCCATGCAGGCCCAGGCCGCCCGGGTGGAGCCGACCGCCCTGATGAACCCGGTGCTGCTCAAGCCCGGCAGCGACCGCTCCAGCCAGGTCGTCCTGATGGGTCGTCCGGTCGGTGAGATGAGTGCCCGCGGCTACCACGGCGGCCGGCAGGAGTCGCTCCTGTCCACCGTCGTGGACTGCCTGGAACAACTCCGGGGCACGTATGACGCGGTGATCTGCGAAGGGGCGGGCAGTCCGGCCGAGATCAATCTGCGGCGCACGGACATCGTGAACATGGGCATCGCACGGGCGGCACGCTTCCCGGTGGTGGTCGTCGGCGACATCGACCGCGGCGGGGTCTTCGCCTCGTTCTTCGGAACGACGGCGCTGCTCTCGGCCGAGGACCAGTCGCTGATCGCCGGCTACCTGGTCAACAAGTTCCGCGGCGACGTCTCGCTCCTGGAGCCCGGCCTGGACATGCTGCGCGAGCTGACGGGACGTCCGACGTACGGGGTGCTGCCGTTCGCGCACGGCCTCGGCATCGACGAGGAGGACGGGCTGCGGGTCTCGCTGCGCGGCACCGTACGCGAATCGGTCGTCGCGCCGCCGCACGGCGAGGACATCCTGCGCGTCGCCGTGTGCGCCGTCCCGCTGATGTCCAACTTCACCGACGTGGACGCGCTCGCCGCCGAACCGGGCGTCGTCGTGCGGTTCGTGGACCGCGCCGAGGAGCTCGCCGACGCCGACCTCGTCATCGTGCCCGGCACCCGCGGCACCGTGAAGGCGCTCGCCTGGCTGCGCGAGCGCGGGCTCGCCGACGCGCTGCTGCGGCGCGGGGCCGAGGGCCGGCCGGTCCTCGGTATCTGCGGCGGCTACCAGATCCTCGGCGAACGCATCGAGGACGACGTGGAGTCGCGCGCGGGGCAGGTCGAAGGGCTCGGGCTGCTGCCCGTACGCGTCCGGTTCGACCGCGAGAAGACCCTCGCCCGCCCGGTCGGCGAGGCGCTCGGCGCCCCGGTCGAGGGGTACGAGATCCACCACGGCGTCGCGGACGTGCGCGGCGGTGAGCCGTTCCTCACCGACGGACAAGGACAGCGCATCGACGGCTGCCGGACCGGCGCCGTGTGGGGCACCCACTGGCACGGCTCGCTGGAGAGCGACGCCTTCCGCCGCCGCTTCCTGACCGAGATCGCGAAGGCAGCCGGCCGACGCTTCGTGCCCGCCCCCGACACCTGCTTCGCCGGGCTGCGGGAGGAGCAGCTCGACCGCCTCGGCGACCTGATCGAAGAACACGCGGACACCGATGCGCTGTGGCGACTCATCGAGTCGGGCGCACCGGCAGGACTTCCCTTCATCGCCCCCGGAGCACCTGGAGCACGCGCATGAACGCGCCACTGACCGCCCCGCTCGACGCCCCGCTGAGCACCGTGCTGCTGTTGTCGACGGCCGACACCGACCTCCTCGCCGCCCGTGTCTCCGGCGCCCCCTACCGGATCGGCAACCCGACCCGTATCGACGTCCAGGACGAGCTGCCCGCGCTGATCGCGGGCTCCTCCGTCGCCGTCGTCCGCCTCCTGGGCGGCAAGCGCGCCTGGGAGGACGGCCTCGCGGCCCTGAAGGCGTCCGGCATCCCGACCGTGCTGCTCGGCGGCGAGACGGTGCCGGACGCGGAGCTGATGGCCGAGTCGTCCGCGCCGGCCGGCGTCGTCGCCGAGGCGCTGCGCTATCTGGTGGAGGGCGGCCCCGGGAACCTCGTCGAACTCGCCCGCTTCCTCTCCGACACCGTCCTGCTGACCGGGCACGGGTTCGCCGAACCGCAGAAGATGCCCGAGTGGGGTCTCCACGGCAGCCGTACGTTCACCGAGGGCCGCCCGACCGTCGGCGTGCTCTTCTACCGGGCGCACCACCTCTCCGGCAACACCTCGTTCGTCGACGTGCTGTGCGACGCCGTCGAGGCGCGCGGCGCCAACGCCCTCCCCGTCTACTGCGGTTCGCTGCGCGGCGCGGACCCGGGGCTGTACGAGCTCCTCGGCCGGGCCGACGCCCTGGTCGCCACGGTGCTCGCGGCCGGCGGGACCCGCGCGTCGGACGCCTCGGCCGGGGGCGACGACGAGGCCTGGGACATCGGCGCGCTCGCCGACCTGAACGTGCCGGTGCTGCAAGGGCTCTGCCTCACCTCCTCGCGCGCCGCCTGGGAAGCCTCGGACGCGGCCGTGACCCCCATGGACGCGGCGATGCAGGTCGCCATCCCCGAGTTCGACGGCCGGCTCATCACCGTGTCGTTCTCCTTCAAGGAGCAGGGCCCGGACGAGGTGCCCGTGTACCGCGCCGACCCCGAGCGGGCCGCACGCGTCGCCGGGATCGCCGTGCGCCACGCCGTCCTCAAGCACAAGCCCAACGCGGAGAAGAAGCTCGCCCTGGTCTTCACCGCCTACCCCACCAAGCACTCCCGCGTCGGCAACGCGGTCGGCCTGGACACGCCCGCCTCCGCGGTCCGCGTGCTGGACGCCCTGCGCGACGCCGGTTACGGGGTGGACGGCCACCCGGACAACGGCGACGAGCTCATCCACCGCCTCATCAACGCCGGCGGCCACGACGTGGAGTGGCTGACCGAGGAGCAGCTCGCGGCGGCACCCGCCCGGGTCCCGCTGGCCGACTACCGGGCCTGGTTCGCGAAGCTGGAGCCGGGGCTGCGCGACTCGATGTTGGAGCACTGGGGCGAGCCGCCGGGCTCGCTGTACGTGGACGGGGACGACATCGTCCTCGCCTCGCTCCAGTTCGGGAACGTGGTGGTGCTGATCCAGCCGCCGCGCGGCTTCGGCGAGAACCCGATCGCGATCTACCACGACCCGGACATGCCGCCCTCGCACCACTACCTGGCGACGTACCGCTGGCTGGAGAACACGTTCGGCGCGGACGCCGTCGTCCACATGGGCAAGCACGGCACGATGGAGTGGCTGCCCGGCAAGGGCCTCGGCCTGTCCGCCGGCTGCGGCCCGGACGCGGTGCTCGGCGAACTGCCGCTGATCTACCCGTTCATCGTCAACGACCCGGGCGAGGGCACCCAGGCCAAGCGCCGGGGCCACGCCACGGTGGTGGACCACCTGGTGCCGCCGATGGCGCGCGCCGACACGTACGGCGATCTGGCGAAGCTCGAGCAACTGCTCGACGAGTACGCGCTGGTCAGCGACCTCGACCCGACGAAGGCGCCCGCCGTGCGGGCGCAGATCTGGACGCTGGTCAAGGCCGCCGAGCTCCACCACGACCTGCATGTCGACGAGCAGCCGGGCGACGACGCCTTCGACTCGTTCGTCATGCACATCGACGGCTACCTCTGCGAGATCAAGGACGTCCAGATCCGCGACGGTCTCCACATCCTGGGCGGCGGCCCGGTCGACGAGGCACGGGTCAACCTGGTGCTGGCCGTCCTGCGCGCCTCACAGGTGTGGGGCGGCACGGCGAACGCGCTGCCCGGGCTGCGGGCGGCCATCGCCGGGCACTTCGGGCTGAGCGAGAAGGAGTTGCTGGGCGAGCCGGGCGCCCCCGTGAAGGTGCCGGCCGAGCTGAGTGAGCTGGTGGACGGCCCGGCCAGGACGGGTGCGGACGCGATCGACCTGCTGGAGCAGCTGTGCCGCCGCCTCGCGGAGGGCATGGAGGCGCGCGGCTGGGAGCTCACGGCGGTGGCCGGTCTGGTGCGGGAGGTGCTGGGCTTCGAACTCCCGGACGCCGTCGCCGTCCTGGGCTTCGCCTGCGAGGAGGTCGTGCCCCGGCTGGCCCGGACGACCGACGAGATCGACCACATCCTGCTGGCACTGGACGGTGGCTTCGTGCCGGCGGGGCCTTCGGGTTCGCCTACGCGCGGGCTCGTGAACGTCCTGCCGACGGGCCGGAACTTCTACTCCGTCGACCCGAAGGCGATCCCGTCCCGGCTGTCGTGGGAGGTCGGCCAGTCGCTCGCGGACTCGTTGATCGCCCGGTACCTCGCCGACACGGGCGCCTACCCGAAGTCGGTCGGCCTGACCGTGTGGGGCACCTCCGCCATGCGCACCCAGGGCGACGACATCGCGGAGATCCTGGCGCTGCTCGGCTGCCGACCGGTGTGGGACGACGCCTCGCGCCGGGTCACCGGCTTCGAGGTGGTGCCGGTGAGCGAGCTCGGCCGGCCGCGCATCGATGTGACGGTCCGCATCTCGGGCTTCTTCCGGGACGCGTTCCCGCATGTGGTGGGCCTGATCGACGACGCGGTGCGCGCGGTGGCGGAACTGGACGAGCCGGCCGACGCCAACTACGTACGGGCGCACGCCGACGAGGACACCGCGGTCCACGGTGACCGCCGACGGGCCACGGCACGCATCTTCGGCTCGAAGCCGGGGGCGTACGGGGCGGGGCTGCTGCCGCTGATCGACGCGCGCAACTGGCGCAGCGATGCGGATCTGGCCGAGGTGTACGCGGTCTGGGGCGGTTACGCGTACGGGCGCGGGCTCGAGGGGCGGGCGGCGCGCGGGGACATGGAGACGGCGTTCCGGCGGATCGCGGTGGCGGCGAAGAACGTGGACACGCGGGAGCACGATCTGGTCGACGCGGATGACTACTTCCAGTACCACGGCGGCATGGTCGCCATGGTGCGGCATCTGACGGGTGAGTCGCCCGAGGCGTACGTGGGGGATTCGGCGACGCCGGATCAGGTGAAGACGCGGACGCTGGGCGAGGAGACCCACAGGGTCTTCCGGGCGCGGGTCGTGAACCCGCGCTGGATGAGCGCTATGCGGCGGCACGGGTACAAGGGCGCCTTCGAGATGGCGGCGACCGTGGACTACCTGTTCGGGTACGACGCGACGGCGGGGGTGGTCGACGACTGGATGTACGAGAAGTTGTCGGCGGAGTACGTGTTCGACGAGACCAACCGGGACTTCATGAAGAAGTCCAATCCCTGGGCGCTGCGCGGGATTTCTGAGCGGTTGCTGGAGGCGGCGGAGCGGGGGCTGTGGGCGGAGCCGGACGCGGAGACGTTGGAGCGGTTGCGGGCGACGTACCTGGAGCTCGAGGGCGAGCTGGAGGGGGACGCGTGACGGGGCACGGCGTGGTGCGGGTGGCGCCTGCGGCGGGCCTGTCCCCTACCCGCCCCTTCCCGAACCGGGGCTCCGCCCCGGACCCCGCTCCTCAATCGCCGGAGGGGCTGAATATGTGCCGCTCTCCCAAGGAGGTCTCGTGAGCACGCCTTATCCCTTCACCGCCATCGTCGGGCAGGACGACCTCCGGCTCGGCCTGCTCCTCAACGCCGTCTCGCCCGCCGTCGGCGGCGTCCTCGTGCGCGGCGAGAAAGGCACCGCCAAGTCCACCGCCGTGCGCGCGCTCGCCGCGCTCATGCCGGAGGTGTCCGTTGTCCCCGGCTGCCGGTTCTCCTGCGACCCGGCATCCCCCGATCCGGCGTGTCCCGACGGTCCCCACGAGGCCGGGTCCGGCGTGTCGCGGGCGGCGCGGACCGTCGAGCTGCCCGTCGGCGCGTCCGAGGACCGGCTCGTCGGGGCGCTCGACATCGAGCGGGCGCTCGCCGAGGGCGTAAAGGCCTTCGAGCCGGGGCTGCTCGCCGACGCGCATCGCGGGATTCTGTACGTCGACGAGGTCAATCTCCTCCATGACCATCTGGTCGACCTGCTGCTGGATGCCGCCGCCATGGGTGCTTCGTACGTCGAGCGCGAAGGTGTCTCCGTACGGCATGCCGCGCGCTTCCTGCTCGTCGGGACCATGAATCCCGAAGAGGGCGAGTTGCGCCCGCAGTTGCTCGACCGGTTCGGGCTGACCGTCGAGGTCGCCGCCTCCCGTGAGACCGACCTGCGGGTCGAGGTCGTGCGGCGCCGGCTCGCGTACGACGACGATCCGGCCGCGTTCGCCGCCCGGTGGGCCGACGAGGAAGGCGCGTTGCGGGCCCGGATCGTCGCAGCACGGGCGCTCCTTCCCCAAGTGCGGCTCGGTGACGGTGCCTTGCGCCAGATCGCGGCCACCTGTGCGGCCTTCGAGGTCGACGGGATGCGGGCCGACATCGTCATGGCCCGGACCGCCACCGCTCTGGCCGCCTGGGCGGGACGTACGGACGTGCTCGCCGAGGACGTGCGGCAGGCGGCCCTGCTCGCACTCCCCCACCGGCGCCGGCGCAATCCCTTCGACGCGCCCGGGCTCGACGAGGACAAGCTCGACGACACGCTGGAGCAGAACAGCGGCGAGGACGACGATCCGGACCCGGACGGCCCCGGTGGCGGCGGCCGGCCGCCGGAGGGCGACGGGCCCGACACGCCGCCGCAGGGCGAGGGCGGGGCCGATGACACGCCCGCGCAGTCCGTGCCCGAGCAGGGCGGGGAGAAGGAACAGGAGCCGGGTAAGGAGCAGGCGGGCGGGGGCGGTGAGCAGCAGCCCGTACGGGCCGGTGAGCCGTTCCGTACGAAGATGCTGAGCGTGCCCGGTCTGGGCGAGGGTGCGGCGGGGCGGCGCTCCCGTGCGCGTACCGAGCACGGGCGGACGACCGGTGCGCGGCGGCCGCAGGGTGCGCTGACCAAGCTGCATCTGGCCGCGACCGTGCAGGCCGCCGCCCCGCATCAGCGGGCGCGGGGCCGGTCGGGGCGGGGGCTGGTGGTGCGGCGGGACGACCTGCGGCAGGCGGTGCGGGAGGGGCGCGAGGGAAATCTCGTCCTGTTCGTCGTGGACGCGTCGGGGTCGATGGCCGCCCGGCAGCGGATGACCGCCGTGAAGGGTGCGGTGCTGTCGCTGCTGATGGATGCGTACCAGCGTCGGGACAAGGTCGGGCTGATCACCTTCCGGGGCAAGGACGCCGAGGTGGTGCTGCCCCCGACGTCATCCGTGGACGCGGCTGCCGCGCGGCTGGAGATGCTGCCGACGGGTGGGCGTACCCCGGTGGCCGCCGGGCTGTTGAAGGCGCATGACGTGTTGCGGGTGGAGCGGCTGCGCGATCCTTCGCGACGGCCGTTGCTGGTCGTGGTGACCGACGGACGGGCGACCGGAGGGCCGGAGCCGGTGGCGCTGGCCGCGCGGGCCGCACGGCTGCATGAGGCCGAGGGCACGGCGTCCGTGGTCGTGGACTGCGAGTCGGGGCCCGTACGGCTCGGGCTCGCGGTGAGCCTCGCGGGTGAGCTGGGCGGCACCGCCGTCACGCTCGAGGAGCTACGGGCGGAATCGATCGCCGGGCTGGTCAAGGACGTTCAGGGTTACAGCAGGAGGGCCGCGTAATGCCGCAGGGACAGCCGGTCAGTGTGCCGGACGACGGGCTCACCACCCGGCAGCGCCGCAACCGGCCGCTGCTGGTGGTGCACACCGGTATCGGCAAGGGGAAGTCGACGGCGGCCTTCGGGCTCGCCCTGCGCGCCTGGAATCAGGGGTGGCCGATCGGGGTCTTCCAGTTCGTGAAGTCGGCGAAGTGGAAGGTCGGCGAGGAGAACGCGCTGAAGGTCCTCGGAGCCAGCGGCGAGGGCGGGTCCGTCGCCTGGCACAAAATGGGCGAGGGCTGGTCCTGGGTCCAGCGCGATCAGCAGCTGGACAACGAGGCGGCCGCGCGGGAGGGCTGGGAGCAGGTCAAGCGTGATCTGGCCGCCGAGACGTACCAGTTGTACGTGCTGGACGAGTTCGCCTACCCGATGCACTGGGGGTGGGTCGACACCGACGAGGTCGTCGAGGTGCTGCGCCGGCGGCCGGGCACCCAGCACGTGGTGATCACCGGGCGCAACGCGCCTGCCGCGCTGGTGGACGCGGCGGATCTGGTGACCGACATGTCGAAGGTGAAGCACCCGATGGACGCCGGGCAGAAGGGCCAGAGGGGCATCGAGTGGTGAACGTTCCGCGCCTGGTCATTGCCGCGCCGTCCTCCGGCAGCGGCAAGACCACCGTCGCGACGGGTCTGATGGCCGCCTTCGCCGGGCGGGGGCTCGCCGTGTCCGGGCACAAGGTGGGCCCGGACTACATCGATCCGGGTTACCACGCGCTGGCCACCGGGCGGCCGGGGCGCAATCTCGACGCGTACATGTGCGGGCCCGAGCTGATCGCTCCGTTGTTCGCGCACGGGGCGCAGGGGTGCGACCTGGCGGTCGTCGAGGGCGTCATGGGGCTGTACGACGGGGCGTCGGGGCAGGGCGAGCTGGCCTCCACGGCACAGGTCGCGAAGTTGTTGCGGGCGCCGGTGGTGCTCGTCGTGGACGCGTCGTCGCAGTCGCGGTCCGTGGCGGCGCTGGTGCACGGGTTCGCCTCCTGGGACACGCAGGTGCGGATCGGCGGGGTGATCCTGAACAAGGTCGGCTCGGACCGTCATGAGGCGCTGCTCCGGGAGGCCCTGGACGAGTCCGGGGTACCGGTGCTGGGGGTGCTGCGGCGGGCCGCGCAGGTGGAGGTTCCGTCGCGGCATCTGGGGCTGGTGCCGGTGGCTGAGCGGCGGGGTGATGCGGTGGCCGCTGTCGCGGCGATGGCTGCTCAGGTGCGGGGCGGGTGTGACCTGGAGGCGCTGATGGGCTTGGCGCGGTCCGCGCCGCCGGTGCCGGGTGCGGGTGCGTGGAGCGCGGCTGAGGCGGTGGGCGCCTGCGGCGGGCCTGTTCCCCTCCCCGCCCCTTCCCGGCAGCAACATTATGCGGCTCCGCCGCGGGGGGGCTCCGCCGCGACCCCCGCGCCTCAAACTCCCCCAGACTTCGTCCGGGGGGACCCCCAGAGGCTGAGAAGTACCCCGGAGGGGCTGGATGGGGCGAAAGGGCTGGGAGTGGTGGTTGCCGTTGCCTCCGGGCCCGCGTTCACCTTCTCCTACGCCGAGCACAGCGAGCTCCTCGCCGCCGCCGGGGCCACCGTCGTGCCGTTTGATCCGTTGCGGGACGAGGCGTTGCCCGACGGGACTCGGGGGCTCGTCGTCGGCGGTGGGTTTCCCGAGGTGTACGGGCCCGAGCTGTCGGCCAATGAGCCGTTGCGCGAGGCCGTTGCGAAGGTGACGGCGTCCGGGGCTCCGGTGGCCGCCGAGTGTGCGGGGCTGTTGTATCTGGCGCGGTCGCTGGACGGGCTGCCGATGTGCGGGGTGCTGGACGCCGAGGCGCGGATGTCGGAGCGGCTGACGCTCGGCTACCGGGACGCCGTGGCGGTCTCCGACAGCGTGCTGGCGGCCACGGGGACGCGGATGCGGGGGCACGAGTTCCATCGCACCGTGCTGGAGCCGGGGGCGGGGGAAGTGCCGGCCTGGGGCATGCACCAGCCGGAGCGGCGCGTGGAGGGGTTCGTGCAGCAGGGCGTGCACGCGAGTTATCTGCATACGCACTGGGCTTCGGCGCCCGGTGCGGCCCGTCGGTTCGTGGAGAGGTGCAAGGGATGAACACACTGGTCGGGGTCGGCGTCGGGCCCGGTGATCCGGAGCTGGTGACCGTCAAGGGCGTGAACGCGCTGCGGAACGCCGCTGTGGTCGTGGTGCCCGTGATGGACACGGGTGAGCAGGGGCGCGCCGAGGCGACGGTGTTGCACTACGTCGGGGCCGAGAAGGTCGTGCGGGTCGTGTTCGCGCTCAACGAGCGGACGGACCGGGCGCGCCGGGAGGCGGCGTGGGACGCGGCGGGTGCGCGGGTCGCGGAGTTGCTGCGTACGCATGGGTCGGTGGCGTTCGCGACCATCGGGGACCCCAATGTGTATTCGACGTTCACGTATCTCGCGCACACGATCGGTGAGCTGCTGCCGGGGACGGCCGTGGTGACGGTTCCGGGGATCACGGCGATGCAGGATCTGGCGGCGCGCAGCGGGGCGGTGCTGACCGAGGGCACCGAGCCGTTGACGCTGGTTCCGGTGACCGCCGGGGCGGATGTGCTGCGGGAGGCCCTCAAGGGGCCCGGGACGGTCGTCGCGTACAAGTTCGGGCGGCTGGCCCAGGAAGTCGCCGCGGCGTTGCGCGAGACGGGGCGGACCGGGGACGCGGTGTGGGGTTCGGCGCTCGGGCTGCCGGAGGAGTCGATCCGGCCGGCGGCGGAGCTGGCCGACGGCCCGTTGCCGTACCTCTCCACGCTGATCGCACCCGCGCCGCGCGACGGCGGGCGGGGCGGCAAGCTGTGAGGCGGTCACTGCGCGAGGCCCACCACCAGCCAGATGAAGCCCACTCCCCCGATGGTGCACAGCAGGGTGGAGCGGGCCGGGTGGTCGTGGTGCGCCTCGGGCAGGATCTCGGCTGCGGCGAGGTAGAGGAGCGCTCCGCCGAAGAAGCCGAGATAGCAGCCGAGGAGTTCCTCCGGAAGGGTGAACACGAGCGTCGTCGCCGCGCCGACGACGGGCGCCGCCGCGTCCGCGTACAGCATCGTCAGGGCCTTGCGGCGGGCGTTTCCGTACAGGCTGGTGATCGTGTACGTGTTGAAGCCGTCCGCGAAGTCGTGGGTGATGACGGCGAGGGCGACGGCCGCTCCCATGCCGCCGCCGACCTGGAAGGCCGCGCCGAGCGCCACGCCGTCCATCAGGCTGTGCAGGACCATGGCGGCCGCCGCCGTCAGTCCGACCTGGGGCACGCGTTCCTCGCTCGCGCCGTGTGCGGCCTGGCGTACGGCGAGCAGACGCTCCACCAGGTGCGCGAAGAGGAAGCCGCCCACGAACAGCAGCAGGGCCGCCGGTACGCCGAAGACGAGGCCGCCCGCCGCCTCGATGGCCTCCGGCAGGAGGTCGAGGCCGACGACGCCGAGCATCAGTCCGCCGGCGAATCCGAGCACCAGGTGGCGGCGGTCGGTGACGCGCTGGGCGACCCAGCCGCCGGCCAGGGTCATCAGGAACGCGCCGAGCGCGACGAACACCGCCATGGGCTCTTGCTAGCCGATTGACCCCGGTGCGCGCATCCCCGAATTCCACGATCCACGTTCTCGAAAGGACCCCTCCCATGTCCGAAGCAGTCGACGCGGCCGCCGCGCCCACCCGCGGCACCGTCACGTTCGTCGGTGCCGGCCCCGGCGCCGCCGATCTGCTGACCTTCCGGGCGGCGCGGGCCATCGCGGACGCCGACATCGTCATCTGGGCGGCGAGCCTCGTACAGGCGGAGGTCCTCGACCACGCCCGGGAGGGCGCCGAGATCCTGGACTCGGCGCAGATGTCCCTCGAAGAGGTGGTCGCCGTGTACCGGCGGGCGTCGGAGGTGGGGCTGAAGGTCGCCAGGATCCACTCCGGCGATCCGGCGCTGTGGGGCGGCACCCAGGAGCAGGTCGACCGGTGCCGTGAGCTGGGGGTGGCGGTGGAGATCGTGCCCGGCGTGTCGTCGTTCTCGGCGGTCGCGGCCCTCGTGCAACGCGAGCTGACGATCCCCGAGGTGGCGCAGTCGGTGATCCTGACCCGGCTCGGCGGGGGCAAGACGCCGATGCCGCCCGGCGAGGAGGTCCGGGAGTTCGCCCGGCACGGCACGACGATGGCGCTGTTCCTGTCGGCGGCCCGGTCCGGTCAGCTGACGCAGGAGCTTCTGGAGGGCGGCTACCCGACGTCGACGCCGGTGGTGATCGCGTATCAGGCGACGTGGCCGGAGGAGCTGATCCTGCACTGCACGATCGAGACGCTGGAGGCCACGGTCAAGGAGCACAAGCTCTGGAAGCACACGCTGTTCCTGGTCGGCCCGGCCCTGTCGGCGTCGGGGACGCGTTCGCACCTCTACCACCCGGGGCACTTCCACGGGTACCGCAAGGCCGACAGGGCGGCACGCGCCGAGTTGCGCGCCCAGCGGTCCGGCTCGTGATCCGGGTCTTCGGTACGGGTACGGGGGCGCCGCTCGCCCCCGACGCCGTGCGGGCGCTGGCCGGGGCCTCGCTGGTCGTCGGGGCCCGGCGCCATCTGGACGGGGCCGCGCTGCCGGCGGGCGCCGGGCGGGTGGTCCTGGGGCCGCTGGCTCCGGCGCTCGACCGGATCGGCAAGCACCTCGCCGAGGGCGGGGCCCGGGTGGTGGTGCTGGCCTCCGGTGATCCGGGGTTCTTCGGGATCGTCCGGGCGCTGGCGGAGCGGTTCGGGCCCGGGGCGCTCGATGTGCGGCCGGGGGCGCCGTCGATCGCGGTGGCGTTCGCCCGGCTGGGTCTTCCGTGGGACGACGCGGTCGTGGTCAGCGCGCACGGGCGTGATCCGCGGACCGCGGTGAACGTGTGCTTCGCGCACCCCAAGGTCGCGGTGCTCACGGGGCCCGGCGCCGGGCCGGCGGAACTGGCGGCCGGGCTGCTGTACCGGAGCGAGGAGCGGACCCTGGTCGTCGCGACGGCGCTCGGCGACCAGGAGCGCGAGCGCGTCGAGCGGCTGACGCCCAGGGAGGCGGCGGGACGTGAGTGGCCGGATCCGGTGAGCGTGGTGCTGTGCCTGGACGAGTCGCGGGCCCTGTCGCCGGTACGGACGGTGGCCGGTGCGGACGTGGGCCCGGCCGGTTGGGCGCTGGACGAGGTGGAGTTCGAGCACCGCGACTCGATGATCACGAAGTTCGAGGTGCGGGCGCTGGCACTGTCCCGGCTCGGGCCGCGCACCGGTGATCTGGTGTGGGACATCGGCGCCGGTTCGGGATCGGTGGCGGTGGAGTGCGCGCGGCTCGGCGCGGCCGCCGTGGCGGTCGAGAAGACCGTGGACGGGATCGAGCGGATCCGGGCGAACGCCGCCGCGCACGGGGTGTACGTGCGGGCGGTGCACGGCGCCGCGCCGACCGTGCTCTCCGATCTGGAGGACCCCGACGCGGTGTTCATCGGGGGCGGCGGGCGTGAGCTGCCGGCGATCGTGACGGCGTGCGCCCGGCGGGCGCGGCGTGCCGTGGTGGTCGCGGTGGCGGCGCTGGACCGGGTGGGGCCGGTGCGGTCGGCGCTGGCCTCGGCCGGGTTCGCACCCGAGGGCGTGCTGTTGCAGTCGTCGCGGCTGGCGCCGCTGCCCGGTGACGTGACCCGGCTCGCCGCGGCCAACCCGGTCTTTCTGCTGTGGGGCGTCCGCTCCGCGGCCGGTGCAAGTGAAGGAGCAACCCAGTGATCGGCCTGATCTCCGCGACGGCGGCGGGCGCCGTCGCCCGTGACCGGCTGGCCGCGGCCTGGCCCGGCCGTGCCGTGGTCTACGACGGCCCGGTGGGCGAGGCCGTGCGTCGGGCGTTCGCCGAGTGCGAGCAGCTGGTGTGTTTCCTGGCGACGGGGGCCGTGGTGCGGCTGGTCGCCCCCCTGCTGCGGGACAAGTCGGCCGATCCCGGTGTCGTCTGTGTCGACGAGGCGGGACGTCACGCGGTGGCGCTGCTCGGCGGGCACGGTGGCGGGGCGAACGCCCTGGCGGTGGCGGTCGGCGAGGTGCTCGGGGCCGCGCCGGTGGTGACGACGGCGACGGACGCGGTGGGCGTTCCCGGCCTTGACATGCTGGGGCTCCCCGTGGAGGGCGATGTCGCCGGGGTGTCGCGGGCGATGCTGGACGGGGCGCCGGTGGCGTTGCGGGCGGACGCGGTGTGGCCGCTGCCCGCGCTGCCGCCGAACGTGGCGTCCGGGGGCGCGAGCGCCGCGGTGCTGCACCTCACCGACCGGGTGGTCGAACTCGCGCCACGGGAAGCCGTGTTGCGGCCCGCCTCGCTCGCCGTCGGGGTCGGCGCTTCCAAGGACGCGCCCGCCGGCGAGGTGCTCGGGCTGATCCGGGCCGCGCTCGCGGACGCCGGGCTCTCGGCACTGAGCATCGCGGAACTGGTGACCGTCGACGCGAAGGCCGGGGAGCCGGGGATCGTGGCGGCCGCCGCGAAGTTGGGCGTGCCTCTGCGCACGTACCCGGCCGAGGAGCTGGCCCGGATCGAGGTGCCGCACCCCTCCGACGCACCGCTCGCCGCCGTCGGCACGCCCTCGGTGGCGGAGGCCGCGGCGCTCGCGGAGGGCGGCGAACTCCTCGTACCGAAGAGGAAGTCGGCTCCCGAGGGGCGGGCGGCGATGGCGACCTGTGCGGTGGTGCGCCGGGCGCCGCGCGGGCGGCTCGCCGTCGTGGGGCTCGGCCCCGGGGCGCGCGACCTGCTGACGCCGCGTGCCCGCGACGAGCTGCGCCGGGCGTCGGTGCTGGTCGGTCTCGACCAGTACGTCGACCAGATCAGGGATCTGCTGCGGCCGGGCACCACGGTGCTCGAGTCGGGGCTCGGCGCCGAGGAGGAGCGGGCGCGGACCGCGGTCGCCGAGGCGCGCAAGGGGCATGCGGTGGCCCTGATCGGCAGTGGTGACGCGGGCGTGTACGCGATGGCCTCGCCGGCGCTGGCCGAGGCGGGCGCCGACATCGATGTGGTGGGGGTGCCGGGGGTGACGGCGGCGCTGGCCGCGGCCGCGATCCTGGGCGCCCCGCTGGGCCACGACCATGTGTCGATCAGCCTCTCCGATCTGCACACGCCGTGGGAGGTCATCGAGCGCCGGGTCCGGGCCGCGGCCGAGGCCGACATCATCGTGACGTTCTACAACCCGCGCAGCCGGGGCCGCGACTGGCAGCTGCCGAAGGCGCTGTCGATCCTGGCGGAACACCGGGAGCCGGCCACTCCGGTGGGCGTCGTGCGCAACGCCTCCCGGCCCGACGAGTCCAGCCGGGTCACGTCTCTCGCCGCACTGGACCCGGCGACCGTCGACATGATGACCGTCGTCACCGTCGGCAACACGGCCACCCGCGAGATCGCCGGCCGCATGGTCACCCCGCGCGGCTACCGCTGGCAGTCGGCGACGGCCGCCCCGGCCCCGGCCCCGTGAACCGGTCCGCCGCCACCCCGCACCCCACCACCCCCCAGGAACACCGAGGAGCATCCGTGAACACCCCGTCCGCCCAGCCCGCCCTGCTCATCGCCGGCCACGGCACCCGGGACGAGGGCGGAGCCGCCGCCTTCCGTGACTTCGTGGCCGAACTCGGCGCACGCAACCCGCAGTTGCCCGTCGCGGGCGGATTCATCGAGCTGTCGCCGCCGCCGCTCGGCGACGCCGTGACCGAGCTCGTCGAACAGGGCGTCAGGCACTTCGCCGCCGTTCCGCTGATGCTGGTGTCGGCCGGGCACGCCAAGGGCGACATCCCGGCGGCGCTGACCCGTGAGAAGGAGCGCCACCCCGGCATCTCGTACACCTACGGGCGTCCGCTGGGCCCGCATCCGGCGCTGCTGAAGGTGCTGGAGCGGCGGGTGGACGAGGTGCTGGGCGACACCGACCGGTCCGAGGTGACGATTCTGCTGGTGGGTCGCGGCTCCACCGACCCGGACGCCAACGCCGAGGTGTACAAGGCCGCGAGGCTCCTCTGGGAGGGCCGGGGCTACGCGGGTGTGGAAACCGCTTTCGTCTCGCTGGCCGCGCCTGATGTGCCGTCGGGTCTTGACCGTTGCGTGAAGCTGGGTGCGGGGCGCATAGTCGTTCTGCCGTACTTCCTCTTCACCGGCATTCTGCCGGACCGGGTGCGTCATCAGACCACCGAATGGGCCGCCGCCCATCCGGAGCTGGACGTCCGGCCGGCCGACGTGATCGGCGCCGCGGAGGAACTGCTCGATCTGGTCATGGAGCGCTACCGGGAGGCCGTCAAGGGCGATCTGCGGATGAACTGCGACTCTTGCGTGTACCGGATCGCACTGCCGGGCTTCGAGGACAAGGTGGGACTGCCGCAGCAGCCGCACTTCCACCCTGACGACGACGGCCATCACCCCCACACCCACCATGGCGGTCATGCACACTCCCACTGAACGCCCCGACGCCACAGGCGCGGGCGCGCACGACCTGCGTCACCACGGTGACGCGGAGGTACGGGGACGGAGCCGGGATCTGACCGATCTCGCCGTCAACGTACGGGCCGGTACCCCACCGGCCTGGCTGAAGGAGCGGATCGCCGTGTCCCTCGGCACACTCGCCGCGTACCCGGACGGGCGCGCGGCGCGCGCGGCGGTCGCCGCCCGGCACGGACTCCCGCCGGAGCGGCTCCTGTTGACGGCGGGTGCGGCGGAGGCGTTCGTGCTGATCGCGCGGGCGCTGCCGGCCCGGCGGCCGGTCGTGGTCCATCCGCAGTTCACCGAGCCGGAGGCGGCGCTGCGCGCGGCCGGGCACGAGGTGGGACGGGTGCTGCTGCGGGCCGTGGACGGCTTCCGGCTGGATCCGGCGGCCGTGCCGGAGGACGCGGATCTGGTGGTGGTCGGCAATCCGACCAACCCGACATCCGTACTGCATCCCGCGGCCGTGCTGGAGCGGCTGGCGCGTCCCGGGCGGACGCTGGTGGTCGACGAGGCGTTCATGGACGCGGTGCCGGGCGAGCGCGAGGCGCTGTGCGGCCGTACGGACATCCCGGGGCTCGTGGTCCTGCGGAGCCTCACCAAGACCTGGGGGCTCGCCGGGCTGCGGATCGGGTACGTGACGGCCGCGCCGGAGACCATCCGCACGCTGGAGGAGGCGCAGCCGCTCTGGCCGGTGTCGTCCCCGGCGCTGGCGGCGGCGGAGGCGTGCGTGGAGCCGCGGGCGCTGGCCGAGGCGGCCGCGGCTGCGGACCGGATCGCCGTGGACCGCTGCCATCTGGTGGCGGGCCTGCGGGAGTTCACCGAGATACGGGTGGTGGAGCCGGCGCAGGCGCCGTTCGTCCTGATCCGGCTGGAGCGGGCCGCGGAGATACGTGAGCGGCTGCGGATGCTTGGCTTCGCGGCCCGGCGCGGCGATACGTTTCCGGGGCTCGGCGACGAGTGGCTGCGGCTGGCGGTACGGGACCGTACGACGACGAACCGCTTCCTGCAGGCGTTCGACCAGGCACTGCAGGCGCTGTCCACGGTGAGCCGGTGAGCGGGTGACCCCGGTGAGCCAGTGAGCCCGGTGCTGCCCGTCCGCTGAGCCGTCCTGCGCGGTGGGAGCGGTGCTCCCGACGGGAGGCGGTGCTCGTGACCGGGAGCGCTGCTCTGGACGGGGAGCGGCGTCCCCAAGGCAGAGCGGCGTCCCCAAGGCAGAGCGGCGTCCCCAAGGCAGAGCGGCGTACCCGGCGGACAGCGGTGCTTCTGCGGAGAGCGGCGGCCCCCGACGGAGAGCGGTGCTCCGCGTACGGAACACCGCTCCCCGCTTCCCCTACAGCCCCCCGGCCGCCCCCTCGGGCCCTGCTTCCCTCCCCCGGGTATCAGTCCTGCGCACGCCGCCGGGCCACGACCATCGCGCCGGCGCCGACCGCCAGCAGGAGAGCGGCGCCACCGGCGACGTACGGCGTGGTGGAGCTGCTGCCCGTCTCGGCGAGGTCGGCATCGCTGGTTCGGGGCGCGTCACCGGTGCCGGTCTGAGGCTTCACGTCTCCGCCGGTGTCGCCGGTCGAGGAGCCGGTCGACGAGCCTGCGGTGGAACCAGCCGTGGAGCCCGCGGTGTCCGACCCGCCGCCGGTGGACCCGCCGTTGCCCGAACCGCCCTCGGTCGAGCCCCCGTCGGAGGACCCGCCGTCCGACGAACCGCCGTCGGTGGAGCCGCCGCTGGACGACCCGCCGCTGTCCGCACCCCCGTTGTCGCCGCCGCCGTAGTCACCGCCGCCGTTGGTGGAACCCCCGCTGTGACCACCCCCGCTGTGACCGCCTCCGTTGCCACCGCCGCCCGTGCCGGACTCCCTGGGCGTCTCGCAGGTGGCCTCGGCGAGCGTGACCTCGCCCTTCACGTCGGCGACGTTCAGGTTCAGCGGGTTGAGCGAGACCTTCAGCTGGAGCGCCACCGCAGCCGCGGTGCGTGAGGTGGTGCTCGTCTTCGACAGGTCGAGCGTCACCGAGCCGACACCGGGAACGGCGATCTGCGTGGTGCCCGTGGCGGTCAGGCGGACGCGCTTGCCGAGGACCCTCACATGCCCCAGGATGTTCGATTCGGCGACCGGCTCGTGGCCGACCTCGCAGACGGCCTTGGAGGTGACCTGCTCGACCTCGACCAGCGAGAGCAGCGGCAGGCCGGGCACGTGCAGGCGCGCCTTGACCACATTGCTGTATCCCTCGGCCCGGTGCCTGTTCACCGTCGCCTTCGCCGTGGCCACGTCGGCACGCAGCACCCTGACCGGCCGCCCGCCCTCCACTCCGTCGAGCTTCACACTCAGCGCGGTCTGTTCTGCGCTCCGCGGCGCGTGCACCTCGTTGAGCGTGGCCTTGAGCGGCACATCGATCGTCTTGTTCAGGAGCGAGACGTCGAGTGCGGTACGGAGCACGACCGCGCTCGCCTTCCCGTCGCCGGTGGTCGTGGCGGTGGTCGCGGTGGCGGCCTGGGCCGGGACGGCGACCAGCAGGGCGACGGGGGCGGCGGCGGCGACCGCCAGGGCGGCGAGGCGGAAGGTGTTGCTGTTCAAGATGGTGGAACCCCCACAAGAGACATGGAGCCACCGGCGCCGTCCAATGGGGGACATCGCGGGCACCGGTGGCCTCGACTCCGTGAATCTTTACGCACAGAGGGTGAACTGGCAGACACCTGACGTGAGTTCATCCCAAAGGGTGGTTTTCGCGTCCGTATTCGAATATTCCGGCACGTGCGTTCCTCGAGTTCACCCGTTTTACCGAACGCGGACGGCCCGGAGGGCCCTCGGACGGAGCGCGGGGAGGTGATTCAACGAGCGGGCACGCTTCGGGTAACTGCCGGTCAACACCGCGCATCCCGGGCCCGCCCCGGCCCGGGGCACCCGGATCAGCCGATCACTCGCCCATTGAGGACGATCCGCCGCGGACCCGCCAGCACGCGCACGTCCGCCCGGGGGTCCTCGTCGTACACCACCAGGTCGGCCGGTGCGCCCTCCTCGAGACCCGGCCTGCCGAGCCAGGCGCGGGCGGCCCACGTCGTCGCGGACAGCGCCTCCAGTGCGGGAATGCCCGCCTTGACGAGCTCCGCGACCTCGTCGGCCACTAGGCCGTGGGCGAGCACCCCGCCGGCGTCGGTGCCGACGAACACAGGCACCCCCGCGTCGTACGCGGCGCGCACGGTGTCGTAGCGGCGCTCATGCAGCCGGCGCATATGGGCGGACCAGCGGGGGTACTTGGCGTCGCCGCCCTTCGCGAGCGCGGGGAAGGTGGCGATGTTGACCAGGGTGGGGACGATGGCGACCCCGCGCTCGGCGAAGAGCGGAATGGTCTCCTCCGTCAGCCCGGTGGCGTGCTCGATGCAGTCGATGCCGGCCTCGACGAGATCGCGCAGCGAGTCCTCGGCGAAGCAGTGCGCGGTGACCCGGGCGCCCAGCCGGTGCGCCTCGGCGATGGCCGCCGTGACGGCCTCGCGCGGCCAGCAGGCGGCCAGGTCGCCCACCTCGCGGTCGATCCAGTCGCCGACGAGCTTCACCCAGCCGTCCCCGCGGCGCGCCTCCTGCGCGACGTACGCCACCAGTTCGTCCGGCTCGATCTCGTACGCGTAGTTCCTGGTGTACCGCCGGGTCCTGGCGATGTGCCGGCCGGCCCTGATGATCTTCGGCAGGTCCTCGCGGTCGTCGATCCACCGGGTGTCGGCGGGCGAGCCCGCGTCCCGCAGGAGCAGCGCACCGGCCTCGCGGTCGTCCAGCGCCTGCTTCTCGGTGGTCGCGTGGTCGACGGCGCCGTGGTGGTCGAGCCCGACGTGGCAGTGGGCGTCGACCAGTCCGGGCAGGGCCCAGCCCGTGACGACGACCGCGTCGTCCGCACCGGGAGGCCGCTCGTACGTCACGCGTCCGTCGACCGCCCAGAGCTCGTCCCTGACCTCCTCGGGTCCGACGAGCACCCGCCCCTTCACCTGCAGCACCCGCGGCGCCTCGTGATCGCTCATGCACAGCACTGTACGAGCCCCCGCGCGTTACTCCGCGGCCCGTCCCGGGCAGTCCGCCGGACACGCCCCGGGCCGTGCGCGCACGGCTCGGTACCCTCGGTGCAGGCCCCGCCCGCAGGCCCGGCCGCACACCGATCCGATCCCGAAGAGAGCACCACCGTGACGCACCCCTTCCTCGACCTGACCCCGCTCACCGCCGCGCACTTCGCGGCGATCGAGCGGCGGGTGGCCGGTCTCCTCGCCACCGAGCAGGACGTCGTCATCATGCAGGGCGAGGCGCTCCTGCCCCTCGAAGGCTGCATCAGAGGCGGCGCCCGGCCCGGTTCGACGGCGCTGAACATCGTCACGGGGCCGTACGGGCAGACGTTCGGCAACTGGCTGCGCGACTGCGGCGCCGAGGTCATCGATCTCGTGGTGCCCTTCCACACGGCCGTCACCGCCGACCAGGTCGCCGAGGCGCTGGCCGCTCGTCCGGAGATCGACTTCGTGTCGCTGGTGCACGCGGAGGCGGCCACGGGGAACACCAACCCGGTCGCCGGGATCGGTGAGGTCGTCCGGGCGCACGGGGCGCTGTTCATGCTGGACGCCGTCGCCTCGGTGGGCGCCGAGCCGCTGCTGCCCGACGCCTGGGGCGTCGACCTGTGCGTGATCGGGGCGCAGAAGGCGATGGGCGGTCCGGCCGGGGTGTCCGCGGTGTCGGTGAGCGCACGCGCCTGGGAGCGGATCGCCGCCAACCCGCAGGCGCCCCGCCGCTCCTACCTCTCCCTGCTGGACTGGAAGGAGCGCTGGATCGACGGCGGCCGCCGGGCCCTGCTGCACGCCCCGGCCCAGCTGGAGATGCTGGCCCTGGAGGCCTGTGTGGAGCGGATCGAGGCGGAGGGCCTGGACGCGCTGATGGCCCGTCACGCCACCGCGGCCGCTGCCACCCGGGCCGGTGCGGTGGCGCTGGGCGGCGGCCTGACGCCGTACGTGCACGAGGCGCGGGACGCCGCGCCGGTCGCGACCACGCTGCGGACGCCGGACGGCGTGGACGCGGCGGACCTGGTCACGCGGGCGCTGGCGGCCGACCCGTCGCTGCCGCTGATCGCGGGGGGCGGGGCGCTTTCCAAGGAGATGATCCGGGTCAATCACTACGGGGTGGATGCGACGCGGGGCGCGGTGCTCTCCTCGCTCGCGGCTCTGGGGGCGGCGCTGGCCGATGCCGGCCGGCAGGTCGATCCCGAAGCTGCCCGGAAGGCCGTTTCGGAAACCTGGACCGGAGCATAAACTCCGGCGTCATCCATAAATGCGGGGAGCTGTCTTATTCAGGGCAGCTCCCCATATTCTTCTTCCCGCTTTCCCGAAGGCTAAACACCCCAGTTTCGGGGCCCCCGATCTCGACAATTCGGTTACGTCGCACGAGAGTTACGTCCATGTGACCGACTCCACAGAGGGGGGCGTTATGCCGGATAAATGCTAGCCAAATCGGACGAAAATGCCACGGTTTCGCGTGGAGCGCCCGCCCGCGCGATAACACAGACCCTCACTCCGCCCAACCCTCCGGGCCGATGCAATTTAGAAATTTGCTGGGTAAATTCAATTCGCATGACCGCCGCACCAGCAGATTTTGCACGTGCCCGAAGCGAATTCCTCACCATCGACACCCCCCGAGTGGAGGACGGAGCCGCGATCTGGCGTATAGCCCGCGATTCCGAGGTCCTGGACCTCAACTCCTCGTACAGCTACCTGCTGTGGTGCCGTGACTTCGCGGCGACCTCCGTGGTCGCCCGCGACGAGACCGGCTCCCCGGTCGCCTTCGTGACGGGGTACATCAGGCCCGACCGCCCCGAGACGCTCGTCGTCTGGCAGGTGGCCGTCGACCACGGCCACCGCGGTACCGGCCTGGCCGCGAAGCTGCTGGACGCCCTGACCGCCCGCGTCGCCGCGGAGCAGGGCCTCGCCTCTGTCGAGACGACCATCACCCCGGACAACGCGGCGTCGGACCGCCTGTTCACCTCCTACGCACAGCGCCACGATGTCGCACTGGAGCGCGAGGTGCTCTTCGACGGCGGCCTGTTCCCCGAGGGAACCCATCTGCCGGAAGTGCTCTACAGCATCGGCCCGTTCCACGCCTGACCAGGCCGCCTTCCGGGCCCCACCCGCAGGCAGCTTTCCGACGGGCCCCGCCCGCAGGTGCACGTCCTGCGGCGGGTGCCGCCCGTCGCCGTCACGACCTTCACCGCCGCCCGTCACAACCCCCCTCACGCAGGAGACCCACTGTGACCATCACCCCGCCCGCCCTCAGCGTCTTCGAAACCCTCGAGTCCGAGGTACGGAGCTACTGCCGCGGCTGGCCCGCCGTCTTCGACCGCGCGCAGGGCGCCCGGCTGACCGACGAGGACGGCCACACGTACCTCGACTTCTTCGCCGGAGCCGGCTCACTCAACTACGGCCACAACAACCCGGTGCTGAAACGCGCACTGATCGACTACATCGAGCGCGACGGCATCACCCACGGCCTCGACATGGCGACGACCGCCAAACGCGCGTTCCTGGAGACCTTCCAGAACGTGATCCTGCGTCCCCGGGACCTGCCGTACAAGGTCATGTTCCCCGGCCCGACGGGCACCAACGCCGTCGAGTCGGCGCTGAAGCTGGCCCGCAAGGTCAAGGGCCGCGAGTCCGTGGTCTCGTTCACCAACGCCTTCCACGGCATGTCGCTCGGCTCGCTCGCCGTCACCGGCAACGCCTTCAAGCGGGCCGGGGCCGGCATCCCGCTGGTGCACGGCACGCCGATGCCGTTCGACAACTACTTCGACGGCCAGGTCCCCGACTTCCTCTGGTTCGAGCGGCTCCTGGAGGACCAGGGCTCCGGGCTCAACAAGCCCGCCGCGGTGATCGTGGAGACCGTGCAGGGCGAGGGCGGCATCAACGTCGCCCGCGCCGAGTGGCTGCGCGCGCTCCAGGACCTGTGCCACCGCCAGGACATGCTGCTCATCGTCGACGACATCCAGATGGGCTGCGGCCGGACCGGCGGCTTCTTCTCCTTCGAGGAGGCCGGCATCACGCCGGACATCGTGACGCTGTCGAAGTCCATCAGCGGGTACGGACTGCCCATGTCCCTCTGCCTCTTCAAGGGCGAGCTGGACATCTGGGAGCCCGGCGAGCACAACGGCACCTTCCGCGGCAACAACCCGGCCTTCGTCACCGCCGCCGCCGCGCTGGACGCCTACTGGGCCGACGGCCAGATGGAGAAGCAGACGCTGGCCCGCGGCGAGCAGGTCGAGCAGGCGCTGCTGGGCATCTGCGGCGAGGACGACACCGCGCAGTTCCGTGGCCGCGGACTGGTCTGGGGCCTGGAGTTCACCGACCCGACGCGTGCGTCCGCCATCTGCGCCCGCGCGTTCGAGCTGGGGCTGCTCCTGGAGACCTCCGGACCGCAGAGCGAGGTCGTGAAGCTGCTGCCGCCGCTGACCATCACCCCCGAGGAGCTGGACGAGGGCCTGCGCACGCTGGCCCGTTGCGTCCGCGAGACCGCCTGACCCGGGCCCGCCCCGGGCGGGCCCGACGAGAAACACCGTAGAGAGAAAGGCACCGACCCACCGTGATCGTCCGATCGTTCAGTGACATCGAGAACACCGACCGGCATGTGAAGGCCGCCTCCGGCACCTGGGAGAGCAAGCGCATCGTGCTGGCCAAGGAGAAGGTCGGCTTCTCGCTCCACGAGACCGTGCTGTACGCGGGCACGGAGACGTCGATGTGGTACGCCAACCACATCGAGGCCGTGCTGTGCACCGAGGGCGAGGCCGAGCTCACCAACGACGAGACCGGCGAGAAGCACTGGATCTCCCCCGGCACGATGTATCTGCTGGACGGCCACGAGCACCACACGCTGCGTCCCAAGACGGACTTCCGCTGTGTCTGCGTCTTCAATCCCCCCGTCACCGGACGGGAGGACCACGACGAGAACGGTGTCTATCCACTGCTGACCGAGGAGGGCTGAACCATGACCACCGATGTACGCGCCGACCTGTACCCCTCGCGCGGCGCCGCCGAGATGACCACTCCCCGCCAGGACCCGGTCATCTGGTCCGCGCCGGGCGCACCGGGCCCGGTCGCCGCCAAGGAGCTCCAGGGCTTCGAACGCGACGGATTCCTCACCGTCGACCAGCTGATCACCCCGGACGAGGTGGCCGGCTACCACGCCGAGCTGGAGCGGCTGATCGCCGATCCGGCGGTCCGCGCCGACGAGCGCTCGATCATCGAGCCGCAGTCGGACTCCGTACGGTCGGTCTTCGAGGTCCACCGGCTCAGCGAGGTCTTCGCCCGGCTCGTCAGCGACGAGCGCGTGGTGGGCCGGGCCCGTCAGATCCTCGGCTCGGACGTGTACGTCCACCAGTCGAGGATCAACGTGAAGCCGGGCTTCGGGGCTTCGGGCTTCTACTGGCACTCGGACTTCGAGACCTGGCACGCCGAGGACGGTCTGCCGCACATGCGGACGGTGTCGGTCTCCATCGCGCTGACCGAGAACTACGACACCAACGGCGGGCTGATGATCATGCCCGGTTCGCACAAGTCGTTCCTCGGCTGTGCGGGCGAGACGCCGAAGGACAACTACAAGAAGTCCCTGCAGATGCAGGACGCCGGCACCCCGTCCGACGAGGCGCTGACGAAGATGGCCGACCGGCACGGCATCAGGCTCTTCACGGGCAGGGCTGGTTCGGCGACCTGGTTCGACTGCAACGCGATGCACGGGTCGGGCGACAACATCACGCCGTACCCGCGCAGCAACGTCTTCATCGTGTTCAACAGCGTGGAGAACACGGCCCAGGAACCGTTCGCGGCTCCGATCCGCCGCCCGGAGTTCATCGGGGCGCGGGACTTCACTCCGGTGAAGTAGGGGCGTACGCAGGCTGGTTGGGGCGGGACGCAGTGATGCGTCCCGCCCCTTCGGCATGTTCCCGACCCGCCGCCAATCCCCTGGGCCCGTCCTCGTGAACCGCGTTAGGATCAAGAAATTTCCGGAGGCGGGGGCAACATGGTGCGACGGGCCAACCAGCGTGAACACCTTCGGCGGGTGTCCGAACGACGACGAGCCGCGGGAAGGCCGGAGGCCGACCGGAACTCGGCGCGCACGGTGATCGCGGCATCGGTTCTGGCCGGCGTCTCCGCCGTGATCGTCAGTTTCATCACCGGCCTGGGCTCCACGGTTCAGGGACTCGTCACGGACGTGCTGACGGACGAGAAGAAGCCGGCCGCTTCGGCACCGCCGCACACGGAGCCCGCGGTCCCGCTCAAGGTGGTGGCCCTGCCGGAGGAGGGCGGCTCGTTCCTGGTCTCGGAGCAGCACGTGACAAGACCCGAGGACAGATCCGTGCTGATCAATGGAGCGAGGACGCAGGAGGAGTGGGAGCGCCTGCTCCGGAAGATCAAGGCGACCTCGATCAACATGACCTCGTACAAGGTCGCTGTCACCAACGTCTCCTCCTCCCCGGTCAGGGTGGTGGACATCGTCCCGGTGATCACACGCCGCTCCGGGGCGATCGACACCACGATGATCGAACCTCTGGGAGGTGTGGCGTCGGACAGCATCCCGGTCCAGTTGAACCTCGACAACCGGTACCCGAAGTTCACCCAGAACGGGAAGCCCTACTTCACCCGTCAGTCGCAGGTCCTCAAGGCGGGGGAGGGCTTCGTCATGGCCGTGGAGGCGAAACTCCTGGGCAGGGAGTACGTCGAATACCACCTGAAGGTGGACTACCTCGACAGGAAGGGCAGCCAACGCTCTCTCGTTGTGAACGAGCCCGGTACCGGCGTCGGCGTCTTCCGTGTCTCAGGCATGGTCGACGACAAGGAATACGCCGACTACTGGGGGGCGGACAAGAGCGGGCAGGGGCGGCGGCTGTTCAGCCGGGAGGAAAGGGAGTGACCGGGCCGCGGGCCGGCTCCCCGTGGTGCGCACGGGTTCCGGACCGACGCGGAGGCGCCCGCCGCTTCAACTCGCTGGACCCCGGCGCCAGGAAGCGGAGAAGGTGGCCCCATGACTTCACACGTACACCACGTCACCGTCGACTGCGCCGACGCCTACAAGCTCGGCACGTTCTGGGCGCAGGTGCTGGGTTCCTCCCTCGCCGACGACGACTTCCCCGGTGATCCCGAGGCGCTGGTCGAGACCCCCGGTGCCGCTCTGCTGTTCGTCACCGTGCCCGAGCCGAAGGGCGTCAAGAACCGCATCCACCTCGACATCCAGCCGGACGACCGCACCCGCGACGAGGAGGTCGAGCGGCTGCTCGCCCTCGGCGCCACGCTGGTCGGCGACCACCGCAGGCCGAACGGGCGGGGCTGGGCGACCCTGGCCGATCCGGAGGGCAACGAGTTCTGTGTGGAGTGCAGCGCGCGGGAGCGGGCCCGGCTGTCCGGGACGCGGCTGCCGGTCACCGCGGACGATGTGACGTCGGCGGTGCGGCTGGCGGTGGACACGCTCGGGCAGTCGCCGGCCGAGGACTGGCGCATCCCCGCCGGCACGCTCACCTGGGACTGCTGGGAGACCGTGGAGCACCTGAGCGACGACCTCTTCGCGTACGCCGTCCAGCTCGGCCCGCGCACGCCGCCTTCGGAGACCGAGGTTCCCTACCGCTGGGCGCCGGAGCGTGAGGGCGGCCCCTGGAACGCGATCTTCGCGAACCCGGAGGCGGGAGCCGCCGGGCTCCTCCAGACGCTGGAGGCGAGCGGCGCCCTGCTGGCCGCGATGGTGCGGACCGCCTCCCCCGATGTCCGCGCCCACCACTCCTGGGGTGTCTCGGACCCGGAGGGCTTCGCCGCGATGGGCATCGTGGAGACCTTGGTGCACACCCACGACATCGCGGAGGCCCTCGGTGTCACCTGGGCACCGCCCGCCGATCTGTGCGACCGGGTGCTGGCCCGGCTCTTCCCCGACGCCCCGGACGACGAGGACCGGTGGACCGTCCTGCTCTGGTCCACCGGTCGCGCGGATCTGCCGGGCCGCGAGCGCGTGACGTCGTGGAAGTGGCACGGGGCCCCCTTGGAGAAGACCCCGTAGCACCAGGTCATTTACCTGTGGGAGAACCAGTTCGCCGCCGGGAGCAGCTTCGCGTCGTAGCCGAACAGCGCCTGGTTCTCCCAGGCGTTGCCGGAGGACGGGTCGGCCGGGTCCCAGCCGCTGCCGGTGACCGCGGTCCAGGCCGGCTCCCAGTAGACGGCGCCCAGTCCTCGGCCGCCGGGGACGGCCTCGACGACGTTCATGACGTCGCGCAGGTTGGTCGCCTGACCGGCCGGGGTGGCCGGGTAGCCGGAGACGAGCTGGCCGGCCGTGGCGATGTTGTTCTCCAGGCCGTCGGCGTCCGCGAGGGTGTGGGCGTAGGCCGTCTCGGCGACCATCACCGGCTTCCCGTACCGGGCGGCGGCGTCGTCCAGGTTGGTCTGGAGGTCATTGAGCGGGCCGTGCCAGTAGCCGTAGTACGAGAGGGCGATGACGTCGAACGGCACTTTCTGCGCCACCGCGTTGTCGAACCACCAGCGGGTGCCGGCGTTGTCGCCGCCCTTGGCGAGGTGCAGGGCCACCTTCGTACCGGAGGAGACGGCCTTCGCCGCGTTCGCACCGGAGGTGAGGAGTCCGGCGAGCTGGGTCCAGTTGTCGGTGGACCCTTCGGGCCAGAGCATTCCGCCGTTGATCTCGTTGCCTATCTGGACCATGTCGGCGGTGGTGCCCTGGGCCTTCAGCGCGCCCAGCACGTCGTACGTGTGGTTGTAGACGTCCTTCTTCAGCTGCGCGTAGCCGTGCCCCGCCCAGGCGGCGGGCTTGTTCTGCTTGCCCGGGTCGGCCCAGGCGTCGGAGTAGTGGAAGTCGACGAGGATCTTCATGCCGAGGGCCTTGGCGCGCTTGGCCATGGCCAGGACGTGGGCCTTGTCGTTGTACCCGTCGGCCGGGTTCACCCACACCTTGAGGCGGACGTAGTTCATTCCCGCGGACTTCAGGAGACCCATCGCGTCGCCCGTCGTTCCGCTCGCACTGCGGTAGACCGCGCCGTGCGCCTCGTTCTTCGGGAGGGTGGAGAGGTCTCCGCCCTTGATGCTCAGGCCGGTGGCCCCCTTGGTGAAGGCGATGTCGTCGAAGTTGGCCCACTCGTCCGCGTGGGCGTCCGAGTTCAGGCTGATCGTGCAGGAGCCGCCGGTGACCTTGACGGAGGTGACCAGGCGGATCCAGCCGCCGTTCGCGGTGGGCGGCAGGTCGGTGCGCTGCTCCGCGCTGCCGCAGTTGCGCAGGGCGATGTACGCGGAGTTCTGGCCGCCGCCCGACCTGACCCAGGCGCTCAGCGTGTACGTGCCGTCGGTGAGGCCGGTGAGGTACTGGTACGTCTCCACCTTGTAGGCGGAGGCGGACCAGTGGCTGAGCCGGGTGCTGCCGCTGTGGCCGCCCGCCTCGGTGAAGGAGGCGGCGTTCTGCCCGGCGGCCGAGTACGTCGACCAGCCGGTGCTCCCCGATTCGAAGCCGGTGTTGGCGGGCGTGGTGGCGGCCGTGGCCGCGTGTGCGGGAAGTGCGGGCAGTGCGGCCAGCAGGAGCCCGGAGAGCGAGGCGGCCAGCACCGCCGCTCTCTTCTTGCCGTGCGTCGTTGCGTACATCGTCGATGTCCCTTCGACCGTGCGCGGAATTGCGTGGAGGGGATGCGGTGGTGCGCCCTCAGCCGTCGAGGCGGACCACGCGGACGGCACCTGCCGGTACGGCGAGGTGGCCCGTGGCCGGTTCTCCGGTGAGGAGTTCGGTGCCGGGGGCGTCGAGCGGCACCTTGGCCTCGTCCCCGGTGTGGTTGATCACGAAGAGGTACGTGCCGCTGTCGCCGGTGCGGGTGACGGCCTCGACGTCGTACGGGAGGGCGGTGCGGGGGACGACGCGGGCGTCCTCGCAGGCCCGGTCGAGCACGGCGTCCAGGCCGGCGCCGCTCAGCCGGGTGGAGACGTACCAGGCGGTGCCCTCGCCGAGGCGGTGGCGGGTGACCGCGGGGCGGCCGGCCGCGATGCCGTCGGCGTAGGACCACATGGTCTCGGCGCCGCGCGGGATCACCACGTCCGACCAGAGGTCGCCGGTCAGTCCGGGGCCCTCGGGTGCGCCCTCGGGGGTGATCAGGCGGACGGTGCCGCCCTCGGCGAGCGGGGAGAACTCCTCGACCGTCAGCCCCAGTACGTCCCTGAGCGCGCCCGGGTACGGGCCGGGGTGCACGGCGTCGTTGGCGTCGACGATGCCGGAGAAGTACGAGACCACGAGGGTGCCGCCGCCCTCCACGTACCGGCGCAGGTTGCGGCCGGTCTCCTCGGTGGCGAGGTAGAGGGCCGGGACGACGACCAGGGGGTAGCCGGACAGGTCGGCGTCGGGGTGGGCGAAGTCGACGGTGAGGTGCCGGTCGAAGAGCGAGGCGTAGAAGGTGTCGGCGCGCTCGCGGGCGTCGTGGTCCTGGCTCGGGCGCCACTCCAGGGACTGCGCCCACCAGGACTGCCAGTCCCAGATCATGGCGACGTCGGCGACGGTCCGGGTGGTGCGGATCTCGTTGAGCAGGCCGAGATCGGCGCCGAGGCGGGAGACCTCGCGCCAGATCCGGGAGTCCGTGCCGGCGTGCGGGAGCATCGCCGAGTGGAACTTCTCCGCGCCGCGCAGGGACTGCCGCCACTGGAAGAACATCGCGCCCTCGGAGCCGCGGGCGACATGGGCGAGGCTGTTGCGGGCCATCTCGCCGGGGCGCTTGGCGGGGTTGCGGGGCTGCCAGTTGACGCCGCCGGTGGAGTGCTCCAGGAGCAGCCAGGGGGCGCCGCCCGCGACCGAGCGGGTGAGGTCGGCGGCCATGGCGAGGTTGACGTGGGTGCGGCGGCCGTCGGTGATCAGGTAGTGGTCGTTGGTGACGAGGTCGACCTCGCGTCCCCAGGCCCAGTAGTCCACGGAGTCGCACTGGCTGAGGGCGGTCATGAAGTTGGTGGTGACGGGGATGCCGGGGGCGAGCTCGTGCAGGATGTCGCGTTCGGCGCAGAAGTTCTCGCGCATGGTGGCGTCGGCGAAGCGTGCGTAGTCGAGCTGCTGGGCCGGGTTGCCGACGGTGGGGGTGGTGCGGGGCGGGTCGATGTCGTCGAGGGTGCGGTAGCGCTGGCCCCAGAAGGCCGTGCCCCAGGCCTCGTTGACGGCCTCGACGCTGCCGTGGCGGGCGGCGAGCCAGCGGCGGAAGTGCGCGGCGCAGTTCTCGCAGTAGCAGGCGCTGACCGGGACGCCGTACTCGTTGTGGACGTGCCACAGGGCGAGGGCCGGGTGGTTCGCGTACCGGAGGGCGAGCTGCCGGGTGATGTCCGCCGCGGCGGCCCGGTAGTCGGGGTTGCTGTGGCAGATCGCGCCGCGTGAGCCGAAGGCGTACCGGACGCCCTCCCGGCTGACCGGCAGGGCCTCGGGGTGGGCGCGGTAGAACCAGGCGGGCGGGACGACGGTGGGGGTGCCGAGGTCGGCGCGGATGCCGTTGGCGTGCAGCAGGTCCAGGAGCCGGTCGAGCCAGCCGAAATCATAACGATCCGGCTCGGGCTGCAGCAGCGCCCAGGAGAAGATCCCGACGCTGACCATGGTGACGCCGGCCTCCCGCATGAGGCGCATGTCCTCGGGCCAGACCTCCTCCGGCCACTGCTCGGGGTTGTAGTCGCCGCCGAAGGCCAGCTGGTGCAGACCCTGCGGGGCAGTCGCGCGAGGGGTGTGCGGCATGGGCGTCTCCTGGGCTCTTTGGTACAACTTCTGGGAACGTGCACACACCCTCTCGGTGGCGCAGGGCCAACATAACCGCACAGCAACAACCATTGACAAGTGTCGGTTTCGTTTCTCTACTGTGAACGCTCACAGCGCACATCGGCGCTGCACCCTCGCTTCTCGTCAGGGGAGACATCCATGAAGTACCGCATCGTCGCGGCGTCCACGGCCGCCGTGCTCGCCGCCACCGCACTGCTCACGGGCTGCGGCTCGTCGGACGACGGCGACGACGGCACGGCCGCCTCCGGCCCCGTCTCGCTCACCTACTGGGCCTGGGCCCCCGGCCTGGACAAGGTCGCGGACATCTGGAACAAGGGCGAGGGCAAGAAGGCCGGGATCACGGTCACGGTGAAGAAGCAGGCGTCGGGCGACGACCTGGTCACCAAGATCATCACCGCGGCGAAGGCGCACAAGGCCCCCGACCTGGTGCAGGCCGAGTACCAGGCGCTCCCCACCCTGGTCTCCAACGACGTGCTGGCCGACATATCCAAGGAGGCGGGCGACGCCAAGGGCGAGTTCGCCGACGGCGTCTGGCAGCAGGCGACGCTGGGCTCGGACGCCCTGTACGCGCTGCCGCAGGACTCGGGCCCCCTGATGTTCTACTACCGCCAGGACCTGTTCAAGCAGTACGGCCTGTCCGTGCCCACCACCTGGGACGAGTTCGCCGAGACCGCCCGGGCGCTGAAGAAGAAGGCCCCCGAGAAGGACCTCACCACCTTCTCCTCCAACGACTCCGGCCTCTTCGCGGGCCTCGCCCAGCAGGCCGGCGCGAAGTGGTGGACCACCTCCGGCGACAAGTGGAAGGTCGCCATCGACGACCCGGCCACGCAGAAGGTCGCGAGCTTCTGGGGCGGCCTGGTCAAGGAGGGCGCCATCGACAACCAGCCGATGTACACCCCGGCCTGGAACAAGGCGCTCAACACGGGCAAGCAGATCGCCTGGGTCAGCGCCGTGTGGGCGCCGGGCACGCTGACCACCGCCGCGCCCGAGACCGCGGGCAAGTGGGCCATGGCCCCGCTTCCCCAGTGGAAGTCCGGCGAGAGCGTCACCGGCAGCTGGGGCGGCTCCTCGACCGCGGTCACCAACGACTCGAAGCACAAGGAGGCCGCGGCCACCTTCGCCAAGTGGCTGAACACCGACTCCGCCGCGCTGGCCGCGCTGGTGAAGGAGAGCGGCATCTACCCCGCGGCCACGGCCGCCCAGACCGGTGGCGCGCTCGCGCAGCCTCCGGCCTACTTCTCCAACCAGCCGGACTTCTACACCGAGGCCGCGAAGATCGCCCAGGGCACCGCTCCCGCCGCCTGGGGGCCGAACGTGAACGTCGCGTACACCGCCTTCAAGGACAACTTCGCCAAGGCCGCCAAGAACAAGTCCGACTTCGCACCGGCCCTCACCGCGATGCAGGACGCCACCGTCGCCGACCTGAAGAAGCAGGGTTTCGGAGTCTCCGAGTGACACGCGCACGCCGCCGGAAGCCGTACGGGGTCAAGAGCGCCCCGTACGCCTTCCTGATCCCCGCCACCGTGCTGTTCCTGCTCTTCTTCGCCCTGCCCATCGGCTACGCGCTCTACCTCAGCTTCCGCCGGACCGAGGTCAGCGGCCTGGGCCTCGGCAAGGGCGCCCGCCAGGAGATCTGGGCCGGGTTCGCCAACTACACCGACGCGGTCTCCGACTCCGAGCTGCTCCACGGCGCGCTGCGCATCCTCGGCTACGGCGCGATCGTCGTCCCGGTGATGCTGGGCCTGGCCCTCCTCTTCGCCCTGCTCCTGGACACCGAACGGCTCCGGCTGGGCGGGTTCAGCCGGCTGGCGATCTTCCTCCCGTACGCGATCCCGGGGGTCGTCGCCGCCCTGATGTGGGGCTTCCTCTACCTGCCCGACGTCAGCCCGTTCTACTACCTGCTGGACAAGGCGGGGCTCCCGCAGCCCGATCTGCTGGACGGCGGGCCGCTCTACCTCGCGCTCGCCAACATCGCGGTCTGGGGCGGCACCGGCTTCAACATGATCGTGATCTACACCTCGCTGCGGGCGATCCCCGTCGAGATCTTCGAGGCGGCCCGGCTGGACGGCTGCTCGCAGTGGCAGATCGCGCTCCGGATCAAGATCCCGATGGTGGCGCCGTCCCTGGTGCTGACGTTCTTCTTCTCGATCATCGCGACCCTTCAGGTGTTCAGCGAGCCGACGACGCTGAAGCCGCTCACCAACTCCCTCTCCACCACCTGGAGTCCGCTGATGAAGGTCTATCAGGACGCCTTCGTCAACAACGACATCTACGCGGCGGCCGCCCAGGCCGTCATCATCGCCGCCGCCACCCTGGCCCTGTCCTTCGGCTTCCTCAAGGCGGCCAACTCCCGTACGAAGCAGGGAGACTCCCAGTGACCACGCCGCACCTCGGGCGCCTGCCCGCGGCCCCCCGCCGGTTCGCCCTCGCGCCCACCGCCGCCCTGCTGCTCGGCGCGCTCTACTGTCTGCTGCCCGTCGCCTGGATCCTGGTCGCCTCGACCAAGTCCGGCAGCGAGCTGTTCTCCACCTTCACCTTCCTGCCCGGCTCCGGCTTCGCGGACAACGTCGCCGACCTCTCCGCGTACCGGGACGGCGTCTACTGGAAGTGGATGGCCAACTCGGCCCTCTACGCCGGCGTGGGCGCGCTGCTGTCCACGGGCGTGTCCGCCGTCTCGGGCTACGCGCTGGCGGTCTACCGCTTCCGCGGCAGGGAGAGCATCTTCAATATCCTGCTGGCCGGGGTGCTGATGCCGCCCGTGATCCTCGCCGTACCGCAGTACCTGCTGATGGCGAAGGCCGACCTGACCGATTCCTACCTCTCGGTGATGCTGCCGGTGATCCTCTCCCCGTACGGGGTGTACCTCGCCCGGATCTACGCGGCGGCCGCCGTGCCGGGCGATGTGATCGAGGCCGGGCGGATGGACGGCGGGGGCGAGTGGCGGATCTTCCGGACCATCGCGCTGCCGATGATGCTGCCGGGGCTGGTGACCGTCTTCCTCTTCCAGTTCGTCGCGATCTGGAACAACTTCCTGCTGCCGTACATCATGCTCGGCGACGACGAGAAGTTCCCGGTCACGCTGGGGCTGTTCACCCTGCTCCAGCAGGGGTCCACCACCCCGGCCCTCTATACGCTGGTGATCACGGGCGCGCTGCTCGCGATCGTCCCGCTGATCGCCCTGTTCCTGGTCATCCAGCGGTTCTGGAGCCTCGACCTTCTCTCCGGGGCCGTAAAGTCCTGACGGGTCCCGCCAGGAAGCCATTTGATGAAAGATCACGCACCATGAGCCGCACAGAACAGTCCGGTACGGGACGCCGCCGGCCGCCGACGATCCACGACGTGGCGCGGGAGGCCGGAGTCTCCCGGGGCACGGTCTCCCGGGTGCTCAACGGCGGCCACAACGTCAGCCCCGCCGCGCTGGACGCGGTCAACTCCGCCATCCGCAAGACCGGTTACACGGTCAACCGGCACGCCAGGTCGCTGATCACGGGCCGCTCCGACTCGGTGGCGTTCCTGCTCACCGAGCCCCAGGAGCGGTTCTTCGAGGACCCGAACTTCAACGTGCTGCTGCGCGGCTGCACGAGCGCGCTCGCCGCGCACGACATCCCGCTGCTGCTGATGATCGCGGGCACGGAGGCGGAACGCCGCCGGAACATGCGGTACATCGCCGGCCATGTGGACGGCGTCCTGCTGGTCTCCAGCCACTCGGGCGACCCGGTCGCGGCCCAGCTGCACGAGGCCGGTGTCCCCCTGGTCGCCTGCGGGAAGCCGCTCGGGCAGGGCTCGAAGGTCAGCTATGTGGCGGCCGACGACCGGGACGGGGCCCGGGAGATGGTGCGTTTTCTGTACGAGTCGGGGCGCCGCCGGATCGGCACGGTCAGCGGCCCCCTGGACACCCCCGGCGGGGTGGAGCGGCTCGCGGGCTACCGCGAGATGCTGGCCGACTGCGGGCTGCCCGCCGACGACGCGCTGATCGTCCCGGGCGACTACAGCCGGGCGGGCGGCGAGGCGGCCGCCGCGCTGCTGCTGGAGCGGGCCCCGGACGTGGACGCGGTGTTCGTCGCCTCGGACCTGATGGCGCAGGGCGTGCTCGCGGCGCTGGAGAAGGCCGGGCGCAGCGTGCCGCAGGACGTGGCGGTGGGCGGCTTCGACGACTCCCCCGCGGCGCTCGCCTCCCGGCCGGCGCTGACGACGATCCGTCAGCCGTGGGACCGGATCAGCGCCGAGATGGTACGGGTGCTGCTGGCGCAGATCGGCGGGGAGGACCCGGCCGCGGTGATACTGCCGACCGAGCTGGTCCGTCGCGGATCGGCCTGACCGCGGCGCTCGGGGGGCGCCGCGGCCGGCCCTTGCGGCCGCTACGTCTTCTTGCTTCTGGTTACGCCCCGAGCACCGGGTAGTCGGTGTAGCCGCGGTGGTCGCCCCCGTAGAAGGTGGCGGCGTCCGCGGCGTTGAACGGGCCGCCCGCGCGCAGTCGCTCGGGCAGGTCCGGGTTGGCCAGGAACAGCACGCCGTACGAGACGATGTCGGCCACGCCCTCCTCGATCAGGGCGAGCGCGTCGGGTCCGGTCGGGCCCTCGCTCGCCGGGTTGAGGACGAGGGTTCCGTTGAACTGCTTGCGCAGGGACTCGGTCAGCGCCCGGTCGGCGGCCGCTCCCTCGACGAGGTGCAGATAGGCCAGTCCGAGCGGCTCGATCGCCTGCACGAGCGCGCTGTACGTGGCCTCGGGCGCGGGCTCGTCGATGTCGTTGAACCGGTTGCCGGGCGAGAGGCGGATCGCGGTGCGGGCGGCGCCGATCTCGGCGGCGACGGCACGCACGGTCTCCAGGGCGAACCGGATCCGGCCCTCCACGGAACCGCCCCACTCGTCGGTGCGCCGGTTGGAGTTGGGCGCCAGGAACTGGTGGATCAGGTATCCGTTGGCGCCGTGCAGCTCCACCCCGTCGAAGCCGGCGTCCACCGCGGCCCGCGCCGCGGCGGCGAAGTCGGCGATCGTCGCCCGGATCTCGGGGTCGGTCAGCTCGCGCGGGGTGACGAAGTCCTTCGGGCCCACGTGCGTGAAGACCTGCCCGGTGGCGGCGACCGCGGAGGCACCGACGGGGGTGAGCCCGTCGGGCAGCAGGACCGGGTGGCCGATGCGGCCGGTGTGCATGATCTGGGCGAAGATCCTGCCGCCCTTGTCGTGCACGGCGTCGGTCACCCTGCGCCAGCCGGCGATCTGCTCGTCGCTGTGCAGCCCCGGGGTGCCGGGGTAGCCCTGGCCGACGACCGACGGCTGGACGCCCTCCGTGATCAGGAGGCCCGCCGAGGCGCGCTGGGCGTAGTACTCGGCCGTCAGCTCGGTCGGCACGCCGCCCTCGCCGGCCCGGCTGCGCGTCATCGGCGCCAGTGCGATGCGGTTGGCGAGCGGGGTGCCGGCCAGGTCGTGCGAGTCGAATGCGGTGGTCATGAGAAGCCCCCAGGAAAGGTATGTGGTCGGCCGGGGAAACTATGTGGTCGGCCAAGCATTTGATGCGCGTGCCACTGTAGCGCATTACTTGGCCGACCAAGGTAAAGTTGCCGGGAAGCCGCATCCGGCCGCCGCAGAGCCGCCCCGCCCCACCCGAGGAGCCCCCGATGACCTCCGATCCCGCCTGTACCGAGCTGCCCAGCGCCGCCCGCGGCGGCCCGGTCAGCCATGCCGTGTCACGGGTGGCCCGGCTCCACCGGATCGCGGCCGGGAAGCTGCTCAAGGGGGCGGACCTCTACCCCGGGCAGGAGTTCCTGATGATGTACCTCTGGGACGCGGGGGCGGTCCGGCAGTCCGACGTGATCAAGGCGGTCGACCTGGATCCCTCCACCGTCACCAAGATGCTCCAGCGACTGGAGCAGTCCGGCCATGTGCGCCGCAGCCCCGACCCGGCCGACCGCAGGGCCGTCCTGGTCGAGGCCACCGACACCAGCTGCGCGCTGCTCTCCCAGGTGGAGCGGGCCTGGACGAATCTGGAGGAGCACACGCTCGCGGGCCTGGACGCGGGGGAACGCAAGGAGCTGGCCCGGCTCCTGGCCAGGGTCGAGGAGAACCTCTGCCGGGAGGCGGGGGACTGCCCGGAGAACCGCTGACCGGCCTCAGCCCGAGATCACGTCCAGCGCGCGGTCCACGTCGGCCTCGGTGTTGTAGAGGTGGAAGGCCGCCCGGAGGTTGCCGGCCCGGTTGGAGACCATGACGCCGGCCCGCTCCAGGTCCGGCGCCCGGTCACCGAGTCCGGGCGCGGCGACGACGGCCGTCGCCCCCGGCACCGGCTTGTGGCCCAGTTCTTCCAGCCCGTCCCGGAAGCGGGCCGCGAGCCCCGTGGCGTGGTCGTGCACGGCGTCGATCCCGATCTCGTTCAGCAACGCGAGGGAGTGCTCGGCACCGTGGTACGAGAGGAACGCGGGCGGCTCGTCGTAGCGGCGGGCGTCGGCGGCGAGCCGCCGCACCGGCTCGTACAGGCTGTTCCACGCGTCGGCGGCCGCGACCCAGCCCGCGAAGACCGGGGGCAGCGACTCCTGGGCCTCCTCGGTGACCGTGAGGAAGGACGCGCCCCGTGGGCAGAGCAGGAACTTGAAGCCGGCCGTGACCGTGTAGTCGTACGCCCCCGCGTCCAGCGGGAGCCAGCCGGCGGACTGGGTCGCGTCCAGCAGCGTACGGGCCCCGTGGGCGGCCGCCGCGGCGCGCACGGCCTCCAGATCGGCGAGCCGGCCGTCGGCGGACTGCACCGAGGAGAAGGCGACGAGCGCGGTCCCGGGGCGCACCGCGTCGGCGAGCTCCGCCAGCGGCACGTACCGCATGCGCAGATCACCGCGGACCGAGAACGGGCTGGTGACCGAGCTGAACTCCCCCTCGGGCGCGAGCACTTCGGCTCCGGCCGGCAGGGAGGAGGCGACCAGTCCCACATGGACGGACACGGAACTGCCGACCGCGACCCGCCCGGCGGCGACCCCGGCGAGCCGCGCGAAACCGTCCCGCGCCCGGTCCACCGCTTCGAAGTCGCCCGCACCGGCCCTGCGACCGGAGGCGTTCTCCTCGGCGAGCGTCTTCACCGCATTGACGGTGCGGCGGGGCAGCAGCCCGCAGGAGGAGGTGTTGAGGTAGGCGGTCTGCGGCGCGAACTCGGCGGCCACCGCACGGCTGAGCGAAGAGATCGTCATGGGAACAGCGTGGGTTCCCCTTGACTCATAGTCAATCACCCGGAGTCGAGGGGCGTATCCAAGGGAAACTTATCCCCGCAGCTCACGGGCTCAGGCTGGTGCCGCCGACCTGCGGAACTTGAGCCCCGCCTCCCGGCCCGGACGCCGCCGTCGGCCGCCGAACCCATGGCCGCGACTCACCGGCCGAGACGGTGCCGCCGGCCTGCCGAACCCATGGCCGCCACTCACCGGCTCAGACGGTGCCGCCGGCCTGCGGCACTTCGCACGCGCCATCGGCGTCGCAGGCCGCCCCGTCCCCGCCGATCGCGGTCAGCGGGCGGTCCTTCCACGCCTGCTCCAGCGCCTGGGCGAAAACCTCTGCGGGCTGGCCGCCGGAGATGCCGTAACGCCGGTCGAGCACGAAGAACGGCACCGCGTTGGCGCCCAGTTCGGACGCCTCCTGCTCGTCGGCCCGCACCTCGGCCGCGTACGCCTCCGGGTCGGCAAGCACCGCACGCGCCTCGTCCGCGTCAAGACCGGCCTCGACGGCCAGGTCGAGCAGCACCGCGTCGTCGTAGACGGAACGCTCCTCGGCGAAGTTCGCCCGGTAGGCGAGGCTCAGCAGCTCGTCCTGACGGCCGCGGGCCTTGGCCAGGTGCAGCAGCCGGTGGATGTCGAAGGTGCTGCCGTGATCACGGCCCTCCGCGAGGTAGCCGAGCCCCTCGGCCTGCGCGTTGGCCGCGACGTTCGCCTCCATCGACCGGGCTTCCTCACGGGTACGCCCGTACTTCTGCGCCAGCATGTCGATCACCTGGGCGGTGTCGCCCTTGGCGCGGCCCGGGTCGAGCTCGAAGGACCGGTGCACGACCTCGACCTCGTCGCGATGGGCGAACCCCGCCAGGCCCTTCTCGAAGCGGGCCTTGCCGATGTAGCACCAGGGGCAGGCGATGTCGCTCCAGATCTCGACGCGCATGACTCTTCTTCTCTCCAGGCTGTTACAGATGGATCGTGCGGCCGCCCTGGGCACAGGTCGGCAGGGGCAGCACGGAGGCACCCTCCGCTCCTGCGTGAACACGCGCCCGGACCCTGTCATTCCCGGCCGGACCGAGAGGCCCTACTCCTCCAGCTCGACGATCGGGCGGTCACTGACGAGGGCCACGATGATCGTCGGGGCGTCGCCGTCGCACTGGTTGACGGAGACCGCGACGAGCGGGAGTCGCTTCGGCGGCCGGGTGGCCGCGGCGGCATCGGTCACGTTCGCAGCCACACTCTGTCCCCCGTTCCGGCCTCGCGTCCGTGCCCGTCCGCTCGACGGACCGGCAGAGTCCGCTGGACGCCCCGACCCCGGTCCGCTGAGCAACGGCGCGACGGCGAGCAAGACCGTTCAGCGGATCGGCCCGGCCCCGTCTACGCGCTGTCCCCGTGGCGCACAGGCGGGGCTTCTCGCGGCGTCCTGACCGGTTCGTACGAGCCCCGCAGGCCGAAGGCCGACGGGGGTGAGCTGCTCAACCGTGCTTTGCGGCGGCAGGGCCTCCACGCTGCCACATTTCATAGTTCCCACATTCTGACGTGATCTCGGCCGCCGCCTGGGCCGCGGCGAAGAAGTCGTCGACCACCGGCGAGATCCGCGATACCGGCACCGCCAGGCACACCTGGTCGGGCGCCAGATCCGGGACGGGCACATAGGTGACGTTCGGATGGGAGTAGAACACGGTCGCCGAACGGGCCAGGAACGAGATGCCCCGGCCGGCCGCTACATGCTCGAGCGTTTCGTCCACCCCGCGCGCCAGGTACCCGGCGTTGGGGTGCGGGTGCCTGGTGGGCTGCGTGCTCGGGTCGGCGTGCCAGACCAGCGGCTCACCGGCCAGGTCGGCCTCGCGGATCTCCTCCTTGCCGGCCAATCGGTGGCCGACGGGCAGCACCGCCACCCGTGGCTCGGCGTAGAGCGGGGCGACGCGCAGGCCGGCCTCGTCGATGGGCAGCCGCACATAGCCGATGTCGATGCGCCCGTCGAGCAGCATCGGGGCCTGGTCGTCCCATTCGATCCGTTGCACGTCCACCAGCACATCCGGGTGCCGGGCGGAGAACAGTCGTACCGCCGGGGCGACCGCGATGCCTGCCCGGAAGCCGACCATGAGCCGTCGGCCGCCGCGCGCGGCCGCGGTCACCCGGCGGCGGGCCGCGTGCGCGGAGGCGAGCAGCGGACCGGCGTCGGCCTGTAGTTGCCGGCCCGCGTCGGTCAGCGCTACGCCGTGGCGATCCCTGGTGAACAGCGGGGCGCCGAGATCCTGCTCGAGCGCGCGGATCTGCCGGCTGAGCACCGGCTGTGCGATATGCAGCTCATCGGCGGCGCGGCTGAAGTGCAACTGGTCGGCCACGGCAACGAAGTAACGCAGTTTGCGCAGATCCAGATCCATGGCGCCTCCCGGTCCGGTGATGCCGTGAGGGTATCACCGCGACTGAAAGAGGTCTTGGACACCAACTCAGGCCAGTGACAACCTGAATTGACACCTCATGAGGCCGAAGCGAATGCGGCCTACGAATTCGGCATCGGAACTTGATGACAGGGCTCAGGCCCGGAAGAAAGCAGGCACACCAATGAGCAGCATCAGCATTGTCGGCCTGGGGAACATGGCCCGCGCCCTGGCCGGCCGGGCGCTCGCCGGTGGCAACGACGTCGAGATCATCGGCCGCGACCAGGCCAGGGCCAAGGAATTGGCCGCCGCGCTCGGCGGCGCCACTGTCGGAACGGCCGGTGCCCCCCCGACCGGGGACATCGTTGTCCTCGCCGTGCCGTACGCCGGCGCGGCGGCGGTGGTGAGCGAGTACGGGGACGCACTGGACGGCAAGGTCATCATCGATGTCACCAACCCCGTCTCCCCCGATGCCCAGGGCCTTGTCACCCCCGACGGCAGTTCCGGCGCGCAGGAGATCGCCAAGGCCGCCCCCGGCGGCGCGCATGTCGTAAAGGCGTTCAACACCGTCTTCGGTCACATGCTGGCGCAGGGCAACACGCTGGACGTGCTCCTCGCCGGCGATGACGCCGAGGCCAAGGCGAGTGTCTCGGCGTTCATCGAAAGCCTCGGGCTGCGGCCGTTGGACACCGGCTCCCTGGGAATGGCGCGCTGGCTGGAGGGAACGGGCCTGGTGATGATCGGCCTGGGAAACCACGGCGCCGGGAGCTTCGACTTCACCCTCGATGTCAACACTTCAGCCTGAGCGCGCCACACCCCCACGTCTCGCGCCACAACAATGAAGAGGACGAGTAGCATGCGCGTTTTCGTCACCGGCGGGACCGGCCATTCCGGTTCGTACATCATCCCCGAGCTCATCGCCGCAGGGCACGAGGTCACCGGCCTGGCCCGATCGGACACGGCAGCGGCGGCGCTGTCCGCGCTCGGCGCGAAGGTGCGCCGCGGCGGCCTCGAGGATCTCGACGGGCTCAAGGAGGCGGCTGCGGATTCCGACGGCGTCGTCCACGTCGCGCACAGGCAGGACCTGCTTCCGTCCGGTGGGATGAACGCTGTGGCCGCCGCGGAGCTCCCGGTCGTGCTCGCGTACGGCGAGGCACTTGCGGGAACCGGAAAGCCGCTGGTGGCCGCGGGAAGCATAGGGTCGCCGGGCAGGCTGGGCCGGCCGGCCACCGAGGAGGACCCGGCCCTTCCCGTCGGGGATGAGCACAGGGGCACCCTCCGGGTTCGCAATGCCGTGGAAGCCGCCGTCATCGGTCTCGCCGAGCAGGGAGTGCGGTCTTCGGTCGTGCGGATTGCCAACATCATGCACAGCACGACCGATGCCGGCTTCCTCCCCATGCTGATCGCGCTCGCGAAGGAGAAGGGCTTCGCCGGCTACCCCGGAGACGGCGCGAACCTGTGGAACGCCGTGCACGTCCGCGATGCCGCCTCGTTGTTCCGCTTGGCGCTGGAGAAGGGTCCGGCCGGCAAATATTGGCACGCGGTCGAGGACGGGGGCATCCCGTTCCGCGAGATCGCCGAGGCCATTGGCAGCCGACTGGGCCTGCCCGTGGCAGCCATTCCCGCGGACGAACTGATGGTGCCGGCGTACTTCGGGTTCCTCGCGAACATAGTCACGCAGAGCTACCCGGCGTCCAACCTCATCACCCGCCGGACCCTCGGCTGGGAACCCGCCCAGCCCAGCCTGCTCGCCGATTTGGACAACGGCCATTACTTCTCCGCCGGCTGACGGCAGGAATCCGAATCGCGACGAACCCGGAAAATGGCAAGGATTAACGACTTCTGGAGGGACGCCGAGAATATGACGACTGTGGGATTCATCGGCAGTGGATACATCGGCACCACCATCGCGCGGCTCGCCGTCGAGGCCGGGCACCAGGTCGTACTCAGCAACTCGCGCGGTCCCGAAACGCTCGCGGACACGGTCGCGGAACTGGGACCGCGGGCGTCTGCGGCGACGAGCGGGGAGGCCGCGGCGGCCGGTGACATCGTCGTGGTCACGGTGCCGGTCAGTGCCTTCCCCAGCTTGCCCGCCGCGCCGCTGGCCGGGAAAACGGTCATCGACACGTGCAACTACGGCCCCGGGCGGGACGGCCACATCCCCGAGCTCGACAGCACGTCGCTCACCTCGAGCGAGCTGCTTCAGCAGTACCTACCGGACGCCATGCTCGTGAAAGCCTTCAACAACATCTACTTCAAGCACCTGCTGTCGCTCGCCCGCCCCGCGGGGGCGGCCGGCCGTTCCTGCCTGCCGATCGCCGGGGACTCCGCGCCGGCGAAGGCGGCGGTGACCGCGTTCATCGAATCCATCGGGTACAGCGTGATGGACGCGGGACCGCTGGCCGACGGCTGGCGGCAGGCGACGGACACACCGGTGTGGGGGACCCCGTACGGGCCGGCCTCGAACGAGAAGGCCCGGCCGGCCGGCGAGGACGCCATCCGCGCGGCACTGGCCGCCGCAACGCGGTAACCGTAGGTCGGCGCGGGCCAACGAGCGCCCGGCGGTAGCCGTGAAGGAGACCGGCGTCCGGTGCGCCGTCCTCCGTGGCCGGAGGACGGCGCACCGCCGCAACCCGCGGCGTCAGCTGCCGTCGCGCAGGTCCGCGAGGCCCGTCGGGCGGAATTCGATGTGGTCGAAGGAGACCTCGCAGCCCTCGCCCGTGGGTGACTGGGCGAGGAAGCCGATGGACGCGGCGGCGGCCCGGTCCGGGGCGCCCAGGGCGAAGACGCGGATGAAGGTCCACTTCTCGCCGTCGGGTGAGGCGTGGCAGGCGAAGGCGCTGCCGGTGCGGGTCAGGCGCAGCCAGTAGGTGTCGCCGTCGACGACGAAGGAGTTGGCGTCGTCGGAGTGGCCCCGGGTGACGACGGTGCAGATGGTGGGGCGGTCCGGGGAGAGTTCCAGGCAGAGCTTGGCCCACTCGCGGTCGCCGACGTGGAGATAGAGGACCCCCGCGTCGAAGGCGGCGTCGAAGCCGACGCGCACCCGTGCGATCAGCTGGAAGTCGCCCTCCGGGGCGGGGCCCAGCAGCCGGGGGGCGTCGCTCGCCGGGTCGAGGCCCTCGCCGTCCGGCGGGACGAAGCGGTCCTGGCGGGCGCCCGCGCGGCCGGTGAGGACGCCGGCCTCGTAGTTCCAGCCCGTGGCGGGGCCGAAGGGCTCCAGCACGAAGGGGAGTTCGGGGAGTCGCAGGCTCATGCGGGGTGTCCGTTCACGCGGCGGGGCAGGCCCAGCGGGTTGTCCTCGCGCAGCTCCGGCGGGAGCAGCGCGTCGGGGGTGGTCTGGAAGCTGACCGGGCGCAGCCAGCGCTCGATCGCGGTGGCGCCGACCGAGGTGGAGGTGGAGGTGGTGGCCGGGTAGGGGCCGCCGTGGTGCTGGGCGGGCGCGACGGCGACGCCGGTCGGCCAGCCGTTGACGAGGATGCGTCCGGCGAGCGGGGTGAGCGCGGCCAGGAGGGCTGCGGCGCCGTCGTCGGGTTCCTCGGTGGCGGTCTGGAGCGTGGCGGTGAGGTTGCCGGGCAGCCGGGACAGGACCGCGGTGATCTCGTCCTCGCAGGTGTAGCGGGCGACGACGGTGACCGGGCCGAAGCACTCCTCCAGGAGCGCGTCGTGCGGGCCCTCGGTGGCGAGCAGCTGCGCCGGTACGGTCAGGAAGCCGGCCGCGACGGTGTGCTCGCCGGCCGCTCCCGGGGTGACCGGGGCCTCGACGTCCGGGAGTGCGGCGCGCTCGCTGACTCCGGCGAGGAACGCGTCGCGCATGCGGTGGTCGAGCAGGACCCCGGCCTCGGTGTCGCTGACCACCCCGGTGAGGGACTTCAGCAGCCGGTCACCGCTCTCGCCCGCGGGGGCCAGGACGAAGCCGGGCTTGGTGCAGAACTGGCCCGCGCCCATGGTGATCGAGCCCGCGAGCCCCGCGCCGATCTGCTCGCCGCGCTCGGCAGCGGCCGCCTCGGTGACGACGACGGGGTTGAGGGAGCCGAGCTCGCCGTGGAAGGGGATGGGGACCGGCCGTGCGGCCGCCGCGTCGAAGAGGGCGCGGCCGCCGCGGATCGAGCCGGTGAACCCGGCGGCGCTGATGAGCGGGTGCCTGACCAGTTCGACGCCGGCCTGGAAGCCGTGCACCAGGGTGACGACGTCCTCCGGCAGCCCGTGCTGCGCCGCGGCCCGGCGCAGGATCGACGCGCACAGTTCGGAGGTCGCGGGGTGGTCGGGGTGCGCCTTGACCACGACCGGGCAGCCGGCCGCGAGGGCGCTGGCGGTGTCACCGCCGGGGACGGAGAAGGCGAGCGGGAAGTTGCTGGCCGCGTAGACGGCGACGACGCCGAGCGGGATCTTGTAGCGGCGCAGGTCGGGCCACGGCGGGGTGCGGGTGGCGTCCTCGTGGTCGATGTGGATGTCGAGGTACGCGCCCTCGTCGACGACCTCCGCGAAGGCGCGGAACTGTGCTGCCGTGCGGGCGAGTTCGCCGGTCAGGCGGGCCGGGCCGAGCGCCGTCTCCGCATCGGCGGCCTCGATGACGTGCTCACCGGCCCCGGCGAGCAGATCGGCCGCGGTACGCAGGAACGCGGCGCGCACCGCACGGTCCGCGAGACAGGCCCGTACGGCGTGGGCGGCCCGGACCACGCGGTCGACCTCCTCCGCTGTAGCCTCCACCGCAACCTGCTCACGCGGGTTCCCGGTGCGGGGGTCGACGCTCCAGACTGGTGCTGCTGCCACCGTGTTTCCTTCCGCTCCACTGCCACACATCAGAAGTTGTTCGGTATTCTGAACAGAGTTCCTGATCGTGAATATGAAGCGACTCTATTTCCGGGCGTTCGGTGTTGGCAAGAAGTCGCAGGTTTCCCAAGTGGGCTGGAAGGGGCGTAGGGCGATGTCGGTTGCCGAGTCTGGTGGGGCACAGGTCAAGTCCGCGGTACGGACGGTGGAGCTGCTGGAGTACTTCGCCGGGCGGCCGGGCATGCACTCCCTCGCCGCGGTGCAGGAGGCCGTCGGATACCCCAAGTCCAGCCTCTACATGCTGCTGCGCACGCTGGTCGAGCTGGGCTGGGTGGAGACGGACGCGACGGGGACGCGGTACGGGATCGGGGTGCGGGCGCTCCTGGTCGGCACCTCGTACATCGACGGCGACGAGGTGGTCGCGGCGGCCCGCCCGACCCTGGACCGGCTCTCCGACGACACCACGGAGACCATCCACCTCGCCCGGCTCGACGGGACGAACGTGGTCTACCTCGCCACCCGCCAGTCCCAGCACTATCTTCGCCCCTTCACCCGCGTCGGCCGCCGGCTGCCCGCGCACTCGACCTCGCTCGGCAAGGCGCTGCTGGCCACCCACAGCGACGAGCAGGTCCGCAAGATGCTTCCGGAGACGCTGCCCGCGCTGACGGAGCACACCCTGACCGACCGGGAGAAGCTCATCGAGGAGCTGCACCTGATCCGCGAACAGGGTTACGCGGTGGACCGCGAGGAGAACACCCTGGGCCTGCGCTGCTTCGGCGTCGCGGTCCCGTACCGCACCCCCGCCCGGGACGCCATCAGCTGCTCGGTGCCCGTCGCCCGGCTCACGCCGGCCCACGAGCAGATGGTGAAGGACGCCCTGTTCGACGCGCGGGACCGGCTGACGCTCGCCACCAGGAGGCTCTGACCGTGGACGTCTCGCTGCGCGAGGTGCGCGACACCGACCTGCCGTTGTTCTTCGCCTGGATGTCCGACCCGGAGTCCGTCCGCACGGCCGCCTTCACCAGCGAGGACCCGGCCGACCGGCACACGTTCGACGCGCACTGGAAGCGCATCCTCGCGAACCCCTCGGTCGTGATGCGCACGGTGCTCACGGACGGTGCGGTGGTCGGCAGCGCCGGGGTGTACGGGGCGCCGGACGACCGGCAGGTCACGTACTGGATCGACCGGGCGTACTGGGGCCGCGGTGTGGCCACCGCCGCTCTGGGCGCGCTGCTCGACGCCGTACCGGAACGTCCGCTGTACGCACGCGCCGCGGCCGACAACACGGGGTCGCGGCGGGTGCTGGAGAAGTGCGGGTTCGCCGTGACGGGCGAGGACCACGGCTACGCGCACGCGCGCGGCGAGGAGACGGACGAACTGCTGTTCACCCTTCCCGGGTGACTTCACGCTTCCCGGGTGAGACACCCCGTGCCACGCGGCAGGCCGGCCGGCCTGCCGCGGAATCGTCATGACCGTCGCAGCCTTCGAACACCACTCCGATAACATGCTCGGATTCATGGCGATTGGCGATTGGCCTCATGGTCCGCACCGCAGCGGCGGACCATGCTGTCCGGCGCGACAAATGACCCACGGCGTGACGTACCCCACCAACATCTAACACATCGGCCAAACTCTTGATACCTATAGCATCGCGGGTGTTTTCGCGAATAACCGACGGAAATACGCCCGGCACTTGGCGCCGGCCACGAACGGCGCTGTTCGCCGCGGCGGCGGTCGTGGGCCTCGGGTTCCTCGTCGCTCTGGAGATCGCCGCGCGTCACTACGGTCTGCCGGGGCCGATCGCCAGCCAGGCGCGCGAGGTGATATTCGCCCCCGCCTCCGGCTTCCTGCTGTACGCCAGCATGGGCCTGATGATGGTCGTGCTGACCTGGCGGCAGCGGTTCCTCGCGATCGGGACCGCCGTCGGTATCGACCTCGTCATCCTGCTGGTGCGCTGGGTGGCCGACGCCCCGGTGACCCACGGCCACCCCTTCGGCAACGGCGCGCTGTGGGTGATCCTGGGATGCGCGGTGATCGCCGTCACCCGCCGCACCGGCGCCGAACGCCTCCTGCTGCTCAAGGGTGTCGGGCTGGGCCTGCTGCTGGTGACCGGCCGCAAGACCGGCGACACCTGGTTGCTCATCACGTCGAAGACCCGCCCGCTGGTGCTCGACCAGTACGTGGCGACCGCCGACCACGCGCTGGGCAACCCCTCGTGGCTGGTGGGCCGCCTGGTCAGGTCGACCGGCTCGTTCGGTGAGGTCTTCCTCGACTCCGTCTACACCCAGCTCGCGGTGGCCGCGGTCGTCGTCGCGCTGTACCAGCTGCGCAACGTGTCGGACGAGCGCCGCTTCCCGGCCCACCACCTGGTGCGCACCTTCCTGGTCATCGGCCTCCTGGGACCGGCCATCTACATGATCTACCCGGTCGTGGGACCGGTCTTCGCCTTCGGCGCCGACGGCGGACACTGGGCGGCCGCCAGCCTGTGGCCCGACACGCTGCCACCGCGCAGCGGCCCGCAGCACATGCCGTTCGACGACTTCACCCCGCGCAACTGCATGCCCAGCCTGCACACGGCGTGGGCCACCACGATCTTCATCCATTCCCGCAAGGGCCCCCGCTTCCTGCGGTACGCGGGCACGTTCTGGCTGATCGCCACGCTCGCCGCGACGCTGGGCTTCGGCTACCACTACGGCATCGACATCATCACCGGCGTGATCTTCACCGTCACGATCGAGACGGCCCTGCGCTCACTGAGCCGCGGCTGGGACCGGTCCGGAACCCAGCTGGTCGCCTACGGCGCCACGGTCTTCACCGCGATCCTGGTGGCCGCCCGCTTCGTGCCCACGCAGATGGCCGCCCATCCATGGGTGTCCGGCCCGCTGCTCGTCCTCGCGACGGCCTCGGTGGTCTACGCGTATGTGCGGACCACCAGGCAGTGGGACCCGAAGCCCGCACCGGTACGGCAGCCGGAGCTGCGGCCCGAACTGGTCTGAGCCGCTGCGACGATCCGTCTCCGCCGTCCGGCGGAGACGGATCGTCGCCGGGCATGACGTGCCCGGACCGGCCGCGCGGCAGCGTGGAGGCCATGACACGGACCCCTGTCGCACCCGCTCCCGCACCTGAGGCCGCCGCCCCGGTCACCGACCGCCTCCGCACCGCGCTGCGCAGCGTCGCGATCGTCTCCTGCCTGCCCTACATCGCCCTCAAGACCGCCTGGATCTCGGGAAGCCGCCTCGGGATTCCGGCCGGCAGCTCGCTCCTCGACCACCGGACCTCGATGGCTGTCGCCAACGGCGCGTCGGTCCTGATGGACAGCGCCGTCGTGGTCATCGCCCTGCTGCTCACCCAGGCCTGGGGCCGGCGCGTGCCCGCCTGGCTGCTCGCCCTGCCGATGTGGGTGGCGACCGGCCTGCTGCTGCCGATCATGACCGGCTATCCGCTCCAGCTGCTGGTCCAGGTCCTGGGCGGGAAGACCGTCAACAAGGGTGACGCGGGCCGCCCCTTCCTGGACGAGTGGGTCTTCGGCGTCGTCTACACCGGCTTCATCGTCCAGGGACTGGCCCTCGGTACCCTGTTCGCCCTGTACGCCAGGGACCGCTGGGGCCACCTCTGGCAGGGCACGCTCCGCGAACTGCCGGACAGCCCCACCGCTCCCGCGCTGCGGGCCGCCGCCGTCGCCGCCTCGCTGCTCGCCCTGGTGCCCGGCGCCCTGCATCTGCTCTGGGCCACCGGTTCGACGGCCGGTCTCAACGAGGGCCGGATCCAGGAACGCACCAGCGGATCGGCGGTGCTCGAAGCGGTCTTCGCGCTCTTCGTCGTCGCGGCCGTCGCCGGAATCCTGCTCCTCGCCTTCCGCCGGAACTCCGCGCTGCCCCTGTGGGTACCGCTCGTCCTGGCCTGGGGCGGCTCGGGAGCAACCGCCTGCTGGGGCGGCTGGATGAGCATCGCCTCGCTGAGCGACGTCGACGACCTCGCCGATCAGCCCACCGCCGCCATGGTGTTGATCTACGCTGTGCAGATGCTGGTCGGAACGCTGGTGATGACCCTGGGTGCGTACTTCCTGGTGGAGCGATCGGCCGCGAACAGGCCTGCGGGCCGGCGGGCGTGACGCCGCTGGTCGGCCGGCGGGCCCGGCAGCGCTGGCTGCACCTGATCATCGGCGGCGCCCTGCTGATGCCGTACTTCCTGGTCGGCACCGTGATCGTCGGCCTGTACCGCAGCGACGGCGACCTCTTCAGCTCGCCGGTCAACCAGCTGACCGCCTTCGCCTACGCCCTGCCGATGGCCGCGGTCACCGCGCTCGTGCCCCTGGTCCGGCCGCTCTCGGTGGCCGCCGCCCGCGCCCTGTGCGGTCTGCCGCCGGACCGCCCGCTCGCGGACGGACCCGCCAGAACCCGGCAGGCGCGGGTCCGTTCGTCGGCCTGGTTCACCCTGCACGTGGGGCTCGGCGGCGTCGTCAGCGGCATGACGCTGTCGCTCGTCCCCTTCGCCGTCGGCGTCATCGGGCTGCCGTTCTTCACGACCGTGCGGGACTCCGCCGTGCTGCGTCTGCCCTCGTCCATGGACCGCCCATGGGTCATGGCCCTGGCGCCCTTCGCCGGTATCGCGATGCTGGTGGCCCTGGCCGGGTGCGCGGCGGCGGCCGGGGCGCTGCTGGCGGACCGGGCGCCGGTGCTGCTGGGCCCGACCCCGGACGACCGGCTGGCCGCCGCCGAACGCCGCGCGGCCGACCTGGCCGTACGCAACCGGCTGGCCCGCGAACTGCACGACTCGGTCGGCCACGCGCTCAGCGCCGTCACCCTCCAGGCGGGCGCGGCCCGCAGGGTCCTGGACAGCGACCCCGATTTCGTCCGGGACGCGCTGACCGCGATCGAGGAGACGACCCGGCGCACGGTCGGCGAACTCGACACCGTGCTCGGGATGCTGCGCCGGGACGACCACGACGGGGCCGGGGCACCGGGCACGCCGTCCGGCCCGGCGCTCGACGCACTGGACGGGCTGCTGGCCCACTGCGGGCTGCCCGTCGCGCACACCGCCGACGGCGATCCGCGCACCGTCCCCGCGCCAGTGTCCCGCGAGGCGTACCGCATCGTGCAGGAAGGCCTGAGCAACGCGCTGCGGCACGGCGGACGCGGCGAACCGGTGCGGCTGCGGATCACGGTGCGCGCCGGGGAGCTGGAGACCGTGCTGGACAGCCCCCTGTCCGAACGGCCGGCGGTGGTGCGCCCCGGCGGGGGCCGCGGGCTGCGCGGCATCGCCGAGCGGGCCGTACTGCTCGGTGGCCGTGCCGAGGCCGGAGAACACGAGGGCCGCTGGCGGCTCACCGCCCGCCTCCCCTTCCCCACCCCCGCCGAGGAGCAGTGATGAGCACACCGGTCCGGATCGTCCTGGCCGACGACGAACGCATGGTCCGCACCGCCCTGCGGGTCATCCTGGACGCCGAGACCGGCCTGGAGGTCGTCGGTGAGGCGTCGACGGGGGCGGAGGCCGTCTCCGTGGTCCGCGAACTGCGCCCGGATGTCGTGCTGATGGATGTCCGGATGCCGCAGATCGACGGAATCCGGGCGACGGAGCAGATCCTGGCCACGCTCGACCCGGCCCCCCGCGTCGTCGTCGTCACCACCTTCGAGAACGACTCCTATGTGTACGACGCGCTGCGCGCCGGGGCGGCGGGCTTCCTGCTCAAGCGGGCGGCGGCGGAGGACCTGGTGCAGGCGGTCCGGCTCGTCGCCCGCAGCGACTCGCTGCTCTTCCCCGCCGCGGTACGGGATCTGGCGGCCGCGTACGGAAAGCGGCAGCAGCCCGCCGCGCCGCCGTGGGCGGCCAGGCTCACCGACCGGGAGTCGGACGTGCTGCGGCTGATGGCGAGCGGCCTCACCAACGCGGAGATCGCCGCGCGGCTGGGGGTGGGCGCGGCGACGGCGAAGAGCCATGTGGCGGCCGTCCTCGCGAAGACCGGGGCCCGGGACCGCACCCAGGCGGTCATCGCGGCGTACGAGTCGGGGTTCATCACTCCGGGCTGACCCGGGAGCACGGCCGCGCAGATGAGGAATGGGTGAGAAGCGGCACAGACGGGAACGGAGTACCGTCTCCCGCTCGTCCCTCCAGCGGGATGAACAAGACGATCAGGCGCGCCTCGGTCTTCTCCCTGCTGCTGGTCCTCGCCCTCCTGGGGCGGGCGACCTGGGTGCAGGCGTACCAGGCCCGGGCGCTCGCAGACGACGACCACAACCGGCGGAAGACCATCGCGCAGTACGCGCAGCCGCTCGGCGACATCATCGTGGCCGGCTCCCCGGTCACCGGATCGAAGAGGACGGAGGGCAGCGATCTCGCGTACAAGCGCACCTACAAGGAGGGGGACCTGTACGCGGCCGTCACCGGTTACGGCTCGCAGGCGTACGGCTCGACCCAGCTCGAAGGCATCTACAGCCATGTGCTCGACGGCACCGACACCCGGCTGAAGAATCCGCTGGACGCGCTGACCGGCAAGCGGAGTGCGCCCGGCGACGTGGTGACGACGATCGACCCGGACGTCCAGAAGGCGGCGCACGACGCGCTCGGCGACGACAAGGGCGCGGCCGTCGCGATCGATCCGCAGAGCGGGCAGATCCTCGGGATGGTCTCCTCGCCGTCCTACGACCCGTCCGGCATCAGCGGGACGACGGACGGCGACGCCTGGCAGAAGCTGCTCGCCGACCCGGAGAAGCCGCTGGTCAACCGGGCGCTGCGGCAGCCGCTGGCGCCGGGTTCGACGTTCAAGCTGGTGGTGGCGTCGGCCGCGCTGGAGAACGGGCTGTACAGCTCGGTCGACGAGCCCACCAAGAGCCCCGTGCCGTACACGCTGCCGGGGACCAGCACCGTCCTGAAGAACGAGAGCGCCACCGCCCCCTGCGAGAACGCGACGCTGCGCGTGGCCCTCCAGTACTCCTGCAACAACGTCTTCGGCAAGGTCGCCGCCGACCTCGGCCAGGACAAGGTGCGGGCGATGGCGGAGAAGTTCGGCTTCAACACCGAGAAGCTCGACGTGCCGGTGCGGGCCTCGAAGAGCGTCTACCCGTCCGGGATGGACAAGGCGCAGACGGCGCTGAGCGGGATCGGCCAGTTCGAGGTCACCGCGACGCCGTTGCAGATCGCGATGGTCTCCGCGGCCCTCGCCAACGACGGCCGACTCGCCGCGCCGCACATGGTGTCCAAGGTGACGGACGCGGACGGCGGCACGCTGGAGGACTTCGAGGACGGGGACACGAAGCGGATCGTTTCCTCGTCCACGGCCGAGCAGCTGCGCAGCGCGATGGTGACCGTCGTGGAGAAGGGAACCGGCACCAACGCGCGGATCGGCGGGGCGGAGGTGGGCGGCAAGACGGGCACCGCGGAGAACGGCGTGGGCAACAGCAACACCCCGTACGCGTGGTTCACCTCGTACGCGAAGGACGACTCCACCGGTCGGGAGGTCGCGGTCGCGGTGATCGTGGAGGACTCGGGTTCGGCGGCGTCGGAGGTCAGCGGGAACGGTCTCGCGGCGCCCATCGCCCGGAAGATGATGGAGGCCGCGCTCCGGCGGTAGAGCGGAACCGGAGCAGCGTCCCGGCAGCCCTTGTCCAGGAGAGGGTGCCGGGACGTTCGCGTGTCCGGGCCCTTCAGGTTTTCGCCCGGTTACGTCTTACTTGGTTACGCACCCATGTCGAAGCGCTTGCCTGCCGCGCTGGTACGCTCCCTCCCCCGCCCGCTCACCATGGGCGGCGGCCCGGCGGCGGCTGGGAACGTACACAGTCCGGCCGGGCGGGCACCGGGATTCGAGCGCAGAGATGAGGTAGCTGTGGGCACGTCCACCGACCAGACCGCTGCCGCCGAGTTCCATGAGTTCTTCGAGGCCCACTACGCCGAACTCGCCCGGCTGGCCCACCTGCTGACCGGTGAGGCCGATGCCGCCGACGATCTGGCGGCCGACGCCCTGCTGGCGCTCTGGCACCGCTGGGACCGGGTCAGGAACGCCGACCATCCGGTGGCGTACGCGCGCGGCGTCGTCGCCAACATGGCGCGGACCCGGATCCGCACCGCGGTGCGTGAGCGGCGGCGGATCGCGCTGTTCTGGGCGCCGCGCGGCGACGGGGACGCGGTCGAGGGTCCGGATGTGTCGGCGGTCGTCGACGTCCAGGGGGCGCTGCGCAGACTGCCGTTCCGCAAGCGTGCCTGTGTGGTGCTGCGGCACGCCTTCGATCTCTCGGAGCGCGACACCTCTCTGGTGCTGGGCATCTCGGTGGGTACGGTGAAGAGCCAGACCTCGCGTGCCGTGGCGGAACTGCAGCGGCTGCTGGGTCCGGAGACGTCCGCCGCCGCGCAGATGCAGGCGGCCGTCGCGGCGCAGCGCAGCGGAGGAGAACGGTGAAGGACGAGGAGCTGTCCGTGCGGCTGCGGGAGGCCGCCGAGGCCCACCGCCCCGACCGGGAGCGGATGCTCGCCCGGGTGGAGCGCGGCGTGACCGAGGGCCGTCCGCCGGCCCGGGTGGTGCGCCCGCGGCGGGCCGCGGGGCCGTGGCTGCGGGTCGCCGGGGCGACGGCCGCGGTCTGCGGAGTGCTGGCGTTCGGTGCGGTCGCCGTCACCTCCGCCGGTGACGAGGGTGCGGACGGAACGCACGGGGAGCGCGTGGCCGCACCGCCGACGGCCTCCCCCGCCCCGTCCGTGACAACGCCCGCCGCGCTGGGCCGGCTGCGTACCGAGGACGGGCCGCTGTGGATGGACGCCGCCGTGGACCCGCACTCCAACGCGTACTGGGCGCAGAGCGATGTGACGCTGCGGACGGACCGGCCGCTGTCCTCGCTCACCGTGGAGCTGCGGGTCGCGCTCACCGGCGGGGTGAACAGCACAGGGGCCTGGCGCTCGCTGCCTGCGGAGGACTTCACCGTCTCGGTGTCCGAGGACGGCGGCTTTCTCGTCTACCGGTGGGCGCTGCGGGCGGGCCGGACCGTGCCCGTCGGCACCCACACGTTCGCCGGGCAGTACAACCACGCCGAGGGCGCCCGGGTCGCGACGGGCGACTACGTGACCGCGCACGCGGTCCGCACCACGGGTGAACGGGCCTCGGTGGGCGACTACTTCGGCCCGGAGCACTGACCGTATCCGGCGGACGGGAAAGGGAGACGGCAAAACCCGGCAACCTTTGCCCCGCCCGGTGGCGACCAAGGAGCGCAACGCTCCCCCCACCGAAAAGGAACGGGACACCGACATGAAGAACCGAGCCGTATCGCACGGCAGTCACGCCCGGCGCTCCGGCCGCCGCCGCATGATCGTCGCCTCGGCCGCCGCGCTCTCCCTCACCGGCGCCGCGCTCACCACCGGCCTGCTGGTCCAGGCCGGCGCGGCCACCACCGCCACCGCGGCGGCCGCGTGGCCGACGCCCACGGGTTCGCAGGCCGTCTCGGCGACCATCAAGGTCTCGGGGACGTACGACGGCAAGCTGAAGCGCTTCTACGGAAGCGGGGACCTGGGTGACGGCGGCCAGGACGAGGGTCAGGACCCGATCTTCGAACTGGCCGACGGGGCCGTCCTGAAGAACGTCGTCGTCGGCTCGCCGGCCGCCGACGGCATTCACTGCAAGGGCAGCTGCACGATCCAGAACGTGTGGTGGCAGGACGTCGGCGAGGACGCGGCGTCCTTCAAGGGCACCTCGTCGGGCGCCACGTACAAGGTGACGGGCGGCGGCGCCAGGAAGGCCGACGACAAGGTCTTCCAGTTCAACGGCGCGGGCACGCTGACCATCAGCGGCTTCCAGGTATCGGACTTCGGCAAGCTCGTCCGCTCCTGCGGCAACTGCTCCAAGCAGTACAAGCGCACGATCGCGGTCAGCGACATCGACGTGACGGCGCCGGGCAAAGCCCTGGTCGGGATCAACACCAACTACGGGGACACCGCGACGCTGAGGTCCGTACGGATCCACGGCGACAGCAGCAAGAAGATCAAGCCGTGCGTCCGCTACACGGGCAACGACGACGGTGACGAGCCGAAGGAGACGGGCAGCGGGCCGGACGGCACGTACTGCAAGTACAGCAGCTCGGACATCAGTTACAACTGATGCACGGTGACGGGAGCCCCGCCGGACAGGTCCGGCGGGGCTCCCGTCATGCGGTGGGGCGTTCTACGCGTACGGACGCCAGTCCCCGAGCCAGGCGGCCGGGGTGTGCAGGCGTGCCTGGGAGGCCGTCAGCCGGGGGCGGTTGGCGGGGATGGTGACGCGTGCGCCGGGGCCCGTGTTGCGGTACTCGGCGAACCGCTGCTCCTGCCACGGGAAGCCGGCGGACATCGTCCCGTACGGCTCGTCCGTGTCGATGCCGGCGCCGAGGTGGCTGTCGCGCACGGTCAGCATCGGGTGGGCGGTGAGGTCGGAGGAGGGCACCCAGGGGCGGGCCAGCTTGAAGTACCCGTCCGGCGCGGTGCTGGTGACGCGGGAGCGCTGCACCAGGTAGCCGTGCGGGTTGGCTCCCGCGGTGCTGGGCGCGAAGACGAATCCGTACGGCTTCGCGCCCAGGTCGGTGCGGGTCAGGGTGCGGAAGTGGCAACGGTCCAGGACGGCGGTGGCGCGGCCGAAGACGAAGTCGACGTCTCCTTCGACGTAGCAGTCGCGGTAGTACTGGCGGGCGAAGGCGGTGAGGGCGAGGGAGTCGGCGTACAGAGTGTCCTGGTGTCCCAGGAAGCGGCAGCCGTAGAACGCCGAACGGTCGCCCTGCACCTTGATGGCGACGGCCTGGGTGCCGGTGTATTCGGGGTGGTCGGCGCGGAGCCAGTCGTTGGCGAAGGTCAGGCCGTGGGCCGTGAGCCCGTCGGGCCGGGCGGTGATGGTGGCCGATCCGCTGGTGCCGTACGTTCCCGAACCGTCCGGCCGGGGGGTGCCGTTGGCGTTGGCGTACACGATGACGGTGTCGTGCGGGTCGCCGCTCGCGCCGATGAGGGTGAGGCCGGTCCGGTCGGCGGGGATGTCGACCGTCTCGCGGTAGGTGCCGGGGGCGATCACCAGGGTGCGGCCCGTGCCGGTCGCGGCGTCCACGGCGGCCTGGACGCCTGTGTGGTCGCCCCTTCCGCGTGCGTCGACGTACAGCGTCGCGGCGTCGAGGCGGCGGGACGGTGAGCCGTAGCGGCCGAAGGGGAGGCGTGGGCCGTGGGCGTGCGCGGTGGGCGCCGCGCCGAGGACGAGGGCGGCGCTGCCGCCCGCGAGCAGGGTCAGGGCGCTGCGTCTGCTGGGCATGGCGGTACTTCCTTACGTACGCGGGGTGCGGCGAGGGCCGGACGGGCCCCCGCCGGCGCCGGTGAAGGCGCCGAGGGGGCCCGTCCGCACGAGGGCGGCCGATGGTCAGGCGCCGGGGATCCGGCCGGCGCCGGCCTTGAGGCCGACGATCAGCGGCACGAGCAGCGGGTGGTCGACCCTGGTGCGCAGGGTCGGCGTCCAGCCGGCACCGGCGGTGAGCTGCTCCGCCGGGACGCCCGCGTTGTGGACGGCGATGAGGTCCGTCCGGCGGCCGTTGACGTAGTTGTCCGCGGCGGTGAGCGAGGACTCGGACCACTTCTTGAGGATCTTCGCCTGGTCGAATCCGGCGCCGAGGCTGAACGCGTTGTGCTCGGCGACGAGCTGGGACTTGGATCCGATGCCGTACGTGTAGCCGTAGACGCTGCCCTTGGTGGCGACGAAGTGGTTGTTGTACGAGTCGACCTGTCCGAAGCGGACGCGGGGGGCGCGCTCGTTCACGTCCTTGAAGAGGTTGTGGTGCAGGGTGACGCGGAGCTTGCCGGCGTCGGTCGCGCCGGCGCCGTCGCTGTTGCCGATGAGCATCGTCTTGTCGTGGTCCTTGAGGACGTTGTACGAGACGGTGACGAGGTCGGCGCCCTTGACGATGTCGAAGAGGCCGTCGTGCTGCTGGTACAGCTCGTCGAAGTAGCGCGGCTGGGCGGCGTCGGGGCGGTCCCCGTCGCTGAAGGTGTTGTGGTCGACCCAGACGTGGTCGGAGCCGTAGACGACGAGGTTGTCGTACTCGGAGTTCCAGTGGCCGGTGGTGCCGTCCGTGGGGTCCCACTGGGGGAAGCAGTCGTAGGTGTCCTCGAACGAGATGTTCCGGACGATGACGTTGGAGACGTTCTGGATCTGGAGACTGGCGCCGATGACCGTCGCGTCCTTGCCGACGCCCACAAGCGTGGTGTTGGACGGGACGTAGACGTTGACCGCGGCCTTCTGCAGCTTGGCGGAGGCCAGCCGGGCGTCCTCGAGAGGGCCGGACGGAACCTCGTCGCGGCCCCAGGTGGCCGGGTCGTAGGCGGCGAGGTACTTGTCCAGCGTGTAGCCGTCGGTCTCGTACGCGGCGCAGTCGATCGGGGTGCCGGCCGCGTCGGAGTTCCCGTGGACGGTGCCGTCGATCTTGACGATCTTCGGGGCGTCGCCCGCTTCATTGAAGGCGGCGATCAGTTCGGCCCGGTTGCTCACGGTGTAGATGTGGTCGGGGGTGGCGGCGGCGCCCCCGGTGGTGGAGCCGTCGGCGGCGGCCCAGCCGTCGCCCTCGGCGAGGACGGCGCGGTCGATGCCCTTGTGGTGGCCGGGGCCGCCCGGGTGTCCGATGGCCTGGGCGGGGACGGACACGGCGAGCGCCAGGGAGGCGCAGCCCATCACCAAGGCAATGGCGCGGGCATGACAGATGCGTGCGGGCATGGCGGTTCCTTCGGTGGTGAGGAAGGTGAAGTGAGGCGGGGGCGAAAGGGGGCCGGGCAGCTGTCAGGCCTGCGGCCAGGTGATCCATTCGAGAGGGATCGCGGAATCGGTGCGTCGTACGTCGCGCGGGGCGAGGACCCGCCCGGCCACCAGGGCCCGGGCGACGAGCCGTGCGACCTCGACGGCGCCGCGGGGCTGGAAGTGCGTGTTGTCCTGGCGCCCGTCGGGGTAGTTGGGCGACTGGCCGGGCTCCAGCCAGTTGAAGTACGCCGTCGTGGCGTCGGGGCCGAGCTCCTGCCAGCGCGCGAGTGTGAGCGCCTGGAGGTCGAGCAGGGGGACGCGTTCCTCGGCGGCCAGCGCGCGCATCGCGGCGGGGTACTCGCCGTGGGTGGGCTTCGCCGTGCCGTCGGCGGCGAAGCGGCGGCGCTCCACCGGGGTGAGCAGGACCGGCCGGGCCCGGCGGGACCGTGCGGCGTGCACGTACTGGCGCAGGTGGTCCTGGTAGGTGGTGTACGGATCGGTGCCGCGGGCCGGGTCCTCGGTCTTCTCGTCGTTGTGTCCGAACTGGATCAGCAGGAGGTCGTCCTCCCGCACCTCCTCCAGCAGGGCGGCGAGCCGGCCCTCGTCGATGAAGCTCTTCGAACTGCGGCCGTTCATGGCGTGGTTGGCGACGCCCAGGGTGCGGCCGAGGAAGAACGGCAGGGCCATGCCCCAGCCGGTCTCGGGCGCCGCGTCGGCGTACTTCTGCGCGGCCGTCGAATCGCCGGCGATGTGCAGGGTGCGGGGGCGCGGGCGGCCGTGCGCCGCCGCGGCGGCGGCGGGGGTGGCGAGCGCCAGGGGCAGCGCGGCGAGGGCGGCCGCGGTCTGCCTGCGGGTGAGTGACACGGTGGAGCTGCCTCTCTCATGGGTGCGTAGCGGTGCGTACACGGGGCGTACGGGCGGTACGGGGTGCAGGAGGAGAAGTGCAGGAGTGGAGGGGACCGGCGGCGGGGCGCGACCCGAACCGCCGCCGGTCCCCGGTCACCGGGGTGTCGGCCTGGCAGGGAGTCCGATCAGCCGTTGCCGATCTCCTTCCACTCCTTCTGCGCCTTGTTCAGCTCGTCCGCGATCTTGTCGAGGAAGGCCTTGGCCGTGACCTTGCCGAGCAGCAGCTTCTGGAACTCCGGCTCGTTGTCCGCCTTGCTGATGTTGTTCCAGTCCGGCAGGTAGTACGGCAGCTGCACGATCTTGGTGGAGCCGTCGGTGAGGGCCTTCGCGGCGAGCTCGGTCGGCTCGCTGGCGCTGATCCACGGGTCCTTGGCGGCCTCGGTGTTGGCCGGGATGGCGCCCGCGGACTCGTTCCACTTGCTGTTCGACTCGTGCGAGGCGGCGAACTCGATGAACTTCCAGGCAGCCGTCTTGTTCTTGCTCGACCGGAACAGGCCGAGCCCGTCGACCGGGTTGGAGACCTGGACCCGGGTGCCGCCGTCACCGACCGGGTTCGGTATGCCGGCGAACTTGTCCTTGCCCAGCGCCTTCAGGTGGTCCTGGTAGGAGCCGAGGTTGTGGCTCAGCATGCCGATGGTTCCGGTGTCGAACTGGGCGACCATCTTGGTGAAGTCGTTGTTGACGTCGGCCTCGGGCGTCGCCTTCTTGTACAGCGCCACGTACTTCTCCAGCGCGGCGACGTTCTTCGGGTCGTTGAGCGTCGTCTTGTCGCCGTTCCAGAACTCCGTGATGCCGGACTGGCCGTACGAGGCGTCGATCGCCTGGGCGATGGAGCCGGCGCCGCCACGGATGGTGTAGCCGAACTTGTTGTCCTTGGCCGCGGTGAGCTTCTCCGCCGCCTTGTAGAAGTTGGCCCAGGTGGTGGGTGCTTCGAGGCCCGCCGCCTTGAACAGGTCGGTGCGGTACCAGAGGGCACCGTTGTTGGCGGAGGTCGGCACGGAGTACATGTCGTCGCCCCGGCCGCCCGCGGCCTTGACGCCGTCGACCATGCTCTCGACGAGCTTGCCGTTGAGCGAGGAGCCCTTGATCCGGTCGTTGAGCGGGTCGAGGGCCTCCTGCGAGACCATGTTGGCGAGGTAGGCGGTGCCCACGCCGCCGACGTCGGGCAGGCCGCCGCCCGCGATGGCCGTGTCGTACTTGGACTGCACGTCGGCGATCGGGATCGGCACGTACTTGACCTTGATGTCCGGGTACTTCGCCTCGAAGTCCTTGATGATCTCGGCCCAGATCTCGGTGCGGGGACCACCGTTGTTGTCCCAGAAGGTGATCTCGCCCTTGCCGCTGCCGTCGGTGCCGGTGTCGCTGCCGTCGTCACCGCAGGCGGTGGCGGCAAGCGCGAGCACCGCGACAAGGGAGACAGCGGCCGTGGCACGCCCCCGCTGCGTCTTCGAGATGTTCATGATCGGCTCTTCTCTCTCGGTTCTCTCGGTCCGTGCGCGTGAGTGGGGGGTTCGGTGGTTCCGGTGCCGGCCCGGCCGTCGTCCTGACGACTGCCCGGCCGGCACGGGTCAGGGGGTGGTGCGGAAACCGGTGAAACAGGCCGTCCCGGCCGGCCCCGTCCCGGGGGGCGCGGTGGCGAACAGGCCGAGCAGGGCGCCGACCCAGCGCCACGGCGTGGCGGCGAAGACCTGGCCCGAGGGCCGGTATCCGGACCCGTCCCCGGTGTCGGCGAAGAAGCGGCAACGGGCGCCGGGGGCGACCTCGATCCGGAGCCGGACCCGGCCCTCGGGTGCCGGCCTGCCGTGTTCGGCGTCGCGTTCGTGTTCGGCGACCGTCTCGGCGTACCGGTGTACGAGCCGTACGCCGTCCGCCGCGCGCTCCAGACCGATCCAGCTGAACGCGTCCCCGAGCACCGCGAGCCCGGCCTTGGCCCCCACCACCTCGCTGCCGAGGGTGAGTTCCGCCTCGGCGGTGAACGTCTCGGCGGGCAGCCGCTGGACCAGCACGTTGGGCAGGGCCCGCAGATCATGCGCGTACGCGGTCCGTACGCAGCTGAGCCGCAGCCCGTCCCCGCCGTGCTCGACGGTCCAGCCGGGGCGGGGGTTGGCGGTCCACTGCCACTGCCTGCCGTAACGTCCGCCCGGGAAGCTGTCGCCACTGGCCGGGGCCGTGACGGACTGCTCGGGCGCGGCGGGTTTGGTGTGGACGGAGACGGGCTCGCCCCCGTCACCGATGACCGGCCAGCCGCCGTCCGCCGCGTCCCAGCGCATCGGCTGGAGGTGGACCACCCGCCCGTACGCCCCGCGCTCCTGGAAGTGCAGGAACCAGTCCTCACCGGTCGCGGTCGTTACCCAGCCGCCCTGGTGCGGCCCGTTGACCTCGGTACGGCCCTGGGCGAGGACGACGCGCTCCTCGTACGGCCCGAAGAACTCCCGGGAGCGGAAGGCGCCCTGCCAGCCGGTGGTCACCCCGCCGGCCGGGGCGAGGATCCAGAACTCGCCGTCGCGCCGGTAGAGCTTGGGGCCCTCCAGGGTGAACCAGCCGGGGATCGTGTCGGCGTCGATCAGGGTCTTGCCCTCGTCGAGGAGCTCCCGTCCGTCGGGGCTCATCCGGTGGCCGGTGAGCCGGTTCTTGATGCCGGAGCGCGACTTGGCCCACGCGTGCACCAGGTAGGCCTCGCCCGTCTCCTCGTCCCACAGCGGGCAGGCGTCGATCAGTCCCTTGCCGGCCTTGACCAGATGAGGAGCGGTCCACGGGCCGCGGATGTCCTCGGCGTTGATCTGCTGGACGCCGTGGTCGGGGTCGCCCCAGAAGATCCAGAACCGTCCGGCGTGGTGCCGCAGCGACGGCGCCCACACCCCGCAGTCGTGGCGCGGCACGGCGAAGTCCGCGGCCGGTTCCAGCCGGTCCAGGGCGTGGCCGATGAGGGTCCAGTTGACGAGGTCGCGCGAGTGCAGCAGCGGCAGGCCGGGGACCCGGCCGAAGCTGGAGGCGGTGAGGTAGAAGTCGTCGCCGACCCGGATCACGTCGGGGTCGGACCAGTCGGCGTTCAGCACCGGGTTGCGGTAGGTGCCGTCGCCGAGGTCGGCGGTCCAGGGGCGCTCGTCCGGGGCGCTCACGCGGTCACCGCCCGGCGGACGTAGGCGGCGGCCGCGTCGCGGTCGAGCCGGCCGTCCGCGATGACGGTGACGACCCGGCGCACGATCGTCGCCCCCGCGGGGACGGGCAGCCGGTGGTCGGCGGCGAGGGAGGAGCCGACGCCCGGGTACTCGGTGGTCCGCACGAACCACGGGTCGCGGCGGGTCTCCTCGGTCGCCCCGGCGAAGACGAGGGTCCAGCCGTCGCCGCTCATGGCCACCCAGTCGGCGGCCTGTCCGTGCACCGCCTCCTCGCCGTCCGCGGACGCGCTGAACACGGCGGGCGCCGAGGGTTCCTTGGGCGCGCGCCAGAAGAAGCCGCCGTATCCGGCGCCCGGCCGGCCGTTGGTGGCGGGGCTGCCGATCGACAGGTCCGTGGCGCCCCGGTTGGTGAGCGAGAACGAGAAGTCCAGCGCCCAGGCGGTGGCGGAGAGCTCGGCGGTGGCGACCGTGCGGTGCTCCCGCAGCAGCTCGGTGTCGTCCGCCTCCCAGCTGAGCTCCTCGACGAATCCGTCCGGGTCGCGGAGCTTCCAGCCGAGATGGCGCTGGACCCCGTGGTTGTCGAGCACGGTGGGGCCCTGGTCGCGGACGAAGGTGCGGCCGCCCCAGAAGTTGTACCCGGCGACGTCGGGAACGGCGACGGAGGTGCCCAGGTGGTGCACGTGGTCGGCCGGGCGCTCCTCGGTGACGGGGGTGCCGGCGAGGGTGGTGACCGGGTGCAGGTAGGGGCGGCCGTCGGGGGCGGGGAGGTAGGTGTAGCGGCCGACCGGGCGGCCGGCGCAGCTCAGCAGTGCGGTGGTGGTCACGATGAACTCACCTCGGTGGGGGACCTGAGCGCCCAGGGGACGCCGAGTTCGGAGTAGAGCGTGAGGGTGTCGGCTCCCGCCGCGACGAGTCCGTCGATGCCGCGCACCACACGTCGGGCGGCGGCGGAGGCGCTCGCGGGCACGGTGTACCAGGCGTCGTCCGGCAGGGCGGCCGGTTCGGGGGCGGTGCGCACGGCCTCGACGACCTCCATGAACGCGCCGGTGCGGTGCGGCGGTACGAGGAGTGCGGCATCGCGCACCAGGTGGTCGACGAGGTTCTCCAAGAGGTCGGTCCGTCCGTGCACCGCCTCCTCGGGGCCGTGGCCCGCGCGCTGGACGAGGACGCGGTCCTGCTTGTACCAGAAGGTGATCCGGCCGCGGTCGCCGTGGACGATCACATAGGGCTCCCCCGCCTGTTCGGCGCAGAGGGTGACGGCGGCGGTGACGGGGACGCCGGCCATGGTGGTGACGCGTACGCAGGAGGTGTCGTCGGCCTCGATGTCATGGGCCCGGAAGAGCTCGGTCTCGACGGAGGCGATGTCCTGGGCGGTGCCGCTGCCGGCGAGTTCGAGGGCGGTGGCGACGGCGTGGGCCAGCGGGTTGGTCAGGACCCCGTCGACGACGTCGGTGTCCCCGATGCGGCGCCGCCCGGCCCAGGGCGCCCGCCGGTAGTAGGCCTCGTCCCGGACCCAGGCGCCCGCGGCCCCGTAGCCCAGGACGGTGCCGATGGCGCCGCTGCGCACCAGCTCACGGATGGCGGGCACGGCGTGCGAGCCGAAGGACTGGAAGCCCACCTGGCAGGCGATGCCGGCGTCTCGTACCCCGGCCAGGATCCGGTCGAAGTCGGCCCGCGTCGCGGCGGGCGGCTTCTCCAGCAGGAGGTGGACGCCGCTGGCGGCGGCGGTGAGCGCCAGTTCGGTGTGGGTCTGGATCGGGGTGCAGATGACGGCGGCGCGAGCCCCGGTGGAGTCCAGGAGGGCACCGAAGTCGGCCGACTGCTCGGGGAGTTCACCGGCGAAGGCGTCGAGTTCACCGTCGTCGAGCGGCTTCAGTTCGCAGACTCCGGCGAGCCGGACGAGGCCCAGGTGCTGAAGGCGCCGGATGTTGGCGAGGTGCCAGCGGCCGTGGCCGCGGGCGCCCGCGAGGACGATCGGAACGGGTGTGCTGGGTATCGACGGCATGTCCGTCACCCCTTCACTGCGCCGGCGCTGAAGCCGGTGATCAGCCACTTCTGGATGAAGGCGAAGACGATCACCACGGGGACCGCGGCGATCACTCCGCCCGCGGCGAGCGCGCCCAGGTCGACGCTGTCCGCGCCGATGAGGGTGTTCAGGCCGACCGGGATCGTCTGCTTGTCCTGTTCGCTGAGGAACATCAGGGCGAACAGGAAGTGGTTCCAGCTGTGTACGAAGGCGAAGGAGCCGACCGCGATGAGCCCCGGCCGCAGCAGCGGCAGCACCACCGCGCAGAAGGCGCGGAAGCGCGAGCAGCCGTCCACCCACGCGGCCTCCTCCAGCGTGACCGGCACGTTCTTGATGAATCCGCTGATCAGAATGATGGAGAGCGGCAGCTGGAACACCGTCTCGGCGATGACCACGCTCCCCAGGGAGTTGATCATCTGGAGGTTCTTGAAGATCTCGAAGAGCGGTACGAGCATCAGCGCGCCCGGGATGAACTGCGAGCAGAGCAGCGCCAGCATGAAGGCGTTCTTGATCTTGAAGTTGAACCGGGCCAGCGCGTAGCCGCCGGCCAGCGCGACGAGCGTGGTGCTGATCAGGGTGCAGACCCCGACGATCATGCTGTTCTGGAAGAAGATGGCGAAGCTGCGCTCGTTCCAGACCTTGGAGAAGTGCTCCCCGGTCATCGGCCAGGGCACCAGCGAGGTGGAGCCCGCGGGACGCACGGCGAACAGGAACATCCAGTAGAAGGGGATGAGGGTGAAGACGAGGTAGACGCCGAGCGGGACGTAGATCTGCCAGCGCGGCACGTCGTCGAAGGCGCGTTCACGGCCGGGCTTGGTGCGCCGGTGCGCGGAAGGGGGGCCGCTGTCCTGGACGGACGGTGGTGCGGCGTCGGTGCCGTTCTTCTCGGCCAGTGCGGCAGTCACTTGTGGTCGCCTCCGAACTTGCTCAGGCGCAGATAGACGATCGAGCAGAAGAGGAGGATCACGAAGGCGACGGTGGTGAGCGCGGAGGCGTATCCGAAGTCGTGGCCCTCGATGCCGGTGTTGGCGACGTAGAGCGGCAGGGTGGTGGTCTCGCCGGCCGGTCCGCCGCCGGTGAGGGTGTAGAGCAGGTCGACGTTGTTGAACTCCCACACCCCGCGCAGCAGCGTGGACAGGATGATCGCGTCCCTCAGGTGGGGCAGGGTGATGTGGAAGAACTGGCGCATCCGCCCGGCGCCGTCGACCGACGCCGCCTCGTACAGCTCCTTGGAGACGGACTGCAGGTCGGCGAGGATGAGGATGGCGAAGAAGGGGACTCCGCGCCAGAGTTCGGCGACCGTCGCGGCCCAGAAGACGGTTCCGGTGTCGGAGAGCACGGAGGTGCCGTAGTCGCCGATCCCGGCGTCCGCGAGGTAGCGGCTGAACCCGGTCGAGGAGTTGTAGAGCAGGATCCAGATGGTGCTGGTCAGCACACCGGAGACGGCCCACGGCGAGAAGACCATCGCGCGGGAGATGCCGCGGCCGATGAAGCTCTGGTTGACGATCAGGGCGAGGGCGAGCCCGAGGGTGAGCTGGAGCGCGACCTGGACGACCACCCACTGGGCGCTGAAGCCCAGCGTCGTCCAGAACTGGTCGTCGTCGGTGAAGATCCGGGTGAAGTTGTCGAAGCCCGCGAAGCCGTTCCGCCACGGCTTGGTGACGTTGTAGTTCTGCAGGCTGTAGTAGAAGACGCTGATCACCGGGTAGGCGATGAAGCCCAGCATCAGCAGCCCCGCCGGGGCGATCAGCAGGTACGGCAGTCGGCGCGGGCTCGCGGAGCGGCGCCTGGGCACCTTGGGCGGTGTGGCCACAGCGGCGGCTTGGGCCATGACACGTCTCCGTTCTCTCAGGTACGGGGGTGCGAGGTGGTGCTGTGCGGGGTGTTGCGTGGCGTGCACAAGCGCTTACCGCATGCCGTTCGACGGGCCGGACGGGGCGGAGCGCCGGAATTCCGGTGGGCCGTTCAGCCGGCGTAGGGGTCGGGGACTTCTCCCTGCCGGGCCAGGAAGGCGAAGTCGCAGCCGGTGTCGGCCTGGGTGATCTGGTCGTGGTAGAGCGCCCCGTAGCCGCGCTCGTACCGGGTGGCCGGCGGCGTCCACTCGGCCCTGCGCCGCGTCAGCTCCTCCTCCGTCACGTCGAGGTGGAGCAGGCGCGCCTCGACGTCCAGGGTGATGGAGTCACCGGTGCGCACCAGCGCGAGCGGCCCGCCGACGTACGACTCGGGCGCGATGTGCAGGACGCAGGCGCCGTAACTGGTGCCGCTCATCCGGGCGTCGGAGATCCGCACCATGTCCCGTACGCCCTGCTTCAGCAGGTAGTCGGGGATCGGCAGCATGCCGTACTCGGGCATCCCCGGGCCGCCCTTGGGGCCGGCGTTGCGGAGCACCAGCACATGGTCCGGGGTGAGGGCCAGGGCCGGGTCGTTGATGGTGCGCTGCATCTCCTTGTAGTCGTCGAAGACGACCGCGGGACCGGTGTGGCGCAGCAGGTGCGGCTCGGCGGCGATGTGTTTGATGACCGCGCCGTCCGGGCAGAGATTGCCGCGCAGGACCGCGACGCCGCCCTCCTCGGCCAGGGGGTTGTCGCGTTCGCGGATGACGTCGCTGTTGTGCACGAGCGCGCCGTCGAGCTGTGCGCGCAGGGTGTCGTGCGTGACCGTGGGCCGGTCCAGATGCAGTACGTCGGTCAGCCGGGCCAGGAACCCGGGCAGTCCGCCGGCGAAGTGGAAGTCCTCCATGAGGTACTTCCCGCCGGGCCGCAGATTGGCGAGCACGGGCACGGTGCGGGCGATGCGGTCGAAGTCGTCCAGGGTGAGCTTGATGCCGGAGCGGCCCGCCATGGCGATCAGATGGATGACGGCGTTGGTGGAGCCGCCGAGCGCGAGGACCGTGGCGACGGCGTCCTCGTACGCCTCCGCCGTGAGGATCGACGACAGCTTCCGCTGCTGCCACACCAGTTCGACGATTCCAAGGCCCGACTGCGCCGCCATCCGGTCGTGGCCGGAGTCGACGGCCGGAATGGAGGAGGCGCCGGGGACGGTGACGCCGAGTGCCTCGGCGGCGGCGGTGAGGGTCGATGCGGTGCCCATCGTCATGCAGTGGCCGGGTGAGCGGGCGAGCCCGTTCTCCAGTTCGCCCATCTCGCAGTCGCCGATGAGTCCGGCCCGCTTGTCGTCCCAGTACTTCCACATGTCGGTGCCGGAGCCGAGGACTTCGTTGCGCCAGTGCCCCGGCAGCATCGGCCCGGCCGGTACGAAGATCGCGGGCAGGTCCACGGAGGCGGCGCCCATCAGCAGGGCGGGCGTCGACTTGTCGCAGCCGCCCAGCAGCACCGCGCCGTCGACGGGGTAGGAGCGCAGCAGCTCCTCCGTCTCCATCGCCAGCATGTTGCGGTAGAGCATCGGGGTCGGCTTCTGGAACGTCTCCGAGAGGGTGGAGACCGGGAACTCGAGCGGGAAGCCGCCGGCCTGCCAGACCCCGCGCTTGACCGCCTGTGCGCGGTCGCGCAGGTGGACGTGGCACGGATTGATGTCGGACCAGGTGTTGAGGATCGCGATGACCGGCTTGCCCAGGTGCTCCTCGGGGAGGTAGCCCAGCTGGCGGGTGCGGGCCCGGTGGCTGAAGGAGCGCAGCCCGTCGGTGCCGTACCACTGGTGGCTGCGGAGCTCCTCGGGGGCGATGCGGCCGGTCATATGGACCACCCCGCGACCTGGTCGGCGACCTCGGCGCGCTGCGACTCGGGCAGCACCCGGCTGGGCGGGCGGACATCGCGGCCGCACAGGCCGAGCGAGGCCAGGGCCTCCTTGACGACCGTCACGTTGTTGGCGGACTGCCGGTCGGCGCGCAGCTCCTCGAAGCGGCGGATCTGCTCCCAGACCTTCATGGCTGCCGGGTGGTCGCCGGCCCGCAGCGCCTCCAGCATGGCGATCGAGACACCGGGGGCGACATTGACGAGGCCGGAGGTGAATCCGGTGGCGCCGGCGGAGAAGTAGGCGGGGGCGTACAGCTCGGCGAGACCCGCGACCCAGACGAAACGGTCCAGTCCGGCGTCCCGGGCGAAGGCGGCGAAGCGCGCGGCGTCCGGAACGGCGTACTTGACGCCGATGACGTTCGGGCAGCTGTCGGCGAGGACGGCCAGACACTCACCGTCGAGGTGCGGGTTGCGGATGTAGGGGACGACGCCGAGCCCGGGGACGGCCTCGGCGATGGCCCGGTGGTAGTCGATCCAGCCGTCCTGCGAGACGTACGGGTGAACGGGCTGGTGCACCATCACCATCTCGGCGCCGGCGTCGCGGGCGTGCTCGGCGGCGGCGACGGCGGTCGGCACGTCGTGCCCGACACCGACCAGGATCGTCGCGCGGCCGCCGGCCTCGTCGATGGTCAGCTCGGTGACGGTGCGCCGCTCCTCGGGGGTGAGCGCGTAGAACTCCCCGGTGTTGCCGTTCGGGGTGAGGATGCGTACGCCGCCGTCGAGCAGCCTCCGCAGCAGGGCGCGGTGCGCCGCCGTGTCGATGGTGCCGTCCGCGGCGAACGGGGTCACCGGGATCGCCACGACATCTGCGAGGGCCGCCTTCAGCGGTGTGAGGTCCATGCGGACAGGCCTTTCGTCGGTGTGCTGCTGGTTCACGCCGCCCCGCCCCCGTCTTCGTCGGCGGGGAACGCGCGGCGCACGAACGACGCGATGTGGTCGTGCAGAGCCCCGGCCGCCGCGTCCGCGTCCTTGGCGAGCGCGAGCCGCAGGATCTCCCGGTGCTCGGCCGCCTCCCGCTCCCAGGACGGGATGGCCGTCCACGCGACGGTCGACACGAGCGCCGCCTGGTCGCGCACCTCGTCGAGCATCCGGGCCAGCAGCGGGTTGCCGCAGGGAAGGTAGAGCGCCCGGTGGAAGTCCCGGTTGGCGAGCGACCTGTCGGCCTGGTCGCCGGCCGAGTCGGCGCGCTCCAGGGCTTCCTGGGCTTCCTCCAGCGAGGCCTTGCGGGTGATCGAGCGGCGCAGCGCCTCCGGCTCGAGCAGCAGCCGTACGTCGTAGACCTCGCGGGCCATGGTCGCGTCGACCAGCCGCACGATGGCGCCCTTGTACTGACTCATGACGACCAGGCCGGTCCCGGCGAGCGTCTTGAGCGCCTCACGGACGGGGGTCTTGGACACCCCGAACTGTGCGGCGAGTTCGGTCTCGACGAGCGCCTGCCCTGGTCTCAGCTGCGCGGTCAGGATCGCGTGCTTGATCGCCTCCAGCACGTACTGGGTGCGGGACGGAATCGGGGTGGGCGCAAAGGTCATGAGTGAAGGGCTCTCGCATCTCGCGTATCGCGTCTCATATATGACGTACGAAGTACGACGCGATGAAGCTAGAGGCGCCGTGAATGTTTCGTCAACGCTTCTGACAGAAGAACTTCGGTGGACTACGACGTGTGCCGTACACCGATCTCCCGCCCCGGCCATCGCCGCCGCGCGGCCTACGGCATCTGCCCGATGCCCGGCAACGGCCTTACCGGAAACCCTGGTTGCACAACGAACACGCAGGTCAGGGAGGTTTCGACGGTGAGGTCGGCAACAGGGCGGGTACTGCGGGACCGGACAGCGGCCCTGTTCCTCGCGGCGGTCGTGGTGTCCGGTTTCGGCAGTTCCGCGATGTCGCTGGCCGCCGGTGTCTGGGTCAAGTCGCTGACGGGCTCGGACAGCCTGGCGGCGCTCGCCCTCTTCGCCGTCTGGCTCCCGGTACTCCTCGGGCCGTTCATCGGGTCGGTGGCCGACCGGCTGCCCAGGAAACCACTGCTGGTGGGGTCGAACGTCGTCATGGCCCTGCTGCTGACCACCCTGACCGCGGTGGACTCGGCGGGGCGGATCTGGCTCCTGTTCGCGGTGCTCCTGGTGTACGGGACCGGTTACGTCCTCATGGACGCTGCCGAGTCGGCCGTGGTCGCGCAGGCCGTGGACGCCCGCCTGCTGGGCGATTTCAACGGCCTGCGGATGACGGCGAACGAGGGCATGAAGCTGGTGGCCCCGCTCACCGGCGCGGCGCTCTACGCCCGCTTCGGCGGCGGCGCGGTGGCCCTGCTGGACGCGGCCTCCTTCGCCCTTGCCGCAGGGCTCTACGCACTGCTGCGGGTACGGGTGCCCGCCCCGGACCGCGAGAGCGGACGATCCTCGGGACTGCGGCAACTCCGCAACTCGCCCGTTCTGCGGCCCCTGGTGCTCGCCGGATCGGTCACGATGCTGTGCGCCGGACTCAACGGGGCGGCCCTGTACGCCGTCGTCGACAAGACGCTCGGCCACTCCCCCGCGTACGCCGGAGTGCTCACCGCTGTGCAGGGCGCCGGGTCCGTCACGATCGGGCTGCTGGCCGGACCGCTGCTGCGGCGGCTGCCGGAACGGGTGTTCACGGCGGCGGGGATCACCGCGTTCGCGGTGGGCGTGGCGCTGCGGGCCCTGCCGTACGACGCGGTGGCGCTGCTCGCCTGCGGCCTGATCGGGGCGGGCCTGCCCTGTGTGCTGATCGCCGCGATGACCGCGGTGCAGCGGGAGACCCCGGACGCGGTCCTGGGCCGGACGGCCGCGACCGCGGGCACGCTGATGATGGCGCCCAACGCGGTGGCGCTGGCGCTCGGCGCGGGACTGGTGGCCCTGGTGGACGTGACGGTGCTGCTGCCGCTGGTGGGCGCGGCGGCCCTGCTGACGGCGGCCTGGCTGGTCGCGGGCCGGCGGGGCACCCATTCCGCCGGCCCGCGCGTATCAGCCTGAGAGCGCTCCGGCGACGGCGGCGAGGTCCGGTCCCGAGGCCAGCCCCGCGTGGTAGAGGCGCAGTTCGTTCGCGCCGAGCGAGGCCGCGTGGGCGACGTCGCGCGCCAGCGTCCCGGGGTTGCCGCCCATCCCCCGCACCACGGTGAGGTTGGCCGCGAGGACCCCGCCGCGGCCGGCGAACGGGCCGAGCACGGCCTCGCGCGCCGCGTCGTCGCCGGTGCAGGGCAGCACCACGCCGTCCGCCACGGAAAGGATGTACTCCGGGTCGACGCCCACGTTGGCGCCGGAGCGGTACGGCGCGGGGTCGGCGTGCAGGAGCACCTGGAACCCGGGGCCCGCGGCCGCCCGCACCGCGGCGACCACCGACTCCTGGAGCCCGCGGGCCACCTGGGTACGCCACCGCAGGGTGGCGGCGGCGAGATCGGCGCCGAGCAGCTTCTCGACACCGCCCCAGCCCGCTTCCGGCGCGCCCGCACCGGACCACATCGGCTCCAGCGCCCGGCGCACAGCGAGGCCCAGCTCCTCGGCGTCCAGCCCCTGCCCGCCGTAGCCGGCCCGGCAGTCGGGGCAGAAGCACAGCGACATCAGGTACTGCGCCGCGTCGCCGAGGCCGACGCCCGCGGTCTTGTCGTGGGCGTGCAGATGCGCGAAGCCGTACCAGCCGCACGACTCCAGCTCGGTGCCGCCCGCCCCGTCCCGCACGGCCGCCTCCGCGGCCAGATCCACGAGATACGCGCGGACGTCGGGCTGCGCGATGCAGGGGGCCCACGGGTAGCGGTCCCCGTACGCGTTGACCACGGACGTCTCCGGATGCTCCGCGCCCATCCGGGAGTTGTGCGCGAGCACCACCCAGCTGTGCACGTCGAGCCCGGCGCCCGCCAGTGCCTCGGCGGCCTCCGCGTAGGCGTCGGACGCGTCGACCCAGGACTGCGTGTACGGGCGCAGGGTGCGCCCCGCCCACCGCTCCGCGTCCGGCGGGTACAGCACCGCGGCGTGCTCCGCCGTGACGATGCGGCGGGCGGGATGGCGCGGGGTCAGCGCCCGGGTGGAGTGGTAGGCGGAGGCGAGCGTCACCTGCTGGACGCCGAGCCCGGCGACGCGGTCGGCCGCGCCGGGGTCCCCGACGATGTCCCACGGATACAGGAAGGCGGAGGTCTTCACCCGCGCTCCCCCAGCAGCGCACGGCCCGCCTCGATGATCTCCGTCAGCTCCTTGATGTGCGCGGCCGGCGGCTCGGTGAGCGGGCTGCGCACCTCGCCGACGTCCAGCCCCTGCAGACGGACGGCCGCCTTGACCAGTGAGACGGCGTAGCCGCGGCCCTGGGAGCGCAGTTCGACGAGCGGACGGTAGAAGTGGTCGAGCAACGCGTTCACGAGCGCGTCGTCGCCCGCCTCCAGGGCGCGGTAGAAGGCCAGCGCGATATCGGGTGCGAAGGCGAACACGGCGGAGGAGTAGAGCGTGACGCCGATGCCCCGGTAGGCGAGGCCGGTGAGCTCGGCGGTGGGCAGCCCGTTGAAGTACAGGAACTCCTGGCCGGGCAGCCCGGTGCGGACGGCACTGACGATGCGCTGCATCAGGTCCAGGTCGCCGTAGCCGTCCTTGAGCCCGATCACGCCCGGCGTCTGCGCCAGCGCCACCACGGTCTCGGGCGTGAAGACCGCGTTGTCGCGCTGGTAGACGATCGTCTCCAGCCCGGTGGCGGCGGCCAGCGCCGTGTAGTGCGCCAGCAACCCCTCCTGGTCCGCGACGACCAGGTACGGCGGCATGGCGAGGAGCCCGTCCGCGCCGGCCTCCTCGGCGAGCTTCGCGAACTGGACCGCCAGCGCGGTGCCGTATCCGGCGCCCGCCACGACGGGCACCTCACCGGCGGTCTCCTCGACGGCCGCGGCGACCACGAGGCGGAACTCCTCGGGCGTCAGCGCATGGAACTCACCCGTGCCGCAGCATGCGAACACGGCCGCCGCACCGGCGTCGATGCCCTTGCGCACGTGCGCGCGAAAGACGTCGAGGTCGACGGAGCCGTCGGGCCCGTAGGCGGTGACTGGGAAGAAGAGCGGCCCGGCGACAGCGGTGAGTCGGGCGGCGAGTGGGGCTGAGGTCACGGGCGCTCCCTGCGGGTGGCGGTGTGCATGTTTCTGACTGACGTCCATACTTATGAACGTACGCTAGCCAGCGAGTTGCTTGGGGTCAAGATAGGTCGCCCTGGCCGGGCGGGGGCCTTGTCCTCAATCGCCGGACGGGCTTGATTGTGCGGGTGCCCTGCGGGGGTGCAGGTTGCTCCGGCGGGCCGGTTCCGTCCTCAATCTCCCCCATGGCCTTAAGGGCACGGGGGGACCCCCATGACGGGCTTGGTGGGTGCGGCTGGCCCCGCGGGGTGGCGCGCTAGCCCCCTCGTGGGGGTCCGGGGTCCCTCCGGGGCGTCTCCTCAAACGACGAACGTTCCACCGGTACGCGGGGGACCCGGGTCGGTGTTCGTCATCCTGCGGGGACTCCCCTGCACGCCCCCGGCCCCTGCCGCCTTGCGTCTGCGACAGTCGATCCACCGGGCGTACAGGCGCAGGGCGGCCGGGTGGGGGCGTGCAGGGGAGTCCCCGCAGGAAATGGCGTACGACTCAGGCCCTTTTCGCACCCGGCCGCACACGCCATTTCTGAGGAGTCTCCCCGGAGGGACCCCACCCCCACCCACCGGCCTGGCGCACCCGCACCCCGCGGAGCATCCGCACCCGCACACAAGCCCGTCCGGCAATTGAGGACGGAACCCCGCCGCCCCGGACCGGGGCAACCCTTGACGCAAAACCCCACCGCTCCGTAACTTGTCCACGGATGTGAATGCAGTCCAAACGAGGAGATCCGCGAATGACCGCGCCCCGCCCCGCCGTCCTGCTCACCGGCGCAGCCGGCGGTCTCGGCACCCTGATGCGCGGGCTGCTGCCCGCCCACGGCTACGACCTCCGCCTGCTCGACATGGTCCCCATCGAGGGCGAGCCGGACGCGATCACGGCGGACCTGGCCGACAAGGAGGCGCTGCGCGAGGCCGTGCGGGGTGTCGACGCGATCATCCACCTTGCGGGCATCTCTCTGGAAGCCTCGTTCGACAAGATCCTCCGGGCGAACATCGAGGGCACCTACAACCTGTACGAGGCGGCCCTCGCGGAGGGCGTGCGGCGGATCGTCTTCGCGTCGTCGAACCACGCGATCGGCTTCACCCCCCGGCCGCGCGACGGGGACCCGCTCATCCCGGTCGACACCCCGCGCCGCCCGGACACGTTCTACGGCCTCTCCAAGTCCTTCGGCGAGGACCTCGCGCAGCTGTACTGGGACCGGCACGGCCTGGAGACCGTTTCGGTGCGGATCGGTTCGTGCTTCCCCGAGCCGACGTCCGTACGGATGCTGTCCGTCTGGATGAGTCCCGCCGACGGCGCCCGGCTCTTCGACGCCGCGCTCACCGCGGAGAACGTGGGCCACACCGTCATCCACGGCTCCTCGGACAACACCCGCCTGTGGTGGGACCTGACGACGGCCCGTTCCCTCGGCTACGAGCCGCAGGACGACTCGGAGGAGTACGCGGCGAAGCTCATCGCCGAGCACGGCGAGCTCGACCCGGACAACCCGGACCACGCCCACCTCGGCGGCCACTTCTGCACCAACCCGCCGATCTGGCCGTACTGAGCGGATACTGCCGCCGTACGGGCGAAGCCGGCCGAAGGTAAGGGAACGGCAAAGCCGGGTCATTCGTTACCCCGTGCATGACCGCTATGACACCCGGCTCGAACATCCCCCTCTCCGCCCTCCGCGTGGCGGTGGACGTCGCCGCCCCCGTGCGGCTCGACGTATCGGGCCTGCTGCTCACCGCCGACGGCAAGGTGCGATCCGACGAGGACTTCATCTTCTACAACCAGCCCGCGGGCCCGGGTGTGACCTACCGCTCCGGCGGCGGCACCGCGCCCGACGCGATCGTGGTGGACACCGCGGCCGTGCCGCCCGGCATCGAGAAGATCGTCGTCACGGCGAGCCCGGACGGGGCGGGTCAGACCTTCCAGGGCATCGAGCCCACCGCCACGGTGCGCAACGCGGACGACGGCAGTGCGCTCGCCACGTTCACCCCGCCCCGGCTGGGCGCCGAGACCGCGCTCGTGGTCATCGAGATCTACCGCCGGGCCGGCGCCTGGAAGGCCCGGGCGGTCGGCCAGGGCTATACCAACGGCCTGGCGGGCATCGCCACCGACTTCGGCGTCTCGGTCGAGGAGGAGCCCGCCCCCGCCCCGGCCCCCGTCGCGCCCCCGGTAGCGGCAGCGCCCACCGCGCCGGTGGACCCGCGGATCGCCGCACCGCCGGCCCCGCCCGCCGCACCCCCGGCACCTCCGGCGCCCGTCGCTTCAGGGAAGATCAACCTGGACAAGGGCCGGGTCAGCCTGCAGAAGAACCAGACGGTGTCGCTGGTCAAGGGCGGCCGCCCGCTGCTCTCCCAGGTCAAGATGGGCCTCGGCTGGGAGCCCGCGTTCCGTGGCAAGGACATCGATCTCGACGCCTCGGTGATCGCCTACGGCCCCAACCGCAACCACCTGGAAAGCTGCTACTTCGGCAAGCTCTCCATCCTGAACGGGGCCATCAAGCACTCGGGGGACAACCTCACCGGTGAGGGCGCCGGCGACGACGAGGTGATCGTCGTGGACCTGGGCCGGATCCCCCCGGAGGCGACCGGACTGGTGTTCACGGTCAACTCGTTCACCGGCCAGAAGTTCACCGAGGTGGCGAAGGCCTACTGCCGGCTGATCGACGCGGCCACCGGCGAGGAGCTGGTCCGCTTCGATCTGACGGGCGCGGAGCCGCAGACCGGCGTGATGATGGCCAAGCTGATCAAGCAGTTCTCCGGCGAGTGGGAGATGACCGCGATGGGCGACTTCGTGAAGTCGCGCACCGTCCGCGGCATGGTCAAGCCCGCCGCCCAGTCCCTCTAGGCCGCCCAGTCCCTCTAGCGGGACGCAAACGGCTTCAGGGGCACCCGGCTGACTGCGGGCGCCCCTGAAGGCGGTCGGCGAGAGAAATATGGCGTACTCGGCGCGTGCTCGTCGCTTCTCTCAGAGCTTGGTCAGCTTGGAGTACGGGCTCAGGATCCTCCCCTGTCGCCCCGAGAAGTCGATGAGCACTGCGTCGTTGTCGCCCTCGACAGCAAGGACTCGGCCGAGTCCGAACTGGTCATGCGACACCCTGTCGCCCACATCGAACATTTCGACCGGTGGGGCCGCCTGGGCCGGGCGGTTGAAGGGACTGGAAGGCAGGTGACGCCGGGATCCGGCTGACTGTTTCATTACCTCGAGTATGCGCCCTGGAAAGGCCCGACGCCATGCCCGACCGCTCCTGGGGCCGCACTGATGCCGGATTCGTAATCAGCGGTTCCGGGACCGTGGACCGTTCCTCCCCGCTTCCGGCAAGGGCACCGCCCGTGCGGCGGCCCCCGCCGGACCTGCCCGGATGTGGCGGTTATCGCTTCCCCGCGGCGCGTGGTGGAAGGCCCCGTGAGGGACCGGCCCGGTGCGGCGGTGCCGCCGCGGGCGGGCCGGTTCACCTGGTTGGAGTTACTGCTCGCGACGCGGCTGACGCTTCCACGGGCCGGTGATGGCCAGCATGATGCCGGGCGTCTGGATGTTGGCGAAGAGCGTCTTGCCGTCGGGCGAGAAGGTCACGCCGGTGAACTCGCTGTACTCCGGCTCGGCCGCCGTGCCGGCGTTCAGCTCGTTGCGCGCGATGGGGTAGGTACGGCCGCTCTCGGTCGCCCCGAACAGGTGCTGGACGCCCTCGCCGTCCTCGGAGATGACCAGGCCGCCGTAGGGCGAGACCGTGATGTTGTCCGGGCCGTCGAAGGCGCCGTCCTTGGAGGGGTCCGCGTTGACGCCGAGGAGCACCTTCAGCGTCAGCGTGCGGCGCTTGGGGTCGTAGAACCAGACCTGGCCGTCGTGCGCGACGGGGCTCTCGCCACGGGCGAACGAGGAGACGATGTAGGCGCCGCCGTCGCCCCACCACATGCCTTCGAGCTTGCGGGCGCGGGTCACCTCCTGGTCGCCGAACTGCTTGCGCACCGAGACGGTCTTCGCGTCGCGGTCGGGCACGTCGACCCAGTCCACGCCGTACACGGTGCCGGTCTTCGTGGCGCGCGAGAGGTCGTCGACGAACTTTCCGCTCTTGTCGAAGCACTTGGTGGCCTGGAGGACACCGGCGTCGTCGGCGAGCGTGCGGAGCTTGCCGCGGCCGTGCTTGAAGCCCTGCGGCGGCACCCAGCGGTAGAGCAGTCCGTTGGGTCCGGAGGCGTCCTCGGTGAGGTAGGCGTGACCCCGCTTGGGGTCGATGACGACGGCCTCGTGGGCGTAGCGGCCGAACGCCTTGATGGGGCGCGGGTCGCGGTTGGCGCGCTTGTCGTACGGGTCGACCTCGAAGACGTAGCCGTGGTCCTTGAGCAGACCGTTCTTCCCGGCCTTGTCCTCGGTCTCCTCGCAGGTCAGCCAGGTGCCCCAGGCGGTGGAGCCGCCGGCGCAGTTGGTGGAGGTGCCGGCGATGCCGACCCATTCGGCGGTGCGGCCGTCGCGGCGGGTCTCCACGACGGTGCAGCCGCCGGCCGCGACCGGGTCGTAGACGAGGCCGTCGGTGAGCGGAACGGGGTGCGCCCAGCCCGCCCGGGTGCCGCTCAGTTCGTGGTTGTTCACCAGCAGGGTCACGCCGCGCGCACCCTCGAAGGCGGCCGTGCCGTCGTGGTTGGAGGGGGTGTACTCACCGGTCTCCAGCTTGGTGACACCACTGTGCGTGATGACCTTGTACGAGAATCCGGCGGGCAGCGCGAGTATGCCCTTCGGGTCGGGCAGCAGCGGCCCGTAACCGGGCTCGTGGCTGTGCCCGTGTCCGTGTCCGTCGTGGTCATGACCGTGGTCGTCGTGGCCGTGCTTCGAGTCCCCGGCGGCGAGGGCGCCGGGTGCGGTGGCCAGCGCGGCGACGGTTCCGGTGAGGGCGATGCCGGCACCGGTGAGGGCGGACTGTGTGGTGAATTCCCTGCGCGTGAAGGCCATCACGTACTCCTGGTGCTGCTGGGGCGGGTTGATTGCGGGATCACCGTCCCGCCCCTGCGCCAACATCAGTTGAACTGAGGACGACTTTGAGGGAATGCCTTCCGTGAACATCCTCGGCGGCGGGGGCGGCCGGGTCCGCCGGCCGCCCCCGCCCCGTACCGCTTCTCAGCTGCCCGAGCCGCTCCGGGAGCGGGCCTTGAACGCGGCCTTGCGGGCGTCCTTCGCCTGCTTCTTGTCGCTGTGCAGCCGCCCCATCGCCTCCAGGACGTCCGCCGTCGCGGGGTGGTCGACCCGCCAGGCCTGGTCGAAGAAGCCGCTGTGCTGGCTGGACAGCCCCTCGACCAGGCCCTGGAGCTCGTCGAGATCGCCGTCCGCCTCCAGCTGGGCCGCGATCGTGTCGATGGCGAGCCAGAAGATCATCGCCTCGGAGGGGGCCGGTACGTCGGCGGCGCCCCGCTCGGCGAGCCAGACCCGGGCGAGTCCGCCGAGCTGCGGGTCGTCCAGCACCGCGCGCACCGCGGGTTCGGCGTCCGCGCCGACCAGGGCGAGTGCCTGCTGGCAGTGCAGCCGGCGCAGGGGGGCCTGCGGGTCCTCGCCCCGTGCGGCGTCCAGCAGTTCGCCGGCCGCCCCGTCGGCGCCGTGCCGCGCGAGCCACAGCTCGATCTCGCTGCGGGCGGCCTCCTCGGGGTAGTACGCGATGCCGCCGAGCAGCACGTCGGCCCCCTTGTCCGCCAGATCGCCGATGGCCGGGGCGTCCACACCGGCGTCCAGCATCCGGGCGCGGATCCCGTAGACGCCGAGCGGGGTCAGCTTCACCATGCCGTACCGGGTGACGTCGTCGTCATCGGCGGGCGGCACGGACTCCTCGCCCTCCTCGGCCAGCAACGCCTCGTCCACCGGCCGGTATTCGACGATGCCGATGGGTTCGAGGATGCGGAACTGGTCGTCGAGGCGCATCATCGCGTCCGACACCTGTTCCAGGATGTCGTCGGTGGGCTCGCCCATGTCGTCGGGGACGATCATCGAGGCGGCCAGCGCGGGCAGCGGTACGGACTCGTCCGCCGCGCCCTCGCCGGCCGTGAGCAGATAGAGGTTGCCGAGCACCCCGTCGAGGAATTCCGCCTCGGTCTCCGGGTCCCAGTCCAGAGCATCGAAGTCGATCGACCCGTCCTCGCCGACGAGGTCGGCGAAGTCGTCGAAGACCGGGGCGGTGGCGTCGGCGTGGGCGGCCTCCAGGCCGTCGAGCCAGACCGACAGGACGTCCTGCGGCGAACCGCCGGTCAGCAGCGCCAGATTCTCCCCGACGGTGACGGTTCCCTCCCGGTCGTCGAGAAAGCCCTCGTCATCGGCGTCCGGCTCGGTCTCCGGGTCCTCGACCTCGACCAGGCCGGTGTCGACCGCGAGCCGCCAGGCCTCGCTGGCCTCCGCGGCGCCGTCCTCGTCCGCCGCGAGGCCCAGGTGCTCAGCCGCCGCGGGCAGCTGTGCCTCGACGAGTTCGCCGCCGGCGCCGACGCGTGTCTCGGGTCCTGCCCAGCGGGCGAGCCGGACGGCACGGGCGAGCAGCGGCGCGGCGAGCGCGTCCCGGGCCAGCTCCGCCTCGGTGTGCAGCCGTACCGGCGGCAGGGTGGGGCGCTCTGCGGACATCACGGGGTCTCCTCGAAAACGTGCGGGCGTACACGTCGCCGGCGCCACGGCTCCGGGCGTGTACGGGGTCAGGCGGCCCAAGCCTAGACGCATTTCGTCCCCTGCCGCCCGGTGCTCGGAACAGAAGGCGGCCCGCCGCCGGGAGGTCGCGTAACAACCACTTCCCGTACAGGCGGAGGTACCTACGCGGAAGGTTTCGTTCCCGGCCGCCCCGCTATCCGCCTTCGCCCGGCCGCAGGCTGAGCGCGGGGGTGTAGCGGTGCACGCCGCCACCGGTGACACCCGGGTAGGACTGCACCCGTTCCCACTGGGGCGTGCGCGACCCGATGCCGTCCCCGGGCGCGGCCAGGGCGTCGATGTGGGCCTCGGCGCTCACCCACTCCGCGTAGTTGAGCACCCGCCTCCCGTCGGTGCTCACGTGGAAGTGGCCTGCGAGGCCGCCGGGCGCGGGGGCGGGGTCCGTGCCGAGGGCCTCGAACACACCGTCCACCCAGTCGCGTTGGCGAGCCCTGTCCGCCCCGTCGAACTCGACGTCGACGACAACGACACAGCCGGGCTCGCCGCCACCGGGCGACGAGGAGCGGTAGAGCTCGTAGGTGTGCAGGCCGAGCCGTTCGATGCCCGGCACGGCCGCGTCGATCTCGGCGTTCCGCTCGTCGCGGCCCTCCCGGACGAAGTCCCGGTAGCTCTCCTCGGCGGTCCACTGCGAGTAGTGGAAGAGCGTCCTGCCGTCCTCCCCGGCGTACACGCTGTACGAGAGCAGGCCCGGGTGCGGCCACGGCCTCGCCTCCCACGCGGCACGGATGGCCCCGACGGCCCGCCGCCCGCGCTCCGGCGTGCCGACGTCCCAGGTGCTGGCCTTGACGATCCCCGCATCCGCTCGGGTGACATCGGGCCGGGACACGAACTCCACTGTCATGACTGCTCCTCCCACCGGCGCACCCTTGCGGTGCGCCCGTGACAGCCACCCTGATACGTCAAGCGCGCTTGAGGTCAACAGCGGCCCGCGCGCGCCGCCCTGGGCTGACGGATCGGACAACGAACGGAGTACCGCATGACGCTGCGGGTCGAGGAGATCACGCGCGAACAGCACCTGGCGTTCGTCGCCGGCCGGGGCTCGGCGAGTCATATGCAGGTCCCGTCCTGGGGCGAGGTGAAGCCCGACTGGCGCGCGGAGAGCATCGGCTGGCTGGACGAGGAGGGGGTGATCGTCGGCGCCGGTCTGGTGCTGTACCGCCCGGTCCCCGGACTGAAGCGGTATCTGGCCTATCTCCCGGAGGGCCCGGTCCTTCCGTGGGACGAGGGCGACCTGCGTCCCTGGCTCGATCCGCTGGTGGCCCACGCCAAGGCGCGGGGTGCGTTCACGGTACGGATGGGGCCGCCCGTGATCGCCCGCCGCTGGGAGGCGTCGACGGTCAAGGACGCCATCGCGGACCCGGCCGCACGCCGGCTGCGCGACGTCGAGGCGGATGTGACCGAGCGCCGGGCCGCCGAGGTCGTGGAGCAGCTGCGCCGGCTGGGCTGGCAGCAGGGCGCGGACGGGGACGGCTTCAGCGCCGGTCAGCCCCGGTACGTGTTCCAGGTGCCGTTCGCCGGGCGGTCGCTGGAGGAGATCCGGGACGGCCTGAACCAGCAGTGGCGGCGCAACATCAAGAAAGCGGAGAAGGCAGGCGTGAAGGTCGTCGAGGGCGGCCTCGACGACCTTCCGGTCTTCTACGAGCTGTACCGCGAGACCGCCGAGCGCGACCGCTTCGTCCCCCGCCCGCTCACGTACTTCCAGCGCATGTGGACCGCGCTGCGATCCGAGGACCCGGACCGGATGCGGCTCTATCTCGCCCACCACGACGGGGAGGTGCTGTCGGCGGCGACGATGCTGACCGTGGGGACCCACGTCTGGTACTCGTACGGCGCCTCGACGAGCCGCCGGCGCGAGGTACAGCCCAGCAACGCGATCCAGTGGCGGATGATGAGCGACGCGCACGAGCGGGGCGCCGCCGTGTACGACCTGCGGGGCATCACCGACACCCTCGACGAGGGCAACCACCTGCTGGGCCTGCTGCGCTTCAAGGCGGGCACCGGGGGGCGGGCCGCGGAGTACATCGGCGAGTGGGACTATCCGGTCAGCAAGCTGCTGCACAAGGCGTTCGGCCTGTACATGGCCCGACGCTGAGGGGGCCGTACGGCCCGGGGTCGCCGTTCACTTCGCGGTGCTGCGCGACGCCACGCCGGGGCCGGGTGACATCATCCCCGATGTGATGCTGCGTACCGCCACCCGCCAGGACCTGCCCGCCGTGCTCGCTCTCCTCGCCGACGAGGAGAAGGTCGTCGACCCCGCCTCGGTGGTCATCGACGACGCCTACGAGAAGGCGTTCGCCGCTGTCGCGGGCGACTCGCGCAACGAGATCCTGGTGCTGGTGGACGGCGACACGGTGGTGGGATGCCTGCAGGCGACGTACATCCCCGGGCTGGGCAAGCACGGCGCCGAGCGGGCACTGATCGAGGCCGTCCGGATCAGGCCGGACCGGCGGGGCGGCGGGCTCGGGCGGCAGCTGATGGAGCGCACGGTCGAGCGGGCGCGGCAGCGGGGATGTGCACTGGTCCAGCTGACCAGCAACCGGCACCGGGCCGACGCCCACCGCTTCTACGCCTCTCTGGGCTTCGCCGCGAGCCATGAAGGCTTCAAGCTCGCCCTCTGACCTCCGCCGCAGTTGAGCGCTGCTTCACCTTCACCCCGAGAAGAACTAAGTGGACCTTCACGGTCTGACGGCGGACACTTCGGACATGACGCCGCCCGCATCCTCCCGCCCCCGCCCCTTCGGCCGCACTCTCTGCGCCATGGTCACGCCCTTCACCGCCGCAGGCGCCCTCGACCCGGACGCCGCCGCCGCGCACGCGGCGGCGCTGGTCGCCGGGGGCTGTGACGGACTGGTGCTCAGCGGCACCACCGGCGAGTCCCCGACCACCTCCGACGCCGAGAAGGCCGCCCTGGTGCGCGCGGTACGGGAGGCGGTCGGCACGGACGTACCGCTGGTCGCGGGCATCGGCACCGCAGACACCCGGCAGACCGTGGAACTGGCCGGGCAGGCGGAGCAGGCGGGCGCCGACGGGCTGCTGGTCGTCACCCCGTACTACAGCCGGCCCCCGCAGGCGGCCGTGGAGGCGCACTTCCTGCGCGTCGCCGAGTCGGCCGGCCTCCCGCTCATGCTCTACGACATCCCCGGCCGCACCGGCACCCGCATCGAGCCGGCCACGATGCTGCGGCTGGCGGAGCACCCGCGCATCGTGGCGGTGAAGGACTGCTCGTACGACCTGCTGGGGGCGACGAAGGTGATCGCCGCCACCGCGCTCGCGTATTACTCGGGCTGCGAGGAACTGAACCTGCCGCTGTACGCGGTGGGCGGCGCCGGATACGTCAGCACCGTCGCCAATGTGACGCCCGGTCCGCTGCGTGCCGTGCTGGACGCCTTCGACGCCGGGGACACGACCGGGGCGGCCCGGCTGAACGGCCTGCTGACCCCGCTGACCGAGCTGATGATGGCGTCAGGCCTGCCGGGCACGGTGACGGCGAAGTCCCTTCTGGACGCGGGCCCGGTCCGCGAACCGCTGCAGCCCGCCGGGCGCGAGGCGTCCGACGGGCTGCGCAGGGCGTACGAGCGACTGCTCGCCGCCTGTTAGTCGTTGCTGTGCAGGACGTCGTTGAGGCCGTCCCAGACCGCGTTGTTCGGGCGGGCCTCGACGGCGCCCGTCACCGAGTTGCGGCGGAACAGGATGTTCGAGGCGCCGGACAGCTCGCGCGCCTTGACGATCTGACCGTCCGGCAGGGTGACCCGCGTACCGGCGGTGACGTACAGACCGGCCTCGACGACGCACTCGTCGCCGAGCGCGATCCCGACACCGGCCTCCGCGCCGACCAGGCAGCGCTCGCCGATCACGATGCGTTCCTTGCCACCACCGGAGAGCATGCCCATGGTGGAGGCGCCGCCGCCGATGTCGGAGCCGTTGCCGACGACGACGCCGGCCGAGATCCGGCCCTCGACCATGGAGGTGCCGAGGGTGCCCGCGTTGAAGTTGACGAAGCCCTCGTGCATGACGGTGGTGCCGGCGGAGAGGTGCGCGCCGAGCCGCACCCGGTCGGCGTCGGCGATGCGGACACCCTTCGGCGCGACGTAGTCCGTCATGCGCGGGAACTTGTCGACGGAGGTGACCTGGAGGTGCAGGCCCTCGGCGCGGGCGTTGAGCCGGACCCTCTCCAGGTCGTCGACGGAGACCGGGCCGAGCGAGGTCCAGGCCACGTTGGTGAGCAGACCGAACATGCCGTCGAGGTTCTGCCCGTGCGGCTGGACGAGACAGTGCGAGAGCAGGTGCAGGCGCAGGTACACGTCGTGCGCGTCGAGCGGCTTGTCGTCGAGCGAGGAGATGACCGTGCGGACGGCGACGACCTCGACCCCGCGGCGGGCGTCCAGACCGATGGCCTTGGCGGCGCCCTCGCCGAGCAGGTTGACGGCGGCGTCGGGGGTGAGCCGCTCGGTTCCGGCCGGTCCGGGCTCGTCGGTGAGCTCGGGAGCGGGGAACCAGGTGTCGAGAACGGAACCGTCGCCGGCGATGGTGGCGAGGCCGGCGGCGACGGCGCCGGTGGTACGGGGGGAAGTCGTGTCGGTCATGCCCCGAACCTAACCGGCCGGGGGCGGCCCGGGCCAACCGGTCTCAGCGTCCGGGCGAGCGGCGGCCCCGGCACCCCCGAACGGCTGGGGGACCCGGCAACGCCGTGGCCCCCGGGCCCGCACTCCCTGCGTCAGGCGGGCCAGGCGAGCGGCCGGAGAGCATCGGCCTGGCCGCATCCCGGGTGGCGTCCGGGTCGAAGCTCCCGGTCTTCCAGGGATTTATAAGCACGGTCGTGCGTGCTAATTTACTGTCCTCATGACACCAACGAGGAGCACTGAGCATGGCCCCCATCGCAGCGCTTGCCGGCATCGCACTCAACCTCACCTCCCGGGTCTCCAACCGGCTCGCGGGGCACGGCGCCTACCGCCTCTTTCACATGCCGCTCGCCCGGAGCGGTATACGCCCCGCCGAACAGGAGCTCTTCGCCACAGCCGAAGTCCAGCGGATGGAGGCCGGCGGCCGGTCCACGGTGGTCTACCGCTGGGGCAACGGCGAACGGCCCGTGATCCTGGTGCACGGCTGGCAGTCCCGCGGCTCACGGCTCGCGGACTTCATACCCGGACTCCTCGCGAGCGGCCACAGCGTCATCACCTTCGACGCACCCGCACACGGTGATTCCGCGGGCCGCAGCACGACGATCCAGGACTACCGCCACATCCTCACCGGACTCCAGGAGCGGTACGGTGAGTTCGACGCCGTGGTGGCACACTCTCTCGGCGCTCTGGGCTCGTTCTTCGCCCTGCGGCACGGGGTGCGGACGAAGCGGATCGCCACCATCAGCGGGGTCTGCGACTACGAGTACCTCATCGACGAGTTCTGTTCCACCGTTCCCCTGCGGCCGCGGCTGAAGGCGCGGCTGCGGGCCCTCGTCGTGAAGAACCTCTTCTCCGACCTGCCTGCGGACCAGCGGCCGTTCTCCGCCGCGAACGGGACCGCCGCCTCCCTCGGCATCCCCCTCCTGGTCGTCCATGACGCCGACGACCTGCGGATCCGGGTGGAGCAGGGACACAGGCTCGCCGACGCGTTCGGCGACCGTGCACGGCTCGTCGTCACGAGCGGCCTCGGGCACCGTCGCATCCTGGGCGACCCGGAGGTCGTGGCCGCCGTCCTGGACTTCGTCGGGCACGGCCGGATCGCGGAAGCGGGCACGGAGGCCGTCACGGCGCGATGACACCCGCACCCGGAGGCCGTCAGCGCCGGGAAGACTGAGCGCACAGTCGTCTGCATACTCGGTAGACTGGACCGCCACCGGCACCGCGAGGGGCCGACGCAGGAAAGACGGGCGGCCATGGCAGTGACACACACCGACGGGCGGATCGCGCGCGGGAACGAGACACGCCGGCTGGTCCTCGCGCGCGCGGTGGACATCGCCTCGGTCAACGGCCTGGAAGGGCTCTCGCTCGGACAGCTGGCGACCGAGCTGCAACTGAGCAAGAGCGGCGTGTTCGCCTTGTTCGGCTCCAAGGAGGACCTCCAGCTCGCCACGGTCCGGGCCGCCGTCAGCATCTACCAGGAGCGTGTCGTCCAGCCCGCCCGCGATCTGCCGCCGGGCGTGAAGCACCTGTGGCAGGTGTGCGGGAGCTGGCTGGACTACTCCCGGACGCGGGTCTTTCCGGGCGGCTGCTTCTTCTACTCGGTCTCCGCCGAGTACGACGCCCGCAGCGGCAAGGTGCACGACATCCTCGCGGCGGCGCGCACCAACTGGATCGCGTTCCTCGAACAGTCCGTGCGCGAGGGGCAGGTGGCGGGCGGGATCGACACGGAGGCCGACGTCCCCCAGTTGGTGTTCGAACTGACGGCGCTCATGGAGATGGCCAACGCCGAATCCGTCCTGCACGACGAGTTCACCAGTTACGACAAGGCGGCCAAGGCCATTCTGAACCGCCTGCGGGGCGTCGCCACCGACCCGACCGAGCTCCCCGACTCTCCCTGACCCATTGCGTCGCCCCCTCAAAGGACGCTCCCTGCCGACGAAAAGTGCACGCACGATCGCGCTGAATCCCCCAGGGCGTACGTGGCCCGATACTCACCGAGAGGTTCCGTATGGACATCCGGAAGCTGGACCGGGACGCCGTGCTGGAGACCGTACGCATTCTGGAACGGGCCGATCCCCAGGACTGGGATCGGCCCACTCCCTGCGCCGACTGGACCCTGCGCCAACTCGTGGCCCATATGGCCGGGCAGCACCACGGCTTCGCGGCAGCAGCGGCGGGGAACGGGGGCGACATCTCCGCGTGGCGGCCGCGCGCGCTCGGCGACGAACCGCTGAAGACCTACCGTGCCGCGGCCGAGGCGGTCATCGACGCCTTCGCCCCGCCGAGCGTGACCACCCGGGAGTTCGTCCTTCCGGAGATCAGCTCCACGCTCGGCTTCCCCGCCGCCCAAGCGATCGGGTTCCACTTCCTCGACTGCGTGGTCCACGGCTGGGACCTGGCCCGCGCCCTCGGAGCCGGCCTCGACCTGGACGAGGGAGCCGCCGAAGCCGCGCTCGTCATTGCGCTGCGTGTGCCGGACGACGACCGCAGAACCGCCCCGGCGGCGCCGTTCCGGCCTGCGCTGCCCCCGGCGCCCGGGGCCGCCCCGACGCTCGACCGGATCCTCACCACGCTCGGCAGATCACCCGACTGGGCCCCGCCCCGGACGGCCCTGTGAACTCGCCGCCCGCCCCCGGGCGCGACGTCAGGAGCGCTGCCCCTTCCGGTCGACGACGACGGCCTTCACCCGGGCGGTCACGACCGAGTCGGCGCTCGCGTCCGTCGACCCCCCGCCGGCGTACAGCGAGGTCCGCGCGTTCAGGAGCAACAGGCCGCGCTCCCCCGGCAGATGGATGCCGATGACCGGCCGGTTCAGCACGTCCACGGTCTGGACGGCTTCGAGCCCGGGGATCGTGGCCATGGCCCGGTAGACCGAGGCGAGCCCTTTCGGGTCGGCGGGGTAGGACGCCGCCAGGACGGACAGGGCCCGGAAGTCGTGCTGGGCGGTGGTCTCGTTCTCGCCGGGGTAGAAGGCGCGGGCCTGCTCCCTCACCCCGGCCGGGTCGGTGGGCAGCGCTGCCAGGAGCGTGAACCGCTCGCGGGGCGAGTGGTCGTCGCCCGACCTCCCGTTCTCGAACGCCGGGTCCGCGTAGCGGTACCAGTGTTCGATCACCCGGAGGCCGTTCGCCTTCTCCCCCGACTTGCCCTCCCGCGCCAGGGCCGTCAGTTCGCGCTCCGCCTCCTGCGTGCCGGACTGCCGTGGGCCGGCGTTCGCGTCCGACACCAGCTGCTTGGTGTAGACCCACTGCCCCGTCGTCGGCACGGGCACCGGGTCGTCCGCGACTTCATCGGCCGCACTCCTCAGCACCGGGGCGGCGCTGCCCAGTTCGAACAGGGTGGTGGGTCCGGCGCCCTGCTGTGCGCCCTTTCCGCCGCTCGTGAACTGGGTGCCGGCCACAGCCCCCACCGTGATCACCGCCGCGGTCGCCACCGCGGCCAGCCGCCAGTCGGTGCGCAAGCGGCGCCGCCGCCCCGCCACCTCGGTCAGCCGCTGCCGTCCCGCCGCCAGAGCCGCCCGGTCCGGAGCGGGCGCCTCGGCTCGCAGTTCCCGTACCAGCGTCATCTCATCCGAGTCCATGAGCCACCTCCAGGCTTTCGGTAACGACTGTGGGATCGGCCCCCAGGGCCTGGCGCACCTTGCGGCGGGCCCGGTTGAGCCGGGAGCGGACCGTGCCGACGGGCAGGGACAGCGCGTCGGCCACCTCCTGGTAGGTGAGGTCGGCCCAGGCGATCAGCAGCAGGACATGCCGGTCGCCGGAGGACAGTGCGGCGAGCGCGCCCGCGAGTTCGCTGTGGGCGGCCTGGGCGCTGACCCGGTGGTCGGCGCGTTCGGTCCAGGACTCGGCCACGGGGTCGGTGCCGGTGCGGGCCAGCGCGCGCAGGGCCCTGACCTCGGTGCGGCGGTGCTTTCCGATGAGGTTGGCCGCGATGCCGTACAGCCAGGGCCGCGCGCTCTCCCGGCGGAGGTCGAAGCGGGCGCGGGCGCGGAAGGCGGCGAGGAAGGTGTCGGCGGTGATGTCGTCGGCCACACCCTCGCCGAGCCGGCGGGCCGCGTAGCGGTGGATGCCGGCGGCGTACCGGTCGTAGAGCAGCGCGAAGCTCTCCGGCCGTTCCAGCGACTGGCTGACCACAGCCGCGTCATCGTCTCTCGGTGGTCCGGTCACGGTGTCTCCGTCATCTTCAGCAACTCCGTACGAGAGGTGTGTCACCTCCTGTTGCCCGAAGCGGCCTTCCGGGTTCACGGGGACGGCCTCAGGAACGGAGTCACTCGCTGATCCGCCCCAGCATCTCGCGCGCGTACGCCTCGTCGTAGACCCCGCCCGTCAGCAGCACCTGGAGGCAGATGCCGTCCATCAGCGCGACCAGGGCGCGCGCCGTCGCCGATCCGGTGCGCGGCGCCAGGAGCGCGGCCGTGTCGTCGGTCCACTCGGCGGCGACGGGCCGCAGCGCGGGCCGGCGCAGGGCGGCGAGGTACAGCTCGTACTCCAGCTCCGCCCGGCCGCGGCCCGCGTCGAAGAACTCCCCGAGCAGCCGGGCGAGTTCGTCTGCGAGATCGGCGGCCGGGTCGGCGAGGGCCCGGCTCTGCCGCATGAGCGCGGCGAAGTTCTCGTTCGACCGCCGCAGCGCGGCGACCAGCAGTTCGTCCAAGGAGGCGAAGTGGTACGTCGTCGAGCCGAGCGGCACATCGGCCTCGGCGGCGACGGAGCGGTGGCTGAGCCCAGCGATCCCGTGGGCTCCGACCACGCGGATCGCCGCGTCGATGATCCGCTCGCGCCGCTCGGGGTCGTATCTGCGCGCCATCAGTGCGCTCCGCCCAGATTGAGCACCACCACACCGGCGATGACCAGGACGATGCCCGCCGCCTTGAGCGGGCTGCCGGACTCCCCCATGAACAGCATGCCGATGACGGCGACGGCGGCGGTTCCGATTCCGGCCCAGATCGCGTAGGCCGTCCCCATCGACATCGTCTTGAGGGTCTGGGCGAGCAGCGAGAAGGCCAGCAGATAGCCGGCGACGGTGATCAGCGAGGGCCACAGACGGGTGAAGCCCTCGCTGTACTTCATGGCGGTCGTTCCGGCGACCTCTGCCGCGATGGCCGCTGCCAGCAGTCCGTATCCCATGTGTACGAGTGTACGCATCGGAGGGCGTGTGTCGCCGAAGGGGAGGTCATGGGCCGAACGGGTGACGGGGGCGCTACGGTGTCCGTCCAGTACATGCCAGTTCATGAGTGACGGACCGACGGAGCAGCAGTGGCGCAGGACGCAGGGTGGAGTGGCGGTGCGTACGGGGGTGCGCCGTACGGGGGGCCTCCGGGGCAGCCCGGCTGGGGCGGCTGGGGTGGTGGCTGGATGCCTCCGAAGCCCGGGGTGATACCCCTGGGTCCGCTGCGGCTGGGGGATCTGATGGGCGGCGCGTTCGCCACGGTGGGCCGCTACGGCAAGCAGTTGCTCGGCGTCGGCGCCGCCGCGTACGGCGGGGCGCTGGCCGTGGTGCTGGCCGCCGCCGCGATCGCGTACTCGGCCGTCGCGGACCATCTGGACAGCATCCTGGCGCTCGGCACCGATGAGAACCCCCGCACCGAGGACTGGGTACCGCTGGTCGTCGCCTTCGGGGCGGTGGCGGTGGTGGGCATGATCGCCGCCGTGCTGTCCACGGCCTTGATGTACACGGCTGCACCCGCGGTCCTCCAGGAGGCCGTGCTGGGCCGCCCGGTCACGTTCTCCGTCATCTGGAAGCGGGCCTGGAACCGGATGCCCGCGGTCGTCGGCACGGTCCTGCTGACCGGGCTGATCGTGATGGTCCCGATCCTGCTCGTTTGGGTCGCCTTCCTCGCCATCGTGATCGCCGCGGTGAGCACGGACAGCGGTGGCGCCCAGCCCCTCATGATCGTTATCGGTGTCCTGGGCGCCCTGGCGACGGCTCCCCTGGCGACCTGGCTCTGGGTGAAGTTCAGTCTGGCCCCCTCGGCCGTCGTCTTCGAGAACCAGGGTCCGATAGCGGCGATGCGCCGCTCGTCCCGGCTGGTACGCGGGGACTGGTGGCGCGTCTTCGGGATGACCCTGCTGGCCGGCGCCCTGGCGGGGGCCGCCAGTTATGTGATCCAGCTGCCGTTCACGCTGCTCGGCATGTTCTCCGGCATGCTCGGCTCGATGAATCTGGGCGACGACCCGAATCCTGCCTCGGTCGTCGTCGCCGTGAGCGGCTATGTGCTGTCGCTGCTGGTCGGCCAGCTGATCTCGCAGATGGTCGTGGCCACCTTCCCGCCGCTGGTCGCCGGGCTGCTGTACGTCGACCGCCGCATCCGCACCGAGAACCTGGGCCCGGTCCTCGCCGAGGCCGCCGCGGTGCCGCCCCAGTACACGGCCTGACTCCGCGCCCGGGGAGTCGCTCGGGTCGGAAACGCGGCGACGGTCCTGACGGACAACGCGGAACGGCCCCCGGCGGATGCCGGAGGCCGTTCACACGTGTACGGACGTGCTCAGACGTTGAAGCCGAGCGCGCGCAGCTGCTCGCGGCCGTCGTCCGTGATCTTGTCCGGACCCCACGGCGGCATCCAGACCCAGTTGATCCGGAGCTCGCTGACGATGCCGTCGGTGGCCGACTTCGCCTGGTCCTCGATGACATCGGTCAGCGGGCAGGCCGCGGACGTCAGGGTCATGTCGAGGGTCGCGATGTTGGCGTCGTCGATGTGGATGCCGTAGATCAGGCCCAGATTGACGACGTCGATACCCAGCTCGGGGTCGACGACGTCGTACAGCGCCTCGCGGACCTCCTCCTCGGAGGCCGGCTTGGTGGTCAGAGTCTCGTTCTCGCTCATGCCGTCTTCCCTTCGGACAGCGCTTTCGCCGTCGCGTCCTTCCACGCCATCCAGCTCAGCAGCGCGCACTTGACCCGGGCCGGGTACTTGGAGACGCCGGCGAACGCGACCGCGTCCTCCAGCACCTCCTCCATCGCGTCGTCCGGCTCCAGCTGTCCCTTGGACTGCATCAGCTCCAGGAACGCGGCCTGGATCTTCTGGGCCTCGCCCAGCTCCTTGCCGACCAGCAGCTCGTTCAGCACGGAGGCGCTGGCCTGGCTGATGGAGCAGCCCTGGCCTTCGTAGCTCACATCGGCGATCGTCTCGCCGTCGTACCGCACCCGCAACGTGATCTCGTCACCGCACGTCGGATTGACGTGGTGCACCTCGGCGTCGCCGTCCCGCAGGCCGCGCCCGTGGGGGTGCTTGTAGTGGTCCAGGATCACTTCCTGGTACATGGAATCAAGCTTCACCAGTCAACCCTCAGCCGCTGTCTAACCGAAAAAGTTCCGGACGTGTTCCAGACCGTCCACCAGGGCGTCGACCTCGGCGGGCGTGGAGTACAGATAGAACGACGCTCGCGTCGTCGCAGGAATTCCGTACCGCAGGCAGACCGGCCGTGCGCAGTGGTGTCCGACCCGGACCGCGATGCCTTGCTCGTCGAGCACCTGGCCCACATCGTGCGGGTGGATGTCGCCGAGCGTGAAGGAGATCGTGGCGCCGCGGTCCTCCGCGGTGGCCGGACCGATGATCCTGAGGTCCGGGACCTCCAGCAGGCGCTTCACCGCGTACTCGGTGATGGCCTGCTCGTGGCGGTGGATGTTCTCCATGCCGATTGCCGAGAGGTAGTCCACGGCCGCGCCGAGGCCCACGGCCTGGGCGATCGGGGGCGTACCGGCCTCGAACTTGTGCGGCGCCGGCGCGTAGGTCGACGAGTGCATCGACACGGTCTCGATCATCTCGCCGCCGCCGAGGAACGGCGGCAGGTCCTCGAGGAGCTCCTGCCGTCCCCAGAGCACGCCGATGCCGGTCGGTCCGACCATCTTGTGACCGGTGAAGGCCACGAAGTCGGCCTGCAGCGCCTGCACGTCGAGCACCATGTGCGGGGCTGCCTGCGAGGCGTCGATGCAGACGAGCGCGCCGACTTCCTGGGCGCGCCGGATGATCTTCTCGACCGGGTTGATGGTGCCCATGATGTTCGAGACCAGCGTGAAGGAGACGATCTTCGTCTTCTCGGTGATGATCTCGTCGATGTTCGACAGGTCGAGCCGGCCGTCGTCGGTGATGCCGAACCACTTCAGCTTCGCGCCCGTGCGCTGCGAGAGCAGCTGCCACGGCACGATGTTGGAGTGGTGCTCCATCTCCGTGGTGACGATCTCGGTCTCGTGATCGACGCGGTACGGCTCATCGGCCCAGCCGAGCATGTTGGCGACGAGGTTGAGCGACTCCGAGGCGTTCTTGGTGAAGATCACCTCGTTGCGGCTGGGCGCGTTGATGAACGCGGCGACCTTGTCACGGGCGCCCTCGTACAGCGCCGTGGCCTCCTCCGCGATCGTGTACACGCCGCGGTGCACATTGGCGTTGTGCCGCTCGTAGTACTCGTTGAGGGCATCGAGCACCTGGCGCGGCTTCTGCGAGGTCGCAGCGCTGTCCAGGTACACGATCTTCTTGCCGTCATGGACCGTGCGGTCCAGGATCGGGAAGTCCTTGCGGATCGCCTCGGTGTCGAGGAGGCCGGTGAGCCCCTGTCGGGCGTCAGTCACGCGGAAGCGCCACCCTTCGTGTAGGCCTCGTAGCCCTCTTCCTCCAGCTTGTCCGCGAGCTCGGCGCCGCCGGACTCGGCGATGCGGCCGTTGGCGAACACGTGCACGAAGTCGGGCTTGATGTAGCGGAGGATACGGGTGTAGTGCGTGATCAGCAGGGTGCCGACCTCACCGGACTCGCGGACCCGGTTGACACCCTCGGAGACGGTCTTGAGCGCGTCGACGTCCAGACCGGAGTCGGTCTCGTCGAGGATCGCCATCTTCGGCTTGAGGAGCTCCAGCTGGAGGATCTCGTGGCGCTTCTTCTCGCCGCCGGAGAAGCCCTCGTTGACGTTGCGCTCGGCGAAGGCCGGGTCCATGTGCAGCTGAGCCATCGACTCCTTGACCTCCTTCACCCAGGTACGCAGCTTGGGCGCCTCGCCGCGGACGGCGGTGGCGGAGGTACGCAGGAAGTTGGAGACCGAGACACCGGGGATCTCGACCGGGTACTGCATGGCGAGGAACAGGCCGGCGCGGGCGCGCTCGTCGACGGTCATGTCGAGGACGTTCTCGCCGTCCAGGGTCACCGTGCCGCTGGTGACCGTGTACTTGGGGTGACCGGCCAGCGAGTAGGCCAGGGTGGACTTGCCGGACCCGTTGGGGCCCATGATGGCGTGGGTCTCGCCCTGCTTCACGGTCAGGTCGACGCCCTTGAGGATCTCCTTCGTGGCGTTGTCGGCCTCGACGGTGACGTGCAGGTCGCGGATTTCAAGCGTTGCCATGGGTGACTCAGGTCTCCTGGGTGACGGAGACGAGCACATCGTCCCCTTGGATCTTGACGGGGTATACGGGGACGGGGCGCGTCGCGGGGAGGCCGGACGGCTTGCCGGTGCGCAGGTCGAAGCTCGATCCGTGCAGCCAGCACTCGATCATGCAGTCCTCGACCTCGCCCTCGGACAGCGACACGTTCGCGTGCGAGCAGATGTCGTTGATCGCGAACACCTCGCCCTCGGTGCGGACGACGGAGACCGGCGTGCCGTCGAGCTCCACCCGCTTCGGGGTGTCGTCCTCCAGCTCGCTCAGCGCGCACGCCTTGACGAAGGTCATCAGACCGACGCCTTCAGCTCGGTCTCGATCTTGTCGAGGAGGCGGGCTTCGACGTCCGGCAGACCGATCTGCTGGACCAGCTCGGCGAAGAAGCCGCGCACGACGAGGCGGCGGGCCTCCTCGGCCGGGATGCCGCGGGACTGGAGGTAGAACAGCTGCTCGTCGTCGAAGCGACCGGTCGCGGAGGCGTGGCCTGCGCCGACGATCTCGCCGGTCTCGATCTCCAGGTTCGGCACCGAGTCGACCCGCGCACCGTCCGTGAGGACGAGGTTGCGGTTCATCTCGTAGGTGTCGGTGCCCTCGGCGGCGGCCTGGATGAGGACGTCGCCGATCCATACGGCGTGGGCGCCGTCGCCCTGCAGCGCGCCCTTGTAGGCCACGTTGGACTTGCAGTGCGGGGTGTTGTGGTCGACCAGGAGGCGGTGCTCCTGGTGCTGGCCCTTGTCGGTGAAGTACAGGCCGAAGAGTTCGGCCTCACCGCCGGTGCCCGCGTACGCGATCCGCGGGTGGAGCCGGACCACGTCGCCGCCGAAGGTGACGACGATCGACTTGAACGAGGCGTCGCGGCCGACCAGCGCGTTGTGCTGGCCGACGTGAACGGCCTGCTCGTCCCAGTCCTGGACGGAGACGACGGTCAGCTTCGCACCGTCGCCCAGGACGTAGTCGACGTTGGCGGCGAGCACCGCGTCACCGGTGTGGTCGATGACGACGACGGCCTCGGCGAAGGCGCCCAGCTCGACGACCTGGTGGCCGTAGGCCACGCCGCCCTCGCCGTGCACGGCGATCCGGATCGGCTCGGTGAGCACGGCTTCCTTCTCGACGGTGACGACGGAGGCCTGCTCGAAGGACGAGTACGCCTGCGCGGCGACCCGGTCCACCGGCTTGCCGGCCTTGCCGAGGCGCGCGTCGTCGCGGCCGACGGTCTCGACCGTGACGCCCGCGGGGGCCTCGATGGCGACCTTGACGCCGCTTCCGGTGGCGACGGCCGTGCCGTCGTGCAGCCCGCGCAGCCGCTCCAGCGGCGTGAACCGCCACTCCTCCTCACGGCCGTGCGGGACCGGGAAGTCCGCGACGTCGAAGGACGGGGGCGCGCTCATGCGCGTGGCGACGGTCGACTCGGCGGCCACCGCGATGGAGCCGGCGGTCGTCGAACCGGCCGGTGGGGGTCCCCCCGCTCGAGCGGAGCCGAGAGTGGGGGAGTTCTGAGCCTCAGCCATGGCTGTCGTAGTGCTCGCTTTCTCAGTCGGACAGATGTCAGGAAGGTTCGGGCGCCGGCGTACTAGCCGACCGAACCCTCCATCTGGAGCTCGATCAGCCGGTTGAGCTCGAGGGCGTACTCCATCGGGAGTTCCTTCGCGATCGGCTCGACGAAGCCGCGCACGATCATCGCCATCGCCTCGAACTCGGTCATGCCGCGGCTCATCAGGTAGAAGAGCTGGTCCTCGGAGACCTTGGAGACGGTCGCCTCGTGACCCATCGACACGTCGTCCTCGCGGACGTCGACGTACGGGTACGTGTCGGAGCGCGAGATCGTGTCGACCAGCAGCGCGTCACAGAGCACGTTGGACTTCGAGCCGGGCGCACCCTCGCCGATCTCGATGAGACCGCGGTAGGAGGTGCGGCCGCCGCCTCGCGCCACCGACTTGGAGACGATGTTCGAGGAGGTGTTCGGAGCCATGTGGACCATCTTGGCCCCGGCGTCCTGGTGCTGGCCCTCGCCGGCGAAGGCGATGGACAGGGTCTCGCCCTTGGCGTGCTCGCCCATCAGGTAGACGGCCGGGTACTTCATGGTGACCTTGGAGCCGATGTTGCCGTCGACCCACTCCATCGTCGCGCCCTCGTAGGCGACGGCGCGCTTGGTCACCAGGTTGTAGACGTTGTTCGACCAGTTCTGGATCGTCGTGTAGCGGCAGCGGCCGCCCTTCTTCACGATGATCTCGACGACCGCGGAGTGCAGGGAGTCCGAGGAGTAGATCGGCGCCGTGCAGCCCTCGACGTAGTGGACGTAGGCGTCCTCGTCGACGATGATCAGCGTCCGCTCGAACTGGCCCATGTTCTCCGTGTTGATACGGAAGTAGGCCTGGAGCGGGATCTCCACGTGCACGCCCTTCGGCACGTAGATGAAGGAGCCGCCGGACCACACGGCCGAGTTCAGCGAGGCGAACTTGTTGTCACCGACGGGGATGACGGTGCCGAAGTACTCCTTGAAGAGCTCCGGGTGCTCCTTCAGCGCGGTGTCGGTGTCCATGAAGATGACACCCTGCGCCTCCAGCTCCTCGTTGATCTGGTGGTAGACGACCTCGGACTCGTACTGCGCGGCGACACCGGCGACGAGGCGCTGCTTCTCCGCCTCGGGGATGCCGAGCTTGTCGTACGTGTTCTTGATGTCCTCGGGCAGGTCCTCCCAGGACTCCGCCTGCTTCTCCGTGGAGCGCACGAAGTACTTGATGTTGTCGAAGTCGATGCCCGACAGGTCCGAGCCCCAGTTCGGCATGGGCTTCTTGCCGAAGAGCTTGAGGCCCTTGAGCCGCAGCTTCAGCATCCACTCGGGTTCGTTCTTCTTCTCCGAGATGTCGCGGACGACAGCCTCGGAGAGGCCGCGCTTGGCCGCTGCGCCTGCCGCGTCGGAGTCGGCCCAGCCGAATTCGTACGTGCCCAGGCCATCGAGCTCAGGGTGGGCAGTCTCCGTAGGGAGCGTCATGCGGGGTTCCTCCCGGCCGTTCTTGCAGATGCTGAATCGGTGGTCTGTGGGGTGGGGTGGCCGCTGCGCGGAATGTACGTCGTACACACCCCGTCGCCGTGGGCGATGGTGGCCAGACGCTGCACATGGGTCCCCAGGAGGCTGGAGAAGATCTCCGTCTCCGCCTCGCACAGCTGCGGGTACTGCTCGGCGACGTGGGCGACCGGGCAGTGGTGCTGACACAGCTGCTCACCCTGTTGCGGGCCCGGCGCGCTGCGCGCCGTTGCAGCGTACCCGTCGGCGGACAAGGCCTTGGCCAGCGCCTCCGTACGGGCTTCGGGCTCGGCGGCCTCGACGGCCGCGCGGTAGGCCGCCGACTGGTCGGCGACCCTGGCCCGGGCGAACGCCATGACCGCTTCGTCGCCCGAGGTCTCGGCGATCCAGCGCAGGGCGTCCGCGGCGAGCTTGTCGTACGACTGGTCGAAGGCGTCCCGGCCGCAGTCGGTCAGGGCGAACACCTTGGCCGGGCGGCCACGGGTCCGCGCCCCGTACACCCGCTGCTCGCGGGCCTCGACGACGTCGTCCGAGACGAGGGCGTCGAGGTGGCGGCGGACGGCCGCCTGGGTGAGCCCCAGGCGCTTCGCCAGGTCGGCGACGGTGGACGGGCCGTGGTCCAGGATGGAGCGCGCGACCCGGTTGCGCGTCGAGCGCTCGCCGGTCGCGAGTTCCTCCTGCGGAGCCTCGCCCTCGTATTTCACAACGCCATTGTTGCGTAATTCCCTCGGCCCTGACAACCACGGTCCGGAACGATCAAGGGTGCAGTTCATCACTTAGGGTTACCTAATCAAGCCCCCGGACCGGGCCGCCGCAGGTGGCTGCCTAGACTTACCGCCCATGAAGAGCGAGCCCGCCCCACCCCTCTCCGGCCCGGCCGTCCAGGTCCGCGGCCTGGTGAAGCGGTACGGCAGCAAAGCCGCGGTGGACGGCCTCGACCTGGACGTCCGGGCCGGCGCGGTCACCGCGGTCCTCGGCCCCAACGGTGCGGGCAAGACCACCACCATCGAAACCTGTGAGGGCTACCGCCGCCCCGACGCCGGAACGGTCCGGGTCCTCGGCCTCGACCCCGTCGCCGACGCGGCACGGCTGCGCCCTCGCATCGGCGTGATGCTCCAGTCGGGCGGCGTCTACTCCGGCGCGCGCGCCGACGAGATGCTCCGCCACATGGCGAAACTGCACGCCCACCCGCTGGACGTGGACGCTCTCATCGAACGGCTGGGCCTCGGCGGCTGCGGCCGCACCACCTACCGCCGGCTCTCCGGCGGCCAGCAGCAGCGGCTCGCGCTGGCGATGGCCGTCGTCGGCCGCCCGGAGCTCGTCTTCCTGGACGAGCCGACCGCGGGCCTCGACCCGCAGGCCCGCCGCTCCACCTGGAACCTCGTGCGCGAACTGCGCACCGACGGCGTGTCGGTCGTGCTCACCACCCACTTCATGGACGAGGCCGAGGAGCTCGCCGACGACGTCGCCATCATCGACGCCGGCCGGCTCCTCGCCCAGGGCAGCCCCGAGGCACTGTGCCGCGGCGGCGCCGAGAACACCCTGCGCTTCACCGGCCGTCCCGGGCTCGACCTCGGCTCCCTGCTGAAGGCGCTGCCCGACGGCACGCAGGCGGCCGAGCTCGCCACCGGCGCGTACCGCATCACCGGCGACGTCGACCCGCAGCTGCTGGCCACCGTCACCTCGTGGTGCGCCCAGCACGGCGTGATGCCCTCCGGTATCTCCGTCGAGCGCCACACCCTGGAGGACGTCTTCCTCGAACTGACCGGCAAGGAGCTGCGCGCATGAGCGCCGGTACGTACGCCCCCCGGCCGGGCGCCGCCCCCCTGGGCCGCATGATCGCCGCGCAGGCCGCGCTGGAGACCCGGATGCTGCTGCGCAACGGCGAGCAGCTGCTGCTGACGGTGATCATCCCGACACTGCTGCTCGTACTGTTCAGCGCGGTCGACATCGTGGACACCGGCTCGGGCGAGCCGGTCGACTTCCTGACGCCCGGCATCCTCGCCCTCGCCGTGATGTCCACGGCGTTCACCGGCCAGGCCATCGCCACCGGGTTCGAGCGGCGCTACGGCGTGCTCAAGCGGCTCGCCGCGTCCCCGCTCCCCCGGTGGGCTCTGATGACCGCGAAGACGCTCGCGGTCCTGGTCACCGAGGTGCTCCAGGTCGTGCTGCTGACGGTGATCGCCTTCGCGCTGGGCTGGTCGCCGCACGGCAACCCGTTCGCCGTGCTGCTGCTCCTGGTGCTGGGCACCGCCGCGTTCTCCGGGCTCGGCCTGCTGATGGCCGGGGCGCTGAAGGCGGAGGCGACGCTGGCCGCCGCCAACCTGGTCTTCCTGCTGCTGCTGGTCGGCGGCGGGGTCATCGTGCCGCTGGACAAGTTCCCGGACGCGGCGCAGTCGGTGCTGGGGCTGCTGCCGATCGCCGCCCTCTCCGACGGCCTCAGGGACGTGCTGCAGCACGGCGCCGCGATGCCGTGGGGCGACCTGGGGATCCTCGCGGTGTGGACGGTGCTGGGGCTGGGCGCGGCGGCGAGGTTCTTCCGCTGGGAGTGAGCCCGCGGATGCGTTGCGTCGCCCTTTGGCGGCAGGAGGGCCCGGCGACCGGGGGTGGGTGACGGAGCGGGGGTGGGTGCGTGCAGCTGCAAGGCGGAGGATTGAGGCAGGGCGGAGCCCTGGTGATTGACGACAACGCCGCAGATGCGCGTGCCCAGCCCCGCGACGCCGCCCCCGGTCGCCGGGCCCTCCTGTAACTCGTCCCCCTCGTGAAAGCTTGCACAAGCGGCGGCCTACGATGGTGCGCGTGCCCAAGCTGACCCGAGCCCATGTCGCTCAAGCCGTGCGGAACCCGCTCCTTTTCATCGCCGAGCGCTGGACGCCGTCCCCCCGGACCGTCCGCCGCGCGGCGATGTCGGCCGTCGTCATGACCGTCGTCATCGTCGTCACCGGCGGTGCCGTACGGCTGACCGGTTCCGGCCTCGGCTGCCCGACCTGGCCCAAGTGCACCGACGACAGCCTGACTGCGACGAGCGCGATGGGCTTCCACGGCGCCATCGAGTTCGGCAACCGGATGCTCACCTACGTCCTGTGCGCGGCGGTCGGGTGGGCGATCATCGCCGCCCGGTCCGCCAAGCCCTGGCGCCGCAGCCTCACCCGGCTCGGCTGGGCGCAGTTCTGGGTGGTCATGGGCAACGCCGTGCTCGGCGGCGTCGTGGTGCTCGTCGGGCTCAACCCGTACACCGTCGCGGCGCACTTCCTGCTCTCCACCGCGCTGCTGACGGTCGCCCTGGTGACATGGCAGCGGGTCCGGGAGGGCGACACGGCGCCGCGCCCTCTGGTGGGCAAGGCCGTCGCTCAGCTCACCTGGCTGCTGGGGGTCGCGGCGGGGCTGCTGATCGCGGTCGGCACGGTGGTCACGGGGGCCGGCCGGCACGCCGGCGACTCCAGCGACGTCCACCGCATCCCGGTCGACTGGAAGACGATCGCCCAGCTGCACGCCGACCTGGCCTGGGTCGTGGTGGCGCTGACCGTCGCGCTCTGGTTCGTCCTGAAGGCCGTCGACGCGCCCGTGGGGCCGCTGCACCGCGCCCGGGACCTGTTCGTGATCCTGATGGCGCAGGGGGTGATCGGGTATGTGCAGTACTTCACCGACACGCCGGAGATCCTGGTCGGGGTGCACATGCTCGGCTCGTGCCTGGTGTGGATCGGCGTGGTGCGCGTCCTGCTGTCGCTGCGCGAGCGGCCCGTGGCGCTCGCCCCGGTGCCCGGACCGGCGGCCCAGCAGCCGGAGCCCGCTACGGCGGGCTGACGCCGTTCCCGGAGACCTTCACACGTACTGAGGGGCTCCCCGCACGACGGCACGCGAGCCGTTGCGCGGGGAGCCCCTCAGTACGTCTGGTGACGCGTCAGGCCTTGTTCGCCGGGCCGCCGACCTGGATGCCGGCCATCCGGGTCCATTCGTACGGGCCCGTGTGGACCTTCGCCGCGAACTCGCCGTCGAAGGACTCGTGCATCGTGATCCCGGACTTCTGCGCGGCGCTCTCGGCGACCGCGTACGAGGGGGCGACGAGATCGCCCCAGCCGCCGTCCTCGCCGACGAGGACGATGCGGGCGCCCATCTGCCCGAGGTAGGCGAGCTGCCCCTCCGCCCCGCCGTGCGCCTTCGCGAAAGCACCGATCTGCTTGGCCAGCCGGGCCGCCCTGCGCTCCGCGCGCGCCGCCTGCTTGCCGTCCACCTGCTGGGTCTCAGCCGTCTCTGCCATGCACAGGATGCTACCGATGGGTAGAACAACGTGCGACGGGCGGGGACCGTGGCCTGTGCCACGCTCCCCGCCCGTCGCAGGTCGTACGGAGGAGGCGCGCCGGGCGCTATCTCAGGAAGGGGTCCACGGCCACGGCGACGAACAGCAGGGACACATAGGTGATCGACCAGTGGAACAGCCGCATCTCCTTGAGCTTCCCGCCGGTCACACCGGACTTCGCCCGGTTCAGCAGGCCGTGCGCCTCCCAGAGCCAGAAGCCGCCGGTCAGCGCCGCCACCACCGTGTAGAACCAGCCGGTGTAGCCCAGCGGCGTCAGCAGCAGCGAGACGGCCACCATCACCCAGCTGTAGAGCACGATCTGGCGGGCCACCACCCGGTTGGAGGCGATGACCGGGAGCATGGGGACGCCGACCCGCGCGTAGTCGTCCTTCACCTTCATGGACAGCGGCCAGTAGTGCGGCGGCGTCCAGAAGAAGATGACGGCGAAGAGGATCACCGCGGCCCAGGACATCGAGTTCGTCACGGCGGACCAGCCGATGAGCACCGGCATGCAGCCTGCGATGCCGCCCCAGACGATGTTCTGCGAGGTGCGGCGCTTGAGGATCATCGTGTACACGACGACGTAGAAGAGCAGCGCGCCGAGCGACAGGGCCGCCGACAGCCAGTTCACCAGCAGGCCGAACCAGACCGTCGAGACCACCGCGAGGGCGATGCCGAAGGCCAGGCACTCGCGCGGGCTCACCATGCCGGTGACCAGCGGACGCTGCGACGTGCGGTCCATCAGCGCGTCGATGTCGCGGTCGATGTACATGTTCAGCGCATTGGCACCGCCGGCGGACAGATATCCGCCGATGGTGGTAGTGAGTACGAGCCACAGGTCGGGTACACCCTGAGCGGCCAGGAACATCACCGGAACAGTGGTGATCAGCAACAGCTCGATGATCCGAGGCTTGGTCAGTGCCACGAATGCCTTGACACGGGCCCCGAATGGGCGATGGCCCCCTGGGCTCGGAGTCAAGGCGACCCCTGCGGGTCGGGACTCGACGGCCGTCACGCACACCCCTGACAGAGAAATCCCAGCAAGCTCCGGGCGTGAAGGCCCGGTAAAGACTTGCGCGAACCAGACCACTGTAGACGTTGGGGACAGGGCGCCCTTCGCGGGGGTGGGGTCGTGTTGATGCGGCGCGAGGCGTTGCCGCGGCACACGTGCGAACGCCCGCACGCCTTCCCGTCCGTGCCCGGTACGCGCACCGCTGGCGCCGCTCCCGCACATCGCCGCGCGACGCCGGTGCGCGCATCGCTCGTACAGACGTGTTCCGGCGCGCCGCTCAGGCGCGTTCCGGCGCGCCGCGCAGACGTGGCCCCGGGACGCTCACACAGAGGTCTCAGAGGTGCCCCGGAACGCTCATCGGAGGCCTCAGGAGTGGGCCCGCGCGCTCATCGGAGTGAGCCCATCGGTGAGCCTCCGCGCTCATACGGGAGGCGGATCCGACGGGCCGCCCGCACCCTGGAAGGAGCCGGAAATCACGGGTCCTGACGGGGGTAGGCTCGGCCATGCCCGGTGCGTCACAGTCACCGGTTTTGACGACAGTGGAGAGGAGCCCTGACTCAGGGTGAGCACCAAGCCGACCACCACAGACCTCCAGTGGACCGAATTGGACCAGCGGGCCGTGGACACCGTCCGCGTCCTCGCCGCGGACGCCGTACAGAAGGTCGGAAACGGCCACCCGGGTACGGCCATGAGCCTGGCTCCCGCCGCGTACACCATTTTCCAGAAGGTGATGCGGCACGACCCCGCCGACGCGGACTGGACCGGCCGCGACCGGTTCGTGCTCTCGGCGGGCCACACCAGCCTGACCCTGTACATCCAGCTCTACCTGGCCGGGTACGGCCTGGAGCTCGATGACCTCAAGGCCTTCCGTACCTGGGGCTCCAAGACCCCGGGGCACCCGGAGTACGGCCACACCACCGGTGTGGAGACGACGACCGGCCCGCTGGGCCAGGGCGTCGCCAACGCGGTGGGCATGGCCATGGCCGCCCGCTACGAGCGCGGCCTGTTCGACCCGGAGGCGGCCCCCGGCACCTCCCCCTTCGACCACATGGTGTGGGCCATCGCCGGCGACGGCTGCCTCCAGGAGGGCATCTCCGCGGAGGCGTCCTCGCTGGCCGGGCACCAGAAGCTGGGCAACCTGGTCCTGCTGTGGGACGACAACCACATCTCCATCGAGGGCGACACGGAGACCGCGGTCTCCGAGGACACCCTCAAGCGCTACGAGGCGTACGGCTGGCACGTCCAGCGCGTCGAGCAGCTGCCCAGCGGCGACCTGGACCCGGCGGGTCTGTACAAGGCGCTGCTGGCCGCGAAGGCCGAGACGGAGCGTCCGTCGTTCATCGCGGCCCGCTCGATCATCGCCTGGCCCGCTCCGCACGCCCAGAACACCGAGGCCTCGCACGGCTCCGCGCTCGGCGACGACGAGGTCGCCGCGACCAAGCGGGTGCTCGGCTTCGACCCGGAGAAGAGCTTCGAGGTCGCCGACGAGGTCATCGCGCACACCCGTGAGGCGCTGGACCGCGGCCGCGAGGCCAAGGCCGAGTGGCAGAAGTCCTTCGCCGCATGGCGCTCCGCCAACCCGGAGCGCGCCGCCGAGTTCGACCGGATCGCCGCGGGCGAGCTGCCCAAGGGCTGGGAGGACGCTCTCCCGGTCTTCGAGGCCGGCAAGGGCGTCGCCACCCGCGCCGCCTCCGGCAAGGTGCTCCAGGCGCTCGGCGACATCATCCCCGAGCTGTGGGGCGGCTCGGCCGACCTCGCGGGCTCGAACAACACCACGATCGACAAGACGTCGTCGTTCCTCCCGGCCGGCAACCCGCTGCCGGAGGCCGACCCGTACGGCCGCACGATCCACTTCGGCATCCGCGAGCACGCCATGGCCGCGGCCATGAACGGCATCGCGCTGCACGGCAACACGCGCATCTACGGCGGCACCTTCCTGGTGTTCTCCGACTACATGCGCAACGCCGTGCGGCTGTCCGCGCTGATGCACCTGCCGGTGACGTACGTGTGGACGCACGACTCGATCGGTCTCGGCGAGGACGGCCCGACCCACCAGCCGGTCGAGCACATCGCCTCGCTGCGCGCGATCCCGGGCCTCAACGTCGTCCGCCCGGCGGACGCCAACGAGACGACCCTCGCCTGGCGCGAGATCCTGCACCGCTACACCAAGGTGTTCGGCAAGGGCGCTCCGCACGGCCTGGCGCTGACCCGGCAGGGCGTCCCCACGTACGAGGCGAACGAGGACGTGGCCAAGGGCGGCTACGTGCTCTTCGACGCCGAGGGCGGCGAGCCCCAGGTCCTGCTGATCGGCACGGGTTCCGAGGTGCACCTCGCCGTCGAGGCGCGCGAGGAGCTCCAGGCGGCCGGCATTCCCACCCGTGTGGTGTCGATGCCGTGTGTCGAGTGGTTCGAGGAGCAGGACCAGGCGTACAAGGACAGCGTTCTGCCGCCGTCCGTGAAGGCCCGCGTCGCCGTCGAGGCGGGCATCGGCCTGACCTGGTACCGGTACGTCGGAGACGCCGGCCGGATCGTCTCGCTGGAGCACTTCGGCGCCTCGGCCGACGCCAAGGTCCTGTTCCGTGAGTTCGGTTTCACCGGCGAGCACGTCGCCGCCGCCGCGCGGGAATCTCTCGCCGCCGCCACGCGCTGACGCCGTTATACGACAAGTAGGAGATGTAATTCTCATGACAGACGCACTCAAGCGCCTCTCCGACGAGGGCGTGGCGATCTGGCTCGACGACCTCTCGCGCAAGCGGATCACCTCGGGCAACCTCGCCGAGCTGATCGACCAGAGCCACGTCGTGGGTGTCACCACCAACCCCTCGATCTTCCAGAAGGCGATCTCCTCGGGTGACGGTTACGAGCAGCAGCTCACCGACCTCGCCGCCCGCAAGGTGACCGTCGAGGAAGCGATCCGCATGATCACCACCGCGGACGTCCGGGACGCGGCCGACATCCTGCGCCCGGTCTTCGACGCGACGGACGGCCAGGACGGCCGGGTCTCCATCGAGGTCGACCCGCGCCTGGCGCACAACACCCTGGCCACGGTCGCCGAGGCCAAGCAGCTCGCGTGGCTGGTCGACCGGCCGAACACGCTCATCAAGATCCCTGCGACGAAGGCCGGTCTGCCGGCGATCACCGAGACGATCGGCCGGGGCATCAGCGTCAACGTCACGCTGATCTTCTCGCTGGAGCGTTACCGCGAGGTCATGGAGGCCTACCTGGCGGGCCTGGAGAAGGCGAAGGCCGCGGGCCTGGACCTGTCCAAGATCCACTCGGTGGCGTCGTTCTTCGTGTCCCGTGTGGACACGGAGATCGACAAGCGGCTCGACGCGATCGGCAGCGACGAGGCCAAGGCGGCGAAGGGCAAGTCCGCGCTCGCCAACGCCCGCCTGGCCTACGAGGCGTACGAGGAGGTCTTCGCCGGTGAGCGCTGGGCCGCTCTCGACAAGGCGCACGCCAACAAGCAGCGCCCGCTGTGGGCGTCCACCGGCGTGAAGGACCCGTCCCTCAAGGACACCCTGTACGTCGTCGACCTCGTCGCGCCGAACACGGTCAACACCATGCCGGAGGCGACTCTGGACGCGGTGGCCGACCACGGCGAGATCACCGGCAACACCGTCGCCGGTTCCTACGACCAGGGCCGTGCCGACCTCGAAGAGATCAAGAAGCTCGGGGTCAGCTACGACGACGTCGTCCAGCTGCTCGAGGACGAGGGCGTCGACAAGTTCGAGGCGGCCTGGACCGACCTGCTCAACTCGACCGAGGCGGAGCTCAAGCGCCTCGCCCCTTCGGAGGGCTGACCACTTTGTCTGGTGTTCCCGGAGCCAACCCGCTCCGTGACGCCCAGGATCGACGGCTCCCGCGCATCGCGGGGCCGTCGGGCCTGGTCATTTTTGGCGTCACGGGCGATTTGTCCCGTAAAAAGCTGATGCCCGCCGTCTACGACCTGGCCAATCGCGGCCTGCTGCCGCCGGGCTTCTCGCTCATCGGTTTCGCGCGCCGCGACTGGGAGGACGAGGACTTCGCCCAGGTCGTCCACGACGCCGTCAAGGAGCATTCGCGCACGCCCTTCCGTGAGGAGGTCTGGCAGCAGCTCGCCCAGGGCATGCGCTTCGTCCAGGGCAACTTCGACGACGACGTCGCGTTCGAGACGCTGCGCGCCACCATCGAGGAGCTCGACAAGGCGCAGGGCACGGGCGGCAACTTCGCCTTCTACCTGTCCGTGCCGCCGAAGTTCTTCCCGAAGGTCGTCGAGCAGCTCAAGGAGCACGGGCTGGCCGACCAGAAGGAAGGCAGCTGGCGACGGGCCGTCATCGAGAAGCCGTTCGGTCACGATCTGGAGAGCGCGCAGGAGCTCAACCACCTCGTGCACGACGTCTTCCCGCCCAACGAGGTCTTCCGCATCGACCACTACCTCGGCAAGGAGACGGTCCAGAACATCCTGGCGCTGCGCTTCGCCAACACGATGTGGGAACCGATCTGGAACAGGTCGTACGTCGACCACATCCAGATCACGATGGCCGAGGACATCGGCATCGGCGGCCGGGCCGGCTACTACGACGGCATCGGCGCCGCCCGTGACGTCATCCAGAACCACCTGCTCCAGCTCCTGGCGCTGACCGCGATGGAGGAGCCCGGCTCCTTCCATCCCAAGGCGCTGGTCGCCGAGAAGCTCAAGGTGCTCACGGCGGTCGAACTGCCGGAGGACCTGGGCAAGCACACGGTGCGCGGCCAGTACACGCACGCGTGGCAGGGCGGCCAGGAGGTGCCCGGCTATCTGGAGGAAGAGGGAATCGACCCCAAGTCGAAGACCGACACCTTCGCCGCGATCAAGCTGACGATCAACAACCGCCGCTGGGCGGGCGTGCCGTTCTACCTCCGTACCGGCAAGCGGCTCGGCCGCCGGGTCACGGAGATCGCGGTCGTCTTCAAGCGCGCCCCTTACCTGCCCTTCGAGTCCGGTGCGACCGAGGAACTGGGCGGCAACGCCCTGGTCATCCGGGTCCAGCCCGACGAGGGCGTCACGGTGCGCTTCGGCTCCAAGGTGCCCGGCACCTCCATGGAGGTGCGGGACGTCACGATGGACTTCGCCTACGGCGAGTCCTTCACGGAGTCGAGCCCGGAGGCGTACGAGCGGCTCATCCTCGATGTCCTGCTCGGCGACGCCAACCTGTTCCCGCGTCACCAGGAGGTCGAGCTCTCCTGGAACATCCTCGACCCGATCGAGGAGTACTGGGACAAGCACGGCAAGCCCGCCCAGTACCCGGCCGGCACCTGGGGCCCGGCCGAGGCGGACGAGATGCTCGCACGCGACGGACGGAGCTGGCGCCGGCCATGAAGATCGATCTCACGGAAACCACGTCCAGCAAGATCAACCAGGCCATGATCTCGGGCCGGCGCGCAGTAGGCGCCCCGGCCATCGGGATGGTCCTCACCCTTGTCATCGTCACCGACGAGGAGAACGCGTACGACGCGCTCAAGGCGGCGAGCGACTCCTCCCGGGAGCACCCCTCGCGGATCATCGCGGTGATCAAGCGGGTCAGCCGTTCGCCGCGTGCCCGCCGCGACGCCCGGCTCGACGCCGAGGTACGGGTGGGTTCCGACTCGGGCTCCGGCGAGACCGTGGTGCTGCGTCTGCACGGCGAGCTGGCCAACCACGCCCAGTCCGTCGTCCTGCCCCTGCTGCTGCCGGACGCCCCGGTGGTGGTGTGGTGGCCGGAGGACGCTCCCGAGGACCCGGCCAAGGACCCGCTGGGCGCGCTCGCCCAGCGTCGTATCACCGACTCCTACTCCGCCGAGCACCCGCTCGAGGAGCTGGCGGTGCGGGCGCGGACGTACCAGCCGGGCGACACGGACCTGGCCTGGACCCGCATCACGCCCTGGCGTTCGATGCTGGCGGCGGCGCTCGACCAGCAGCCCGCGCAGGTCCTCTCGGCCACGGTCGAGGGCGAGTCGGACAACCCGAGCTGCGAACTGCTGGCCATGTGGCTCGCGGACCGGCTCCAGGTGCCGGTGGAGCGCACGACGTCCGGCGGCCCCGGTCTGACGGCCGTCCGGATGACGACGAAGAACGGCGACATCGTCCTGGACCGGGCCGACGGTTCGCTCGCCACGCTGTGCATGGTCGGCCAGCCGGACCGTGCGGTGGCGCTGAAGCGCCGGGAGACCGCGGAACTCCTCGCGGAGGAGCTGCGGCGTCTGGACCCGGACAACGTGTACGAGGCCACGGTGAAGTTCGGCGTCGAGCGCCTCGGAAAGATGGCGGAGCCCGTGGCCGCGAAGAAGGCGGCCGCGCCGTCCGATGCGCCCGCCGCCGCCAAGAAGGCCGCGCCGGCGAAGAAGGCGGAGTCGAAGTGAGCGTCGTCCCGCAGCTCGTCGTGCACCGCGACAAGGAACTGATGGCGCAGGCCACGGCGGCCCGGCTGATCACGAAGATCGTGGACGCCCAGGCCGCACGCGGTCACGCCTCGGTGGTGCTCACCGGCGGGCGCAACGGCAACGGCCTGCTGGCCGCGCTCGCCGGCGCGCCCGCCCGGGACGCGGTCGACTGGTCGCGGCTCGACCTGTGGTGGGGCGACGAGCGCTACCTGCCGGAGGGCGATCCGGAGCGCAATGTCACGCAGGCCCGCGAGGCCCTGCTGGACTCGGTGCCGCTGGACCCGTCCCGGGTGCACGCGATGCCCGCGTCGGACGGGCCGCACGGCCAGGACGTCGATGCGGCGGCGGCCGCGTACGCCGCCGAACTGGCCGCCGCGGCCGGTCCGGAGGACCACGGTCCGGTGCCGGTGTTCGACGTGCTGATGCTGGGTGTCGGGCCCGACACCCATGTCGCCTCCCTCTTTCCCGAACTGCCCGCGGTCCGGGAGACCGAGCGCACCGTCGTCGGTGTGCACGGCGCGCCCAAGCCGCCGCCCGTCCGCGTCTCGCTGACGCTGCCCGCCATCCGGGCGGCGCGTGAGGTGTGGCTGCTCGCGGCGGGCGAGGACAAGGCGGAGGCCGCGGCCATCGCCCTGTCGGGCGCCGGGGAGATCCAGGCCCCGGCGGCGGGGGCGTACGGTCGCAGCCGCACGCTGTGGCTGCTGGACGCGGCGGCGGCCTCGCGGCTGCCCCGCGCCCTGTATCCGCCGGCCTCCGCCTGAGCGTTCGCCCGTACGGCCCGGTCCGCCCCGAGGGCGGGCCGGGCCGTTCGTCGTGCCCGCGCCGACGGGGCCGCCGCCTGTCGGGCCGCCGCCTCAGGGCGCGAGCGCGCAGTCGGGGCGGCTCGCCGTCGTCGGGTCGAGGGCGTTGCGTACGAGCCGCAGGACGACCGGGTCGTAGGGGCTGCCCATGTGGCCCGTCCGGTCCTGCGGGCAGATGTCCTGGACGGTGATGTTGGTGACCGGATCGGCGGGGAGCGCGGGGCTGAGGTATTGGCGCTCGTACGGCGTCACGATCCTGTCCCGTCGGGTGACCAGCGTGGTGTACCGCACGCCGGGGAGGGTGTCACCGCCCGCGTCGAGCCTGGTGTTCACGGCCGAGCCGATCGTCTGGTCGGCCAGCGCCTGCCCGCCGAACCGGGCCGCCGGGGCGAGGACGCGCAGGCGCTGGGCGAGGGTGGCCAGCCCGGAGACGGTGCTGCCGTGGTTGGCCGGGGCGATGCCGATCAGATGGTGCACCTTGTTGCGGGCCGGATCGCCCGCTTCGGTCCCGCCCGCGAACTTCAGGTAGTAGCGCGGAAGGATGCCGCCCCCCTGGGAGTGGCCCACCAGGTCGACCTGGCGGGCTCCCGTCCGGTCCAGGACCCGGTCGACGAAGCGGGCGACCTCGTCGGCGGATTCGGGGACGGCGGCTCTTGCCTTGATGACGTCGCCCCGCGGGGCGCCGAAGTTGCCGGCGAAGACGCAGTAGCCGTCGGCCGCCAGCCGGGGCGAGAGCGCGCTCCAGTTGTCGTAGGCGTTCTCGTACGTGCCGTGCAGCAGGACCACCGGCCGGGGGTGCCGGGGGCCGGGGACGCAGCTCCAGTCGTTGGCGCCGGGTGGCGGGGCGTCGGGGTGGTCGGTGGAGGCCAGGAAGGCGCGCTTCCACAGGAGGTAGCCGCTGCCGCTGTCCGTATCGGCCGCGGCGACGGCCGTCCGCGGCTGTGTACCCGGGGTGCGGTCGTGCGGGATGCCGTCGTGCGGGGCGGTTGTCGCCGCGGCGGCGAGGAACACGGCGCCGAGGACGGCCGGTACGGCGGTCCTGCGGAGTAGCCGGCCCCGGTCGTTCGGGTCGGTGGGGCGGAGAAGCGGGAACTGCATGGAAGGTGCCTCCCGGACGGTTCTGCGCGCTCCCTGTCGGGGCGCGGGCGGAGAGTGGTGTCATCCGTTGGGGTGGTACGCGGCCGGCCCGGCGGGCCCCTGGCCGTGCCGCCCGCACGCCGGCCGGTGCGCTCCCGCCCCTGTCGCGCGAGGCGTCCGGCCGGCGCGGAGCGTACGGGCCCCTGTGCGGGCCGCCGCGCGTTCGAGTGACGCCACGACGGGGCTCGTTCACAGTGAGTGACAACGCCGGTACGGTGACAGGCGATGCGTCCGGGCCGGTGCGCCCGCTTCCGTTCCCGACGCCAGACGTCAACTCGTGCTCCGCCGCTAGGAGATGGCATGCCCGCGAACTCGGTTGTCTTCGGTGCCGGTGGCTTCATCGGCCGCTCCTTGGTCAGCGAACTCCTGCGCCGTGGCCAGGAGGTCGCGGCCGCCGTGCACGGCAGCGGCGACCGGCTCCTGGAGTGGCTTGCGGACCAGCAGGTGGACACCGGCCGGCTCACCGTCGTCCCGTCCGACATCACCCGGCCGGGACTCGGTCTGCCGGAACACGGCCTGGACGATGTGCGCGACGTGTACAACACCGCCGCGCGGTTCGCCTTCGGCATGAGCCCGGCGGAGGCGAGAGCGGTCAACGTGGAGGGGGCCGTCCACGTCGTGGAGTGGGCGGCGGCCCTTCCGCGGCTGCGCCGGGTGGTGCACATCAGCGGCTACCGCATGGCCGCCGCCGAGGCCTCCTCGCCCGACTACCGGCGCGACGGCGCCTACGAGGCGTCCAAGCGGGAGGGCGACGCGGCGGTGCGGGCGCGCGCCCACGCACTCGGTGTCCCCCTGACCGTCGCCAACCCCAGCACGGTGATCGGGCCGGGGCAGTCCGTCGGCCTGGCCGATCTGGTCGGCGAGCTCTGGCGGGGCCGCCTTGTCGCGCTGCCCGGCGGGCCCGACATCTTTCTGCCCGTCGTCGGGCTCGACTACTTCGTACAGTTCCTGGCCTCCGTTCCGGAAAGGCGTGAGAGCGCGAACGGCACCTACTGGTTGCTGGACGACGCCACGCCGACCCTGCCGCGGCTCGTCGCCCTGCTCGCGGAGCACATGGGGGTGCGGGCGCCGCGCCGCTTCGTCCCGGTCGGCGTCGTGAAGCGGCTGCCCCGCGCGCTCACCAGGGCGGACCCCGAGACCCTGTCCTTCCTGTCCACCGACCGCTACGACACCGCGCCCTCGCGGCGCCTGGCGGACTCCGTCGGGCTGGAGATGCCTCCGGTGCGCGAAGCGCTGCGCGCCTGGGCCGACGAACTGGTCGCCACCCGCTTCGGCCGGGTCCGGGCGCCGCGCGCGGCGTACGGCTTCCACCAGGTCGGCACGGACCGGACCTGGGTGGTGGGCGAGCGGGAGCGGCCCGGGTACGTGTTCCTGCACGGGCTGCCCGTCAACGCCGACTCGTGGTCGCCGGTGGCCGACCGGGTGGACGCTCCGTTCCTCGCCGCCGACCTGCCGGGGTTCGGGAGGTCGGCGCGCGCCCGGCAGTCGCACGACGCCTGGCTCGCCGCCCTCCTCGCACCCGTCCGGGGGCGGCCGGTGCTGGTCGCCCATTCGTACTCCTGCGGACCGGCCCTGCGGTTCGCCCTGCGGCACCCCGAGCGCGTCGGTGCGCTGGTGCTCGTCTCTCCGGCCTTTCTCCAGCCGGCCTCCTCCTGGCTGACGCGCTCCCCTCTGGCGGTGCCGGCCCTGCGGGGGATGACCGCCGAGCGGCTGGCCGGCTCGCTCGGCGTCCCGCACGAGGGGCACCTCGACGGGCCCGTGGACGATCTGCGGCGCGCCGGGGCGGCGCTCCGGGTGGTCGCCGCCCTGCGCTCGGCGTACGGGCAGCGCGCCGCCCTGCGCAGCGCCTTGCGGCGCGTCACGTCCACCGTGGGAACCGTGGAACTCGTCATCGGCTCGCTGGATCAGCTGGAGGAGCCGAGCCACCTGCCCGTCACCGAGATCGCGTCGGCCGGCCACTACCCGCAGCTCACCCACCCGGAGGATGTCGCGCGTCATCTCGTCGCGGTGAGGGAGCGGTCCGGTGGCGGTGCGCCGCCCGTCACACGCGGGTGAACGCCAGGACCACGTTGTGGCCGCCGAACCCGAAGGAGGTCGACAGGGCGGCTGTGGCGCCGGCCTTGCGTGGCGCGCCGGTCACCAGGTCGAGTTCGATGCCGTCCCCCACCTCGTCCAGATTGCGGACGGCGGGCACCAGGGAGTCCTTGAGGGCCAGCACCGTGAGAATCGCCTCCACGGCACCCGAGGCGCCCAGGAGGTGGCCCGTCGCCGACTTGGCGGCCGTGACCACCGGGTGGCTGCCCACCGCGGCCGTCAGGGCCCGGGACTCCGCGACATCGCCCTGCGGCGTCCCGGTGGCATGGGCGTTGACGTGGCCGATGTCGCCGCCGGTGACGCCGGCGTCCCGCAACGCCTCCTCGATGGCGCGGACCTGGCCCCCGGCATCCGGCAGCGTGATGTGGTGGGCGTCGGACGTGACGCCGGCCCCCGCCAGGGCGGCGTGTACGCGCGCTCCGCGTGACCGGGCGAATTCCGCCCGTTCCAGCACGACCATGCCCGCACCTTCGGACATCACGAAGCCGTCCCTTCCCCGGTCGAAAGGGCGGGAGGCCAGGTCGGGCTCGTCGTTGCGCAGCGACAGGGCCCGCATCTGCGCGAAGGCGCCGATCGAGAGCGGGTGGAGGCACGCGTCCGTACCGCCGGCCACCACCACGTCGGCGCGGCCGGCCCGGATCAGCAGCGCCCCGACGGCGATGGCCTCGGCGCCCGACGCACAGGCGCTGGTCGGGGCGTGGGTGCCCGCGCGGGCCCCGACCAGCAGACTGACCACGGCCGAGGCTCCGTTGGGCATCAGCCGGGGCACCGTATAGGGGGAGACGGCTCGTCCGCCGCGCTTCCTCAGCACGTCGTACTGGTCCAGCATGGTGAGCCCGCCTCCGATGCCGGTGCCCACCACGACCGCCAGCCGTTCGGATTCGACCTCCGGGGGCCCCGCGTCGGACCACGCCTCCCCGGCGGCGGCCAGCGCCGCCGCCTGGCTGCGGTCGAGCCGCCGCCGCCGGACCCGGTCGACTGCCGTGTACGGGTCGCGGTGCATGCTGCCCGCGATGCGGACCGGCAGCCGGGCCGCCCATGGGGCTTCGATCGCCGCGATGCCGGACCGCCCCGCCAGCAGCCCCTCCCAGGTGCCGCGGACATCGGCGCCGAGTGGGGTCGTGGCCCCCATGCCCGTCACCAGCACGGCCTCCGCCGGCCGGCCCCCCGGGCCCGCGCCTTCACCCGGCGTGCGTCGCACGGGGGTCTCCCTGTCCCGGTCGGGTCGCCCACGGCGTGCAGGTGCTCAGTCCGGCGACGGTGAGCGTCATGACGGCACGCAGCAGGTCACCGGCGCCCGCCACCTGAGCGGGGTTGCCGGCGGCGGGCGCCGGGCTTCCCCGGTCCGCGCATTCAGCGTGTTTACACGCATTCAATTCTCCGGTCACATGCATAGCCTCTCCCTCTCCCTGTCCTTAATTCCTTTTGCGCCGGGCATGGCTGGAAAATGCCGTAGCTCCCGGGACGCGACCGGACCGCAGAATGCCTCGGCGGCACGGCAGAGCTCCCGGCACGGATTGCCTCGCCTTCGGCCCACCACCCCAATCTATGGGCGGCCGGCCGTTACCCGCCTCAGGCGTTCTACTGATTCCCGTCTCCCCCTTTCAGCGGACCTCTCACCCATAAGGAGGGGCCCAAACGCGCCGGTCACAGACTCGGGAGGGAATCTCCGGCCCTTTCGGAGTGAGTAGCGCAGCAGCACCGGAACCATGATCAAATACTTTCCGATTTGTCGTACAATGCCTTCGGTTATTGCTTATTGCCACGACCCTCGGGTGTGCTGCATAGTAAAGAAAGATGCTGCAGAGAACAGTTTTCACGCGTGCCTCACGATCTCCATGCGCTTCAAAAATAAATCAGCGCGCAGAATGGCGAGGTGTCCACGGGTGACTTTCCCGTTCTCCTGCAAATCCGGAAAGGGAAGATTCATGTCACACACCAGCACGGCCCAAACCTCCTCGGTGGAGGAGAAAGTCCATGTAGTCCGCTGGCCGCTCGAAGCGTCGAAGCTGGAGCAGCACCGGCGCACGGGCGCCCTGCGCCTCCTCGTGATCGAGAACGGGGGGACGCCGCCGGTCTCCACCGACGTGCGCGAGGACTGGGTCCGTTCGCCGATCACCCGCGAGGACTTCGCCGCCCGCATCTCGGCCCTGCGCGCCCGGGCCGCGTCGCACGACGTACCGGTTCTCGACCACGACGGCCTGCTGCGGTACGGCAGCCGTGTGGTGCCCGTTTCCCCGACGGAGACGTACCTGCTGCGACCCCTGGTCCAGCGCTTCGGGAGCCTGGTGGCCCGCCATGAGCTGCTCACCCTGCTGAGCACCCGGGGCAGCACGGCGAGCCGGAACGCCCTGGATCTGCACGTGATGAGGATCCGGCGGCGGGTCCTGCCGCTGGGCCTGCGCGTCCGCACGGCCAGCCGGCGCGGCTATCTCCTGGAAGGAGGCTGAGGAACATCGCAACGGAACCCGGCGCCAGCGTCTTTCGTTTGGATCAGGCCGGATCAGGGAGCGGGGTCCGGTACGTGCAGCCGCAAGGCGGAGGAGGGATCCTGATCTGGATCCGCAGCCTCCGCCTCACCGGGTGATCCCACGCGGAACAGGTCCTGACGGCCGATCTTGTCCAGCTCGGCGAGGTCCTCGTCGGAGAGCGGGAGTCCCGCGCCGGCGACGTTCTCGCGCAGGTGCGCCACCGACGAGGTGCCGGGAATGAGCAGGATGTGGCCCGCGCACAGCCGCTCCCTCGCCCTCGCCGGGCTGATCCGCACAGCCACACGACTATGACCTCGAAGTGAACGGGTGATGCCGCCTCACCGCGCGGAGAGCTGCCGCCCGCCGGAGCAGCCGCACACCGGTGGCACCAGCCCGGTCCGGTAGGCGTAGATCACGGCATGGACCCGGTTGCGCAAGTGCAGCTTGTCGAGCAGGTGCTGCACATGGGTCTTGACGGTGCTCTCGCTCAGCACCAGTGCGGCCGACATCTCCGCGTTGCTGAGGCCGTCGGCCAGGAGCCGCAGGACCTCCCGCTCCCGCCGCGTCAGCGACTCGGCGCGTGAGCGTTCCGCGGCCGTCCCCCGACGGCACGCCGACGGGGACCACGGCTCACCCTGCCCGGGGTGGCGCGGGCCGGAGTCCTCGTAGACGGTGTACCCCGCCGCGACCATGTGGACGGCGGACAGCAGCTGGCCGGGTGTGGCACGGTTCAGCACCACGCCCCTGGCGCCGGCCCGCAGCGCTTCCCTCGCGGTGTCGTCGGTCCCCTGGGTCATCAGCAGGACCCCCGGCATCTCGTCCCCGCACCGCACGGCCAGCGCGGCGACCATACGGACGGCGTCGAGTCCCGGTGACTGGGCGTCGGCGAGCACCACGTGGGGGCGCAGACGGCATGCCTGGCGCTCGGCATCGGCGGCGTCACGGGCCTCCCCCGCCACCTCGATGGTCTCGTCCCGGTCGAGGACGGCACGGATGCCGGCGCGGGTGATGGCCCGGTCGCCGACGAGCAGGATGCGGACGCGTGCGGTGATCGGTCTGTCCATTCCTTCGGGGCGTGGCATACGCCGTGGGGGGCCGGATCGCCGGTGCGGCCCTCCCGGGCCGCCGCCGGACGACCGGGGAAGGGCCGGAGGGCCGCTGGGCGGTCAGGCCGGAGCGGTCCCGGTGTCCTGGAGGGCCGCCTTGCCGTCCCTTCCGGCGGCGCGGCCCGCGTGCCGGTGCCTCGGCGTCGCGAGGACCGCGAGCGCGCCGGCCGCGATGAGGCACGCGCCGGTCCACAGCGCGGGGATCATGCCGTCGGTGAAGCCGCCGGGAGTGGTGAGGTCGCCGTGCGCGGTGAACACGGAGGCCAGTACGGCGACTCCGAGGACGCCGCCCAGTTCCCGCAGCGCGTTGACGGAGCCCGAGGCCATGCCCCGGTCCTCGGCGGCGACCGAGCTCATCACCAGGTTCGCCGTCGGGGAGAAGTAGAACGTCATCCCCAGCCCGCACAGGACCAGCGCCGGGATCAGGGTGGAGTAGCCGACGTCCGGTGAGACGCGGATCGCGATCCAGCTCAGCCCGCAGGCCTGGAAGGTCAGGCCGAGCGCCACGATGGAACGGCTGCCGATCCGGTCGGAGAGGAAGCCGACCACCGGCGCGACGAAGATCGGCACCGCCGTCCAGGGCAGGATGCGCAGTCCGGCCTCCATCGGTGAGTATCCCCGCGGTCCCTGGAAGAACTGCGTGAGCAGGAAAACCGAGCCGAACATCCCCGCGAACATCAGCAGCCCTGCCGCGTTCATCCCGCTGAAGGTCCGGTGGCGGAAGAGCCTCATGGGGAACATGGGCAGGTCGGTCCGGAGTTCCCAGGCGACGAACGCTCCGAGGACCAGGGCGCCGCCCGTCAGCGCGGCCAGGACCCGGGTGCTGGTCCAGTCGTCGGCGGGGCCCTGGATGAGGCCGAACACGATGCCGAACAGCCCGGCGCCGGCCAGTACGGTCCCCACCAGGTCCAGCCGGGCGTTCGGGCCGCGGCTCTCGGCCAGTTTCCACCGCGCGAGCGGCAGGACCGCGAGTCCGATCGGCACATTGATCCAGAAGATCCACTGCCAGGTCAGATGCTCCACGGTCACACCGCCGATCAGAGGACCCATGGCGATGGCGAGGCCTTCGACCGCGCTCAGGGCTCCGAGGACGGCCCCGCGGCGGGCAGCGGGCGCCACCGCCGTGAGCAGCGTCAGGTTGAGGGGCATCAACGCGGCGGCGCCGAGCCCCTGCACGGCACGGGCCGCGATCAGGGCGCCGATGCCGGGGGCGAGCGCAGCCGCCGCCGACGCGGCGGTGAAGACGCTCAGGCCCACCACGAACATGCGACGCCTGCCGAACCGGTCGCCGAGGGCGGCACCTGGCAGCATGAGAACCGCGTAGGTGAGGGTGTAGGCGTTGACCGTCCACTCGAGCTGCTGGATGTCACCACCGAGGCTCTCACTGATCGCGGGCAGCGCGGTGATGACGACGAGGTTGTCGAGGGAGACCATGGCCACGCCCAGGCCACAGCACAGGAACGTCCACAGGACGTTCCGCTTCGAGACATTCATGATTGCCTTTTCCTGGGAGTGTGCCGCGCCGGACACCGGCGGCGGGGCGCCGGTGTCCGGCGTGCCCGCCGCCGGCCCCTCGTGCGCGGCGTCGTTCAGTGCGGCGTCGTTCAGTGCGCGCGTTGCCGGCGCATGATGCGGATCACCGGCGGTACCAGGGCCGCCAGTTGGACCGGCCACGACAGACGGCTGAGCCAGCGCTCATGGAAGGGCCGGGCCATCTGGTGGACGTCCATGCGCACTTCGGCGCGTACGGACTTCCCGGCGAGGATCCGTACGGCCATGTGGGAACTCAGCACCCCGAACGCCGTGGCGGTGTAGGCCACTTGCGGGAAGCTGTAGTCCGTACGCAGATGGTTGGCGCGGATCTCCGCCAGCATCTCGGCCGGTACCCTGCGCAGCGGCACGGCACGGCGCAGCAGGTCCCAGGTGTCCATGCGTTCGATGTCGGCCACGGTGATGGCGCCGGCGAACGGCTCCTGGATGCGCCGGTAGTCGTAGCAGCGCACGTACTGGGTGCCTGCCATGTCCCAGCCGGTGATCAGAGGCAGCCGCCGCTGGACCGCCACGCGGTGTAGCAGGTGCTTGGCGCGCCAGCCGTCGGGGGTGGTGACGTCCACCCCGTCGATGATCAGCTGGCAGGGCGCGGTGAGTTTCTGCACCGTCTGCGAGGTCACCCCGTCGGCGAACACCGTCACCCGGGCGTGCGGGTTGATCGCCATGATGCGTTCGGCGGCGCCCGCGGCCTTGTTCTGGTCGATGTCGGCGGCGACCGCGCTCTGCCGGTTCAGGTTGTTCAGTTCGTACGTTCCGGGGTCGGCCACCAGGAAACGCTGCACGCCGAGCCGGGTCAGCGGCTCCACGGCCGCGCCGCCGATGGAGCCGCAGCCGGCGACGAGGACCGTCGCCTTGCGGAGCGCCTGCTGCTCGGCCTCGGGGACGACACCGGCGTTGCGGGTGACCAGCTCGTCGTAGAAGGCGCGGTGCGGCCCGGACTCCCCCTTGCCCGCCGGCTGCCGGCTGATGTCCTCCAGGGTCATCGGGTACCTCCACGCTGGCGGGGGATCAGGGGGCCGTCGGTCTTCCGTCTGCGCCCGGCGAGCCTGGCGACCATGTCGTGATGCGAGGTCAGGTCGCTGGTGCCGTCCAGATAGGACCGGATGACGTCGCGGTACCAGGGCAGGTCGTCGGGCACCGGGGCGACGAACGGCTTGGCGACGATCCCCTGGTGGTAGATCGGCGCCAGCGGGTCCGAGGCGGGAAGGCTCGGAGACGTGTCCTCGATGACGCGCAGGTCGAAGCCGCCCAGGCGCAGGTGGCGCAGGGCCACGTGCTCCTTGGCGTCGCCGAGCACCAGGCGGATCGCGTCACCGAGCTGGATCATGGCGTCGCCCATGCCCAGCATGAGGTGCCACGGCACGCGGTCGTGCTGAATGCCGAGCGGCATCGCCTGGTCGCGCAGGAAGCGCTTGATCTCGAAGACCTGGTGGGTCCCCAGGCCGGGGCGCGCGTACGGTGCGAGCAGGTCGACGCCGTGGGCCACCTCGGTCGGGAACGGGGTGCGCCGTGACGAGTCGAGGGGGAGGCTCATGGCGTCCGACGAGCAGCTCAGTCCGACGTAGCCGCGGATCCTGCCGGTCCGCGAGCAGAGGGTCACGGTGTGGATGCTCTCGATCCCACCGGGCCGGGGCAGGGGTTCGTGGTAGGCGGCCGTCCGGTAGACGCGGTCGGCCGAGATCCAGCTCAGCCGCAGATACTGGGCGAGCCGGAAGCCGAGGATGCCCCTGAGGTAGCGGGCGGGGAACTGGCTGTCCCGCGCGGTCACGGTGATCAGGCCGCTCTGCTCGTCCTCCGCGTAGTTCAGCGGGGCACCGTCGATCTCCGCCGGAAGCTGCCGGTAGCTGAGCCGCTCGTGCAGTTCGATGATGTCGGCGACGTAGCGCAGCGCGCGCGAGCCCGTGGGGTCGGCGGATGCCGGAATGCTGGTGCGGACGTGACCGTCACCGGCTGCGGGCAGGGAGGACGCGTTCATTCGGCATCGTCCTCGGCGTAGAGGCTTTCGGTGATCGCGAGTGCCAGCACCTCGGGGGTGCCCTCGTAGATGCGGGTGCCGTAGGCGTCGCGGAGCATCTTCTCCACGCCGTGGGAGCGCAGGTAGCCCCGCGCGCCGACGAGGGAGCAGGCCGCGTCGGCCACGTCGATGGCCGCCCGGTCGGCGAAGAGCTTGGCGACGGCCGGCTCGTAGGCCGGTGGTGGCAGCTGGGTGTCCACGGTGTTCGCCGCGTGCAGGTAGAGGAGGCGGGCGGCGTCGACCTTGGCACTCATGTCGGCCAGCTTCGCCGCCGTGAACTGGTGCCGGTGCAGCAGTGCGCCGCCCTGCACCCGCTCGCCCGCCCAGGTGACGGCCTGTTCCAGGGCGCCGCGTGCCACGCCGGTGGAGATCCCGGCGACCGCGGCCCGGGCCATGTTGCTCTGCGCCATGTTGAGGGGCATGCCCTCGCCCTCGCCGCCGATCATGTTCTCGGCGGGCACCCGGACCTCATGGAACGTCAGTTCGCTGCCCAGGCAGGCCCGGTATCCCATCTTGTCGGCGACCGGGCCGCGGACCACGCCGGGGAGGTCCAGGGGCACGATGAAGGAGGTGAGCCCCGTGGCCCCGGGGCTGCCCTCCATGTTCGCGAACACCGAGGCGAACGCGGCGAACCGGGCGTTGGTGATGAACCGCTTCCTGCCGGACAGCACATAGGTGTCGCCGTCCCGGCGCGCGGTCATCACGTTGCGTGCGTGCGGCGCGTTGGAGGGAATGATCAGGTCGCAGCCCGCGTCCTCCTCCGTCACGGCGTTGCAGGCGAGCACCGGCTCGTCACCGGAGAACAGCGGCAGGTAGCGCGCCTGGAGGCGGGGATCGCCGGAGAGCAGGAGCGGGGCCTGGCCGAGCATGGTGGCGCCGAAGACGAGCGCGGTGCCGGGGCACACGGCGGCCACTTCCTCCAGGGCGGTGGCGACCCCGAGCATGCCGAGGCCGAGGCCCCCGTAGTCGACGGGAACGGCCGCCCGGGTCAGGCCGATCTCGTGGCCGCGGCGGACGACGTCCCAGTCGAAGTCCTCGGCGGGCGCCTGGTCCATCTCCTGGACCCGAGGCCTCACGACCTCGTGCGCGAACTTCCGCGCTTCCTCCTTGAGTTGCCGTACCCCGGGAGGCAGGACGTCGAAGTTCAGCTCCGGGGAGAGATCTCCCGACACATCGGTGGTCATGATTCTTGGGGCTCCTTGGGAAGTGGTTGTCGAGGGGATGCGGCGGGACGCCGCCGGGGGCAGGGGTACGGGCGGTGCGTCAGCCGTCGATGCCCGACTCGGCCGCGATCGCCGGGTAGCTGTCGAAGGCGGGCTGGAGCAGCGGCACCAGCTCCAGCACCTTCGCGATCCGGCCGCGGATCCGGACCTTCCCGGTGGCGATGGCGGCGGGCACCAGCAGCCGGCCAAGCCACAGCGCGTGCGCGGTGTCGCAGGACATCTTGAGGGTGATCGCGGCCTTGAACGGCGCCTCGCCCCCGAGGACGACGCCCTGGGGCGAGACGAAGATCCGGCAGTCCGGCTTCCTGTGCACCAGGTGCACGGAGAGCGACTCCCTGCGGGCCTTTTCCATGAACTGCTCGTCCTCCAGCAGCCTGGTGAAAAGCTGCCCGAACACGTCGTAGGCCTTTTCTTCGGACGGAAATACGCTCATGGTTCCCCTTCGCTGATTCGTTGGCCCGACGCCCGCATTACTGAATGGCTTTACGCCTCGAGTCGGGCACAGTGCCTACTCGGGGAGCGTCGGTGACAGCACGTTATGGCACGCCCCGGAGGGCTTCGTCCGCCTCGACAGGTAGCCGAAAAGATATGGAAAGAAATCGGTAAGCAACCTCACATCACTGCTCTGATCAGCGGTGATGCCTCACCAACACGACCGGACACCATGCCGGCCGACCCCGGAACAGTGCGTGATACCGCCCCCCAGAAATGCCACAGAAAGCAAAATCAAAGGCCATGGATAAGACCACGAAAGAGTGATGCCTCAGGACGCCTCTTGCGCAGCAGGAATTCATGGTGCGTTATGGATAGGTCATCGCTTCGACCCACGGAGCGAAGAAGCTGAAAGGAGTTGATCAGTGATGCGCAGTATCGAGATGCAGCACCGGATCGTCGTCCGGGCCGACCGCCCCAAGGCCGGTGAGGGTTCCACCTGGAACTGGACGTGGGCCTACCGCCAGGCCTGATCGCCGTCGCGTGGGGCCGGGTTCCCCCAGCCCCGGCCCCACGCGGCTTTCCCTCTCCTCCCCTCCCCCTCGCTCCACTTCACTTCCGTACCGTCGAGGAGTCACCTTGCGTCTGCGCCGCTCCCGTTGCCTGACGTGCTACTGGCACGAGGGCACGTTCGTCGTCCACCCCCACCCGCACGGCACACCCACGGCGCTGCACCCCGCGGCAGCCGAGATCCTGAGCGCGTTCGAGGAGTGGAACGCCCCTGAGGAGGCGGCCGGGCGTCTGGGTCATCTGACCCCGGACACCGTCGAGGCGGCCGTCGCGACGCTGCTCCGCGGTGGCGCTCTGCTGGCCGAGGGCAGCGCGGCCGCCCACCGCGACGACCAGATCGCCCGGCAGTGGGGCGCGTGGATGCCCGAGGCCTCGTTCTTCCACTACGCCACCTCGGACGTGTACGACCCCGGCGAGGGCGACGGCGAGGACCCGGCCGGCGCGGCCGACGGCGACGCGACCACGGCCGCCCCGGCGTCCGGCTCCTCGGCCCCGCCTCCGCTGTTCACCGGCCGTCCGCATGCTCCCCGGCTCCTGCTGCCCCGTCGGCCGGGCGCGCTCGGGGCACCGTTCGAACGTGTCCTTTACGACCGCCGCACCCACCGCGACTTCACCGGTGCGCCGGTGGCCCTGGACACCCTTGCCGCCTTGCTGGCCACGGTGTTCGGACCGGTCGACTTCATCGACTGCGGCCGCGGCGCGCTGTATCGCCGCACCAGCCCGCAGGGCGGCTCCCGGCAGGAGATCGACGCCTATGTCGGCGTCCTCGATGTCACCGGCCTCTCCGCCGGCTGGTATCGCTACAACGGGCTGCTGCACGCGCTGGAGCTGGTCTCCGAGGGGTTCACGCCCGAGGAGGCCGCCCATCTCTGCGCCGACCAGTCATGGGCCGAACGGCCCGCCTTCTTCGTCGTGCTCGCCGCGCGTCTGGAGCGGATGAGCGCGAAGTACCCGACGCCGCGCGCCTACCGCGTCTGCCTGCTGGACGCCGGGCACCTGGGGCAGACGTTCGCCCTGACCGCGACGGCCCTCGGTCTTGGACCCGCGCAGACCGGCGCCTTCAGGGATTCCGCGGTGGCCGGCCGGTGCGGCCTGGACAACACCGGTCACACCCCGTTGTACGTCCTGGCGGCCGGGCACCCCGCGCCGGAGCCCCGGGACGCCCCGCCGCCGGCGGGCATCGCCGCCTTCGACGCCACCACTCTGGTGGCGCCGTGACCTCCTAGGACCGGTCGAGGAACGGCTCGAGCAGGCCGGGCACGGCATCCGCCGCGAAGGCCAGGCCCTCGGAGGCGTCCGCGTCGCGCACCGTGTAGGCGCCCGCCCCGGCCGAGGTCGTGGCGGTGATGCTCAGCAGCCCGGCCCGGCGCTGGAAGTACGACTGCCGCACCGTCCAGCCGATCACCCCGGTCCGCCGCAGCGCGGCCGTGGACCGCCGGAGCGTGCCGGAGCGGGTCACCAGATACGCGCCGCTCACGGCGTGCCCCAGCGCCCGGTACGCGTCGAGGGCCAGCGGCACGGCGAGGGACAGGGACACCACCGCCCAGCCGAGCGCCGCCCAGAACAGTACGGGCGTCAGCAGGGCGCCCAGGACCGCCAGGAGCAGCGCGGGAAGCAGGCACGCCCCGACGGCCCGGCGCAGACGGCGGTCCCGGGCGGCCGGCGGATGAGCGGTGAGCGGGGCGGCGGCCGGCGAGGCCTGCTCGCGGAGCACCTCGGCGGCGATCGCTTCGGCCACGGGGCGGGGTGCGGCCGGGAGGAGGGTGTCGTGGTCGGCGCCCCGCTCCTCCTCGTCCTTCGCCAGACCCGTCGTGATCGCGTCCAGCCGGGCGGCGCCGAACAGCCGGACACCCAGCGGCTCCACCAGGTCGACGCCCTGCAGCCGCCGCTCCTCCACCGAGAGCGAGCGCGCGGTCAGCAGGCCGCGGCGCACGCGCAGAGTCCCTCCGGGTTCGCGCTCCAGGCGGTAGTTCCACCACCTCTCGACCCAGAGCCCGAGCGCCCCGGCCACACCGGCCGCCAGCGCTCCGGCCGCCAGGACCACGAGTATCCAGAGCAGAGGGGTGTTCAGGAGCCGGCCGGCGACCCAGTCGATGACCTCGCCCTGCGCACCGGCCCAGTCGCTGACCTGCAGGACACCGCCGACCGCCGCTCCCCCGAGCATCGGGGCGACGAAGGAGACCGGTGCGTAGCGGATCCACCGGGGGTCCAGCGTCGCCAGCGTGCCGTCCCGGTGCGTACCCGGCGTCCGGGCGGTGACCCGGTCCAGGAGCTCTCGCCGCAGCCGCTCGCCTTCGGCGCGCGTGACGGGATCGAGTTCCAGGGGCGCCTCGCCGCCAGTGTGCTCACCGGTGCCGATCCGGACGGTGACCAGGCCGAGGATCCGCAGCAGGAGGTGGGCGGTGAGGTCGACGCTGCGGATGCGTTCCCTGGCGAGGGAGCGCCGTTTGAGGAGCAGCAGTCCGGTGTGCAGGTCGACGCGTTCGGCGCCGATCCGGTAGCGGGTGCGCCGCCATCGCACGTAGTCGCCCGCGGCCGCGCCGCCGATCAGGAGGACGGCTCCGGCCAGGACCCAGCCGATCCCTTTGGCGTACCCGAACCTCCCTGCCAGCCCGACCGCGGCCGGGACGGCGGCGCCGACGGCCACTCCCGCCGTGACGAGGGTGGTGACCAGGACCGTACGCGGATGGATGCGCCGCCACGGCGGGCCGTCCTGGCCGGCGGCCGTGCTCATGTGGCGTCGCCGGGGGTGTCCTGGGTGATCCGCGTGAGCCGGTCGGCGAGTTCGGCGGCGACCTCGTGGCCGAGGCCCTCGATCCGTACCGCGCCCTTGGCGGAGGCGGTGGTGACGGTGACGGTGGCCAGTCCGAAGAGCTGCTCCAGGGGCCCGCGCACGGTGTCCACGGTCTGGATCCGGGACATCGGGGCGATGCGCCATTCCTGCCACAGCACCCCGGTCCGTACGTACACCGCCTCGTCCGTGACCTCCCAGCGGTGCGTGCGGAACCACCAGAGGGGGACGAGGACGGCGCAGCCGGCGCCGAGGACCGCCAGCACCGCGGCGGGCACGAGCAGCCAGAACCGGGCGGACGCGAGGAACGCGCCCAGCACGGCCAGGACCGCCACCGGCACCGCCGTCAGCAGCAGCCACTGCGCCCGCCACCAGCCGACGGCGCGCGGGGCCGGCGCGTGGGCCGGGGCCCTGAGCCGGACCCTGCCTGCCGCCGTCCCCTCCCCCACGGCCATGGGCTCAGCGCCCCCGCAGCTCGCGGTACGCGGCGACGAGCGCGGCGGTCGAACTGTCCAGCTGTTCGGCGCCCTTGCCCTCCGTCAGCACGGGCTCGATCCGCTTGGCGAGGACCTTGCCGAGCTCGACACCCCACTGGTCGAAGGAGTCGATGTTCCAGATGGCGCCCTGGACGAAGACCTTGTGCTCGTACAGCGCGATCAGCTGGCCGAGCACGGACGGGGTCAGCCGGTCGGCGAGGATCGTCGTCGTCGGGTGGTTGCCGAGGAACGTCTTGTGCGGCACCAGCTCCTCGGGGACGCCCTCGGCGCGCACCTCGTCGGGCGTCTTGCCGAAGGCCAGGGCCTGGGTCTGCGCGAAGAAGTTGGCCATCAGCAGGTCGTGCTGGGCGACCAGGCCGGGCAGCAGGTCGTCGACCGGTTCGGCGAAGCCGATGAAGTCGGCCGGGATGACCTTGGTGCCCTGGTGGATCAGCTGGTAATAGGCGTGCTGCCCGTTGGTGCCGGGGGTGCCCCAGACGACGGGCCCGGTCTGCCAGTCGACGGGATTGCCGTCGCGGTCCACGGACTTGCCGTTGGACTCCATGTCGAGCTGCTGCAAGTACGCCGTGAACTTGGACAGATAGTGGCTGTAGGGCAGCACGGCGTGCGACTGGGCGTCGAAGAACGCGCCGTACCACACGCCCAGCAGGCCCAGCAGCAGCGGGGCGTTCTCCTCGGCCGGGGCGGTGCGGAAGTGCTCGTCGACGAGGTGGAAGCCGTCGAGCATCTCGCGGAACCGGCCGGGACCGATGGCGATCATCAGCGAGAGACCGATGGCGGAGTCGTACGAGTAGCGGCCGCCGACCCAGTCCCAGAACTCGAACATGTTGGCGGTGTCGATGCCGAAGCCGGCGACCTTCTCCGCGTTGGTCGACAGGGCCACGAAGTGCTTGGCCACGGCGTCCTGACCGGCCTTCAGGCCGGTGAGGAGCCAGTCGCGGGCCGAGGTGGCGTTGGTGATCGTCTCGATCGTCGTGAAGGTCTTCGACGCGATGATGAAGAGCGTCTCGGCCGGGTCGAGGTCGCGCACGGCCTCGTGCAGGTCGGCGCCGTCGACGTTGGAGACGAAGCGGAGGGTGAGCGAGCGGTCCGTGAAGGAGCGCAGCGCCTCGTACGCCATGGCGGGGCCGAGGTCGGAGCCGCCGATGCCGATGTTGACGATGTTCTTGATGGGCCGGCCGGTGTGACCGGTCCACTCGCCCGACCTGACACGGTCGGAGAAGGCCGCCATCTTGTCGAGCACCGCGTGCACGGCGGGCACCACGTTCTCGCCGTCGACCTCGATCACGGCATCGCGCGGGGCGCGGAGCGCGGTGTGCAGGACGGCGCGGTCCTCGGTGGTGTTGATCTTGTCGCCGCGGAACATCGCGTCGCGCAGCTCGGCGACCCCGGTGGCGGCGGCGAGCTCGCGGAGCAGCCTCAGCGTCTCGTCGGTGACCAGCTGCTTGGAGTAGTCGACGTACAGGTCACCGACGCGCAGGGCGTATCCCGTGCCGCGCTCGGGGTCGTCCGCGAACAGCTGGCGCAGACGGGTCGTCCCGAGCTGCTCACGGTGCTTTCCCAGCGCGGTCCATTCCGGCGTCTGGTTGAGCCTGGTTCGGCTTTGTGCGTTCATCCCGGACATCAGCCCACTTCTTCTCGTAACCGCAGTTCCCCGCTGCCCCTCCAACTTAATTGATCAGGGCGGCGGACGGGACAACGGCGGGCTGCGGCACGGCGAATGCGTTCCGGCCGGGCACCCTGGGGGTGTCCGGCCGGTGAACGACTTCTGTGGAGTTGGGGCTGTCAGATCTCGCCGCGGAGTTTGGCGAGGGCCTCGGCGAGGATGGCCTCACCGTCCGCGTCGCTGCGCCGCTCGCGTACGTACGCGAGATGCGTCTTGTACGGCTCGGTGCGCGGCGGGTCCGGCGGGCTGTCCCGGTCCTGGCCGGCGGGGAAGCCGCAGCGCGGGCAGTCCCAGGTCTCCGGTACCTGCGCGTCATGGGCGAAGCTCGGCTGCGTCTCGTGCCCGTTCGAGCACCAGAAGGAGATGCGGGCCCGGGGCGCGGACTCGCCGCGCTCGGCCTCCCCCATCGGCCCCGCTCCGACCCGGCTTCCCCGGATCGCGTTGCCACTTGCCACGGTCGTAACTCCCTGCGTGATGGTGCTCGAAGATGCCCCAGTCTACGTAAGGCCCAACGCGCGTCCAGTGGTTGGAGTTACACCATCACCGGAATCGCGTACGACGGGTCAGTTGTCCAGCTTGATGAGCAGACCAAGCACCACGATGCACGCGAACCAGCCCAGACCGACCACGACAGTGATCCGGTCGAGGTTGCGCTCGGCGACCGAGGAACCGCCGACGGACGACTGCATTCCGCCACCGAACATGTCGGAAAGGCCGCCGCCCTTCCCCTTGTGCATCAGCACCAGCAGCATCAGCAGCAGGCTGAAGACGATCAGGGCGATCTCGAACCCCAAAATCACGGCTGGTCCCTACTTTCCGAAAATTCCTGGCCGCATGTGCGAACAACGGGGGCCGGGAGGCTGCCCTCCTGGCCCCCGCAAGGGTACGACGGATCCGCGCTAGCGCATACTCACTGGTCGCGGAAGCGGACGATCTTGACGAACTCGTCGGCGTCCAGTGCGGCGCCGCCGATCAGCGCGCCGTCGACATCGGGCTGCGCCATGATCGCGGCCACGTTGCCGGACTTCACCGAGCCGCCGTACTGGATGCGGACGGCGTCGGCCAGCTCCTGCGAGTACAGCTCGGCCAGGCGGACGCGGATCGCACCGCAGACCTCCTGCGCGTCCTCGGGTGTGGCGACCTCGCCGGTGCCGATGGCCCAGACCGGCTCGTAGGCGATCACGATGGTCTCGGCCTGCTCGGCCGGGATGTCCTTCAGCGCGCCGTCGAGCTGAGCGAGCGTGTACGCGACCTGGTCACCGGCCTTGCGGATGTCCAGACCCTCGCCGACGCAGAGGATCGGGGTCAGACCGTGCTTGTAGGCGGCCTTCACCTTGGCGTTGCAGACGTCGTCGGTCTCCGCGTGGTACTGGCGGCGCTCGCTGTGGCCGACGGCGACGAAGGTGCACTTCAGCTTGGCGAGCATCGGGCCGGAGATCTCACCGGTGTACGCGCCGGAGTCGTGCGCCGAGATGTCCTGGGCGCCGTACTTGATCTTCAGCTTGTCGCCGTCGACCAGCGTCTGCACGGAGCGCAGGTCGGTGAAGGGCGGCAGGACGGCGACCTCTACGGCGTCGTAGTCCTTGTCGGCCAGGGCGAAGGCGAGCTTCTGGACGTGGGCGATGGCCTCGAGGTGGTTGAGGTTCATCTTCCAGTTGCCCGCCATCAGCGGGGTGCGAGTGGTCATGAAAGGTCAGTCCTCCAGTGCGGCGAGGCCGGGAAGCGTCTTGCCCTCGAGGTATTCGAGGCTGGCGCCGCCACCGGTCGAGATGTGTCCGAACGCGTTCTCGTCGAAGCCCAGGATGCGGACCGCGGCGGCGGAGTCGCCACCGCCGACCACGCTGAAGCCCGAGGAGTCGACGAGGGCCTGGGCGACGGCCCTGGTCCCCTCGGCGAAATCGGGGTGCTCGAAGACGCCCATCGGGCCGTTCCAGAAGACGGTGGCCGCGTCGGCGAGCTTCGATGCGTAGAGCTTGTTGGTCTCCGGGCCGTTGTCCAGCCCCATCTGCCCGGCCGGCATGGCGTCGGCGGCGACGGTGGTGGGGTGGGCCGGGGCCTTGGTCTTGAGGTCGGGGAACGCCGGGGCGACCACGACGTCGACGGGGAGCACGAACTCCACGCCCTTCGCCTCGGCGCGCTGGAGGTACTCCCGCACGACCGGGATCTGGTCCTCCTGCAGCAGCGAGCTGCCGACCTCGTGGCCCTGGGCCTTGAGGAAGGTGTACGCCATGCCGCCGCCGATGAGGATGCGGTCGGCCCGCTCCAGGAGGTGGTCGATGACGCCGAGCTTGTCGGAGACCTTGGCGCCGCCGAGCACCACGGCGTACGGCCGCTGCACGTCGTCGGTGAGCTTCTTCAGGACACCGACCTCGGTGGCGATCAGGTCGCCCGCGGCGTGCGGGAGCCGGGCCGGGAGGTCGAAGACCGAGGCGTGCTTGCGGTGGACGGCGCCGAAGCCGTCACCCACGTACAGGTCGGCGAGCTCGGCCAGCTGGTCGGCGAAGGCGCCGCGCTCGGCGTCGTCCTTCGACGTCTCGCCGGCGTTGAAGCGCAGGTTCTCGATGACGGCGACCTCGCCGTCGGCGAGCGCGGCGACCGTGGCGCGGGCGGACTCGCCGACGGTGTCGGTCGCGAAGGCCACGTCGGTCCCGAGGAGTTCACCGAGGCGGGCGGCGGCGGGCGCCAGCGAGAACGCCGGGTCCGGGGCGCCCTTGGGACGGCCCAGGTGCGAGGCGACGACGACCCGGGCACCGGCCCCGGCCAGCTTCGCCACGGTCGGCTGGACGGCGCGGATGCGGCCGTCGTCGGTGATGGTGGTGCCGCTGAGCGGCACGTTGAGGTCGGCGCGGACGAATACGCGCTTGCCGGTGACCCCTTCGGCGAGAAGTTCGTCGATCGTCTTCATCTGTCTGGACTCCTTGGAGGACGAGAGAGCATGCGACGGGGCCCGAACGGCGCCGCGTTGCGCCGTTCGAGCCCCGTGCTCACATCGAGGTGCCTGCCGATCCGAGGATCAGAGCTGGCCGCCGACGAAGACGGTCAGGTCGACGAGGCGGTTGGAGTAACCCCACTCGTTGTCGTACCAGCCGAGGATCTTCACCGTGTTGCCCTCCTGGACCATGGTCAGGGAGGAGTCGAAGGTGCAGGACGACGGGTCGCCGACGATGTCCGAGGACACGATCTGGTCCTCGGTGTACGTCAGGAAGCCCTTGAGGTCGCCGTCGTCGGACGCCTTCTTGAACGCGGCGTTGACCTCGTCCTTGGTGACCTCGCGCTTCAGGGTCACGACGAGGTCGGTGGCGGAACCGGTCGGGACCGGGACGCGCATCGCGATGCCGTCGAGCTTGCCCTTGAGCTGCGGCAGGACCAGGGCGGTGGCCTTGGCGGCGCCCGTCGTGGTCGGGATGATGTTCTCCGCGGCGGCGCGGGCGCGACGCAGGTCGGAGTGGGGGAAGTCCAGGATGCGCTGGTCGTTCGTGTACGCGTGGACCGTCGTCATCAGACCCTTGACGATGCCGAAGTTCTCGTCGAGAACCTTGGCCATCGGCGCCACACAGTTGGTGGTGCAGGAGGCGTTGGAGATGACGTGGTGGTTGGCCGCGTCGTACTTGTCCTGGTTGACGCCCATCACGATGGTGATGTCCTCGTCCTTGGCCGGAGCCGAGATGAGGACCTTCTTGGCGCCGCCCGCGATGTGCTTGGCGGCGTCGGCCTTCTTGGTGAAGATGCCGGTCGACTCGATGACGATGTCGACGCCCAGCTCGCCCCACGGGATGTCCGCCGGGTTGCGCTCGGAGAGCACCTTGATGGTGTGACCGTCGACGGTGATGGTGTCGGCGGTGTGGCTCACCTCTGCCTTGAGACGACCCAGAATGGTGTCGTACTTCAGCAGGTGGGCCGTGGTCGCAGTGTCACCCAGGTCGTTGACAGCCACGATCTCGATGTCCGCACCCTGCTCCAGCAGCGCGCGGAAGTAGTTACGACCGATGCGGCCAAAGCCGTTGATGCCTACGCGGATCGTCACGAACCGATCTCCTCGTTAGGTACGCCGGTTTTCGACGCCGGCGAGTTGTATGGGATGTCCCCGACCGCCTCCGACCCTACCTCTCCCAAGCGCTCCGGGTGACATCGAGCGGGGCCGCAGGGACGACGGAAGCCCGTACTCCCCAGTAGGAGTACGGGCTTCCGCTTGCCGGCCCCCGCCCGCTGCGGCGATTACGCAGCGTCAACGCCCGCGGGTGCGCGGCGCGTTCCCGTTCGCGGCTCGTCGGCGTGGGTGCGGCGCGTTCCCGCCGCGGCTGGTCGGCGGGGACGCGGTACGTTCCCGCCGCGGCTGGTCGGCGGGGTGCGGATCAGCCGACCAGGCCGTCGGCCAGCTCCTCGCTGAGCGTGGATTCCGTGCCCGGGATGCCGAGGTCCTGGGCCCGCTTGTCGGCCATCGCGAGCAGCCGGCGGATCCGGCCCGCGACGGCGTCCTTGGTCAGCGGCGGGTCGGCGAGGGCGCCGAGCTCCTCCAGGGAGGCCTGCTTGTGCTCCATGCGCAGCCGGCCGGCCGCAGCGAGGTGCTCGGGGACCTCCTCGCCGAGGATCTCCAGCGCGCGTCCCACCCGGGCGCCCGCGGCGACCGCCGCGCGGGCGGACCGGCGGAGGTTCGCGTCGTCGAAGTTGGCGAGCCGGTTGGCGGTGGCGCGGACCTCGCGCCGCATCCGCCGCTCCTCCCAGGCCAGCACCGACTCGTGGGCGCCCAGCCGGGTGAGCAGGGCGCCGATCGCGTCGCCGTCGCGGACGACGACCCGGTCCACGCCGCGCACCTCACGGGCCTTCGCCGCGATGGAGAGCCTGCGGGCGGCGCCGACCAGCGCGAGCGCGGCCTCCGGGCCCGGGCAGGTCACCTCCAGGGAGGAGGAGCGGCCCGGCTCGGTGAGCGAGCCGTGGGCGAGGAAGGCCCCGCGCCAGGCGGCCTCCGCATCGCAGGTGGCCCCCGAGACCACCTGCGGGGGAAGTCCGCGGATGGGGCGGCCGCGGCCGTCGACCAGACCGGTCTGCCGGGCCAGCTGGTCGCCGCCCGCCACCACCCGCACGACATAACGGGAGCCGCGCCGCAGCCCGCCGGGAGCCATCACGATCAGCTCCGAGCTGTGCCCGAAGATCTCGAGGATGTCGCGCTTCAGCCGGCGCGCCGCCATCGCGGTGTCCAGCTCCGCCTCGATCACAATCCGGCCGCTCACCAGGTGCAGCCCACCCGCGAACCGAAGAATCGCCGAGACTTCTGCCTTCCTGCAGCAGGTCCGGGTGACGGGAAGCCGAGAGATTTCGTCCTTCACCGCTGGCGTCATCGCCATGGGCCGATCCTTCCATGCATCCGAAAAATACGGTCGTACGCGGCGGCCAACAGCTCCGGATCATGAATCGGATCGCCGTCGGGTGAGGCCACGGGCGCCAGCTCGACCGCGGCGCCGAGCCGTTTTGCGGCGTCGGCGAGGGACTCGCGGTCGGGCACGGCGGCCTCGTCGGCCAGCACCACGTCCAGGGCGAGTTTAGGGGCGTGTCGTCCCAAAACCTCCAAATGACGCTGCGGAGAGAAGCCATCTGTTTCGCCGGGTTGCGGTGCGAGGTTCAGCGAGAGGACCTTCCGGGCCTTCGTTTCGATCAGTGCGTCCAGCAGATCGGGCACGAGGAGATGCGGAATGACCGAGGAGAACCATGACCCCGGTCCGAGCACCACCCAGTCCGCGTCCAGGACCGCGGCGACCGCCTCGGGGACGGCCGGCGGGTCGTGCGGGACCACGTGCACGGACTGGACCTCGCCCGGGGTGAGCGCCACGGTGGCCTGGCCGCGGACCGTGTCCACCTCCTCGGGGCGCTCCGGGTCGTGCCCCTTCACGAGTGCCTGGAGCTCCAGCGGCACGGCGGACATGGGCAGCACCCGGCCGTGCGCGCCGAGGAGCTTGCCGACCAGGTCCAGGGCCTGTACGTGGTCGCCGAGCTGCTCCCACAGGGCGACGATCAGCAGATTGCCCACCGCGTGCTCGTGCAGGTCGCCCTTGGACTGGAAGCGGTGCTGGATGACCTGGGCCCAGGTCTGGCCCCAGTCGTCGTCGCCACACAGGGCGGCCAGCGCCTTGCGCAGGTCGCCGGGCGGCAGGACGCCCAGCTCCTCGCGGAGCCGGCCGCTGGATCCGCCGTCGTCGGCGACGGTGACCACGGCGGTCAGGTCGCCGGTGATCCGGCGCAGCGCGGTGAGCGAGGCGGACAGCCCCATGCCGCCGCCGAGTGCCACGACCTTGGGCTGCGCGCCGCGCTTTCGGCCCGACAGTGGGGTGCCTCTGCGCAGTCTGCGCAGACGCATGTTGCGACTGGTCACTCGCGCCCCATGTCCCGGTGCACGAGCACGGTCTCGATTCCCTCGGTGGCGAGCCGGGCGGCCAGCTTCTCCGACATGGCCACGGAACGGTGCTTGCCGCCCGTGCAGCCGACGGCGATGGTCACGTAGCGCTTGCCCTCGCGGCGGTAGCCCGCGGCCACCAGCTGGAGCAGCTCCGTGTACTGGTTGAGGAACTCCTTGGCGCCCGGCTGGTCGAAGACGTACGCGGACACCTCCTCGTTCAGGCCGGTGAAGGGGCGAAGCTCGGGGACCCAGTGCGGGTTGGGGAGGAAGCGGCAGTCCACCACCAGGTCGGCGTCGACCGGCAGCCCGTACTTGAAGCCGAAGGACATCACGGTGGCGCGGAGCTCCGGCTCCTCGTCGCCCGCGAACTGAGCGTCCATCTTGGCGCGCAGTTCGTGCACGTTGAGGCTGGAGGTGTCGATCACCAGGTCGGCGTCGCCGCGCAGCTCGCGCAGCAGGTCGCGCTCGGCGGCGATCCCGTCGACGATGCGGCCGTCGCCCTGGAGGGGGTGCGGGCGGCGGACCGACTCGAAGCGGCGGACCAGTGCGTCGTCGGAGGACTCCAGGAAGACGATCCGCCGGGTGACGCCCTTGGCCTCCAGGTCGGCGAGGGACTCCCGCAGGTTGTCGAAGAAGCGGCGGCCCCGGACGTCGACGACGACGGCGATCCGCGCCACGTTGCCCTGCGAGCGGGCGCCGAGCTCCACCATGGTGGGGATCAGCGCGGGCGGCAGGTTGTCGACGACGAACCAGCCGAGGTCCTCCAGACACTTGGCCGCCGTGCTCCGGCCGGCGCCGGACATTCCGGAGATGATCACCAGCTCCGGGATGGCCACCGAGCTGTCGCCCGTCTCGATCGAGGTGCCCGTACTCACGTGTGCCGCTCCGTCTGCTCGGTCTGTGCGGTCGTCCCCGGGCCGCTCTGTGCGGTCGTGCCCGTGTTCATTGCCGGTCATGTCGTGCTGCCCCCGTCGTCGTCTTCAATGATCTCTCCTGTCGCCGTGTTCACGGCGGGCGCGGCCGGGGCGGACGCGGCGAGGGCGACAGCCACTGATTCCGCCGTCCTGCGGCCTATCCCCGGAACCTCGCAGATCTCGTCGATTGTCGCCTGTTTCAGCTTCTTGACGGAGCCGAAATGCTTGATCAGCGCCTGTTTCCGGGTGTCTCCGAGACCGGCGATCGCGTCCAGGGGGCTGGAACGGATGCGCTTGGCCCGTTTGGCGCGCTGGTAGGTGATGGCGAAGCGGTGCGCCTCGTCGCGGACGCGCTGGAGGAGGTAGAGGCCCTCGCTGGAGCGGGGCAGGACGACCGGATCGTCGTCGTCGGGCAGCCAGACCTCTTCCAGGCGCTTGGCCAGGCCGCAGACGGCGATGTCGTCGATCCCCAGCTCGTCCAGGGCTCGCTTGGCCGCGGCGACCTGGGGCTGCCCGCCGTCGACCACCAGGAGCTGCGGCGGGTAGGCGAACCGCTTGGGCCGGCCGTCGTCCTCACGGGGCTCGGCGGGTTCGGCGGGTGCGGCCGGTGCGGGTTCGGCGGGTGCGGCCCGTGCGGGTTCGGCGGGTGCGGCCCGTGCGGGTTCGGCGGACTCCGCCGGTGCGTCGGCCGGGACGGGGCCGGTGGCGGCCGGGCCCTCCTCCCACTCCCCGGTGCGCTCCTTGTCCGCCAGGTAGCGCCGGAAGCGCCGGCTGATCACCTCGTGCATCGAGCGGACGTCGTCCTGTCCCTCGAAGCCCTTGATCTGGAAGCGGCGGTACTCCCCCTTGCGGGCCAGTCCGTCCTCGAAGACCACCATCGAGGCCACCACGTCCTCGCCCTGGAGGTGGGAGATGTCGAAGCACTCGATGCGCAGCGGGGCCGTGTCGAGACCGAGCGCCTCGGCGATCTCCTCCAGGGCCCGGGAGCGGGTCGTCAGGTCGGAGGCACGCTTGGTCTTGTGCAGTCCGAGGGCCTGCTGGGCGTTGCGCTGGACCGTGGCCATCAGGTCCTTCTTGTCGCCGCGCTGCGGGATACGCAGGCTGACCTGGGCGCCCCGGCGGCCGGCCAGCCACTGGGAGACCGCCTCGGGGTCCTCGGGAAGGGCAGGGACGAGGACCTCCTTGGGGACGGAGTCGCCGGTCTCCTCCCCGTACAGCTGCTGGAGGGCGTGCTCGACGAGGCCCGAGGTGTCGACGTTCTCCACCTTGTCGGTGACCCAGCCCCGCTGGCCGCGCACCCGGCCGCCGCGCACGTGGAAGATCTGGACGGCGGCCTCCAGCTCGTCCTCCGCGACCGCGATCAGGTCGGCGTCGGTGGCGTCGGCGAGCACGACGGCGCTCTTCTCCATCGCGCGCTTGAGCGCCTCCACGTCGTCGCGCAGGCGCGCCGCGCGCTCGTACTCCATCTCCTCGGCCGCCGCCGTCATGTCCTTCTCGAGGCGGCGGATGTACGTGCCCGTGCGACCGGCCATGAAGTCGCAGAAGTCGTCCGCCAGTTCGCGGTGCTCCTCGGGGGTGACCCGGCCGACGCAGGGGGCCGAGCACTTGCCGATGTAGCCGAGGAGGCACGGGCGGCCGGTCCTGGCGGCGTTCTTGAAGACGCCGGCGGAGCAGGTGCGCACCGGGAAGACCCGGAGCATCAGGTCGACCGTCTCGCGGATCGCCCAGGCGTGACCGTACGGACCGAAGTAGCGCACGCCCTTCTTCTTGGCGCCGCGCATCACCTGGACGCGGGGGAATTCCTCGTTCAGCGTGACCGCGAGGTACGGGTAGCTCTTGTCGTCGCGGTACTTGACGTTGAACCGGGGGTCGAACTCCTTGATCCAGGAGTACTCGAGCTGGAGCGCCTCGACCTCCGTCGAGACGACGGTCCACTCCACGGACGCGGCGGTCGTGACCATCGTGCGCGTGCGCGGATGGAGGCCGGACAGGTCCTGGAAGTAGTTGGCCAGGCGCTGGCGCAGGCTCTTCGCCTTCCCGACGTAGATCACCCGGCGGTGTTCGTCGCGGAATTTGTAGACCCCCGGGGAGTCGGGGATCTGTCCCGGCTTGGGGCGGTAGCTGGAGGGGTCTGCCATGTCTCCCACCCTACTGGCGGGCAGTGACAGCACGGCATGCTCATCGGGTGGCGCCGCGCTCCGGGACACGGGGTGGGGGCACGTGTCCCGGAGCGCGGGGTCAGCGGGCCCGGACGGGCCCCTCGGTCACCGCGTCCCTCGCCGGCGGTCGCGGTTCCGCAGGACGGTGACGCCGCAGAGGGCGAGTACGGCGACGGCGCCCGCGGCCGCCGCCGCGGAGGTCGCTGTCAGGGCGGTGTCCGCGGAGGCAGCCGAGGGAGCGTCCGCTGCGATGGCGGGCGCCTGGGCGGATGGTCCGTAGCCGCCGGCCCGGCCCGCGCGGGCGTAGCCGGAACCGGGGAGCTTGTCCGCGTAGGCGGCGCGTACCCGGGTGCGGTAGGCGGCCAGGGTGGTGCCGCCCGCGCCGACCGCGCGGACGGCATCCGCGTCCAGCGGCAGTACCCGGCCGCCCTTCTGGACGTACCAGGCGTCGATCTGGGGCTCCCGGAAGACGATGCCGCCGGGCAGCTTGCGGACGCCGGCGGCCGCGTACCGGGTCTCGTCGTCGCCGGTGGCGATGTTCACCACCTGCCAGTTCCCGTCGGCCCCCGGCTCGGGGAGCGTCCAGAGGGATGCCTTCTGCCCGTCCGAGGAGACCGCCGTGCTGGCCAGGTACTCCAGTGCGGCGACGGGTGCCCCGGGCTCTCCGGCGACGAAGTGCGCGGACAGGGTGCGTACGGGCACGGCCGCGCCCTCGATCCGGGGTGCGGCCGCCTTCGCGGTGACGGCGCCCTCGCGGGCGAAGAACCGGGACAGCGTGTCGAGGGTGGTGGCCTCGGTGGCCGCCTCGTGGGCGGCCGCCAGGGCCGCCGGGGTGGCGGAGGGCCCGGTGGCGGCGGCGGCCTGCGGGGCGACGGTGAGCACGGCGGCGCCGGCCAGCACGGCTCCGGCGGCGAGGGCGGCGGCCAGGGCACGCGCGGGACGGGCGCCGGGACTGGTGGAGGTCATGCCGTCACGCCCCTATCCGGTAGAGCGAGTGGGTCCAGGAGAACTCGCTGTTGTTCACGTACCAGGCGTGCGAGGCCCAGTTGTAGCGGTTGCTGGAGGGCCAGGGATCGCCCCAGTAGACCCAGCTGTTCGCGTCGTCGTACCCGTACAGCACATGCATGTGGCCACCGCCCGACGACCACTGAATGCGGGTCTCCACCGGCCGTCCGGCGGCGATCTCGGTCTGCACGGTCGGGTAACGCAGCCAGCCGGTGACGTACGAACCCGGGTTGATGCCGGCCCAGTACAGACCGTCCTGGACGTTGCCGAGCGAGGCCTGCGAGTTGGGGCACTCGTAGCCCTGGGCGCGGCCGAAGGCGGCGTTGCAGAACTGGTTCTGGGTGTAGTTCCGGCCGAACCAGGTGGCGATGGTGTTGCCGGAGGCGGCCCAGCACCAGTTCGTCTTCTGCTGCGCCTGCATGCTGATGTTCAGCCGCTGGGCGGCGGCGAGGGTGCCCGTCGTGCCCGTCGTCGCGGAGGCGGCGTGGTGCTGTTCGGTGGCGGTGGCGGTGGCGGTGGCGGGGGCCGTGGGTGCGGCGAGCAGCACGGCGGCGAGTACCGCTGTCACCGACATCCGCAGGGGCCGGATTCTTCGGTTGCGCATGGCGTTCCTCCCGGGGAGGGGGGTGGGGGATCCGAGGAGCGCGTCCGGACGCTGCCGAGGAGCATCAACCGTTGTCGGGAACGGGTCAACACGCTTCAATGCGGGGGAACATCGCGGTGTGAACGGCGGTGGCGGGTGTGTGAACGCCCTCCCCCGGCCACCTGCGGCCCCACACCCGTCGGCGCGGCCCGGCCGTCGTCCGTCGTGAACGTTCACCTGGAGGACCCATGCAGCACACCGAGGCCGAACTGGCGCAGGTGCTGCACACCGGCCCGTTCCATCTGGCGCTGCGCACCGCACTGTCGGTACGCGGACTGCCGCTCCAGCGGGTGCAGCACCATCTGGCGCACCGCGGGGTCAAGGTCGGTGTGACCAGTCTCAGCTACTGGCAGCAGGGCGCCCGCCGTCCGCAGCGGCCGGAGTCCCTCCGGGCCGTGAAGGCGCTGGAGGAGGTGCTGGGGCTGCCGGAGAACTCGCTGCTCGGGCTGCTGGGCCCCGGTGAGTCCCGCACGGACACGGACCGCCCACCGGCCCGCTCGTACCGGTCCCTGGTCGAGGCGTCCGGCGCGGTGGAGCGGCTGCTCGCGGCGATGGAGTCACCCGCGGACGGCGGGCTGCACACAGTGGGGCACCAGGAGCGGGTACGGATCGGGCCCGGCCGCCGGATGCAGTACCGGAGCTCGCAGCACGTCGTGCGCTCCCACCGCGACGGCGTCGACCGCTATCTCGCCGTGTACCGCGGAGACCCGGGCTGCGATCCGGCACGGGTACGGGTGAGCGCCCGGGAGAACTGCCGGACGGGCCGGGTCCGCTGGGACGCGGAGACGGGGGTGCTGGTCGCGGAGCTGCTCTTCGACACGCGGCTGCGGGCGGGTGAGACGTACCTCTTCGGCTACGGCTTCGAGGACGGTACGGGAGGGCCGTGCGGCGAGTACGTCCGCGGCTTCACCTTCGGCGGCGGGCAGTACGTGCTGCAGGTCCGGTTCGACGAGGAGGCGCTGCCGGTACGGTGCCGGCGGTTCGCGCAGGTCTCGGCGGGGGCGCCGCGCGGGGCCCGGACCGACCTCACGCTCACCGGCCGGCACCGGACCGTGCATCTGGTGGAACAGGGGGTGCGGCCCGGCCTGGTCGGCATCGACTGGGACTGGGAGTGAACCGGGCGCCTATGGACGCGGCGCCGGTGAACCGGGTCAGGCGTCGGGGCCCGCGATCAGCTTGCCGCCCTCGACCCTGACCGGGACGGAGGGCAGCGGGACGGTCGCGGGGCCGTGCACGGCCTTGCCGGTCGTGGTGTCGAAGAGGCTGCCGTGGCAGGGGCAGTGGCCCTCGTTCTTCTCGACCTTGTCCAGCAGGCAGCCGGCATGGGTGCACTGGGCGCTGAACGCCTTGAACTGCCCCTTGGCCGGGCAGCTGACGATGACGCGCTGCTCGCGGTAGAGCTTGGACTCACCGACCGGGATCTCGTCGGGGGCGCCGAGCTCGACGGGTGCGGTGGGGGTCGGCGTCTGGGCGTGCCCGAGCTTCGAGTCGGTCGAGCAGGCCGCCACTCCCAGCCCGGCGACGCCCGCGAGAGCGGCGCCCTTCAACACGGTGCGGCGGGCGGCGGGCTGGCCGGACATGCGGTCTCCACGGGTCGGGGGGCAGGGATGTCTCAGAGGCGTCAGGGCTGCGCGGGGTGCCAGGGACGGCAGAGGCAGCGGTGACGTATCCGACGATACCGGCGGAGTCGGACGCCCCCGCGCGCGGGCCGGTCGCACGCCATCGCGCCTGGTCAGCCTGGTCAGGACGGGAGGGGACACGATCGGACAGGACGGGGCGCGACCGGACGCGACGAGGCGGCGGGCTCCCGGCGCGACGAGGCGGCGGCCCCCCGGAGGGGACCGCCGCCTCTCACCGTGTGCTCCTGCCGTCAGGCCTTGGGCGCGCGGGCCGCCTTCTTGGCCGCGGGCTTCTTCGCCGCCGCCGTTCCGGTGGCCTTCGTGGCGGTCTTCGCCGTCGCCGTCTTCCGCGCGGGGGCGGATTTCGCGGCGACCGCGGTCTTCTTGGCCGCCGTCTTCCGCGCCGGCTTGCGGGCCGCGGGCACGGCGGCCTCGCTCACCCGGTCGGCGTCCAGGATGCCCTGGAGGAACTTCCCGGTGTGGCTGGCGGGGACGCCTGCCACGTACTCCGGCGTGCCCTCGGCGATGACCAGGCCGCCGCCGTTGCCCCCTTCGGGGCCCATGTCGATGACCCAGTCGGCGGTCTTGATGACATCGAGGTTGTGCTCGATGACGATCACCGAGTTGCCCTTGTCGACCAGACCGGAGAGCACCTTGATGAGCTTGGAGATGTCCTCGAAGTGCAGACCGGTGGTCGGCTCGTCCAGGACGTAGACCGTGCGCCCCGTGGAGCGCTTCTGGAGCTCGCTGGCCAGCTTCACGCGCTGGGCCTCACCGCCGGAGAGCGTAGGCGCGGACTGGCCGAGCCTGACGTATCCCAGACCGACCTCGTTGAGCGTCCGCAGGTGGCGCGCGATGGTCGGGACGGCCTCGAAGAATTCCAGGCCCTCCTCGATCGGCATGTCCAGCACCTCGGCGATGGACTTGCCCTTGTAGTGGACCTCCAGGGTCTCCCGGTTGTAGCGAGCTCCGTGGCAGACCTCGCACGGGACGTACACGTCCGGCAGGAAGTTCATCTCGATCTTGATCGTGCCGTCGCCGGAGCAGTTCTCGCAGCGGCCGCCCTTGACGTTGAAGGAGAACCGGCCCGGCAGATAGCCGCGGACCTTGGCCTCCATCGTCTCCGCGAACAGTCGGCGGACGTGGTCGAAGACACCGGTGTACGTGGCCGGGTTGGACCGGGGCGTACGGCCGATGGGCGACTGGTCGACGTGCACCACCTTGTCGACGAGGTCGTCCCCGTCGACCCGGGTGTGCCGGCCGGGCACCGACTTGGCGCCGTTCAGCTCACGGGCCAGGTGGGTGTAGAGGATGTCGTTGACCAGCGTCGACTTCCCGGAGCCGGAGACACCGGTCACGGCGGTCAGGACGCCGAGGGGGAAGGAGACGTCGATGTCCTGGAGGTTGTTCTCCCGGGCGCCGTGGACCGTGAGCAGACGCGCCGGGTCGACGGGACGCCGGATCTCCGGCATCTCGATCGACCTCTTGCCGGTCAGATACTGACCGGTGATCGACTTGTCGTTGGCCAGCAGTTCCTTGAGCGATCCGGAGTGGACCACCTTGCCGCCGTGCTCGCCGGCGCCGGGGCCGATGTCGACGACCCAGTCGGCCACCTTGATGGTGTCCTCGTCGTGCTCGACGACGATGAGCGTGTTGCCCATGTCGCGGAGCCGGACCAGCGTCTCGATCAGCCGGTGGTTGTCGCGCTGGTGCAGCCCGATGGACGGCTCGTCCAGTACGTACAGCACGCCGACCAGGCCGGAGCCGATCTGGGTGGCGAGCCGGATGCGCTGGGCCTCGCCGCCGGACAGGGTGCCCGCCGCGCGGTTCAGCGACAGATAGTCGAGGCCGACGTCGACCAGGAACCTCAGCCGCTCGTTGACCTCCTTGAGGACCCGCTCGGCGATCTTCTTGTCGCGGGCGTTCAGCTTCAGCCGGCCGAGGAACTCGGCGCACTCGCTGATCGACATCGCGGCGACCTGGGCGATGGACTTCTCCATCACCGTGACCGCGAGGACGATCGGCTTCAGCCGGGTGCCCTCACAGGTCGGGCAGGGCACCTCGCGCATGTAGCCCTCGAAGCGCTCCCTGCTGGAGTCGCTCTCGGCCTCGGTGTGCCGGCGCTTGACGAACTGCACCGCGCCTTCGAAGGAGGGCGTGGTGTAGGCGCGCTCGCGCCCGTACCGGTTGCGGTAGCGGACCTCGGTCTGGATCTTGTGGCCGAAGAGCAGGGCCTTCTTGGCGCGCTGCGGCAGCCCGGCCCAGGGGATGTCGGTACGGAATCCGAGGGCTTCGGCCAGGGCGTTGATCTGGCGGCCGAAGTACTCCTTGGTGTGGCCGTGCGACCAGGGGTGGATCGCGCCCTCGTCGAGGGACTTGTCCTCGTCCGGGACGATCAGCTCCGGGTCGACCTCCATGCGCGTACCGATACCCGTGCAGTCGGGGCAGGCGCCGAAGGGCGAGTTGAAGGAGAAGGAGCGCGGCTCCAGCTCCTCGAAGGAGAGGTCGTCGTAGGGGCAGTAGAGGTGCTCGGAGAACATCCGCTCACGCTCGGGGTCGTCCTCGGGGAGGTCGACGAAGTCGAGCACGACCATGCCGCCGGAGAGGCCCAGCGCGGTCTCGACCGAGTCGGTCAGCCGGCGCTTGGCGCTGTCCTTGACCGTGAGGCGGTCGATGACCACCTCGATGGTGTGCTTCTCCTGCTTCTTGAGCGTGGGCGGCTCGGAGAGCTGGATGGTCGCCCCGTCGACCCTGGCCCTGCTGTACCCCTTGGTCTGCAGGTCGGCGAAGAGGTCGACGAACTCGCCCTTGCGCTCGCGCACCAGCGGCGAGAGCACCTGGAAGCGGCTGCCCTCGGGCAGGCCGAGGACCTTGTCCACGATGGCCTGCGGCGACTGGCGCGAGATCGGACGGTGGCACTCCGGGCAGTGCGGCTTGCCGATCCTGGCGAAGAGCAGCCGGAGGTAGTCGTAGACCTCGGTGATCGTGCCGACCGTCGAGCGCGGGTTGCGCGAGGTCGACTTCTGGTCGATGGAGACGGCGGGCGACAGGCCCTCGATGAAGTCGACGTCCGGCTTGTCCATCTGGCCGAGGAACTGCCGGGCGTACGAGGAGAGGGACTCCACGTAACGCCGCTGGCCCTCGGCGAAGATCGTGTCGAACGCGAGCGACGACTTGCCCGACCCGGAGAGCCCGGTGAAGACGATGAGGGAGTCGCGGGGGAGGTCGAGCGAGACGTTCTTGAGGTTGTGCTCGCGAGCGCCACGGACGATGAGACGGTCGGTCACGCCGGTCCGCACCTTTCTGGAGGGAAGCGGGGGAACTGAGCCCCTGCCCCAGGGTATGGGGGGTGCCACAGCGGTGTACGAAGCTTTCGACTCCGAGCGTATAGCACGCGCATTCGATTTACGGACGGCCGAGAACTCCTTCACCCGAATGAGTGGCGGGGCTAGGCTCAGCCCCATGACTGATCATGCGCACGACCTGGCCGCATTGCGGGAAGCGACCGACCGACTGCTCAGCGCCACGGAGAAACTGGACGACGCGGCACTCGCCGAACCGTCGCGGCTCCCCGGCTGGAGCCGTGGTCATGTGGTCGCGCACCTCTGTCGTAACGCCGACGCACTGGTAAACGTTCTCCAAGGCCGTCCGATGTACGCAGACAGCGAAACCCGCGACCGCGAAATCGAGCGTGACGCGCCCCGGCCGCAGCCGGAGCAGCTCGCCGACCTCGCCGCAAGCGCGGGCCGCTTCATGGACGCCGCCGCGGCACCGGCCGACTGGTCACGCACCGTCGCGCTGCGCAACGGGGTGACGGACTCGGCCTCCCGGATCCCCTTCCGCCGGCGCATCGAGGTCGAGCTGCACCACGTCGACCTGGGTATCGGCTACGAGCTGGAGGACCTGCCGGACGACTTCATCGCCTGCGAGATCGACTTCCTGGCCGAGCGCTTCGCCGGGCATCCCGCGGTCGTGGCCGACGACACGGGCCGGAAGTGGACGACCGGTGGCGGCGCGGAGGGCGGGTCCGTGGTGGTCCGCGGCACGGCTCCCGAGCTGCTCGGATGGCTCAGCGGGCGGCGTGACGGCTCCGCCCTGGCCGTCGAAGGCGGAACCCTTCCCGCCCTGCCCCCGCTATAGGCTGAGAGGCATGACGTACAGCGGAGCGGTCAAGGTCGGCGGGCCTGCGGACGTGCACGAGCTGACGGACCTGATGATCTCCAAGGTCGCCGTCGGCGGGATGAACAACAACGCCTATCTGCTGCGCTGCCGGGCCACCGGCGAGCAGCTCCTGATCGACGCGGCCGCCGAGCCCGGGACACTGCTGCGGCTGATCGGTGACGACTCGATCGCCTCGGTCGTCACCACGCACCGCCACGGCGACCACTGGCAGGCGCTCGGCGAGGTGGTGGCGGCCACCGGGGCGCGCACGTACGCCGGACGCTTCGACGCCGAGGGGATCCCGGTCGCGACGGATGTGCTCGTCGAGGACGGCGACACGATCCGGGTGGGGCGGGTCGCCCTGACCGCGCGGCATCTGACCGGCCACACCCCGGGCTCCATCGCGCTCGTGTACGACGACCCGCACGGCGCTCCGCACCTGTTCACCGGGGACTGCCTCTTCCCGGGCGGGGTCGGCAACACCTTCGGTGATTCCGAGGCGTTCGTGACTCTGCTGCACGACGTGGAGACCAAGCTCTTCGGCACGCTGCCCGACGAGACCTGGGTCTACCCGGGCCACGGGCACGACACCACGCTGGGCGACGAGCGACCGCGGCTGCCCGAATGGCGGACACGGGGCTGGTGAGCGCACGGGGCCGGAGACGTGGCAGGGCGGTGCGGGTGCGCGGTCCGCGCACCCGCACCGCCCGCCCCGGCTCAGGCGTCTATGCCGACGCCCTTGTCCACGGGGTCCACGGGGTCCCCGGACTTCCCCGCCCGGGCCGCGGCGTCCGCCTCGGCCTGCTTCTTGTTGGCGACCAGGCTGGTGATCGTCGTGATCACGAGCACCCCGCAGATGACGCCCAGCGAGACCGGGATGGAGATCTCGGGGACGTGCACCCCGGACTCGTGCAGCGCGTGCAGCACGAGCTTGATGCCGATGAAGCCGAGGATGACCGACAGCCCGTAGCTGAGGTGGACCAGCTTCTTGAGCAGGCCGCCGATCAGGAAGTACAGCTGCCGCAGTCCCATCAGCGCGAAGGCGTTGGCGGTGAACACGATGTACGGGTCCTGGGTCAGGCCGAAGATCGCGGGGATGGAGTCCAGCGCGAACAGCACATCGGTGGTGCCGATGGCGAGCATGACGACCATTAGCGGCGTCAGGACGCGCTTGCCGTTGTTGCGGATGAATAGCTTCGTGCCGTGGTAGCGGTCGGCGACGCCGAAGCGGCGCTCGATGTTCTTGAGGAGGCGGTTCTCCTCGAACTCCTCTTCCTCCTCGTCGGCCCGCGCCTCCTGGATCAGCTTCCAGGCGGTGTAGATCAGGAACGCGCCGAAGATGTAGAAGACCCACGAGAAGTTGGCGATGACCGCGGCGCCGGCGGCGATGAAGATCGCCCTCAGCACCAGGGCGATCAGCACGCCGATGAGCAGCACCCGCTGCTGGAGGTGGGAGGGCACCGAGAACTTCGCCATGATCAGCACGAAGACGAAGAGATTGTCGACGCTGAGCGATTTCTCGGTGATGAAGCCGGCGAAGAACTCGCCCGAGGCCTGGCTCTCGCCGAACACGAGCAGGCCGAGCCCGAAGAGGGCGGCCAGCGCGATCCAGACGATCGTCCAGATTCCGGCTTCCTTGGTCGACACGTCATGGGGCTTGCGCCCGATGAAGAAGTCGACGGCGATGAGGGCGCTCAGACCAAGAATGGTCAGCGCCCAGAGGGTCCATGAAACGTCCACTGCGCCTCCGGCAGTTCGCTACGGCTACTGATCAGCGTCGTCGCTGCCGGAGGTCTCTTCCACCCGGGTGCGCGGGATTGCGCGCCTGGGCCGGCGCCCCGGGACCGGTCACAGTCCGTACTGACGGGCACGCCGCGATCGGGAGTACTCCCCTCCGCCCAAAGAACAGTACAGGAATCACCAAGGAAAGGTAAAGAGAAGGGTAAAGGGGTGCCAAAACGCCAGGTGGGGGATCGATCTCGCGGGACCGGCCGAGCGGGTGAGTCAGCGGTGACCGGTGCGGCGCGCGGCGGCCACCCGCTCCAGCACCTGTTCCAGCACGCGGCTGCCGGGCGGGGTGGCGGGCGGCTCGTACGTCCAGGCGTGCCCGACCCAGGGGTCCGCCAGATGGTCGTCGGCGACCGGCGTGACGCGGAGCAGGGACCGCCACAGCGGGTCGAGCACCGGGCCGTACGCCGAGGCGTCCTCCCGGTCCGCGACCATCATGAGATGCACCCCCACGGAGGGCCCCTCGTCGGCGAGATAGCGCAGTTGCGTGACGGCACGGTCGTCGAAGCCGTGCGGGAAGTCGTTGACGATCAGCAACTGCTCGGCCGGGTCCAGGTCGGACGGCAGCGCGTCGGAGGCTCCCGCCCTGATCGCCATCTGCACGAGGTCGACCCGCCGGGTGAGGCGGGCGAGGACCGAGGACACTCCCCCCGGCCCGGACGCGGGCGGGCTCGCGAGGACCCCGGCACCGACCAGCGGGGCCAGCGCCGCGGCGCCGGAGCCGGCCGGGTCGATGACATGGACGGAGAACTCGTTGGGCGGGTAGACGGCGAGCATCCGCGCCGCGTGCAGGACGGCGCTGTCCATGGCCAGCCGGCGCAGCTGGTCCGAACCGGTCAGGGCGGCGGCCTCGGACGCCGTGCGCCCGCTGTCGATCCACATGCCGCGCTCCAGCGGCAGCCGGACGAGGAGCGGGATGCTCACCCCGGCGCTCTCGGGCAGATGCAGGTCACCGATCCGCAGCGCCATGGGGATCTCCATCGGGACCCGGTAGCCGTGCCAGACGGGGTTGTCCCAGCCGGCGTACGCGGCGGGGAGCGCGGGTTCCACCACGGCGGCCTCGGCGGCGAGCTGGGCGAGGTCGCGGTCCAGCGCCTCGCGGGCGCGGCCGGCCAGCTCGTCGCGCTTGGCGCGGGCCTGCTCACGGGCGCGGTCACCCGCGCCTCCGATCCGGCTGCGCGGATCGGACAGGGTGCGCTCCAGCTCCTGGTCCATCCGGGACTCGGCGAAGTCGACGGCGCTGCGGTACGCGGCCGTGGCCCGGGCCAGGTCCTCGAACATGCCCCAGACCTGGTTGTAGAGGCGCTCCTCCATCGACCAGCCGGTCGCGTCCCCGGCCACGGGGGTCGCGGGCCGGCCGGGCTGGGCCGGGGGCGCCGTCGGCGGGGGCGGCGGGGGTGCGGTCGCCTCGCGGCGAGGGTGCGCGTAGTCGATGGGACCTCCCGCCGAGGGCATGGCGGGGGCGACCGGCGTGGTGGGGGCGCAGGACGGCTCGTCCAGGGGGCCGCCGGGCTGCGGGGTGGCCTGGGGCCTGCCCCCGCCCTGGGGCGACGCGGGGCCCCCGGCGTGCCTGACCCGGCCGCCCTCCGGGGCACGGGGCGGGGGCGGGGCCACCGAGCGGGCCAGACCGCGGGCGACCGCCTCCTGGATCGACCTCGCCAGTTCGGCCGCGCCGGTCACGCCCTGGTCGGCGAGCATCGCGGCCAGCCCGTCGGCGTAGCCCTGGCCGACCGCTCGGACCTTCCAAGCCCCCTGCCTGCGGTAGAGCTCCAGGGCGGTCACCGCCGACTCGGTGTCCAGACCGGTCAGGGTGAAGGTGGCGATCTCCGCGCCGTCGAGCCCGGTCACCGCGACGAAGGGCGAGGCGACGGCCCCGAACCGGGTCGGACCGCCCGCCTGCAGCGGCAGCGCCAGCAGCACCGTGACCCGGTGCACCGCCTCGGCCAGGGCGTCGAGGTCGACCGCGAGCCGGTGCTCGGCCGCGGCCTGCCTGGAGACCTCGAGTCCCGGCAGCTGCGGGGAGCCGGGGTGGGCGATCCACTCCACCCCGTGCACCGTGCCGTGCTCGTCCCCCAGCGTGGCACCGGCCACGACAGGTGTGCCGGCCGAAACCCGGATCTCCAGACGGGTCTGGGGCAACGTGTGGTTCTGCCCCCGGACCAGCTCGGCCGTCATTGCCCTGTCCCCTCGACGAGTTACTACTGCGCGCTGCGGTGTCGTGCGGTCGTTCATGGCGCCGTGCCGTGCGGCGCGTTCCGGCGCCGGTCCGATGCCGCTGCCGGCGCCGGGCTGGTGCTGCGATGCGGGCAGCTCCCGGCGGACGATGCCGCCGGGAGCTGCGCGTCGTGATGCGGGCCCTGTGGGTCCGGTACCGCCTACAGGTGCGGCAGGATCGCCGGCATGAGGTCCTGGAAGGTGCGGCCGTTGGCCGGGGTGCCGATGGCGGTCATCTGCCACCCGCTCCCCGCACGGTGCACCTTCGCCATGATCTGGGCGGTGTACTGCCCGCCGCCGTCCAGCGTGTAGCGGGCGAGCTCCTGGCCGTTGGTCTCGTCCACGATGCGACAGAAGGCGTTCTGCACCTCCTGGAACGTCTGGCCGGTGAAGGAGTTCACCGTGAAGACGATCTGGTCGATGTGGACCGGCACTCGCTGGAGGTCGACCAGGATCGCCTCGTCGTCGCCGCCCGAGCCGGCGCCGCCGACCAGGTTGTCCCCGGTGTGCTTGACCGAGCCGTCGTCACTGACGAGGTGCCGGAAGAACACGACGTCGACCGGCTGCTTGTCGGCGAACAGGACCGCCGAGGCGTCCAGGTCGATCTCCCGGGTGCGTGAGCCGAACAGACCGCGGCGCGGAGCCGCCTGCCAGCCGAGCCCCATCCGTACCGCGGTCAGGGTCCCCCCGTCGCTCTTCTGCAGGCTGATGGCCTGACCCTTGGTCATATTGACCGTCACGCGCTGTCCCCTCTCCGCTGTCCCCGCAACCGTCCTTGCGCGGTTTTCCAGCACCCTACGCATTCCCACCACGGACGCAGCCGCCGAGGGCCGTTTTGTGTCGGTCTTGCAACACACCGCGCGCAGCAGGGTCAGGACAGACCCGCCTCCCGCATCTGGCGCAACTCCTTCTTCAACTCCCCCACCTCGTCACGCAGTCGCGCGGCCACCTCGAACTGCAGGTCGGCGGCGGCGGCCCGCATCCGGTCGGTCATCTCCTCGATGATCCCGGCGAGCTCGGCGGCCGGGCGGTCGGTGACCGCCGCCTTGTCCCCGCCGGCCTTCCCCTTCGAGGCACCGGCCTTGATGCCCAGGGTGGGCACGGGCGCCTTGGTCCCCTTGGCCTGGCGGTAGCCGGTGCCGAGCAGCTGCTCGGTGTCGACCTCCTCGCGGGCGATGGAGGCGACGATGTCGTTGATCTTCTTGCGCAGCGGCTGTGGGTCGACCCCGCGCTCGGTGTTGTACGCGATCTGCTTCTCACGGCGGCGGTTGGTCTCGTCGATGGCCTGCGCCATCGCCGGGGTGATCTTGTCCGCGTACATATGGACCTGACCCGACACATTGCGAGCCGCGCGTCCGACGGTCTGGATCAGCGAGGTCGCCGAGCGCAGGAAGCCCTGCTTGTCGGCGTCGAGGATGGCCACGAGCGACACCTCGGGCAGGTCGAGGCCCTCGCGCAGGAGGTTGATCCCGACCAGGACGTCGTACTCCCCCGAGCGCAGCTCCCGCAGCAGTTCGATACGGCGCAGGGTGTCGACGTCGCTGTGGAGGTAGCGAACCTGGATGCCCAGCTCCAGGAAGTAGTCGGTGAGGTCCTCCGACATCTTCTTCGTGAGGGTGGTGACCAGGACCCGCTCGTCCTTCTCGGTGCGCTTGCGGATCTCGTGCACCAGGTCGTCGATCTGGCCCTCGGTGGGCTTGACGACGATCTCCGGGTCGACGAGGCCGGTGGGCCGGATGATCTGCTCCACGAAGCCGTCGCCCCGGGAGAGCTCGTACTTGCCGGGGGTGGCGGAGAGGTAGACCGTCTGGTTGATCCGCCCGAGGAACTCCTCCCACTTCAGCGGCCGGTTGTCCAGCGCCGAGGGCAGCCGGAAACCGTGGTCGACGAGGGTCCGCTTGCGGGAGGCGTCGCCCTCGTACATCGCGCCGATCTGCGGCACCGTCACGTGCGACTCGTCCAGGACGAGCAGGAAGTCCTCGGGGAAGTAGTCGAGGAGGGTGTGGGGGGCGGTGCCGGGGTCACGGTCGTCGAAGTGCATCGAGTAGTTCTCGACGCCGGAACACGTGCCGATCTGGCGGAGCATCTCGATGTCGTACGTCGTACGCATGCGCAGCCGCTGGGCCTCCAGCATCTTGCCCTGCTTCTCCAGCTCGGCCAGGCGCTGCTCCAGCTCCCGCTCGATCCGGCCGACCGCCTTCTCCATGCGCTCGGGGCCCGCGACGTAGTGGCTGGCGGGGAAGACGTGGAGCGAACGGTCCTCGCTGATGATCTCGCCGGTGAGCGGGTGGAGGGTGGAGAGCGCCTCGATCTCGTCGCCGAACATCTCGATGCGGACGGCGAGCTCCTCGTAGACCGGGAAGATCTCGATGGTGTCGCCGCGGACCCTGAAGGTGCCCCGGGTGAAAGCCAGGTCGTTGCGGGTGTACTGCATCTCGACGAAGCGGCGCAGCAACTGGTCGCGGTCCGTCTCGTCGCCCACCTTGAGCTGGACCATCCGGTCCACGTACTCCTGCGGCGTACCGAGGCCGTAGATGCAGGACACGGAGGCGACCACGACGACGTCCCGCCGGGTGAGCAGCGAATTCGTGGCGGAGTGGCGGAGCCGCTCGACCTCCTCGTTGATCGAGGAGTCCTTCTCGATGTAGGTGTCCGACTGCGGGACGTACGCCTCGGGCTGGTAGTAGTCGTAGTAGGAGACGAAGTACTCGACCGCGTTGTTCGGCAGGAGCTCGCGGAACTCGTTGGCCAGCTGGGCGGCGAGGGTCTTGTTCGGCGCCATCACGAGGGTGGGGCGCTGGAGCTTCTCGATCATCCAGGCGGTGGTCGCGGATTTACCGGTGCCGGTCGCGCCGAGGAGGACCACGTCCTTCTCACCTGCCCGGACGCGCCGCTCCAGGTCGGCGATGGCCGCGGGCTGGTCGCCACTGGGCTGGTAGGGACTGACGACCTCGAAAGGCGCCACCGAGCGTTCGATCTTCGAAACGGGCCGCATGAAACCACCGTACGACCCCGCACTGACAACGGGGCCGGACCGGCGCCCGCGGCGGCCTTACCTCACCAGTCCTGGGGCTGTGCGGGCTCCCTGCGCTGCGAGTGGAACGAGGCCGGATCGGCGTGCGTGCCGAACCGGGGCACCTGGCGCCGGACCGGAATTCCGGGTGCCCGGTCTCCGTGGCCGGCCGCGGGGTCGTTCCAGTCCGGGGTGCCCATGACCACCAGGGGGTCGAACATCACGACGACGGCGGCCAGCACCAGGAAGCAGGCCGGGCCGATCAGCAGGGGGACGAGCAGCGCGGTGGCACTGTCGCCGGAACCGACCGGGGCGTCGGTGAGGGCGGCGGGGTGGAGGTGGACCCTGAGGGCGGCCATGCCGGTGTAGTGCATGCCGCTCACCGCGACACCCATCACGACGCTGGCGCCGAGGCTGGGCAGGAAGCCGTGGATGGAGACGGCGGCCCAGAGTGCGGCGGTCGAGGCGACCACGGCGATGACGACCGAGAGCGACACGGTGATCGTGTCGTACTCGAACTGCCCATCAAGTCGCATACCGGCCATGCCGAGGTAATGCATGGAGGCCACGCCGAGTCCGGTGATCGTTCCTCCCGTCACCAGCGCCATCGGGGTGGCGCCGCGGTACCCGACCAGGAAGATCCCGATACCGACCATGACGATCGCGACGGCGAGGCTGGCGAAGGTGATCGGCTTGTCGTAGCCGATCGGCACCTCTTCGACGGTGAATCCCACCATCGCGATGAAGTGCATCGTCCAGATCCCGGAGCCGATGGAGGTCGCGCCCAGAGCCAGCCAGCCGGCCTTGAAGGAGCGCTCGGTGCGCAGCGACCGGGTGGTGCAGCGCAGGCCCAGGGCCGCGCCGAGACAGGCCATGAGGAACGCGGCCACGGGGGTCACCGCTCCGTAGCCGAAACCGTCGATTGTGCCCTGCATGCGCATACGCCCTTTTCGCAGAAGCCCGGGTTCGGACGACCCTAAGGCGCAAGGCCCGGCAAACAAACAGAAGAGCTGCATTTTATCGACAGGGGCGGCAGTCCGTGACCCGGTCCCCGAGGTGCGTTCATGTGATGGCTACCCTTCACCTGTCCCGCGTTCCGGGACGGCTGGGACCCTCGGGTCGTCCGCACCTCAGACCCAAGGAGTTCCCGTGCGCGCAGGCGCCGCAACCGCCGCTGTCGCTGCCGCCGTCCTGCTGGGAGCCGGCACGTTGCTGCTGGCCACGACCACCGACGCACCGGTGGGGGGCTCAGCCGCCCGCCCCGCTGCGGTGGTCCGCCCGGCGGCGGCCGACGCCGCGGCCCGGACGGCGGGGGACCCGTCTCGGAACCGGGCGGGCGCTCCGCTCGTCATCGCCCACCGGGGCGCGTCGGCCTACGCGCCGGAGAACACGCTGGCGGCCGTGGACAAGGCCGACGGCCTGGGCTTCGACTGGGTCGAGAACGACGTCCAGCTGACCCGGGACGGCGTACTGGTCGTCATCCACGACACCGGCCTGAAACGGACAACGGACGCCGAGGAGGTCTTCCCCGACCGTGCGCCGTGGGCGGTCAAGGACTTCACGGCCGCCGAGATCGCCCGCCTTGACGCGGGCAGCTGGTTCGGTCCGCGGTACGCCGGGGCCCGGGTACCCACGCTCCAGCAGTATCTGCGGCGGATCGGACGCAACGACCAGAACCTCCTCCTGGAGATCAAGAGCCCCGAGATCTACCCCGGCATCGAGCGGGCGACCCTGCGGGTCCTGCGCCAGGAGGGGTGGCTCGACCGCGAGCACGTCCGCAGTCGTCTGGTGATCCAGAGCTTCGGCGCCGGCAGCGTGCGCAAGGTGCACGAGCAGCACCCGGACGTCATCACCGGCCTCCTCGGCACTCCGGCCGTCGCCGACCTCCCCTCGTACGCGGAGTTCACCGACCGGATCAACCCGTCGCACGCGGCGGTCTCGCGCGAGTACGTGGCGGCGGTGCACGCGCTGAAGGGTGCCCACGGCAAGCGGCTCCAGGTCAACACCTGGACGGTCAACGACGCGGCGCAGGCGCACCGGGTGGCCCGCTACGGCGTGGACGGCGTCATCACCAATGCCCCCGACGTGGTGCGCAAGGCCACCGGCTGACCGCTCGGGGAGCGCCGTGGCGCCGCCGCCGCCCGTTGTCAGTGGCCGCCCGTACGGTGGTTTCCATGAACAGCAACGGGGTTGTCGAGTGGGCCGTCGTCGACAGCGACATCGGGCCGCTCATGCTGGCCGCGACCGAAACGGGCCTGGTGACCGTGGTCTTCCACGCCCGGCCGGAGGTCCGGGACCGGGCGCTCGAGCGGTTGGCCGCCCGGCTCGGCGCGGAGCCCGTGGAGGCGCCCGGCTCCGCCCGCCTCGCCGAGCCGATACGCCAGCTCGCGGCGTACTTCGCGGGCACGCTGCGGGCGTTCTCGCTCGACCTGGACTGGTCGCTCACCAGCGGCTTCAACCGCCAGGTGCTGCGCGAGCTGGCGGCGGGCGTGCCGTACGGCGCGGTCGCGGGGTACGGAGACCTCGCCGGCCGGGTGGGCCAGCCGGGGGCGGCCCAGGCGGTCGGCGCCGCCATGGGGTCCAACCCGTTGCCCGTGGTGGTGCCCTGCCACCGGGTGGTGGAGAGCGACGGCGGGCTCGGCGGCTTCGGCGGCGGACTGGAGACCAAGCGGCAACTGCTCGCCCTGGAGGGCGTGCTGCCGCAGCCGTTGTTCTGATGTCCTGACCCGGACGAAGAAAAGGGCCGGCCTGTGTTTCGACCCGGACGAAGAAAAGGGCCGGCCTGTGCTCCGACCAGGACGAAGGAGAGGCCCGGCGGCGCCTGCCCACTCCCCCGTCCCGGCGCGCCCACCACCGCACCCGCGCCCCCGCACGCTCGGTTCCGTGTCTCCGGGCCGCCTGGCACACTGCGTCGGTGACCAACACCCTCGACGCTCCTGACACCCCCGGACCGGGTCCGGTCAAGGGCGTCACCACTGCCGACCTGCCCGCTCTACGGCGCAGGACGCTCCCCGTGCTCATCGCCAGCCAGATACTCGGCGGCCTCGGCGTGCCCATCGGCATCGCCCTGGCCCCGGTGCTGGCGACGCAGGTCAGCGGCTCCGAAGCGCTGTCGGGCCTCGCGCCGACCGCGTCGGTAACCGGCACGGCCCTGCTGTCGCTGCCGCTGGCCGCGCTGATGACCTCGCGCGGCCGCCGCCCCGGACTCGTGCTGGCGTATCTGATCGGCGCCCTGGGCGCGGGTCTCGTGGTGCTGGCGACCGTGGTGGAGAGCTTCCCGCTGCTGCTGCTCGGCATGGCCGGGTTCGGCGCCGGTTCCTCGGCCAACCTTCAGGCCAGGTTCGCCGCCGCCGATCTGGCCGAGCCCGACCGGCGTGGGCGGGCGATCTCGACCGTCATCTGGGCGACCACCATCGGCTCGGTGCTCGGGCCCAACATCGCGGCCCCGGCCGGCCGCGTCTTCCGGGGCACCGCCGTCTCGGAGACGGCCGGCCCGTTCGTCTGGGCGGCCGGCATCTTCCTGCTCGCCGCCGTCGTGGTCGCGGCGCTGCTGCGCCCCGACCCCCTTCTCACCGCGCGCGCCCTGGCCCCGCAGGAGAGCCGGTCGGGCGGGGGCCGTTCGCTGCGCGCGGGTGTCGCGGCCGTGCGGGCCTCGCCCATGGCCCGGCTGGCGCTGGTGACCGTCACGGTCTCGCACACCGCGATGGTCTCGATCATGGTGATGACGCCGGTCGACCTCGGCCACCACGGTGCGGACCTCCAGCTGATCGGCCTCGTGATCAGCGGCCACATCGCAGGGATGTACGCGTTCTCCCCGGTGATGGGCTGGCTGGCGGACCGCTTCGGCCGCCTCACCGTCATCGGGCTGGCCGCCGGGCTGCTCGCCCTCGCCGCCCTCCTCGCGGGCACCGCGGGCTCCGCGCACGGCAGAACCGCGGCCGGCCTGTTCGTGCTCGGGCTCGGCTGGTCCGCGGGACTGGTCGCGGGTTCGGCGCTGCTCACCGACTCCGTACCGCAGGCCGCACGCGCCGCGGTGCAGGGGCTGTCCGACCTCGCCATGAACGCGTCCGCGGGAATCGGCGGGGCGGTCGCCGGAGTGATCGTCTCCCAGGCCGGCTACGGCTGGCTCAACGCGGCCGGCGCATGCCTGCTGCTGCCGATGGCGGCGCTGGCCCTGCGCCGGACCCTCGCCGGCCGCGCCACGTCCTGACCCGGTCCCGCGATCAGTTGTGCTCACGGCCGGTCACCTCAGCCGCTGCCCACGGACGTCTCGCCACCAGGACGCCGGACCGCGCACGAGACCGGCCGCCCCCGGGGAGCGCACGTTTGAGTGCGACCCCTGCGCGACAGGGATGTGGACATGTCACTCACTGAGCCGTTCCACACCGCCCCCCTCGCTCCGGTTCTCTCCGCGGAGGTACGGGAGGCCCTCGCCGCGCGCCGCCCCGTCGTCGCTCTGGAGTCGACGATCATCGCCCACGGCCTGCCCCGCCCCCGCAATCTGCGCGTCGCCGAGGAGCTGGAGGACATCGTGCGGTCGGCCGGTGCCGTGCCCGCCACGGTCGCCGTGCTGGACGGCAGCGCCCGGGTCGGCCTGGACAAGGCCCAGCTGGAACGGGTCGCCGAGGACCCGGCGATGCGCAAGCTGGGGCACCGGGACCTCGCGCCGGCACTGGCGACGGGCGCGAGCGGGGCGACGACGGTGTCGGCGACCGCGTTCCTCGCCGCGCGGGCGGGCCTGCGCGTCTTCGCGACCGGCGGGCTCGGCGGAGTGCACCGGGACTGGACCGAGACGCAGGACGAGTCCGCGGATCTGCGGCTGCTGGCGCGGACGCGCATCACCGTGGTCTGCGCGGGAGTGAAGTCGATCCTGGACGTGCCCGCCACGCTGCAGCGCCTGGAGACACTCGGGGTGGGAGTGCTCGGTTACGGCACCGACCGGTTCCCCGGCTTCTATCTGAGCAGTTCGGGCGAGCCGGTCGACTGGACCGTGCGCTCGCCCGAGGAGGTCGCCGGGGTGATGGAGGCGCAGGACGCGCTCGGCGGCCCCGAGGCCGCGCTGATCGTGGCCAACCCCGTACCGCGGGACGAGCAGCTCGATCCCGTCCTGCACGACCGGGTGCTGGCCCAGGCGCTGGAGGCGTGCCGGGAGCGCGGCATCGCCGGGCAGGCCGTCACGCCGTATCTGCTCGACCAGCTGATGCGGGGCACAGAAGGCGCCTCGCTGGAGGCCAATCTGGCGGCCGTCCGCGGCAACGTGGCACTCGCCGGACGGATCGCCGCCGCCTGGGCCGTCCGGTGACCGGCGGCCTTCTCGTCGTCGGGGACGTGGTGACGGACGTGGTGGCCCGGCACGGCTCGGCACTGGTCCACGGCACGGACACGGCGGCCAGGATCCGGACGCGGGCCGGCGGCGCGGGGGCCAACGTGTGCTGCTGGGCGGCACGTTCGGGCTGCCGCGACGTGCGGCTGGTGGCCCGTGTGGGCGCCGACTCCGCCGACTGGCACCAGGACCTGCTCCGGCGCGCGGGAGTGCGCGCGCTGCTGGCCGTGGACGACGACGCACCGACGGGCACCGTCGTCGCGCTCGTCGATCCGTCCGCCGAGCGCACCTTCCTCAGCGACGGCGGGGCGGTGCTGCGGCTCTCCCCCGACGACTGGTCGCCCTGGATGCTCGACGGCATCGCCCACCTCCATCTGTCCGGCTACCTGCTCTTCGCCGCGACCAGCCGTACGACGGCCCTGCTCGCCCTCCGGGAGGCCCGGCGGCGGAACGTTCCGGTGAGCATCGACCCGGCGTCGGCCGGATTCCTCGCCGAGCTGGGCGTCGACCGGTTCCTGGCCCTGACCGAGGGCGCGGATCTCCTGCTCCCCAACGCCGACGAGGCCCGGCTGCTCACCGGGCTGCCCGAACCTGCCGACGCCGCCGCCAAGCTGAGCCTGCTGGTCCGTCAGGTCGCGGTCACCCTGGGCGAGGACGGCGCCCTGCTGGCCACCGCGGGGGCGGTGACGGCCCGCATTCCTGCCGGACCCGTGCCCGCGGCCGTGGACTCCACGGGGGCCGGCGACGCGTTCACCGGGGGCTTCCTGGCCGCCCGGCTGGCGGGCGCCGACGACGCGACGGCCGTGGCGGCGGGGTGCCGGGCGGGGGCGGAGGCCGTCACGACCGTGGGAGGGCGACCACCCCTGCCCGCCGGATAGCGACGGCGCGGCACGGACTACCGGGTCCCGCGCCTACCCGTCGTGCCGCAGCCCCGTCCAGGCGGGGTGGTGCGGATCGTCGGCCCTGACGACCGCGTTCGCGCTGCCGGCGGGCGCCACCTCGTCCTCGTACCGGGCGAAGGCGGGCAGGGTCCACTGCTCGTCCTCCCGCGTACGCCGCCGCAGCGCGGCCGCCGACAGCCTCAGGTGGACGCTCAGGTCGAACGGAAACCAGTGCCCCAGCAGCAACGGGCCGTGCAGAACCAGCACTCCGCCCTCCGGCAGGTGCCGGTACGGGCTCCGCGTGGCCCGGTCCGTCACCGGGTCCCACAGATCGGGCAGCACCCGGCCGCTGCCACCCGGCTCGAGCGGACCGAACACCTCGCGCCACAGCGCCCCGGTGTCGAACCAGCTGCCGTAGTACGAGTCGGGGTCCCGCCTGCCGTACTCGTAGCGCAGACTGGCCGGCCGCAGAAACCCCGCGGTGGACACCGGAAGTACCGCCCGGCCGAGCAGTCGCAGCCTCTCGGCGACGGACTCGGCCAGCTCGCCGGTACGGGCGGCAGGGGCGCCGTCGACGGCGATCTTCAGCCAGGGCCCGCCGTCAGCCGGCTTCAGGGCGTCGGCGTGCGCGGCGAGCTCGTCCGCCAGCCGTTCCCAGGTGATCGCTTCGAATCGCACGTGACCATCCTGCTCCCCCGCTGGCGGAAATCCGCAGCCCGCAGCGGTCCCGCCCGTTACGGTCCTGCCCATGGATCTCGAATTCGCCCGCACGTTCGCCACTGCATGGCAGGAGGACTGGAACTCCCACGACCTCGAACGCATCCTGGCGCACTACCACGAGGACGTGACCTTCAGCTCCCCCATGATCGCCCGGTTCACCGGCGACGCCTCGGGCACGGTCCGCGGCAAGAGCGCGCTGCGCGCCTACTGGGCACGGGGCCTGGAGCTCATCCCCGACCTCGAGTTCGAGGTGATGGAGGTGCGGGTGGGCGTCGACACGCTGGTGATCGACTACCGCAATCAGATCGGCGGCCGGGTGTACGAGGTGCTGACCTTCCGCGACGGCCTCGTGAGCTCCGGCCTCGGCGCGTACGGGGAGACACTCGCCCGCTGACGGTCGGCGCCCGTCGGCCGGGGGCCGGCGGGGGCGCCAGAGGGCGGGTGCCACGCTCTACTTCTTCCTGCCGCAGTCCACCGCGTCGGCGTCGTCGGAGAGTGGGCTGCCCTCGGGCAGCAGATAGGTCACCCACAGGACGACGGGCTCGCTGCCCAGGTTTCGGCCGATGTGGCGGTGCTTCGCGCCGGACGGCTCGATGAAGGACGTGCCCTCGGGGGTCACCTCGACCGTGCAGTCGTCCAGAGTGCGGGTCAGCGTCCCGGACTTGACGACGGCGATCAGCTGGCCGCGGTGGGTGTGCCAGCCGGTGGAGCCTCCCGGCTCGACGGTGATCGTCCGGAAAGTGACGTCGGTGCGCCCGTTCGGCGTCTTGACCTTCAGCTTCCCCGGCGAGGTGCCTACCGCGACCACCGTGCCGCTCACCCCGCTGCCGGGGGTGGCGACGGCCGCTGCCGGTACGAAGGCGAGCGCGGCCACGCAGCCCCCGATGACCAGCGCCTTGCTCAGCCGCCCCTCACGCCCCGACAACCTCTGGCGGCCCTGCCGCGACTGCCGCTCCAACTGTCTGCCGAATCTCACGGGTGACTCCTGTCTCTCGGTGTCCCGGACATCCCAAATGCCCCGACGCTACCCAGAAGTTGACCGCACGAATCGCGCCATCGAGACACCATCGCGCCTGTCAGGCGCCGCGTAGCTCCGCCGCCAGCGGCCCGTCGCCGGTCACCTCGATCCGCCCGTCCTTCACGGCCTCGGCGAACGTCAGTTCACCGCGCCCCAGCGCGAGACAGAGTTCGGCATCGAGAACGATGCGCGCGTCGGCGCGGGCGGCCGGCCCGTCCCCGTACACCGGTTTACCCGCCACCGGCTTCCCCGTACGGACATGGAACTCGCCCTCGTCCAGGCGCACATCGACCACCCCGTCGGCGTCCGGTCCGCCGGCCCCGTCCAGCGCGCGCAGCAGCGGAAGGGCGAACCAGTGCGCCCGGACCGCGTCCGTGGGCCGTCGCTCCACGAGGGCCGGCGCGCCCCACTCGGCGAGCGCCGCGAGGACGGGCAGCAGGCCGTGTCCCCGCTCGGTGAGTTCGTACACCGTGGCGGCGGCGGGCGGCGGCAGCCGGCGACGGGTGACCAGCGCGCCCTGCTCCATGTCCTTGAGCCGGGAGGCCAGGACATCCGTGCTGACTCCGGGGAGATCGGCGTGCAGGTCGGTGTAGCGGCGGGGACCGGCCAGCAGTTCACGGACGATCAGCAGGGTCCACCGGTCGCCGACCGCGTCCAGCGCCCGGGCGCCGGCGCAGAACTGGTCGTAACTCCGGCGTCGGACCGGGCGGGTTGCGGGCTGTTGCTGACGTGGCATGCGACGCAGTCTAGACATGTTGTTGGACTTTCCAAGCCCAAGCTTGGTAAAACCAAGTATCGCAATCGGGTCGGGGAGGCACCGCATGGAATTCCGCCAGTCCAGCAAGCTCAACGAGGTCTGTTACGAGATCCGGGGCCCGGTCATCGAGCAGGCCAACGCCCTGGAGGAGGCGGGCCACAGCGTGCTGCGGCTCAACACGGGCAATCCGGCACTGTTCGGCTTCGAGGCGCCGGAGGAGATCGTCCAGGACATGATCCGGATGCTCCCGCAGGCCCACGGCTACACGGACTCGCGCGGCATCCTGTCCGCCCGCCGCGCCGTCGCGCAGCGCTACCAGGCGATGGGACTCACCGAGGTCGGCGTCGACGACATCTTCCTCGGCAACGGCGTCTCCGAGCTCATCTCCATGGCGGTGCAGGGGCTGCTGGAGGACGGCGACGAGGTACTGATCCCCTCCCCCGACTATCCGCTGTGGACCGCGGTGACGACGCTGGCCGGCGGCAAGGCCGTGCACTACGTGTGCGACGAGGCCTCGGACTGGAACCCCGACATCGCCGACATGGCATCGAAGATCACCGACCGCACCCGGGCCGTCGTGATCATCAACCCCAACAACCCGACCGGTGCCGTCTACCCGCGCGACGTACTGGAGTCCATCCTCGACCTGGCCCGCCGGCACGGCCTGATGGTGTTCGCCGACGAGATCTACGACCAGATCCTGTACGACGACGCCGAGCACCACAGCGTGGCCACCCTCGCCCCCGACCTGGTCTGCCTCACCTTCAGCGGGCTCTCGAAGACGTATCGCGTGGCCGGGTTCCGCTCGGGCTGGATGGTGGTCTCGGGCCCCAAGCAGCACGCCCGCAGCTATCTGGAGGGGCTGACCATGCTCGCCTCCATGCGGCTGTGCCCCAACGCCCCGGCGCAGTACGCCATCCAGGCCGCACTCGGCGGCCGTCAGTCGATCCGGGATCTCGTGGTGCCCGGGGGCAGGCTGTACGAGCAGCGCAACCGCGCCTGGGAGAAGCTGAACGAGATCCCCGGGGTGTCGTGCGTGAAGCCGAAGGGCGCGCTGTACGCCTTCCCGCGCATCGACCCGAAGGTGCATCGAATCGTCGACGACGAGAAGTTCGTCCTGGACCTGCTGCTGCGGGAGAAGATCCAGGTCGTCCAGGGTACGGGCTTCAACTGGCCGCGACCCGACCACTTCCGGATCCTGACCCTCCCGTACGCTGACGATCTTGACGCGGCGATCAGCCGCATCGGCCGCTTCCTGGCGGGCTACCGACAGTGAGCGGCCGCCGGCGATGAACGGATCCGATCGATCGTGAGCTGTCCCACCTGCCAGGTCCCCGTGCACACCCAGTTCGCCTCGTTCGACCTCGTGGGACCGATCGTCGAGGACGGGCTCGACCCGGCGTCCGACCCCGCCTGGGCGGACTCGGGCGCGAACTCACCGGCTGAGTACGCACGCTGGGCAGGGCATCTGTGCGGGATGACCTGCCTGCGCATGGCGCTCGGCACCGACGCCCCGCCCCTCTTCGCGCTGCGGGACGGAGCGCTGGGGTACGGCGCGTACACGGAGGACGGCGACGGCACGATCCGGGGTCTCGTCTACGCGCCCTTCGCCGCCTACGTACGCGAGAAGCACGGTCTGGAGGCCGCGGTCCACCGGCATCTCGCACCGGCGGAGATCCTGGACCTGCTGGACGAGGGCCGGTCCGTCATGGCGTCGGTGCACTACGCGATCCGCCACCCGCAACGGCCGGCGCCGGGACGCGGCGGGCACCTGGTGCTCCTGACCTCCCGCACGGCCGACGGGACGGGCGTCCACTTCCACAACCCGTCCGGCACGTCGGCCGCGACCCGGGCGGCCGAGCTGCCGCTGGCCGAGTTCGAGCGCTTCTTCGCGGGACGCGGGGTGTCCCTGCGGGCGGCGGGGTGATGCGGGGTGACGGGGGAGCCCGCGAACGGGAGCGGGCCCGGGGGCGTAGCCGGCCCCCGAGCCCTGTGATTGCCGCCTGTACGGCACGCCGGCACTTTTAAAGGTCCCGTGTCAGTCTGATGTCGCCGCGTCCTGCCTTTAGACGACCGCGGATCGTAGCTCCACGGGCCGGAGTCGAACCGGCATCTCGACGCGCACGGGCACGGGCCCGGTTGATCCGGCGATAGGCGGCGCATGCTGAGTCTGGAGCAAGAGTCTGAGATTGATCGCGGCCTGCCTCTGCCAGTTGGGCTACCCCGGCCCGCGTCCGTACGGAAGATACGGAAGGTAGGGAAGTGCCGGGGGGAGGACTCGAACCTCCACTTGAACCGCGTCGTCACGACAAACTTCAGTTTCAGCTTTGCGCTCCTCGCGCACCCCGGCGACGTTGACCGCCGCCGGGGATTCCATGGTCGGTCACCTCATCCGAAGAGGTAACCGAAGACCGCGTCACCCACCCGCTGGTCCGTGACGTCCACGCCGTTGGCCTCCTCGCGGGCGAACTTGACGGCCTGCTGAAGCTTCTCCACCCGGTCGAGCAGTTCGTTGATCCGCCGCGCGGGCAGCGCCCCGGAGAACTTCACCGTCGTCCAGTAGCCGATCGGAATGTCCTCGTAGTACACCTCGACCTGCGCCGGGTGCTTCTCGGTGGCCTCCGCCTTCACGTGGTTGCGGGGCACCTTCTTCGTGCGCAGGGTCCGCACCGGCTCCGTCTTCCAGGAGTCGGTGGACGGGTCCTGGGTCCATGCCTCGGAGGCGTCGAGCACCGGGAGCTTGCGGACGAAGGTGTTGATATCGGTGAGCTGCTTCTCCAGGAAGAGCAGATACGACACCGGCACGTCGCTCACCAGGACGCGTCCGTCGACCGAGACATCGGCGCGGGCCGCGCAGTTCGCCCAGTCCTTCGTGGCGGTCACGTCGAAGAGGCGGGTGAGGGTCGCTGCGGTCTCCCGCAGCACGTCCTCGGCCTTGATCTGCACCAGGGTCGACTCGGGCGGCAACTGCTCGCCCTCCTCGTCCTTCGGCTGGTACGTCCGGGAGATGCCGGCCAGCAGTCCGGCCTTCTGGAGGCCGTGATGCGCCGCCGTCAGGTCCTGGTGAGCCTTGGACTTGACGCCCTTCTCCACTGCGATGATCTGATTGAGTTTCGCCACGTCCAGGAAGCTAGCAACAGCAACACACGGCGCACCAGCGGTTTTTGCCGCACTCAGCGCGCCCGACCACGCCGATGCGCCGGTGCGCGCCCGCCCGTTCGGGTGGATTGCTCGCGCGGCCCATGTTCCTCCGCTGTCCGGCGGGGGCGGCTTGCGACAGTGAGCCCCGCGCGTACGCGCCCCTCCCCCGCTCCTGGAACGAAGGGCCTGCCCATGTCCCGCCTCTCCCGCTCCGCCGGCGCGAGCAGCCCGGCCGCTCCCGACCGCCCCGGGTCCACGGACGTCCGCCCGCGCCCGAGGCGTCGGGCCGCGCTCGCGGCCGCCGCGGCCTGTCTGGCGACCCTGGCCGTGGGCACGCCCGTCGCGTACGCCACGCTGGGTGCGGACTCGTCCGGCGGTCCCGGGCCGGCGGCAGCTGCTGCGACGCGGGGCAAGAACTACATCGAGACGCGGCTCCTCTTCGGCACCGAACGTCCTGACGGCGGGCCGGATGTGACCGACGGACAGTTCCTGGACTTCATCGACGCCGAAGTCACCCCGCGCTTCCCCAACGGGCTGACGATCCAGGACGGCCGGGGGCAGTGGCGGGATTCCCACGGAGTCATCGAGCGGGAGCGCAGCTACGAACTGACGCTGCTCTATCCGGCGTCCGAGGCCCGGCTGCGCGATCCGCAGATCGAGCGGATCCGCGACGCCTACGAGAAGGCGTACGCCCAGGACTCGGTGGCACGCCTGGAGGAGCGAACAACGGCCGACTTCTGACGCGGGGGCGGGGGCGCCGCCTCAGGCGGTCACCGCCGTACGCCGTCCGGCCAGGACGCGGGCCGCCGCGTGCACGCCCACCACGGCCACCGGCAGGAACGCCGCCCCGGCGGCCAGGGCCCGGCCCCCGCCTGCCGGGACGCCCGCCGCTCGCAGCCGGTGCAGCGCCCAGAGCGAGTACGGGATGACGACGGTCGGGCGACGTGGCCACCCCCGGGGTGTAGCCGCCGTACGCCGCCGACTGCGCCAGGTGCACCACGCCGTGCAGTCCGAAACCGACGAGGACGGCGCCGAAGAACGGACTGCGTCCGCCGGTGCGCGCGCCGTCCGCAGCCGCCGCGATGACGGCGCCCATGAGGCCGATAGCCGTGTTCACCTCTCGCTGCGAGAGGTCCGCACGCTGCCACATACGGTCGGGCACCCATGGCAATCGCTTCCTCAGTTTCGGCCGGGCTGTCCGGAGCCAGCCCGCCATGGTGGCGATCTCCTCCAGGTCGTTGGCCGCCCAGGCCGCCAGCAGCCCCCAGGTCACCCCTCCGGAAACCTTCTCCCCCGTCATCGCAAGCCCTTCCGCCGCATGTTGCTACGACCGCACTCCGCAGCCGGGCGACCAGCCTATAATGCAACGCAACGTTGTGTTGCATTTCTTTGGAGCCGCCCGATGCCCGACCCGACCTCGCACCCTCACTCCGGCAAGGGCCCCCGCGCAGCCGAGGCGATCTTCGACGCCACGCTGCGTCTGCTCGCCGAACGTGGCTACTCCGGACTCACCATCGAGGCCGTCGCCCAGGAAGCCGGGGTCAACAAGACGACGATCTACCGCTGGTGGCCCTCGAAGGCGCCGCTGCTGCGGGCCGCGCTGCTCCGGGCACGGGTCCTGGAGATCGGCATTCCCGACACCGGCACGTTGCGCGGGGATCTGATCGCCCTGGCGGAACAGGTCATCGCCCTGGTCACCGGGGTGCGTACCCGGTCCGTCGTGCGGGCCGTGACCTCGGGGTCGGGCCTGCCGGACGACGAACTCGCCTCGCTCACCCGCGAATTCTTCGCCGACCGGTTCTCCCGTGAGCAGCCGGTGTTCGCCCGCGCCGCCGCTCGCGGCGAACTTCCCGCGGGCATCGACCCGATGCTGCTGCTCGACCTGATCGCCGGAGCCGTGTGGATGCGGGCACTGTTGCGGAGCGAGCCCGTTCCGCCGGGTTTCGCCGCTGCCGCGGTCGACGCCGTGCTGCCCGCCCGCAGCGGTTCCTGAGCACGTCGGGTACTGTTCCGCGGCCGGGTGCCGGGGCACCGGGCGCCGAACAGTGGGGAGCAGCCGCATGGGCACGCCGATACGTCACTTCACCGCGACGACCGAGCAGGGGCAGGTCTTCACGGTCAACATGGAGCGGGATTTGCGGTACGACCCGTACCGGGACTTCCTCGTCTGCACGCACTGCGACTGGTCGCCGTCGCTCCTGACGACGCGGCGGATCCTCGACATGGCCGGTGAGCACCTTGCGTCCGCCCATGGTGCCGGCCGGGGGCTGGCGCAGCAGGACAACGAGTCGTTCCGCAAGGCGCGGTTGATCATGCTGCCGGTCGTCGCCGTCCTGCTGATCGGTCTGCTGATCTTCCTGAACAGCTGAACCCGCAGTGGGGCCGGCCGGTCAGCCGCCGCCGCTGAGCTCCAGGAGTGCGCCCACCGGGTCGGGGTCCGGTGCGGCCCGGGGCCACCATTCGTCCTCGCCGGGTTCGGACTCGTAGCCGTACCACCGGCCGTCGTGGCCGAAGCGGAGCTGGAGCGTGCCGCCGGGGTGGCTGAGGTGGTTGCGCCAGGGCTGGAAGCGCGGGAAGCCGGCCGCCGCGAGGGCCGGGCGGGCGCGGTCGAACGGGCCGGCCGGGGGGTCCCACGGTGTCTCCAGGACGGCGAGCCCCTCGGCTCCGCCCTGACGCCAGGCGGCGACGGCCCGGGCCAGGTCGGTGATGTTGCGTCCGGTGGCGGAGGCCAGTTCGCGGTAGAGGGCGCGGGTGGTGGCGGTGAGCCCGGCCGTGGGGCGGGCGGCTGCCAGCCGTACCGCGTCCTGCCAGGCGGTGAGCCCGGCCAGCGGGTCCGCGCCGGTGGTGAGCAGCGCGTGGGCGCGGGCGGCGGCGTCGGTGGCGAGCTGGTCGAGGGCGAGCGGGTCCCGGGCTCCGGGGAACTCCGGGTACGAGGGCGGCTGACCCGGATGCGCCTCCACCGGCAACGGGGCGGGCAGCGGGGGCAGGAAGCGGTCGGCGAGCGCCTGCTGTGCCGGTACGGAGGGGGTGGCGGGCGCTGCGGGCCGCTCCCGTGCGGAGTGCGCGGCGTTGCGGCGGCCGAGCTCCTCCACGAGTTCTCGCTCGCCCCTGCCCCGGAGCAGCAGGAGGACGAACGGGTCGGCGTCCAGGAGGCGGGCCATCTGGTAGCAGAGCGCCGCCACGTGCTTGCAGGGCCAGCCGCGGTCGGGGCAGGAACAGCCGGGGTCGAGGTCGTCCGCGACGGGGAGCAGGGCGACGCCGGCGGCGGCTGCCGTGTCGGCGAGGGAGTACGGCATCTCCTTGGCGAGCAGCGCGGCGAGATGGCCGGGACGGGCGGCGACCGCGTCGAGGAAGGTGTCCCAGTCGGGGTCGGTGAGGGTGCGCAGCCGGAGCTCCGCGCGGTAGGGGCGGGGGCGGCTGCCGTGGACGTAGGCAACGACGCGTCCGGGGGTGACGGTGATCGCGGCGACGTTCCCGCTGTCCGCGTACGCGCGTCCGCGGGCGAGCCGGGGCCCGTCCATCGACAGGTCTTCCAGGGCGGCCACCCAGGCACGGCCCCACCAGCTGTCCGCGAACGGCTCGTCGTCGCCGGACGTGCGCGCCGGCACGGCCTCGAAGGTCCGCCGGAGGTCGTCGGGGCCGGGGCGTGACCGGGCGACGGGCCGTGCGGGACGCCCTGCGGCCGACGACGGCGAGGGCGACAGCCCGGAGGCGGGGCGGGGGCGAGGGCTCATGACGGTCTCCGGAGCGAGACGAGATCGGCGAGGTCGCGGTCGCTGAGCTCGGTCAGCGCGGTCTCCCCGGAGCCGAGGACGGCGTCGGCCAGTGCCCGCTTGGCCAGCAGCATCTCGCCGATCCGGTCCTCGACGGTGCCCTCGGCGATCAGTTTGTGCACCTGGACCGGTTGGGTCTGTCCGATGCGGTAGGCGCGGTCGGTCGCCTGCTCCTCGACGGCAGGGTTCCACCAGCGGTCGTAGTGGATGACGTGGGAGGCCCGGGTGAGGTTCAGCCCGGTGCCGGCGGCCTTGAGGGAGAGCAGGAAGACGGGGACCTCGCCGGACTGGAAGCGGTCCACCATCCGTTCCCGTTCGGTCACCGGCGTACCGCCGTGCAGGAGCTGGGAGGGGATCGCGCGCGAGGTGAGGTGGGCGGAGAGCAGCCGGGCCATCGTCACGTACTGGGTGAAGACGAGCACGGAGCCGTCCTCGGCGAGGATCGTGTCGAGGAGCTCGTCGAGCAGGGCGAGCTTCCCCGAGCGGCCGGTGAGCCGGGTCGGCTCCTCCTTCAGATACTGCGCGGGGTGGTTGCAGATCTGCTTGAGCGAGGCCAGCAGCTTCATGATCAGGCCGCGGCGGGCGATGCCTTCCGAAGCCTCGATGTACGCCATGGTCTCGCGCACCGTGGCCTCGTAGAGCGTGGCCTGTTCCCGGGTGAGGAAGACGGGGTGGTCGGTCTCCGTCTTGGGCGGCAGTTCGGGGGCGATGCCGGGGTCCGACTTCTTGCGGCGCAGCAGGAACGGCCGGACCAGCCGGGAGAGGCGTTCCACGGCTTCGTCGTTGGCGATCCCGGCGGCGGTTCCGGTGTTCTCCACGATGCGGGCGTGGCGGGCCCGGAACGCCTTGAGGGGGCCGAGCAGTCCGGGGGTGGTCCAGTCGAGCAGCGCCCAGAGCTCGGAGAGGTTGTTCTCGACAGGGGTGCCGGTCAGGGCGACCCTGGCAGGTGACGGGATGGTGCGCAGTGCCTTCGCCGTGGAGGAGTGCGGGTTCTTCACGTGCTGGGCCTCGTCGGCGACGACCAGGCCCCAGCTGTGGGCGGCCAGTTCGGCGGCGCTGGAGCGCATGGTGCCGTACGTGGTGAGGACGAAGCCGCTGTCGGGGTCGGCGAGGGTGCGGCCGGTGCCGTGGAACCGCCGCACGGGGACGCCGGGCGCGAAGCGGTTGATCTCCCGGTGCCAGTTGCCCAGCAGGGAGGCGGGGCAGATCACGAGCGTGGGCGAGGGGTGGGCGCGGTGCAGATGAAGGGCGATGAGCGTGATCGTCTTGCCGAGGCCCATGTCATCGGCGAGGCAGCCGCCGAGGCCCAGTGACGTCATCCGGTCCAGCCACGCCAGGCCGCGCAGCTGGTAGTCGCGGAGGGTGGCGTCGAGGCCGGGCGGCGGTGCGACGGGGGTGTCGTCCTCGACGATGCGGGCGCGCAGTTCGGCCAGGGCGCCGACCGGCACCGCCTCGACCTGCTCACCGTCCACCTCGGCGCTGCCGGTCAGGGCGACGGCGAGTGCGTCCACCGGATCGAGGAGCCCCAGCTCCCGCTTGCGCGCCTTGCGTACGAGCGCGGGGTCGACGACGACCCACTGGTCGCGCAGCCGCACCACGGGGCGGTGCGCCTCGGCGAGCACGTCCATCTCGGCCTCGGTCAGCTTCTGGTCCCCCAGCGAGAGCTGCCAGTTGAACGCGAAGAGCTGTTCGGCGTCGAAGAACGAGGTGCCGTCGGTGGCCGAGCCGGGCGCGGGCCGCACGACCGCGGCGGCGGTGAGGGAACGGGCGAGCTCTCTGGGCCAGTGCACGCTCACACCGGCGGCCGCCAGCCGGGCGCCGCCCGCGCCCAGCAGCTCGTACAACTCGTCCTCGATGAGGGCCAGCACGTCGGGGACGGGCTGGTCCAGCAGTCGTTCCAGCGGGGCCCAGACGCGGGCGGCGCGGCGCAGTGCGAGCACGGCGTCGATCCGGGCCCGTGGGCCGAAGGGCTCACCCGCCGTGCCGTCCCACAGGGCGGCCGCGTCGATGACGTAGGTGGGGTCGGCGAGGCTGTGCACCTGGGTGATGGCGGCGCCGGCATGCCGTGCGGGGGCCGGTGCGCCTTCGTCCCGGTCCTCTGCCGGGCCGGCCGGGTCCTCCGTGTCGAAGAGCTCGTACGCGGAGAGGTCCAGGCGCAGCGACACCCGTACGCCCGCGTCGAGCCCGGCGGCCACCTCCACGGCCCACTCGCGGGCGCCGGGCAGATGGCGGCCCTCCCGGGCGGCGAAGGGTGCGCCCATGGCGAAGGCGGCCGCGGGGGTCCTGGGCAGGGTGTCGGCCACAGCGTCGAGGAAGGAGCCGATGAGCGGCCCGGGGTCGGGGACCTGGAGAGGGGTGCGGTCGGGGAGAGGGATCGCGTACCCCTCGGCCGGCATGGCCGCCGCGACCGCGCGCAGATGGGCGACGTCCTCCGCGTCGCGCGGTCCTGCCCGCCAGGCGTCATAGTCGTCGGCGGTCAGTCCGGGCAGCATCCGGCCCCGGGACACCAGGTGGAGCGCATGCAGAGTGGCCGCGCCCCAGCAGCGGGTGGCGGGGTGGGCGGAGCGCAGATGGCGGGCCCGGGCCAGCAGGGGCACCGCTTCGGCCAGGGGAAGCAGCAGGGCGGGCACGGTGTCCGGGCGGACGTCCCCTTGCACGCCGTGGCGCCGTACGACGGTGATCTCGGACGTCCGCACGCCCGAGCCGTCCGCTTCGGTGGGTCCGGCCGGGTCCGCCGGTGCCGTGGCCGCTTCTGCCGTGGTGCCGGGCCCCCGCAGGTCACCGGGATTGGGCAGCGCGTTCCCTTCCGGGTCCCAGAACGCGATCTGCCCCTCGCGCGGGAGCGCGGCAGGCAGGAAGACTGCGGCACAGCGCAGCAGGCGGCCGACGGCCGCGTCCTGCGGTGGCGGTGCGATACCCACCGGCCCTCCTCCTTCCCGCTTCCCGACCGGGGCCCGTTCGTGAGCCCGTGCGCTTGGTGTCGTCCTCGGTGTCGTCGTCGGTCTTCCGTACCTGGTCAGCGCTGTCGGCACGGAATCCTTCTGCTACGCGAGTGTAGGCGGGGGGTCTGACATCGATCCTCACGGCCACATTCCGTTGGCCGTTTCTGGTGCGGCTGACGCGGCGGACCGGCCGCCGCCGTGCCCGCAGCTCGTACGGGGTCCGGCAGCGGCCGGAGCGTGACCGGGTGGGCGCCCGGCAGGCCGTGGGGTCAGTGACTGGCGAGCGGCTTCGAGCCGGTGCGGCGGGACGTCCCGTCATCTGAGGCCGGGGTGGTCGGCGTAGCGGGGCGCAGGCGGCCGGGGCCAGATGCCGGCGAAGCCGAGGGGGTCGGCGGGGGTGGCTCGGTGGGCGGAAGCCCTTCGGTCAGTGGGGGCTGCCCGGCCGACGGAGGTGCGGGCTCCACCCGGCCGTTCGGTGCGTCCGGCATGCGTACGCCGGGCTGCACGTCCGGTGCGTCCGGTGAGCCCTCGCTCTGGGCGCTCGGCACCTCCGGCGGTGGGTTCACGGGCTGCGGCACCTGCGGGGCGGTCTGCTGCGGGGCCGGCTGCTGGGCCCGTTCCAGGAAGCGCAGGAGCTCCACCGGGAACGGCAGCACCAGGGTGGAGTTCTTCTCCGCCGCCACCGCCACCACGGTCTGCAGCAGCCTCAGCTGCAGCGCCGCGGGCTGCGCGGACATCTCCGACGCCGCCTCGGCGAGCTTCCTGGACGCCTGGAGCTCCGCGTCCGCGTTGATGACCCGGGCGCGCCGCTCACGGTCGGCCTCCGCCTGGCGGGCCATGGAGCGTTTCATCGTCTCCGGCAGCGAGACGTCCTTGATCTCGACCCGGTCGATCTGCACGCCCCACCCGACCGCGGGGCTGTCGATCATCAGCTCCAGGCCCTGGTTGAGCTTCTCCCGGTTGGAGAGCAGATCGTCCAGATCGCTCTTGCCGATGATCGAACGCAGTGACGTCTGGGCCATCTGCGAGACGGCGAACCGGTAGTCCTCCACCTCGACGACCGCGCTCGCCGCGTCGACCACCTTGAAGTAGATGACCGCGTCCACCCGCACCGTGACGTTGTCCCGGGTGATCCCGTCCTGCGCCGGCACGGGCATGGTCACGATCTGCATGTTGACCTTGCGAAGCCGCTCGACGCCGGGGAGCACCATCGTGAAGCCGGGCCCGCGCACATCGTCGCGGAGCCGGCCGAGCCTGAGCACCACGCCCCGTTCGTACTGCTTGACGATCCGGGCGGCCGCTGCCGTGTACACGGCACCCGCCGAAACCACCCCGACCGCTGCGATCAAGAACTCCTGGACCATGACGGCCCCCTGCCAGCCGGAAGAACCGGAATATCTGCCTCACGCCGTATCGGACACCATCCGTGAAGGACGCCATCCGCACATCGAGTGCTAATACCACGTTATGCCCGGTTTCGGCAGCGGGCGAACGTCCGCCCTTCCTCCTGTCCCCCGCCCGGCCTCTCCCCGGATGCCGGTCCCGCCGGGAGCGGGCAGGGTGACCAGCGTCAGCACGTCCCTCCGTGGCGTACGGAGTGGCGTGACGGAGTGCGTACGGATGAGCCGGACGAGACAGACGAGGACCCGCCCATGCCCGTGAACGACCACCGACGCCGCCGTCTCGGCATCGCCGCCGGGACCGCGCTCCTGACCCTCACCGTCGCGGGCTGTTCGGGCCTCGGCCGGACCGCCGTCGGTCCGGTCATCTACACGACCGAGCGGGACGCCGTGATCATGGTGAACAGTCCCTCGGTGAAGGGATGTCACCGGCTCGCGCCCGCGGGAGCCAAGGAAGTGTTCAACGAGACCCTGATCGACATCATCCTGTACCCCACCCGGGACTGCACCGGTCCGGGCACGACGTACGTCGCGACCACGTTCTCCGACGTCAACGCACCCAGCGCGCTGCCGTGGCGGAGCTTCACCACGGTTCACTGACCGCCGGAACCCGGAACGGGCATGTACCGGGTGCGCGGCCCCCGTGGGCGGCGCACCCGGTACATGCCCGTTGCGGCGTCGGCCTCACGCACTGCGGCGGACCCGGGCGACCAGAGCCGCCGTCGCGTCCCGGCGGTCCCGGGCGATCAGGACCATCACCACGATGAGCACCGCGGGCATGACGGCGTTCGGCGGGTCGAGCAGCGTCAGCTGGACGATCGACGCCCCCGCGAGCAGTCCGCAGAAGGCGATGGCCGCCACCCCGGCGAGGACCGGCACCAGCAGCGCGATCGCCCCGGCCGTCTCCAGCCCGCCGATGGCGTACATAGCACCGTGGCCCCAGCCCATCCGGTCGAAGGACTCGATGGCCGACTCATGGGCGATCAGCTTGGCGATGCCGCTGAAGCCCAGGAACAGGGCGAGGACGTATCGCGCCACCGTCAGCGCGACGGCGCCCCGGCCACGGTGACCGGCGGTGGCAGCGGGAGAGGCGGGGGCGGCAGACGTGGGCGCGGCCGTCGTGATCTCGGACATGGTGGTCTCCTCGGGGAAGCGGTGCGCGGTGTCGCTCACACAAGGTCAGACCGCTCACCCGCCGAGAACTCATCGCTCCGCCGCCCACGAATCCGCTCTGGCGCCCGATTACCTGGGCACGGCCCGCACCCAGACACCGTCGTCCGTCAGATAGCGGTCCACCCGCAGCCCGGCGGCCTCCAGATATCCCTCGAACCGCTCCTTCGACAGCGGCCGCGAGAGGAAGGTCTGGGTCCAGCGCGCGTCCGCGAAGTCGTACTCGGCATGCACCGAGTGCACCCCGTCGCCCACCGGCTCGGAGGAGACGATCCGCGTGGTGTACCCGGCCGGATGGACGCGCTCGCGCGGCAGTCGGGCGTGGTAGTCCTCGCCCTCGCGCTGGAGGAGCACCGCTCCGCCGTCGCGTACATATCTCCGGCAGGTCCGCAGCAGCCCGTCCCGCACCCGGTGGTCGCCCGAGTGCACCAGGAACGACGCCAGCATGACCACGTCGAAGGTCTCGTCGCCGAGGTCCAGGGACTCGATGGGGCTGCACACCGTGCGCGCACCCCGCACCTGCTCCAGCATCTGCGCCGACTCGTCCACCGCCGTGACGTCGAATCCCCGCTCGACCAGCGGATGTGTCACCCGGCCCGCCCCGCAGCCCAGTTCGAGAACGCTCGCTCCGGCGGGGACGGCCGATGCGATCACGTCAGGTTCGTCGGCGACGGCCAGGCGGGTGTACAGCTCGACCGCGCAGCCGTCCGGGGTGATCGCGCCCGGTCCCGTCCCTGAGTACCCCTCACGTACCACTCGTTCGCTCATACCGGCCGAACGAACGGTCGACGCCCCCCGTTCCCCGCCCCACCCGCTCCCGGACCGCCGGCCGGGGCTCAGCACCCCGGGTAGCGGCCCTCAGGCCACACGACCGTGTGCGCGAACTCCAGGCACAGGTCGTCGGCCACCTCGGCGATCACGGCGCGCCCCTCGGTGAGGACCAGCCACGACGGCGGGAGGCACGTGTCGCCGTGGCGGGCGCCGAGCAGATTGCCGCATACCGCGCCGGTGGAGTCGCTGTCGCCCGAGTGGTTGACCGAGAGCAGCAGCGCCTCGCCGACCTGGCCGGCCCCCGGCAGGACCAGGGCGCAGTACACGGCGATGGCCAGGGCCTCCTCGGCCACCCAGCCGGCGCCGAGCGACTCCACTTTCTCGGCGCTCGGCGCGCCCCGCGCGGCCAGGTCCACGGCCCCGCGCAGGGCGACGGTCGTCTCCTCGTGGCCGGAGTGGCGGGCCAACAGGTCCATGGCCCGCAGGACGGACCCCGACAGGGAGTCGCCCTCCAGCAGATGGGCGGTGATCGCCGCGAGCGCCCCGGCGGCGTAGGCGCCGGTGGGGTGGCCGTGGGTGATCTGCGCGCACCGGGCGGCCAGCTCGAAGGCGGCGGCCGCGTCCTGGCCGGTCAGGCCGAAGGGGGCGGAGCGCATGACCGTGCCGCAGCCCTTGGACTCCGTGTTCACGGGGCCCGGCACACCGACCGGACCCCGCGGGTCGGGGGTGTGACCGGACGTGAGCCCGGTCAGGCAGGCGTTTCCGGGGGCCCGGCGCGCGTACAGCCAGGGCTGCTGCCTGAGCCACCCGCTGCGCACCGGGTGCTGCGGGCCGCCGGCCGGCGGGGCGGGATGGTTCTGGGTGTCCAGCCAGCGCAGGTACGCGTGCTTGATGATCGCCGTCTCGGCGCCGCCGATGCCCTTGGCCATGGCCCGGGAGTGCGCCCGGATCAGCCCTTCGGCCGTGAAGAGGGTCATCTGGGTGTCGTCCGTGACGCGTCCGGTGACCCCGTCCTCGTCGGCGGTCAGTCGCCGTACGCCCTGCTCGCCGTGCGCCCGGCGGATGCCGGCGAGCGAAAGGAACTCCACCGGGTTTCCCAGGGCGTCCCCGATCGCCCCGCCCAGCAGACACCCGCGGACCCGGGACCTGCGGACCGCTTCGTCCTCCCCTGCTGTGCCGTTCATGGCCGCCCCGCCCTTTTCCCTCGGATCGCCGCACGAGCGCCGTCGCGGGTCCATGCTGGTAGGAGAGGCGATCGCCATGCGTACCGGTAACGAACCGACGACTGCCCGCAGTCCTCTGCGGATGCGGCTCTGGCTGAGTCTATGGGGCACGGCCTGGGCGGTGTTCGGCCTGGTCGCCTTCAGCCTGGCCGGCCGGCCCGGCTGGGCCGCGGCCTGCGGGGTGCTCCTTCTGCTGGTCCTGACCGACCTGGCCGTCGTCGTCCACCGCATGCGTCAGGGCCCGCACTACCAGCCGGGCCGCACCGTCCCGCCGTACGAACCCGATCACGAAAAACCGGGGCGCTACGGACGCTGAGAGCGGCAGGGGCGGTACGAGCCCTGAGCGCGGCGGTACGAGCCCCGGGCCGGCAGTGCCTCAGCCCTCCGCGTCGAAGCGGGCCGCCCTCAGGTACTCCGGGTTCGGGTCGAGCGCCGCCGCCAGCCGGAAGTGCCGTCTGGCCCGCTCCGGGTGGCCGGAGCGCTCGAAGGTGCGGGCGAGCGCGAAGTGCGCGAAGGCGTTGTCCGGTTCCCGCTCCAGGACCAGTTCGAACTCGAGCTCCGCGGGGCGCAGTTGCGCCGCGGCGAAGAACGCGCGGGCGCGCAGCAGCCGGGCCGCGGTGTTCTCCGGGTGGGAGGCGATCACCGAGTCGAGCAGCTGGACAGCCCCACGCGGATCGCGCGCGGCCAGGAGCTGCTCGGCCGCGCGGAAGTCGATGACATGGGTTTCCGGGTTCCTCTCGGGCACAGTCGCATCCTTCCCTCATCCACGGTCGGGTGAACACCGGCCCGGCTTCCGGTGTTCCGCCAGGCGTTCCGCCTGAGGTCGGTCCGGCGTGCCGCCCGGGTCAGGCGGCCGCGGCCCGCCGGGTCAGCTCCGCCCAGACCGAGCGGACCTGCGGTTCCAGCGCCGCGAGCGGTCCGTCGTTGTCGATGACCAGGTCGGCCACCGCACGCCGCTGCTCCCGGGTGGCCTGCGCGGCCATCCTGGCGCGCGCCTCCTGCTCCGTCATCCCGCGCAGCCGTACGAGCCGGTCGAGCTGGGTCTCCGGCGCCGCGTCGACCACGACGACCAGGTCGTAGAGCGGGGCGAGGCCGTTCTCGGTGAGGAGGGGCACGTCGTGGACGACCACGGAATCGGGGCCCGCGGCACGTTCCAGCTCGGCGGAGCGGGCGCCCACCAGCGGGTGGACGATCGCGTTGAGGGCGGCGAGGCGCTCGCTGTCGGCGAAGACGACCGAGCCGAGCTTCGGCCGGTCCAGCGTCCCCTCGGCGGTGAGGATGTCGCTGCCGAACTCCTCGACGACCGCGTCGAGCCCGGGGGTGCCGGGCTCGACGACCTCGCGCGCGATCCGGTCGGCGTCGATCAGGACGGCTCCGTATCCGGCGAGCATCCGGGACACTTCGCTCTTGCCGGCGCCGATACCACCGGTCAGGCCCACTTTCAGCATGGGCGGCAGCCTAGTGCGGGTCCCCCCGGGGTCAGCCGTCGCCCTCGCGCTCGGCCAGGAACCGCTCGAATTCGAGACCGATCTCGTCGGCGGACGGCAGGTCCACCGGCTCGGCGACCAGATTGCCGCGCGTCTCGGAACCGGCGACCGCGTCGTACTGGTGCTCCAGACCCTCGACCAGCGAGACGAGCTCCTCGTCGCCCTGGCCGATCTGCCGTTCGATCTCCGTCTGGGTGCGGTGCGCCTCGGTGCGCAGGGAGTGGGCGACCGTCGGCAGAACGAGTCCGGTCGCGGCCGTGATCGACTCCAGCGCGGTGAGCGCGGCGTCGGGGTAGGCGGAGCGGGCGACGTAATGCGGGACGTGTGCGGCGACGCCGAGGACGTCGTGTCCGGCCTCCATCAGCCGGTACTCGACAAGGGCCGCGGCCGAGCCCGGAACCTGCGCCTCGTCGAACGGGCTGCGGTGGCCTGGCATGAGGTCGGTGCGGTTGCCGTGCGGTGTGACGCCGACCGGGCGGGTGTGCGGGACGCCCATCGGGATGCCGTGGGCGGTGACGGCGAGACGGACGCCGAGCCGCTCGACGATCTGCTCGACGGCGGCGGCGAACCGCTCCCACTCCACGTCGGGCTCGGGGCCGGACAGCAGAAGGAAGGGGGCCCCGGTCGCGTCCTGGACCACCCGGACGTCCAGTGTCGGAGTCTCGTACGCCGACCAGCGGTCCCGCTTGAACGTCAGCAGCGGGCGCCGTGCGCGGTAGTCGACGAGGCGGTCGTGGTCAAAACGGGCCACGACCTGGTGGGGCAGTGATTCGAGCAGCCCGTCGACGATCTGCTCACCGGTCTCACCCGCGTCGATGTATCCCTCGAAGTGGTAGAGCATGACCAGGCCGGCCGACTCCTGGGCGAGCGCCATGTCGACGACAGCCAGGCCCTTCGGCTCCCATTCGTACAAACTCTGCGGATCAGGCACGGTTACCGCTCCTCCTTGTGTTCCTGAAGAAGAACGTCCCGGGGGGGCACGGGCATTCCCCTCCCGTGCCCCTTCACATGCTGTTTACCCAAGTACCCGCGTATGCAGTGCCGTGACCGCCTTCCGTGCGGAGGTGAACGCTCCGTGCTGCCAGGCATCGGCGTAGCTCAGGTAGTCGCCGGCGAAGTAGACGTGCCCGGCTGCCTGGTTGAGCGGTGCGAAGACCGGGGCGTCGGGGCCGCCGGACAGGGAGTGCCAGGCGGCCTCCAGGTATGGGGTCTGGCGCCAGTGGTGGGAGAACGACGTGGCCAGTTCCGTACGGTACTTCTCGCCGTGGATCTTCACGCCCTGTGCGACGGCCCGCGCCTCGCGTTCGCGTGGGGTGAGGGCGGCGTACGCGTCCGCGTTGGCGCCGGTGTTGTAGTACCCGATGAGGGTGCCGCGTCGGCCCTGGTGCCCGTAGGACGGGTACCAGATGTGGGCCAGGTCCATGTCCGTCTCTGTGATGCCTCCGTAGATCCGGTGGTCGCTCTCCCACCAGCGGCTCCGGTACTCCAGCCCGATCTTGCCGGCCGAGGACGGCTTGCAGGCCTCCAGCGCGGTCTGGACGGCCGGGCCCAGGTTGTGGGCGGTCTTGGCGAGGACGTTGGGCGGCAGGGCCGCGACGCAGTAGTCCGCCTCGATGCTGTGGGTGCGCCCGGACCGGGTGTAGGTGACGGTGACGCCGTGGGCCGTGTCGGTGATCTCGGTGACGGCCGCGCCGGTGCGGATCCTGCGCTCCCCTATCGCCCGGGTGAGCGCGGCGGGTATCCGGTCCATGCCGCCGACCGGCTGGAACATCAGCATCGCCTGGTCGTACTCGAACTCGAAGGCGAAGTAGCGCCCGACGCCGCTGGCGAAGACCTCGGACGCGGAGGGGACGGACCCCATCTCCTCCCCTGGGGTACCGGCGGCCGCGGGATCGACGCGGTATCCGCGCCGGGGGCTTCCCGTGTAGTCGAGAGTGTCGCCGATGTCGCCGAAGTCCTTGAGGAAGTCCAGGAGCCGCTCCTGGTCGTCGGCGGTGATCTGCCGGTCGAGCGCTCCCTTGTCGGTGGCCTTGGAGAGGAGTTCGGCAACATAGCCGTACACGTCGGCCTTTGCGGTGCGATAGCGCACCGGGGCCTTCATGCCCGCCTTCTCGTTGTAGATATAGGCGTTGGCGTTGACGTTGGTGAACACCTCGATGGGAACGCCGAGTTCGCGGCAGTAGTCGAGAGTGACCATCCACTGCGGAATCCTGCCGGGGCCGGCGTTCATGTACTGCCCGTCGGAGAACCGGGCGGTCTGGGTGACGCCGTGGATGTCGGTGGTGGAGTCCCCGCCGCGTACGGTGAAGTTACGGCCGCCCGTACGGCCGCGGGCCTCCAGGACCGTACAGTCGTAGCCCGCCTTGCCGAGCTCGTAGGCGGTGGCGAGGCCGGCGATGCCGCCTCCCACGACGACCACCTTGGCGGCGGCTCTGCCCGTCAGGTTGAAGTCGCCACCGCTGGGGGCGCGGAAGGCGGGTTCGCGGCCTGCGGCCTGGGCCGTGGGGGCGAGGCCGAGCGCTCCCATGGTGGCGAACATCGCGCCCGCCCCGCCGGAGAGACCGACGTTGCGAAGGAAGGTACGGCGGCTGGCGCCCGGTGTCGCGGGCGAGTGGTGCGAAGCATGCGTCATGTCCCGGCTCCCCTTCGATCTTGAGTTGCCGGGATCCTGACAAGAGTGTGTTACCGGTCGTCAGCCATTCGTGTATCCCACACGTTTCCCTGTGTTCACCTGGTCCGGAATCCCACGGGCCGGGGCCCGCCCGCACACACGCATGAGGCCCGCCCCCCGAAGGGAGCGGGCCTCACCGTCATCTGATCAACTACTCAGCCGATGACCGGCCGGGAGGTCGGAGCGTCAGCTCTGGCCGCCCGCCAGCTTCTCGCGCAGGGCAGCCAGGGCCTCGTCCGACGCCAGGGCGCCGGAGTTGTCCGCGGACTCCGAGGAGTACGAGCCGCCGCCACCGCTGCCGCCCGAGGCAGCCGGAGCGCTGCCGGCCGGGGCAGCAGCGCCCTCGGCAGCAGCGGCCTCGTCGGCCTCGCGGGACTTGATGACCTGGGCCTGGTGCTGCTCGAAGCGCTGCTGCGCCTCGGCGTACTGGGTCTCCCAGACCTCGCGCTGAGCCTCGAAGCCCTCGAGCCAGTCGTTGGTCTCGGGGTCGAAGCCCTCGGGGTAGATGTAGTTGCCCTGGTCGTCGTACGACGCGGCCATGCCGTACAGCGTCGGGTCGAACTCGACCGAGGCCGGGTCGCCACCGAAGGACTCGTTGGCCTGCTTCAGCGAGAGGCTGATGCGACGACGCTCGAGGTCGATGTCGATGACCTTGACGAAGATCTCGTCGTTGACCTGGACGACCTGCTCCGGGATCTCCACGTGGCGCTCGGCCAGCTCGGAGATGTGGACCAGGCCCTCGATGCCCTCGTCGACGCGCACGAACGCACCGAACGGAACGAGCTTGGTGACCTTACCGGGAACAACCTGCCCGATCTGGTGCGTACGGGCGAACTGCTGCCACGGGTCTTCCTGCGTCGCCTTGAGCGACAGGGACACGCGCTCGCGGTCCATGTCCACGTCGAGAACCTCGACGGTGACTTCCTGGCCGACCTCGACAACCTCGGAGGGGTGGTCGATGTGCTTCCAGGACAGCTCGGAGACGTGCACGAGACCGTCGACGCCACCCAGGTCCACGAAGGCACCGAAGTTGACGATCGAGGAGACGACGCCGGAGCGGACCTGACCCTTCTGGAGGGTCGTGAGGAACGTCTGGCGGACCTCGGACTGGGTCTGCTCGAGCCAGGCACGGCGGGACAGGACCACGTTGTTGCGGTTCTTGTCCAGCTCGATGATCTTGGCCTCGAGCTCCTTGCCCACGTAAGGCTGGAGGTCGCGGACGCGGCGCATCTCGACGAGCGACGCCGGCAGGAAGCCACGGAGGCCGATGTCGAGGATGAGACCACCCTTGACGACCTCGATGACGGTACCGGTGACGATGCCGTCTTCTTCCTTGATCTTCTCGATGGTGCCCCAGGCACGCTCGTACTGAGCGCGCTTCTTCGAGAGGATCAGGCGGCCTTCCTTGTCCTCCTTCTGGAGAACCAGGGCCTCGATCTCGTCGCCGACCTTGACGACCTCGTTCGGGTCGACGTCGTGCTTGATCGAGAGCTCGCGGCTCGGGATGACGCCTTCGGTCTTGTAACCGATGTCGAGGAGAACCTCGTCCCGGTCAACCTTGACGATGACACCGTCAACGATGTCGCCGTCGTTGAAGTACTTGATCGTCTCGTCGATCGCCGCGAGGAACGCGTCCGCGTCGCCGATGTCGTTGACCGCAACCTGCGGAGTGGTGGCGGTGGTCTCGGTGCTGCTCGTCATGTGGGAAAGGGCTCCGGTACGGACAGTGAGTCGAAGTTACTGCTACGCCGAGAGCCCGTATCGCCTCTGCAGAAGCCGGACAGCCTGGGAAGCGCCGATCCCGTGATCCGGGAGGCGCCTCTCGTGAACCGAGGGACATACCTGCAGATGCGAGCGCGGCCTGCTAGGTCTGAGGCGCGCAGGCTCGCAGCGCAACTTGTAGCATACGGGGGCAGCAGGGCATGGTCAATGCGCGAAGGCGCACACCAAGGGCGGAACGGCCCATACCCGGCGCAACTCTGGTTCACCGAGGCCACATCGCCCCGGAAATGTTCCGGACACACGGGTTCCGTACTCACAGGTCCCCCCTGGTACGTACCGCGTACGAAGGGGTGAAGGCAAACTACAACGACGGACACGATGAGCCAAGAGATCTACGCGGCCGAACCCGAGGCGACACGCCGCAGCGCCGGTGAGGCCGAGAGCAGCCGGGCCAGCCGCGGCTGGTGGGACCGCAACGCGGACGAGTACCAGAACGACCACGGCGGCTTCCTGGGCGACGACCGCTTCGTCTGGGGCCCGGAGGGGCTCGACGAGGCCGAGGCCGGCCTGCTGGGCCCCGCTCAGTCACTGAAGGGCCTGGACGTCCTGGAGATCGGCGCGGGCGCCGCACAGTGTTCGCGCTGGCTGGCCTCGCAGGGCGCCCGGCCGGTCGCCCTCGACCTCTCCCACCGCCAGCTCCAGCACGCCCTGCGGATCGGCGAGGGCATCCCCCTGGTCGAGGCGGACGCCGGGGTGCTGCCCTTCCGGGACGGCTCCTTCGACCTGGCCTGCTCCGCCTACGGCGCGGTGCCGTTCGTCGCCGACCCGGTCCAGGTGTTCCGCGAGGTCCACCGGGTGCTGCGGCCCGGCGGCCGCTGGGTCTTCTCCGTCACGCATCCGGTCCGCTGGGCGTTCCCCGACGAACCGGGGCCCGAGGGCCTGTCCGTCGCCGCGTCGTACTTCGACCGCACGCCCTACGTCGAGCAGGACGAGCGCGGCGAAGCCGTGTACGTGGAACACCACCGGACGCTCGGCGACCGGGTGCGGGACGTGGTCGCGGGCGGCTTCCGTCTGACGGACCTGGTCGAGCCGGAGTGGCCGGCGTGGAACCACCAGGAGTGGGGCGGCTGGTCGCCCCTGCGCGGCAACCTGATCCCGGGGACCGCGATCTTCGTCTGCGTACGGGACTGAGCACCGGGACCGCGCTCCTCGTCCGCGTACGGGACTGAGCACCGTCCGGTGAACGGGCCGCGCCCCCGCCGTACGAGACTGGGGGCGTGATCCGTACCGACGCCCTGGACCAGCTGCCCGTCCGCACCGCCGTGCCCGCGCTGCGGCGGGCGCTCGAGCACCGCGGCGCCGCGGTGCTGTGCGCACCGCCCGGCACCGGCAAGACGACCCTCGTCCCGCTGGTCCTGGCCGGTCTGACCGGCGACGGCCCGGTGCGCCGGGTCGTGGTCGCCGAACCGCGGCGGATCGCCGCCCGGGCCGCGGCCCGGCGCATGGCGTGGCTGCTCGGCGAGCGGCCCGGCGAACGGGTCGGGTTCACCGTGCGCGGGGAGCGGGTGATGGGGCCGGACACCGTGGTGGAGGTCGTCACCACCGGGGTGCTGCTCCAGCGGCTCCAGCGCGACCAGGAGCTCGCGGGCGTCGACGCGGTGATCATCGACGAGTGCCACGAGCGCCATCTGGACGCCGACACGGTGGCCGCTTTCCTCCTGGACGTACGGGAGGCGATCCGCCCAGATCTGCGGCTGGTCGCCGCGTCGGCGACCACGGACGCGCAGGGCTGGGCGCGGCTGCTCGGCGACGCACCGGTGATCGAGGCCGAGGGTGTGTCGTACCCGGTGGAGGTGGTGTGGGCCCCGCCGGCGCGGCCGGTGCGGCCGCCGCATGGGATGCGGGTCGATCCGGCGATGCTGACCCACGTCGCCTCCGTGGTGCGGAGGGCGCTGGCCGAGCGGGACGGCGACGTGCTGTGCTTCCTGCCCGGCGTCGGCGAGATCAGCAGGGTCGCCGGGCAGTTGTCCGGGGTGGCCGCCGAGGTGCTCCAGGTGCACGGGCGGGCCCCGGCGGCGGTGCAGGACGCGGTGCTGGCCGGTTCGTCCGAAGGGCGGCGGGTGGTGCTGGCGACGTCGGTGGCGGAGTCCTCCCTGACCGTTCCGGGCGTGCGGACCGTCGTGGACTCCGGGCTGGCCCGGGAGCCGCGCACCGACCACGCGCGGGGCCTGAGCGCGCTCACGACGGTCCGGGCCTCGCAGGCGGCGGGCCGCCAGCGGGCGGGCCGGGCCGGACGCGAGGCCCCCGGGACGGTCTACCGCTGCTGGGAGCAGGCGGAGGACGGGCGGCTCGCCCGGTTCCCCTCCCCCGAGATCAAGGTGGCCGATCTGTCGGCGTTCGCCCTCCAGGCGGCCTGCTGGGGCGATCCGGACGCCACGGGGCTCGCGCTGCTGGACCCGCCGCCGGCCGGGGCGATGGCGGCTGCCCGCGAGGTGCTGACGGCGGTCGGCGCCGTGGGGACCGACGGCCGCGTGACCGACCGGGGCGTACGGATGTCCCGGCTCGGGCTGCACCCCCGGCTGGCCAGGGCCCTGCTCGACGGGGCGGCCGAGGTCGGCGGCCGGCGGGCCGCGGAGGTCGTGGCGCTGCTCAGCGAGGAGCCGCCGCGGGAGTACGGCGACGACCTGGCAGCCGCGCTGCGTACCGCCCGGCTGGGCAAGGACGGCTACGCGGCCCGCTGGCGCCAGGAGGTGCGGCGGCTGTCCTCCTCCATCAAGGGCGCCGGGAGCGGCGGGTCCGGTCCGGACGACGCCGCCGTCGGCCTGATCGCGGCCCTGGCCTTTCCCGAGCGGGTGGCGCGGGCCCGGGGGGAGGGGACGTTCCTGATGGCGTCCGGCACCGGAGCGGAGCTGCGGGACGGCTCGCGGCTGCGCAGTGCGCCGTGGCTGGCGGTCGCGGTCGCCGACCGTCCGGCGCATGCCGCGTCGGCGCAGGTACGGCTCGCCGCGGTGATCGACGAGGACACCGCCCGCACGGCGGCCGGGCATCTGCGGTTCGCCGGCGAGGAGGTCCGCTGGGACGGCCGGGACGTGGTGGCCCGCCGGGTGGAGCGCCTGGGCGCCGTGGAGCTGGCGGCGCGCCCGCTGAAGAAGCCGGATCCCGCACTTGTCCGCGAGGCCCTGGTGGAGGGGCTGCGGCAGGAGGGCCTCGGGCTGCTGCGCTGGAGCCGCGACACGGAGCAGCTGCGGGAGCGGCTGGCCTTTCTCCACCGGGAGCTCGGCGCTCCGTGGCCGGACGTCTCGGACGAGGCGCTGCTGGACCGTACCGAGCAGTGGCTGGAGCCCGAGCTGTCACGTGCCCGCCGCCGCACGGACCTGGCCGGAATCGACGCGGGGCAGGCGCTGCGCAGGCTGCTGCCGTGGGCGACCGGTGAGGCGGCCCGGCTGGACGATCTGGCCCCGGAGCGAATCGAGGTGCCGAGCGGCTCGCGGATCAGGGTCGAGTACGGCGGGGCCCAGCCGGTGCTCGCGGTGAAACTCCAGGAGCTGTTCGGCCTCCAGGAGACCCCGCGGGTGGCCGGTGTGCCGGTTCTGGTCCATCTGCTCTCGCCCGCGGGGCGGCCGGCGGCGGTGACGGCGGACCTGGCGTCGTTCTGGCGCGAGGGTTACAAGGCGGTACGGGCGGAGCTGCGCGGCCGCTACCCGAAGCACCCGTGGCCGGAGGACCCGACGACGGTGGAGGCGACCCGGTTCACGAAGGCGCGGCTCAAGCGGGGGTAGGGACGGGCTCCGGTTCCTTCCGCCCGACCGTCTCCGCCTCGCCCGGCCGCCGCGAACGCGCCTCCAGCCACAGCGAGAGCGCGAGCAGCCCGCCGCCCAGGACGAGGAAGCCCCAGGGCAGGTACGAGGTCAGCAGCAGGATCAGGATCCGCTGGGACTTGACCAGTTCGACGGTCGCGGCGAGGTAGTCCTCGCGGATCTTCACATGCCCGGAGAACACGGTGATGGTGTCCTTGGGCATGCCCATCGCCTTGGCGTTCCGCAGCTCCTCCTTGTGGATCTCCTCGCCGTTGACCGGCGCCCCGGTGACGGGGTCGATCCAGAACATCCGCTTGGTGGTGTACCAGCGGGTCACACCGGTCTTGGCGATCTGCGCGGCGGTGATGCCCTTGATCGGCATCGTCTTCGGCATGGGCACCTTGGTCCAGGGGACGGTCTGCTCGAAGTAGTAGACGTCCATGCCCCGGAAGTTCCGCTTGCCCCGGTAGTGGATGGGCGAGCTGGTACGGGTCTGGGCGTCGAAGTACTCGTAGTCGCGCTTCTCCGTGAGGAAGGGCCACTTGAACTCGATGCCCTCGCGGCTCACCGGATCACCGTCGACCATTTCGCCGGTGGCGTGGACCGGGTCCTGGCTGTGCGCGTCGAAGATGTAGCGCTCGGGGATTTTGGAGACCATCTTGCCGTCGGGCCCCTGTACGTAGGACAGGGCGTCCCACACGACGACGTCGCGGCCGGCGCTGCGCTCGATCTTCTCCGACTCCTCGACGTTGCCCTTGAGGGTCTGCACGATGGTGATCCTGTCGACCTTCTCGGCCTTGAGGGTGCTGTAGTCGAGCAGGGTCGCGGGGCTCGCCTCCAGCACGGTCTCCTGGTACTGGTTCGGCGGGATCTTCGCCAGCCGCGGGAAGGCGTACCAGCGCAACAGCGGTGACAGCGCGGCGAAGAAGACGGCGAAGGCCAGGAGTACGAGGCCGGCTCGGCGGCGCATGGGTGTCCTCCCTCTGCATTCCGTGGTGCGGACGGCTGGCGACTGCGGCTAGTGCTTGGGACCCGGGACCGTGGTCAGCAGGGGTTTGGGCGAGGTCTCGCCGGGTGGTGCGCCGATCGCGCTGATGGTCAGGACGAGGGCGAGGGCGGCGGCCAGTCCGATGGCGGCGGCGACTAGGGCACGCATGCTCGGCCTCCCGGAAGCTGCGGAACTGATGGGTCGTCAGGGCTGGGGCACCGTAGCAACCGGGGCGTGAGATGAGAACACATAGAACAGCCCCTTGGCCGGGTGCCGGCGAAGGGGCTGTTCAGGCGCGCTGTGCGTGGATCAGGCGGCAGGCGCCTCGACCGTGAGCTCGATGACGACGGTGGCGCCGCCCTCGGTGGTCAGGCGCAGCTTGTACGTGCCCGCGGCGCCGTCGGCGTAGATCTTCGGCAGGGTCAGCTTGCCGTCGGCGTCCGTGGTGAACACCAGGGTGCGAACCGGGTCGCCTTCGTCGTCCGTGAAGTAGGGACCCTTGTCGTTCTCGGCCGGCGTCTCGTCGTCGGTGATCATGGTGGCGGTGACGGCGACCCGGTCTGCGACCGCGCCCTTGTAGGTGGCCGCGGCCGTGACGTCGGCGAACGTCTGGCCCGCCACCGCCGTCAGCTCCGCGGTGCCCGTCCGTGCGATGGCGTCGGCCTGCCGGGCGGTGACGGTCGCCGCGTACGTGACGGCCGGCAGCGAGGTGCCGGTGGCCGTGGCGCGCACGGTGAACGTCCCCGACTTCTCGCCCGCCTTCAGCACCGGCGCGGTGACCGTGCCGTCGGCGCCGGTGACGCCGGTGGCGGTGCGCTTCCCGCCGTCGAACGCGGCGTCCGTGTCACCGGTGACGGTGAACGTCACGGACACCTTGGCGAGCGGCTTGCCGAAGTTGCTCTGCGCCCGCACCTTGACGCGCTCGGCGAAGGCGTCGCCCGCCGTGGCGGTCAGCTCGCCGGTGCCCGCGTCCCGCACGGCTGCGAGGGCCGGGGACGGCGTGGGCTCGGGAGTCGGGGTGGCGGGCGGCGTCGTGCCGCCCGGGCCCCTGCCCGGCTCGCTGGGCCCGGGAGCCGGCTTCGACGGCGGCTTGGGCGTCGGGGCGGGGGACGGCGTCCCGGAAGGCGAGGGCGACGGCGACTGCGACGGCGAGGAGGAAGGGTTGCTGCCGTGGGTGCGGGAGCCGGTGTGCGGACGCGTTCCCGTGCTGGACTCCACCGGCAGCACACCGGTGCCGTCCGGCACCTCGTGCGTGCCGCGGTTGTAGTAGTCGAACCAGGTGCGGACGGTACGCAGGTACTCGTCCGAGTGGTTGTAGCTCAGGACCGCCCGGTCCAGGTCGGCGGAGACCGCCAGATCGCGCGAGCCGGCGCAGAGGTAGCGGCCGGCGGCGAGCGCCGCGTCGTAGATGTTGTTGGGGTCCCTGCGGCCGTCGGCGTTGCCGTCCTGGCCCCAGGTCGCCCAGGTGGACGGGATGAACTGCATCGGGCCGACCGCCCGGTCGTGCGTCGAGTCACCGTCGTAGGCACCGTTGTCGGTGTCCTTGATCAGGGCGAAGCCCTGGCCGTTGAGGGCCGGGCCGAGGATCGGGGAGAACGTGGTGCCCTGCGCGTCGACGCGGCCGCCGCGGGCCTGGCCCGACTCGACCTTGCCGATCGCGGCGAGGAGCTGCCACGGCAGCCGGCAGGCGGCGTCCGTACCCGCGATGGTCTGCTGGGCCTTCTTGTACGCCGCGAGAACCGACGCCGGTATGCCCGATTCCGCACTGCCGGTCACGGGCAGATTGACGGAGGTGCCCGGCTTGCTGGGCGTGGTCAGCGGCGGCAGGTCGGTGAAGTAGGGCGAGTTGCCGGACGCGGCGCCGTCCCCCGAGGGCGTCGACCCCGCCGGACCGGCGGACGGCTGGTCGCTGTCGGACGCCACCAGCGGCGAACCGGGGCCCTGCGATGCGGAAAGAGCGGCCACAGCGGCAGCGGCCACGGCAGCCGTGGTCGCCCCTCTGCGCAGCCGGCGACCGAATTGCGCTGCCATAACGTGTGGGCCCTCCCCCTCGACAACTGTCCGCGCTCCCCTGCGCCTGGACTCAGGCGACCCTACGGCAACTTGTGCCGCCGGAACACAGCGGCCCGGCCGCTTCTTACCGGTTTCTCACCTTCCGGTCCGCAAGTTGTCCAGTTGGTGAAAAGTGGGTGCCGGCCGCCCACGCATACTTCCCCCATGCCGTTTACGCTCAGCCACGCCGCAGCCGTCCTCCCCGGGATCCGCCGCGACGGAACAGGGCGCGGACCGCTCCTCGCCCCGGCTCTCGTCGCCGGATCGTTCGCCCCCGACATGACGTACTACGCGGACACCGCGATCCCGGGCGCCATGGAGTTCGGCCAGGTCACCCACGCCTGGTGGGGAGTGTTCACCGTCGACGTCCTGATCACCGCGGCGACCGTGGCGATGTGGCTGCTGCTGCGCGAACCTCTCGTGGCATTGCTGCCGACGGCCTGGCAGGGGCGGGTGCACGCGTGGGTCCGCGGCGCCCGGCGCCCGCCGGAACGCGGACCGCGGGGCCTGCGGGACGGTGCGTGGTTCGTGGTGTCGGCCGTCATCGGGGCCGCCACCCATGTCGGCTGGGACGCCTTCACCCACCACGACCGGTGGGGTGTGCGACTGGTGCCGGTGCTCGGGCGGAACGCGGGCGGCCACCCGGTGTTCCAGCTGGTCCAGTACGGGAGTTCGGCGCTGGCTCTGACGGTGCTCGTGTGGTTCACCGTGTCGGGGCTGCGCCGGGCGGGAGCGAGGCCGACGCCGGTGTCCGTACCGGTACTGGACCGCCGGGCACGGTGGTGGGCCGCCGCGTCCATCGGGCTGTGCGTACTGCTGGGCCTCGTGCACCGCTGCGCGCGCTGGTACGCGTACTTCGGACATCTCAGCACCCCGCTCGACATCATCCCGACCGCGTGCTTCGGCGCGGGCGCCGGGCTCGCCGTCGGACTCGTGCTGTACGGGGTGTGGACGCGGCTGCGGAGCCGGGGCACCGGCACCCCCGCGCTCCCCGCCGCCGGCACGCCCCCGCTCCCCGCCGCCGGACCGGCCCGGGACACGAGCCGGACCGGCGACTGAGGACACACGGGCCCCGCGTCAGTGTGCGGCGGACTCCCAGTCCGGGCCCACGCCGACCGACACGTCCAGCGGCGCCCGCAGTTGTACGGCCGTCGCCATCTCGTGGCGCAGGATCTTCTCCACCTGCTCACGCTCGCCCGGGGCGATCTCCAGCACGATTTCGTCATGGACCTGGAGCAGCATCCGTGACGTCAGCTTCGCCTCGGTCAGCGCCCGGTCGACGTGGAGCATGGCGACCTTGACGATGTCCGCGGCCGTGCCCTGGATCGGGGCGTTGAGCGCCATCCGCTCGGCCGTCTCACGACGCTGGCGGTTGTCGCTGTTGAGGTCCGGCAGATAGCGGCGGCGGCCGAAGATCGTCTCCGTGTAACCGGTGGCCCTGGCCTCCTCCACCACCCGGCGCAGATACTCACGGACCCCGCCGAACCGCTCGAAGTAGGTGTCCATGAGGCCACGGGCCTCGCCCGCCTCGATGTTCAGCTGCTGGGACAGACCGAACGCGGACAGCCCGTACGCCAGCCCGTAGCTCATGGCCTTGATCTTGCGCCGCATCTCCGGGTCGACCGCCGTCTTCTGGACGCCGAAGACCTGGGAGGCGACCGTGGTGTGCAGGTCCTCACCGGACGTGAACGCCTCGATCAGGCCCGCGTCCTCGGAGAGGTGGGCCATCACCCGCAGCTCGATCTGGCTGTAGTCCGCCGTCATCAGCGACTCGAAGCCCTCGCCGACGACGAAGCCCCGGCGGATCGCCCGGCCCTCGTCCGTACGCACGGGAATGTTCTGCAGATTGGGGTCGGTGGAGGACAGCCGGCCGGTCGCCGCCACCGTCTGGTTGAACGTGGTGTGGATACGGCCGTCCGCCGCGATCGTCTTGACCAGGCCCTCGACCGTGACCCGCAGCTTCGCCTGCTCGCGGTGGCGCAGCATGATGACCGGCAGCTCGTGCTCGGTCTGCGCGGCCAGCCACGCCAGCGCGTCCGCGTCCGTCGTGTACCCGGTCTTCGTCTTCTTCGTCTTCGGCAGGCCCAGCTCACCGAAGAGGACCTCCTGGAGCTGCTTGGGCGAACCGAGGTTGAACTCGCGGCCCACCGCGGCGTGCGCCTCCTTCACCGCCTGCTGCACGGCACCCGCGAACTGCTGCTCCATACCCTCCAGATGTGCCCGGTCCGCAGCGATGCCGTGCCGCTCGAGGCGCGCCAGCAGGATCGACGTCGGCAGCTCCATGTCGTGCAGCAGCTCGGCCGCGCCGACCTCCTTCAGCCGCGCCGTGAACGCGTCACCGAGATCGAGGACCGCACGCGCCTGCGCCATCAGGGCATCCGCCTCGGCCTGGTCGTCCCCACCGAACGCCAGCTGGCCGTCGGACGACGCCGCCGGAGCCAGCTCACGGCCCAGGTACTCCACGGCCAGGGCGTCCAGCGCGAACGAGCGCCGGCCCGGCTTCACCAGATACGCGGCGAGCGCGGTGTCCATCGACACGCCTTCGGTCCGCCACCCGTGCTCCGGGAAGACCCGCATCACGCTCTTCGCGTTGTGCATGACCTTCGGCCGGTCCGCGTTCGCGATCCACGCCGCGAACGCCCGCTCGTCGGCCTCGTCGATCCGGGCCGGGTCGAACCAGGCGGCGGCCCCGCCGGCCGCGGCGAGCGCAATCTCCGTGACCGTGCCACTGCCGAGCGCCCACGTGTCGACCGTGGCGACGCCCAGCGGCTGCGCGCCGTGCTCCGCCAGCCACGGGGCGAGCTCACCCGCACCCAGCACCGAACCGTCCAGCGCGATGCCCGCGGCGGGTGCGGGCGCCTCGTCCTCGGTCTTGCCCGGGTCCACCGCGAGCAGCCGCTCACGCAGGCTCGGATTACGGATCTCCAGCACATCGAGCACCCCGGTGACCGCCGTGCGGTCGTACGGAGCACGCTCAAGATCGGACGGAGTCTTCGGCAGCTCCACGTCACGGACCATCTCGGTCAGCCGCCGGTTCATCCGCACCGCGTCCAGATGGTCGCGGAAATTCTGCCCGGCCTTCCCCTTGACCTCATCGGCCCGCGCCACCAGCTCGTCGAACGAACCGAACTGGTTGATCCACTTCGCGGCCGTCTTCTCCCCCACCCCGGGAATGCCCGGAAGGTTGTCCGACGGGTCACCGCGCAGCGCCGCGAAGTCCGGATACTGCTGCGGGGTCAGCCCGTACTTCTCCTCGACCTTCTCCGGGGTGAACCGCGTCAGCTCCGACACACCCTTGGTCGGGTACAGCACCGTCACCCGGTCCGTGATCAGCTGGAACGAATCCCGGTCACCCGTGACGATCAGCACCTCGAACCCGGCCGCCTCGGCCTGCGTCGCCAGCGTCGCGATGACGTCGTCCGCCTCGAAACCGTCGACCGCGAAACGGTCCGCGTGCATCGCGTCCAGCAGCTCGCCGATCAGCTCGACCTGGCCCTTGAACTCGTCCGGCGTCTTCGAACGGTTCGCCTTGTACTCGGGGAACTCCTCCGAGCGCCACGTCTTGCGCGACACGTCGAACGCCACCGCGAAATGCGTCGGCGCCTCGTCACGCAACGTGTTCGCGAGCATCGACGCGAAGCCGTACACCGCGTTCGTCGGCTGCCCCGCCCCCGTCGTGAAATTCTCCGCAGGCAGCGCAAAGAACGCCCGGTACGCCAGGGAGTGCCCGTCCATCAGGAGCAGGCGCGGTCGGTTGTCTGCCGTCTTCTTCGATGCCGTCTCAGCCACACCCCGATCCTGCCACGTACCACTGACAATCCGGACCGGCCACCGCCCGCCGCCATCCGGGACCGCACGGCGGGCGGCCCGCCCCCGCCGCGTGCCAGGATCGAGGAGAAGCACACACGCACAGCGGACCGCGCACGGTCCGCGGCAGCTCGAAGGGGAGCACGATGGCCACCAAGCCGCCCGCAGGAGACCCGGTCCAGGACGCACCCCAGGTCGAACCGGCCCCGCACTCCGCCGCCGGGCTCCCCGCCGTCGCCCACAGCCTGCGCATGGCCCAGCAGCAGATGGGCGTCCGCCGCACCGCCCGGACTCTCCTCAAGGTCAACCAGAAGGACGGCTTCGACTGCCCCGGCTGCGCCTGGCCCGAAGGCGACAAACGGCACACCGCCGAATTCTGCGAGAACGGCGCCAAGGCCGTCGCCGAGGAAGCAACCCTGCGCCGCGTCACCCCGGACTTCTTCGCCGCGCACCCCCTCGCCGACCTCGCCGCCCGCAGCGGCTACTGGCTCGGCCAGCAGGGCCGCATCACCCAGCCCATGTACCTGCCCGAGGGCGCCGACCGGTACGAGGCCGTGACCTGGGAGCGCGCCTTCGCCGTCATCGCCGAGGAGCTCCGCGCCCTCGCCTCCCCCGACGAAGCCCTCTTCTACACCTCCGGGCGCACCAGCAACGAGGCCGCGTTCCTCCTCCAGCTCTTCGCCCGCGAGTTCGGCACCAACAACCTCCCCGACTGCTCCAACATGTGCCACGAGTCCTCCGGCTCGGCACTCACCGAAACCATCGGCGTAGGAAAGGGCTCCGTCTCCCTGGAGGACCTCCACCACGCCGACCTGATCATCGTCGCCGGACAGAACCCGGGCACGAACCACCCCCGGATGCTCTCCGCCCTGGAGAAGGCCAAGTCCGCCGGAGCGAAGATCATCTCGGTGAACCCGCTGCCCGAGGCCGGACTCGAACGCTTCAAGAACCCCCAGACCCCCCACGGCATGATCAAGGGCACCGCCCTGAACGACCTGTTCCTCCAGATCCGCATCGGCGGCGACCAGGCCCTCTTCCGGCTCCTCAACAAACTGATCCTGGAGACCGAGGGCGCCGTCGACGAGACCTTCGTGGCCGCACACACCCACGGCTACGAAGAGTTCGCCGCAGCCGCGGCCGAAGCCGACTGGGAGCAGACCCTCGCCGCGACCGGCCTCGAGCGCACCGCCATCGAAGAGGCCCTCGCCATGGTCCTCGCCTCCGAGCGCACCATCGTCTGCTGGGCCATGGGCCTCACCCAGCACAAACACTCCGTGCCGACCATCCGCGAAGTCGTCAACTTCCTTCTGCTGCGCGGAAACATCGGCCGGACCGGCGCCGGAGTCTGCCCCGTCCGCGGCCACTCCAACGTCCAGGGCGACCGCACCATGGGCATCTTCGAGCGGCCCTCGACCGCCTTCCTCGACGCCCTCGACAAGGAATTCTCCATCACCTCACCGCGCCACCACGGCTACGACGTGGTCCGCTCCATCCGGGCCCTGCGCGACGGCGACGCCAAGGTCTTCTTCGCCATGGGCGGCAACTTCGTCTCCGCCTCCCCCGACACCCACGTCACCGAGGCCGCGATGCGCAACGCACGCCTCACCGTCCACGTCTCCACCAAGCTCAACCGCTCCCACACCGTCACCGGCGCCCGGGCCCTGATCCTGCCCACCCTCGGCCGCACCGACAAGGACATCCAGGCCGGCGGCAAGCAGTTCGTCACCGTCGAGGACTCCATGAGCATGGTCCACGCCTCCCGCGGCAACCTCACCCCCGCAAGCCCCCACCTGCTCTCCGAACCCGCCATCGTCGCCCGCCTCGCCCGCACCGTACTCGGCCCCGCCTCCACCACCCCCTGGGAGGAGTTCGAGAAGGACTACGCGACGATCCGCGACCGCATCTCCCGCGTCGTCCCCGGCTTCGAGAACTTCAACCAACGCGTCGCCCACCCCGGCGGATTCACCCTCCCGCACGCCCCCCGCGACTCCCGCCGCTTCCCCACCGCCACCGGCAAGGCCAACTTCACCGCCGCCCCCGTCGAGTTCCCCGAACTCCCCGAAGGCCGCCTACTGTTGCAGACCCTGCGCTCCCACGACCAGTACAACACCACCATCTACGGCCTCGACGACCGCTACCGCGGCATCAAGGGCGGCCGCCGCGTCGTCCTCGTCCACCCCGACGACGCCACCGCCCTCGGCCTCACCGACGGCGCCTACACCGACCTCGTCAGCGAATGGAAGGACGGCACCGAGCGACGCGCCCCCGGCTTCCGCGTCGTCCACTACCCCACCGCCCGGGGCTGCGCCGCCGCGTACTACCCGGAGACCAACGTGCTCGTGCCCCTGGACTCCACCGCCGACACCAGCAACACCCCTGCCAGCAAGTCCGTCGTCATCCGCTTCGAGAACACACGCTGACGGCCCCCGCGCGGGCGGCACTAAGCGGCCGCTCAGTCGTCTGATAAGAACAGTGCACACACAAGAACGTGCACACGCCAGCGAACGTGTACGCACCAGCGAACCACCGCAGACGATCGGAGCCGGACCCATGGGCGAGCACACCACACCCACGTTCCCCCAGGAGATCATCGACGAGTACGCCACCCTCGGCGTCGACCTGCCCTCCCTCTTCTCCGCAGGCCACCTCGGCGAACGCATGGGCGTCACGATCACCGAAGCCTCCGCCGACCGCGTCGTCGCCACCATGCCCGTCGAAGGCAACACCCAGCCCTACGGACTCCTGCACGGCGGCGCCTCCGCCGTCCTCGCCGAGACCCTCGGCTCCGTCGGCGCCATGCTCCACGGCGGCGCCACCAAGATCGCCGTCGGCGTCGACCTCAACTGCACCCATCACCGAGGGGTACGAAACGGCCTCGTCACCGGCGTCGCCACCCCCGTACACCGCGGCCGCACCACCACCACGTACGAGATCGTCATCACCGACGAACAGGACAAGCGGGTCTGCACCGCCCGCCTCACCTGCCTCCTGCGCGACCTCCCCAAGGCCGACGCCTCCTGACCCTCCTGACCCCCCACCACCACGCACCACCCCCTGCCCGGCCGGACCCCCAATCCGGCCGGGCAGCGCCATACCCGGACACAACCACCCCCACACACACAGAACTTGCACAACACCGGCCGCCAACACCCTTGACCACCCCGCCCGGCCCATGGCCCACTCATCAGCCACGCCCCGCCTGCCCACCCACCACACCGCGTCGACCCCACCGCCCCGGTCGTAACACTGCGTAAACAAAACCGCAATGCGCACCCACCCGACGCAGCACAGACAGCCCGGCCCCGCAGGCACCGGGCCCTCAGGCATGCCTCCGGCACCTCCCCGCACCCCCCGCCGGGCGACAGCACCAAGATCCGCTCAAGCCCCTTGACAGAGCTGCACGTTCTCAGCATGTGGTCACTTCGCCGTCCAGTAAATAGCCGGACATATCCACACAGCCACCTCAAGCCTTGCTCAAGGGCATAACAAGACAGTCACATCCTGCGCCACCCCATCCCCCACCCCCACCCCTGCCCTTAGAGTCACCGCCAGTCACCGCGCCGCCGGGCGCGTCTGCACACGGCCCTGTACCGACCCAGTACGGCCCGGCGAACGACACGGCACCTCAAGCAGAGGAGGCCGCGCCAGGGAAAGGACTTTTCGTGCGACACCGTTCTTTGCTCATCCTCACCACAGTGCTCACCACAGGAGCACTGACACTCACCGCCTGCGGGTCGCGCGACGACGACAAGAAGGGCAGCAGCAGCGGGGACACCCAGACCGTCGTCATCGGCGTCGACGCCCCGCTGACCGGCGACCTCTCCGCCCTCGGCCTCGGCATCAAGAACTCCGCCGACCTCGCCGCCAAGACGGCGAACAAGAACAAGACGGTCCCGGGCATCACCTTCGAGGTCCAGCCCCTCGACGACCAGGCCCAGCCCTCCGTCGGCCAGCAGAACGCCACCAAGTTCATCGACAACAAAAAGGTCCTCGGCGTCGTCGGACCCCTGAACTCCGGCGTCTCCCAGTCGATGCAGAAGCCCCTCAACGACGCCGGCCTCACCCAGATCTCCCCCGCCAACACCGGCACCGAGCTCACCCAGGGCGACAACTGGAAGACCGGCGACAAGAAGCGCCCCTTCAAGACCTACTTCCGCACCGCCACCACGGACCAGATCCAGGGCGCCTTCGCCGCGAAGTACCTGTACAACAACGCGAAGATCAAGCAGGTCTACCTCATCGACGACCAGAAGCCCTACGGCGCCGGTCTCGCCGCCTCCTTCAAGGCGACCTTCACCGGCCTCGGCGGCAAGATCGCCGGCTCCGACCACGTCAACCCCGACGACCGCGACTTCAACGCCGTCGTCACCAAGGTCAAGAAGTCCGGCGCCAAGGCCGTCTACTACGGCGGGGAATACCCCGCCGGCGCCCCCCTGAGCCAGCAGCTCAAGGACAGCGTCCAGATCCCCCTCATGGGCGGCGACGGCATGTACAGCGCCGACTTCATCAAGCTCAACAAGAAGGCCCAGGGCGACATCGCCACCTCCGTCGGCAAGCCCGTCGAAGAACTCGACTCCGCCAAGGCCTTCATCGCCAGCTACAAGACCGCCGGATACAAGGACGCCTACGAGGCCTACGGCGGCGGCACCTACGACGCCACCTGGGCCATCATCGAGGCCGTCAAGGCCGTCGTCGCAGCCAACGAGGGCAAGCTCCCCGACGACGCCCGCGCCAAGGTCCTCGAAGCCGTCGGCAAGGTCAGCTTCGAAGGCGTCACCGGCCCCGTCGCCTTCGACGAATACGGCGACACCACCAACACCATGATGACCGCCTACCAGGTCGACGGCGGCAAGTGGGTCTCCAAGCTCAGCGAGGCCTACAAGCCGTAACACCGCTCCCGGTCACCAACTGACTGACACCAGACCGCGCGGGAGCGCCAAGAGCACTCCCGCGCGGTGCCATATCCGAACCACTCCACGGAGGCCCTGCGGTGCACGAACTGCCGCAACAGCTGGCCAATGGACTCATCCTCGGCGCGATGTACGGACTCATCGCGATCGGCTACACGATGGTCTACGGAATCATCCAGCTCATCAACTTCGCCCACGGCGAGATCTTCATGATCGGAGGCTTCGGAGCACTCACCGTGTACCTCTGGATGCCGGCCGGCCTCAACCTCCTCGCAATCGTCCCCCTCATGATCATCGGCGGCGTCATATGCTCCGTCGCCATCAGCGTCGCAGCCGAACGCTTCGCCTACCGGCCCCTGCGCACCGCCCCCCGGCTCGCCCCGCTGATCACCGCGATCGGACTCTCCCTCGCACTCCAGCAGGCCATCTGGAAGTGGTACCCCAACGCCACCAAGGACCGCCCCTTCCCCCAGTTCAAGGGCGAAGCCTTCGACGTCCTCGGCACCCACATCCAGCGCGGTGACCTCTTCGTCCTCATCGCCGCACCCGTCTGCATGATCGCCCTCGGCCTCTTCGTCTCCAAGACCCGCTCGGGCCGCGGCATGCAGGCCACCTCGCAGGACCCCGACACCGCCAAGCTCATGGGCATCAACACCGACCGCATCATCGTCATGGCCTTCGCCATCGGTGCCGCGTTCGCAGCCGTCGCAGCCGTCGCCTACGGGCTCAAGAACGGCCAGATCGGCTTCAAAATGGGCTTCATCATGGGCCTCAAAGCCTTCACCGCAGCCGTACTCGGCGGCATCGGCAACATCTACGGCGCCATGCTCGGCGGAGTCGTACTCGGCGTCGCCGAATCCCTCGCCACCGGCTACATGAGCGACGTCCCCGGCATGGACCTCTTCGGCGGCGGCGCCTGGAAGGACGTATGGGCCTTCGTCCTCCTCATCGTCGTCCTGCTGCTCCGCCCCCAGGGCCTGCTCGGCGAACGCGTCGCGGACAGGGCGTGATACGGATGACCACCCAGAAAGCACTCATCCCCCTGCCCGCACCGGCCGCCCGCATCGCCACCGCCGCCGGCGCGGCCATCGCCCTCGCCGGCACCTTCCTCCCCTGGACCTGGACCTCCGAATTCCCCGGCGACCTCACCGTCACCGGCTACCCCGGCGGCCTCCAGATCCTCACCCTCACCGGTGCGATCCTCACCCTCCTCTTCACCCTCTGCGGATACGGCATCCGAGGCCTGCGCTGGCTCACCCCCGGCGGCACCAACAGCCCCGTCCGCCTCTTCGCCCTCGGCACCCTCGGCGTCACCGGCTACACCATCGGCGCCATCACGTACGAACTCGGCGGCATCGTCAACCTGGAACCCGGAGCCTGGGTCAGCGGCATCGGCGCACTCATCGCCGTCCTCGCCGCCCTCGCACTCCCCAGCGACGAACCGCTCCCCGCCGACGGGCCCCCCGCGAACGCCTGGCAGCGCTTCCGCAACAGCCTCGCCGCACCCTCCGCCGGCCGCGCCAAGGCCCTCCCCGCCTGGGGCGAGATCCTCGTCATCGCCGGCGCCTTCGGAGTCGCGCTCTACATCTTCACCTTCTGCGTCGACATCCCCACCGAGGAATCCGAACAGTTCATCGGCTTCCTCATCACCGCGGGCTTCGCCTTCACCGCACTCACCCGGGCCGGACTCATCGCCCGCATCACCGCGCTGACCACGAAGCACCGCAACGTCACCCTCACCGCAGCCCTGGCGGCGGCGTTCTGCTTCCCCTTCACCCAGGACACCGCGGAATACGCCCTCATCGGCGCGAACATCCTCATCTTCGCCACCGTCGCACTCGGCCTCAACGTCGTCGTCGGCCTCGCCGGCCTCCTCGACCTCGGCTACGTCGCCTTCCTCGGCGTCGGCGCCTACACCGCCGCCCTCGTCTCCGGCGCACCCCTCTCCGCGATCGGCGTCCAGTTCCCCTTCTGGGCCGCCGTCCTCACCGGAGCCGTCGTCTCACTGATCTTCGGCGTCCTCATCGGCGCCCCGACCCTGAGACTGCGCGGCGACTACCTCGCCATCGTCACCCTCGGCTTCGGAGAGATCTTCCGCGTCACCGTCAACAACCTCAACGGCAACAGCGGACCCGACCTCACCAACGGCTCCCAGGGCATCCCCAGCATCCCCGACCTCAACCTCTTCGGATTCGACTTCGGACTCAGCCACGACGTCGGCCCCTTCACCCTCAGCAGGCCCGCCAACTACTACCTGCTGATGCTCGTCGTCACCGCCGTCGTCGTCCTCGTCTTCCGCCGCTCCGGAGACTCCCGCATCGGCCGCGCCTGGGTCGCCATCCGCGAAGACGAGACCGCAGCCACCGCCATGGGCATCAACGCCTTCCGGCTCAAGCTGCTCGCCTTCGCCCTCGGCGCCACCCTCGCCGGGCTCGCCGGCACCGTCCAGTCACACGTCAACTACACGGTGACACCCGAGCAGTACCAGTTCGCCGGCTCCGTACCCCCGAACTCCGCGTTCCTCCTCGCCGCCGTCATCCTCGGCGGCATGGGAACCCTCAGCGGACCCTTCGTCGGCGCCGCACTGCTCTACCTCATCCCGGCCAAACTGCAGTTCATGCAGGACTACCAGCTCTTCCTCTTCGGCGTGGCCCTCATCCTCCTGATGCGCTTCCGCCCCGAAGGCCTGGTCGCCGACCGCCGGAAACAGCTCGAATTCCACGAGAACGACGAACCCGTCCTCGTACCCGAACCACGGCAGTCCGAAGAAGCCGACGCCGGCATCACCAAGGCGGGGGCGTGACCACCATGACCACCACCACGAAGACCGCGACCACCGTCCTCGACGCCAGCGGCGTCACCATGCGCTTCGGCGGCCTCACCGCCGTCCGCAACGTCGACCTCACCGTCAACGCGGGCGAAATCGTCGGACTCATCGGCCCCAACGGCGCCGGAAAAACCACCTTCTTCAACTGCCTCACCGGCCTCTACGTCCCCACCGAGGGCAAGGTCAGCTACAAGGGCACCATCCTGCCGCCCAAGCCCCACCTCGTCACCAAGGCAGGCATCGCCCGCACCTTCCAGAACATCAGGCTCTTCGCCAACATGACCGTCCTGGAAAACGTCCTCGTCGGACGCCACACCAGGACCAAAGAAGGGCTCTGGTCGGCACTCCTGCGCCTCCCCGGCTTCACCAAAGCCGAGAAGGCCAGCCACGAACGCGCCATGGAACTCCTGGAGTTCATCGGCCTCCAGGACAAGGCCGACCACCTCGCGCGCAACCTCCCCTACGGAGACCAGCGCAAGCTGGAAATCGCCCGCGCACTCGCCAGCGACCCCGGCCTCCTCCTCCTGGACGAGCCCACCGCCGGCATGAACCCCCAGGAAACCCGCGTCACCGAAGAACTCATCTTCGCCATCCGGGACCAGGGCATCGCCGTCCTCGTCATCGAGCACGACATGCGCTTCATCTTCAACCTCTGCGACCGGGTGGCCTGCCTCGTCCAGGGCGAAAAGCTCGTCGAAGGCACACCGTCCGTCGTCCAGAGCGACGAACGCGTCATCGCCGCCTACCTCGGCACCCCCTTCGAAGGCGCCCCCGGCGCCGAAGAAGTCGCCGAAGTCGAAGCGGCGGAAGCGGAAGCGGCCGGAGCCGAAGCGGTGGCCGAGGCGGAGGCCTCAGCCCCCACCAGCACCAAGGACACCACCACCGAGGAGGAGGACACCCGATGACCGCACTGCTCGAGGTCGAGGACCTCCGCGTCGCCTACGGCAAGATCGAAGCCGTCAAAGGCATCTCCTTCACCGTCGACGCCGGCCAGGTGGTCACCCTCATCGGCACCAACGGCGCCGGCAAGACCACTACCCTGCGCACCCTCTCCGGACTGCTCAAGCCCATCGGCGGACGCATCCTCTTCGAGGGCAAACCACTCGCCAACATCCCCGCACACAAGATCGTCGCCCTCGGCCTCGCCCACTCCCCCGAGGGCCGCCACATCTTCCCCCGGCTGACGATCACCGAGAACCTCCTCCTCGGCGCCTACCTCCGCAACGACAAGGCAGGCATCGAGAAGGACATCCAGCGCGCCTACGACCTCTTCCCCATCCTCGGGGAACGCCGAAAGCAGGCCGCCGGAACCCTCTCGGGCGGCGAACAGCAGATGCTCGCCATGGGACGCGCCCTCATGTCCCAGCCCAAACTGCTCATGCTCGACGAGCCCTCCATGGGCCTCTCCCCGATCATGATGCAGAAGATCATGGAGACCATCGTCGAACTCAAGGCCTCGGGCACCACGATCCTGCTCGTCGAGCAGAACGCCCAGGCCGCCCTCTCCCTCGCGGACCAGGGCCACGTCATGGAGATCGGCAAGATCGTCCTCTCCGGCACCGGAGCGGACCTCCTCCACGACGAGTCCGTCCGCAAGGCGTACCTCGGCGAGGACTGACCGCGTACGAAGAAGGCCCGCGCCCCGGAACAGACCGCCCGGGGCGCGGGCCTTCTTCGTGTACGAGTGCGGGTGCGCCTACTCGGCCGCCCGCTTCTTCTCCTCGGCGTCCTCGATCAACGCCTCCGCCAGCTGCTGCATCGACAGCCGCCGGTCCATCGACGTCTTCTGGATCCACCGGAACGCGGCAGGCTCGGAGAGCCCGTAGTCCGTCTGCAGAATGCTCTTCGCCCGGTCCACGAGCTTGCGCGTCTCCAGCCGCTGCGACAGGTCCGCGACCTCGCCCTCCAGCGCCTTCAGCTCCGCGAACCGCGACACCGCCATCTCGATGGCCGGCACCACGTCGCTCTTGCTGAACGGCTTCACGAGGTACGCCATCGCCCCGGCGTCCCGGGCCCGCTCCACGAGGTCGCGCTGCGAGAACGCGGTGAGCATCAGGACGGGCGCGATGGACTCCTCGGCGATCTTCTCGGCGGCGGAGATCCCGTCGAGGACCGGCATCTTCACATCGAGGATCACCAGGTCCGGCTTGTGCTCCCGGGCCAGCTCGACGGCCTCCTGACCGTTCCCGGCCTCACCGACGACCGAGTACCCCTCTTCTTCGAGCATCTCTTTGAGGTCGAGGCGGATCAGCGCCTCGTCCTCGGCGATGACGACGCGGGTCGTCAGCGGCGGGACGTGCGACTTGTCGTCGTCGGCGACGGGCTGGGGCGACTCGGGGGTGGTCACGGGGCTCCTTGGTTCAGGGCAGGTACAGCTCCCACGAGCCTACCTAGCTACGATATGGTGGCACTACGCAGGGCAGGGGACACCCTTCCTTTCTAAGGCCCCAGTACTCCAACTGGTTAGAGAGGCCGCTCTCAAACAGCGGACAGTGTGGGTTCGAATCCCACCTGGGGCACTTTTCCTTAGATTCCAAGCTCGCGCGAGAATAGCGCGGATTCACGTGATCGTGTGACTACAGCGCCATTCTCTCCCCCGAGCGCAAAGATCCATCCAAGCTCGGCCCCGTGTACGACCTTGAAACACGTAAGCGTGCGCTGGCTCTCCTCACTCAGGGCTTCAGCCAGAACTCCGTGAGCAAGCAGATCGGCGTTTCCCGAGCCGCCATCCGTTCGTGGCTCGTACGAATAGAGCCCCTCGCATACGACCGCGGCCGCGACTGTCCTCGATGCGGCGATACGCCCAGGCCCCCCGACGCCCCCGCCGCCTACTCGTACCTGCTGGGCCTCTACCTCGGTGACGGCTGCATCAGTGCGACCAAGCGAGGCGTGTACAGCCTCCGTATCGCGTGCGCCGACGCCTGGCCGGGCCTCATCGACGCCTGCGTCGAAGCTGTACAGATCGCGCGGCCTGCGAACAAAGTAGGTCTCGTGTCCAGTCCGGGCTGTCAGTACGTCACGTGTTCCAGCAAACACTGGCCTTGCCTATTTCCTCAACACGGCCCCGGCAAGAAGCACGACCGAAGAATCACTCTCGCCGCCTGGCAGCAGGACATCGTCGACACCCACCCCTGGGAGTTCATCCGGGGCCTCATCCACTCCGACGGCTGCCGGATCACCAACTGGACCATCCGCATCGTCGGTGGTGAACAACGGCGGTACGAGTACCCCCGCTACTTCTTCACCAACCTGTCGGCCGACATCCTGGGGCTTTACACCAACACGCTCGATCAGGTCCAAGTCGAGTGGAGGCAACCCAACGCGAAGAACATCTCCGTAGCCCGACGCGCGTCCGTAGCCCTCATGGACGCACACGTCGGGCCGAAATACTGAGCGCGCTCCCCTACTTCGGGCTGTCGTCCTCGCCGATGTGGTGCACGCGCACCAGGTTCGTCGAGCCCGCGACGCCCGGCGGGGAGCCTGCGGTGATGACGACCACGTCGCCCTTCTGGCAGCGGCCGATCTTCAGCAGTTCCTCGTCGACCTGGGCCACCATCGCGTCCGTCGAGTCCACGTGCGGGCCCAGGAACGTCTCCACGCCCCAGGTGAGGTTCAGCTGGGAGCGGGTGGCGGGGTCCGGGGTGAAGGCCAGGAGCGGGATGGGTGAGCGGTAGCGGGAGAGGCGCTTGACCGTGTCGCCGCTCTGGGTGAAGGCGACCAGGAACTTCGCGCCGAGGAAGTCGCCCATCTCGGCTGCCGCGCGGGCGACCGCGCCGCCCTGGGTGCGGGGCTTGTTGCGGTCGGTCAGCGGCGGGAGGCCCTTCGCGAGGATGTCCTCCTCGGCGGCTTCGACGATGCGGGACATCGTGCGGACCGTCTCGATGGGGTATTTGCCGACGCTGGTCTCGCCGGAGAGCATCACGGCGTCCGTGCCGTCGATGACGGCGTTGGCGACGTCGGAGGCTTCGGCGCGGGTGGGGCGGGAGTTGTCGATCATCGAGTCGAGCATCTGGGTGGCGACGATGACCGGTTTGGCGTTGCGCTTGGCGAGTTTGATGGCGCGCTTCTGGACGATCGGGACCTGTTCCAGGGGCATTTCGACGCCGAGGTCGCCGCGGGCGACCATGATGCCGTCGAAGGCGGCGACGATGTCGTCGATGTTGTCGACGGCCTGGGGTTTTTCGACCTTGGCGATGACGGGGAGGCGGCGGCCTTCCTCGTCCATGATGCGGTGGACGTCCTCGATGTCGCGTCCACTGCGGACGAAGGAGAGGGCGATGACGTCGGCGCCGGTGCGCAGGGCCCAGCGGAGGTCTTCGATGTCCTTTTCGGAGAGGGCGGGGACGGAGACGGCGACGCCGGGGAGGTTGAGTCCCTTGTGGTCGGAGACCATGCCGCCTTCGATGACGGTGGTGTGGACGCGGGGGCCGTCGACTTCGGTGACTTCGAGGGTGACGCGGCCGTCGTCGATGAGGATGCGTTCGCCGGTGGTGACGTCGGTGTTGAGGCCGGTGTAGGTGGTGCCGCAGGTGTGGCGGTCGCCTTCCATGGGTTCGACGGTGATGGTGAAGTCGTCGCCGCGTTCAAGGAGTACGGGTCCTTCGCGGAAGCGGCCGAGGCGGATCTTCGGACCTTGTAGGTCGGCGAGGATGCCGACGCTGCGTCCTGTTTCGTCGGATGCCTTGCGTACGTGGTGGTAGCGCTCTTCGTGTTCGGCGTAGGTGCCGTGGCTGAGGTTGAGGCGGGCGATGTCCATTCCCGCGTCGACCAGGGCTTTGATCTGGTCGTATGTGTCGGTGGCGGGTCCTAGGGTGCAAACGATTTTGGCTCGGCGCATGGTTCGAGCCTAGACCTTACCTACGGGTAGTTAATTGGCTGTGCATGACTGCGCAACGTCCTTTGGATGAAGGGTTTTTGACAAGTGTTGAATTGTGCGGCGGGGTGCTCCGATGAGCGTGCGGCGGGGGTGTTGGGGGCCCTTGGGCGGTGTTGAGTTCGCTGGGGCAACGGGCGCGCCGGCGGGTGGTCATCGAATGGAAACGTGCAGGGGGTGTTGCCGGGGGCGGGGTGTGGGTGATTATCTACGCGCGTCGTCCACGCGTGCGTGGGGTCTACGCGCGTTGTGTACGGACTGAACTGTGCACGGAATGAACTGCGATGTGGGAGAGAACGAGATGCCGCTGAACCGAAGGACGTTCCTGGGCACGTCGGCCGCGGCCGGGGCGGGCGCGGCGATCGCGGGTGGTGCCGCGGCGCCGGCCGAGGCGCATGGCCGGGGGCACGGGCGTCCGCCGAAGCGGTACTCGTTCACCGTGATGGGGACGACGGATCTGCACGGGAACGTCTTCAACTGGGACTACTTCACGGACAAGGAGTTCGACGACAAGGCGCACAACGATGTGGGTCTGGCGAAGATCTCGACGCTGGTGGATCAGGTGCGTCGGGAGAAGGGCCGTGAGAACACCCTGATGATCGATGCGGGTGACACGATCCAGGGTACGCAGTTGTCGTATTACTACGCGAAGATCGATCCGATCACGGCGAAGCACGGTCCTGTGCACCCGATGGCGCAGGCGATGAACGCGATCGGCTATGACGCGGCGGCGCTCGGGAACCATGAGTTCAACTACGGCATTCCGGTGCTGCGGAAGTTCGAGGAGCAGTGTGATTTTCCGCTGCTGGGTGCGAACGCGCTGGATGCGAAGACGTTGCGGCCGGCGTTCGCCCCGTATGTGATCAAGAAGTTGCGTACGCCGCACGGCCGGGATGTGAAGGTCGCGATTCTGGGTCTGACCAACCCCGGGATCGCGATCTGGGACAAGGCGAATGTGAGCGGGAAGATGGTGTTCCCGGGTCTTGAGGAGCAGGCGGCGAAGTATGTGCCGCGGCTTCGTTCGATGGGTGCGGATGTGGTGATCGTGTCGGCGCATTCGGGGAGCAGTGGGACGTCGTCGTACGGTGATCAGATTCCGTATGTGGAGAACGCGGCGGGTCTGGTGGCGGAGCAGGTGCCGGGGATCGACGCGATTCTGGTGGGTCACGCGCATTCGGAGATCCCCGAGTACTTCGTGGAGAACAAGGAGACCGGTAAGAAGGTCGTGTTGTCGGAGCCGTTGAAGTGGGGGCAGCGGCTGACGTTGTTCGACTTCGGTCTGGTGTGGGAGAAGGGGCGCTGGGTGGTCGAGAAGGCCGGTGCCCAGGTGCTGAACTCGAACACGGTGGCGGAGGACCCGAAGGTCACGAAGTTGCTGGTGGACGAGCACCGGAAGGTGGTGGCGTACGTCAACCAGGTGATCGGTACGTCGACGGCGGCGATGACGACGGCCGAGGCGGCGTGGAAGGACGAGCCGATCATCGATCTGATCAATGTCGTCCAGGCGGAGACGGTGAAGGCGGCGTTGGCGGGTGGTGCGTATGCGTCGTTGCCGGTGTTGTCGCAGGCGTCGTGTTTCTCGCGGACGGCGCAGATTCCTGCGGGGAATGTGACGATCAAGGATGCGGCGGGGTTGTATCCGTTCGAGAACACGCTTGAGGCGCGGTTGCTGACGGGTGCGCAGTTGAAGGACTATCTGGAGTTCTCGGCGCGGTATTACGTGCAGACGGCGGCGGGTGTTCCGGTGGATACGGCGAAGCTGACGAACGCGGACAATACTCCCGACTACAACTACGACGCGGTGTCTGGTCTGACGTATGACATCGACATCGCGAAGCCGAATGGTTCGCGGATCGTGAATCTGTCGTTCGAGGGCAAGGCGATCGATCCGGCGGCGGAGTTCGTGCTGGCGGTGAACAATTATCGGGCCAGTGGTGGGGGTAATTTCCCGCATGTGCCGGGTGCGAAGCAGTTGTGGGCGAATTCGGAGGAGATCCGGAACACGATTATTTCGTGGGTGCAGGCGAAGGGTTCGGTGGATGGTGCGGCGTTCGCTTCGGTGGACTGGCGTCTGACGCGGGATGGTTCGCCGGTGTTCTAGTCGGGTGAGGGTGTGGCGGCCGCTTGCTTCCCGTTGGGGGAGGTGGGCGGCCGCTTTTTTTGCTGTGTGGGGGGGTGTTGTCAGTTGCTTTGGTTGAGGGGGACGAGGAGGGGTTTCTGGGTGGGGATGTCGGTGTGGTGGGGGGTGAGGCCGAAGGTGGTGAAGGCGGTGCGTTGTGGGAGGGGGTAGGGGGTGGTGCCGGTGAGGTGGTTGAGGATGGTGGCGCTTCGCCAGGCGGCGAGGCCGAGGTCGGGGGCGCCGACGCCGTGGGTGTGGCGTTCGGCGTTCTGTACGTAGATGTTGCCGGTGATGGCGGGGTCGAGGTCGAGGCGGTAGTGGGCGTCGATGCGGGGGCGGCCGGCGTTGTCGCGGCGGAGGTGGTTGGTGAGGTTGCCGAGGATGTGGTCGAGGGGGCGTTCGCGGTAGCCGGTGGCGAGGACGACCGCGTCGGTGGTGAGGCGGGTGCGGGTGCTTTGTTGGGTGTGTTCGAGGTGGAGTTCGATGCGGGTGGTGGCGAGGCGGCCTGCGGTGCGGACGGTGACGCCGGGGGTGAGGGTGGCGTCGGGCCAGCCGCCGTGGAGGGTCCGGCGGTAGAGCTCGTCGTGGATGGCGGTGATGGTGTCGTGGTCGATGCCTTTGTGGAGTTGCCATTGGTGGGGGACGAGTTGGTCGCGTACGGGTTCGGGGAGTGCGTGGAAGTAGCGGGTGTAGTCGGGGGTGAAGTGTTCGAGGCCGAGTTTTGAGTACTCCATGGGGGCGAAGGCGGGGGTGCGGGCGAGCCAGTGGAGTTTTTCGTGGCCGGTGGGGCGGGCGCGGAGGAGGTCGAGGAAGATCTCGGCGCCGGATTGTCCTGAGCCGATGACGGTGATGTGTTCGGCGTCGAGGAGTTGTTGTCGGTGGTGGAGGTAGTCGGCTGAGTGGATGACGGGGATGTGGGGGGCGTCGGCGAGGGGTTTGAGGGGTTCGGGGATGTGGGGTTCGGTGCCGATGCCGAGGGTGATGTGGCGGGTGTGGGCGCGGCCGAGGGCTTCGGCTTCGCCGTTGGGGCCGAGTTGGGTGAAGTCGACTTCGAAGAGGGCGCGTTGGGGGTTCCAGCGGAGGGTGTCGACTTGGTGGCCGAAGTGGAGTGCGGGGAGTTGTTGGCTGACCCAGCGGCAGTAGGCGTCGTATTCGGCGCGTTGGATGTGGAAGCGCTCGGCGAAGTAGAAGGGGAAGAGCCGGTCGCGGGTGCGTAGGTAGTTGAGGAGGGTCCAGGGGCTGGTGGGGTCGGCGAGGGTGACGAGGTCGGCGAGGAAGGGGACTTGGAGGCTGGCGCCTTCGATGAGGAGGCCGGGGTGCCAGTGGAAGGTGGGGCGTTGTTCGTAGAAGGCGGTGGTGAGGGGTTGGGGGATGCCGTGGGCGAGGGCGGCGAGGGAGAGGTTGAAGGGGCCGATTCCGATGCCGATGAGGTCGTGGGGCTGATCGGGCTGATCGGTCTGGGGGGTGGGCCGGTCGGTCCGGGCTGTCATCGGTGGGTGCTGCCTTCTGTGGGTGCGGTGGCTTGTGCGGGCTCGGTGGGTGCGGTGAGTTCGTTGGCGAGGTGGGTGACGAGGTCGAGGAGTCTTTGCAGGTCGCCGGGGGTGGCGTAGGGGTTGAGGAGGGTGGCTTTGAGCCAGAGGCGGCCTTGGGTGTGGGTGCGGCCGAGTACGGCGTGGCCTCGGGTGAGGAGGGTGCGGCGGATGGTGGCGACGGTGTGGTCGTCGGTGTCGGTGGGGCGGAAGAGGATGGTGGTGATGGTGGGGCGGTCGTAGAGGTCGAGGGTGGGGGTTTTGGTGATGAGGTCGGCGAGGTGGTGGGCGGCGGTGCAGGTGCGGTCGATGAGGTCGGCGAGTCCGGTGCGGCCGAGTGCTTGGAGGGTGACGGCGATTTTGAGTGCGTCGGGGCGGCGGGTGGTGCGCAGGGAGCGGCCGAGGAGGTCGGGGAGTCCGGCGTGGGTGTCGTCGTCGGCGTTGAGGTAGGGGGCTTGGTGGTGGAGGGCGTGGAGGTGGTGGTGGTCGGGGACGGCGAGGATGCCGGCCGATGCGGGTTGCCAGCCGAGTTTGTGGAGGTCGAGGGTGACGCTGTGGGCGCGGTCGAGGCCGTTGACTTTGTGGCGGTGGGTGGGGCTGAGGAGGAGGGGTCCGCCGTAGGCGGCGTCGATGTGGAGTTCGGCGCCGTGGGTGTGGCAGAGGTCGGCGATGTCGGTGAGGGGGTCGATCTGGCCGGTGTCGGTGGTGCCTGCGGTGGCGGTGACGAGGAGGGGGCCGTGTCCTTGGTGGCGGGTGAGGGTGTCGTTGAGGGCGGCGAGGTCGATGGTGCCGGTGGGGGCGGGGATGGTGAGGGGTGTGGGGAGGCCGAGGAGCCAGGCGGCGCGGGTGATGCTGTGGTGGGCGTTGGTGCCGCAGATGGTCTGGATGGTGCCGTGGCGTTCGCGGGCGAGGAGCAGGGCGAGTTGGTTGGCTTCGGTGCCGCCGGTGGTGATGAGGGCGTCGGGGTGGGGGTGGTGGGGGTAGATCTCGGCGGCGAGGGCGCGGGTGGTGTCGGCTTCGAGGGTGGAGGCGGCGGGGGCCTGGTCCCAGGAGTCCATGGAGGGGTTGAGGGCTGAGGCTGCGAGGTCGGCTGCGGTGGCGAGGGCGAGGGGCGGGGTGTGGAGGTGGGCTGCGCAGAGGGGGTCTGCGGGGTCGGCGGCGCCTTCGGTGAGGGCGCCGATGAGGGTGGCGAGGGCGTGGTGGGGGCCGGTTCCGTGTTCGGGGATGGTGGGGTCGAGGGCGGTGCGCATGTGGGCGGCGACGGTGTCGGGTCCGCCGGCGGGGAGGGGGCCGTCGCGGCGGCGGGCGCCTTCTTGGAGTGCGGTGAGGACGGTGTCGATGAGGGGGCGCAGGGCGGTGGGGCCGGTGGTGGATCCGGCGAGGGGTGGGGTGGGCATGGGTGGGTGGCCCCTTCGGTGCGGACGGGTGGGCAGGGGTGGACGTGCCAGCTTGTCCGGGTTTCGGTGGGCGGTGCCGGGGAGCGTGGTGATCTGAACTCGAAAGGGGGACGGGTGGGCGTTTGGGGGCGTGGGTGGGGGGTTGGGGTGGTAGTGGGGCGTCCGGAAAACGGGTGTGCCCGGCCTGTCCTCGGGTGAGGGCGGGCCGGGCACGGGTGGTGCGGGGTGTGCGGGTTTCGGGTCAGTGGGCGTTGCGGACGGTGAGGGCGCGGCGCAGGTCGTCGATCTGGTCGGCGAGTTTGCGGCGGAGTGCGGGGATGAGGGCCTGGTCGGTGAGGGCTTGTTCGCCGAGGTGGAGGCTGTGGGCGTCGATGGCGTGGGTGGGGAAGGCGTAGCGTCCGGCGGCTTCGGCGATGGCGGGGCCGCGGCGGACGGCGAGTGCGGTGGCGTCGGGGTAGTAGCGGGGTACGTAGGGGGTGAGGAGGTCGGTCTGTTCGGGCTGCCAGAAGCCTTGGGCGGTGGCGGTGAACAGGTAGTTGGAGAGGGTGTCGTCGGTGAAGAGGGCGTGCCAGGCGGCGGCTTTGGCTTCGGAGGTGGGCAGGGCGGCGCGGCAGCGGGCGGCGCCTTCCTGGCCGGTGGCGCTGGGGTCGGCTTGGAGTTCGGCGGCGATGGCTGTTTCGTCGGTGGCGCCTAGGACGGCGAGGCGGGTGAGGATGCGCCAGCGGAGTTCGGGGTCGAGTTCGGGGCCGCCGGGGGCGGTGCCGTCGGTGAGCCAGCCGTGGATGGTGTCGGGCTGGGTGGCGGCGTCGATGAAGTGGCGTACGGCGGTGAGGCGGAGGCCGGGTTGGGTGCCGTCCTCGGTGCGGCGGATGAGGTCGCGGGTGAGGGAGGTGAGGATGGCGAGGGCGGCCGGCCGCTGTTCGGGGGTGACGTAGCGTGCGGCGATCTGGGTGTCGGCGAAGGCGAGGACGCCTTGGAGGAGTGCCAGGTCGGTTTCGTGCGGGAGGTGGGTGCGGGCGGCTTGGAGGTAGGCGGTGGGGGCGAGTTCGCCGTCGCGGACCATGTCGCGGGCGGCGTTCCAGACGACGGCGCGGGTGAGGGCGTCGGGGATGCCGGAGAGGCTGTTCAGGACGGTGGTCCAGGAGTCCGGGTCGAGGCGGACCTTGGCGTAGGTGAGGTCGTTGTCGTTGAGGACGACGAGGGCGGGGCGGCGGCCGGGGCGGGTGGTGGCGCTGTCGCCGTTCTGTGCCGTGCCGGTCTCCTGGGGGATGCCGAGGTCGAAGCGTTCGCGCAGGACGAGGCGGTCGGGGCCTGCCTGGGTGTCGATGGTGTGGTCGTACGTGCCGACGGTGATGTGGTGGGGGCGGGTGCCGTGGTGGTCGACGGTGAGGGACCAGGTGGTGTCGTTCTCGGTGATGTGGGGGGTGAGGGTGTCGACTCCGGTGGTGCGCAGCCACTGGTCGGCCCAGGCGTGGACGTCGCGGTCGGTGGCGGAGGCGAGGTTGTCGATGAAGTCGGCGAGGGTGGCGTTGGCGAATTTGTGGCGGGCGAAGTGGGTGTTGATGCCGGCGAGGAAGTCTTTTTCGCCGAGCCAGGCGACGAGTTGGCGCAGGGCTGAGGCGCCCTTGGCGTAGGAGATGCCGTCGAAGTTGAGCATCGCGGACGCGGTGTCGGGGACGGCGGCGGGGTCGGGGGCGACGGGGTGGGTGGAGGGGCGCTGGTCGGCGTCGTATCCCCATCCCTTGCGGGCGACGCCGAAGTCGACCCAGGTGTCGGTGAAGCGGGTGGCTTCGGCGAGGGTCTGGTAGCCCATGTATTCGGCGAAGGACTCGTTGAGCCAGATGTCGTCCCACCAGGCGAGGGTGACGAGGTCGCCGAACCACATGTGGGCCATTTCGTGGGCGATGACCATGCCGCGGGTCTGGCGTTCGGTGTCGGTGACGGCGGAGCGGTAGATGAATTCGTCGCGGAAGGTGACGAGGCCGGGGTTTTCCATGGCGCCCGCGTTGAATTCGGGGACGAAGGCCTGGTCGTAGGAGTCGAAGGGGTAGGGCTCGTCGAATTTCTCGTGGAACCGGTCGAAGCAGGCGCGGGTGATGTCGAGGATTTCGGCGGCGTCGGCGTCGAGGTGGGGGGCGAGCGAGCGGCGGCAGTGGATGCCGAAGGGCAGTCCGGCGTGTTCGGTGGTCACGGAGTGCCAGGGGCCTGCGGCGACGGCGACGAGGTAGGTGGAGACGGGGGGTGTGGGGGCGAGGGTCCATCGGCCGTCGCCGGTGTGTTCGGCGATGCCGTTGCCGAGGACGGTCCAGCCTTCGGGGGCGGTGACGGTGAGGGCGAAGACGGATTTGAGGTCGGGCTGGTCGAACGCGGCGAAGACGCGCTGGACGTCTTCCATGAAGAGCTGGGTGTAGACGTACGTCTCGTTGTCGGTGGGGTCGGTGAAGCGGTGCATGCCTTCGCCGGTGCGGGAGTAGCGCATGGCGGCGTCGATGCGCAGTTCGTGGGCGCCGGCGGTGAGGGCGGTGAGGGGGAAGCGGTTCTCGTCGAGGTGCGCGGGGTCCAGGGGGTGGCCGTCGAGGCTGATGGAGCGCAAGGTGGCGGGCTTGAGCTCGACGAAGGTGTCACCAGTGGCGAGGGCGGTGAACTGGATGACGGTTCGGGAGTCGAAGGTCTCCTCCCCTGCGGTCAGATCGAGGTCGACCGTGTACCGGTGTACGTCGAGGAACTGGGCTCGGGCCTGCGCTTCATCGCGCGTCAGTACGGACATGGGGCCATGCTGCCGTATGGGGCGTGCGGTGTGCAGGGGGGTTCTCGCTGGGCTGACGAGGGCCGCCGTCGTCCTTTGAGGACTAAGATTCTTGATGACGGTGTACGTGTACGGAGGGGTGCCCGGGATGGCGAAGAACGGCTCTGCGGGGTCCGGGGAGTCGGCCGGTCCGGCCCCGCGTGAGGACGCGGTGGCGTCGATCGTGGCGGACTGGCGGCGGGAGCGGCCCGAGCTGGACACGGCTCCGCTGGAGGTGTTCGGCCGGCTGCACCGGGCGTTTTTGCGCTACAGCACGGCGATCTCGCGGCCGGTGGAGCGCAGGGGCCTGTCGATGGCCGGTTTCGATGTGCTGACGGCGTTGCGGCGGGCGGGGGCGCCGTTCCGGCGTACGGCGGGTGAGCTGGCCGATTCGGGGCTGATCAGTTCGGCGGGCGTGACGCTGCGGATAGACCGTCTGGAGAAGGACGGGCTGATCCGTCGGGAGCGGGATCCGCAGGACCGGCGGGTGGTGCACTCACGGCTGACGGATGAGGGTCTGTCGTTGATCGACGCGTTGTTCTCGGAGCATCTGGACAATGAGCGGCGGATGCTGGCGGGGTTGTCGGCGGATGAGTGCGCGCAGTTGGCGGGGTTGCTGGAGAAGCTTGAGCGGTCTGTGCTGGCTGCGGAGTCGGGCGAGTAGTCGCGGTTTAGCGGTGCGGGGCGCTCCGCGGGGCGCCGTTCCTCCGGCGCGGGGCGTGTCCTCAATCGCCGGACGGGCTTGCAAGTGGCTGATGTGCCTGTGTCCAGGTTTGTGTGCCGGCGATTGAGGACCTCGTTCAGCCGGCTGCCTGGGCTTCCGCCTCGGTGCGGTACATGCGGCGGACGCGGACGACGCCCAGGTCGTGCTGGTAGAGGTTTTCCGCCTGGTCGGCGTCGGTGCGCAGGTCCTCCAGCATGATGCGGTCCTGTTCGAGGACGTCCCAGTGGCGGTCCTCCAGGAGCGTCTTGTAGAGGAAGCGCCAGGTGTCGCGCTGCCAGCCGGTGACCTTGCGGTAGCGCCAGAAGAAGACGGCGCAGCGGTTCTCGTCGATGGGGGTGGCCATGCCGACGATGCCGAAGGGTCCGCCGGGGCCGGCGGTCGGGGGGTAGGGGATGGCGAGGTCGACCCAGTCGACGCCGGTGCGGCAGAGCTCGACCCAGTCGAAGTTGACGCCGCTCTGGTCGGTCTTCTCGAAGAAGAAGCCGCGTTCGGTCTCGCGGATGCGGAAGCGTGCGGTGGTCTGTCCTTCGGCCATGCTGTGCGAGTCGCGGTGGAGGAACGAGCCGTGCATGGGGTCGAGCAGGTTCTCCACGGCGTAGCGCCAGTTGACGTTCCACTCGGCGTAGCAGAGGAACGTGGAGGTGCCCGGGTCGGTGAGGTGTTCGGGGAGTGCGAGCGGGGCGGGTTCGGGGTGCTCGTTGTCGCCGAAGTAGGCGAGGATGCCGCCGGCCGTCTCGATGACGTGGGGGGCTGCGACGAGTTGTCTGCCTTCGAGGTTGCAGCCGGGGAGGCCCGGTACGGCGGCGACGGTGCCGGTGCCGTCGACCTGGACGCCGTGGTACCAGCAGGCGATGCGGTCGCCGAGGTGTTTGCCGAGGGATAGGCGGGCGCCGCGGTGGGGGCAGCGGTCCTCGAGCATGTGGAGGGTGCCGTCGGCGCGGCGGAAGAGGAGCCATTCCTCTCCGAGGAGGGTGAGGCGCTTCATGCCGCCGGCGGGGACGTGGTCGGAGGGGCAGACGGCGTACCACTGGTTGCGGATGCCGGTGGCGAAGAGCCGGTCTGCGGTGCGGTTGCCGGGGCGGGCGACTTCCGAGGGGCGGGTGGGGGTGCCGGGCTGTACGGGGGTGGTGGTGTCGGTCGTCATGGTTGGCTCACGCTCCCAGTCGTCGCATCTCGTTGCGGAAGGTTTCCTCGGTCCACGGGCTGCCGTCGGGGGCGGGGAGGTCGCGGGCGTTGAGTCCGGCGACGAGGCCGGGCAGGTCGTGGGCTCCGCTGCCGAAGACCTCTTCGATGACTGCGGCGAGCTTCTTCTCGTACGGGGTGGGTTCGGCGGTGCGTGCCTGGTGGGGTTCGAGGTATTGGGGGGTGGTCGGGCTGGTCATGTGGGCCGGCTCCCTTCGGGGGCGTGTCAGAGGTCGAGTACGAGGCGGGGGGTGCGGGCGCGGGAGACGCAGAGCATCATCGAGGCGCCGGCTTCGCGTTCGGTGTCGGTGAGGAGGAAGTCGCGGTGGTCGGGGGTGCCTTCGAGGACCTTGGTCTCGCAGGTGCCGCAGATGCCGTCGCGGCAGGAGGAGGCGACGGGGATGCCGGCGTTCTCCAGTGCGTCGAGTGCTGAGGTGTCGGGGGCGACTTCGACGGTGCGTCCGGTGCGTGAGCAGACGATGTCGAAGGTGCTGTCCTCGGCGTCGCGGGGTGCGGAGGCGGGTGCGGCGAAGCGTTCCGTACGCGCGTCGGGGTGGCGTTCCTCGACGGCGGCGAGGAGGGGTTCGGGGCCGCAGCAGTAGACCTGGGTGCCGGGGGCGAGGTCGCCGAGGAGGGTGTCGAGGTCGAGGTGGCCGTGTTCGTCCTGGGGGACGAACTCGACGGATCCGCCCGGGAGTTCGGCGAGTGCGGTGAGTTCGGCGCCGAAGGCCAGGGAGGTGCGGGTGCGGCCGCCGTGGACGAGCCGCCAGGGAATGGCGGTGCGGGCGGCTTCGCGGGCCATGGCGAGGATCGGGGTGATGCCGATGCCGCCGGCGATGAAGAGGTAGCCGGTGGCGTCGCCCGTGGTGTCGAGTTCGAAGTGGTTGCGGGGTCCCTGGACGTGGAGGGTCTGGCCGGGGCGGAGCCGGCTGTGAAGGTGGGCGGAGCCGCCGCGGGATGCGGGTTCGCGCAGGACGCCGATGCGCCATTGGGTGGTGTCGGCGGGGTCGGAGCACAGGGAGTACTGGCGGATGTGTCCGCCGGTGTGTACGTCGATGTGGGCGCCGGGCTGCCAGGCGGGGAGGGGGTCGCCGGCGGGGTGGGTGAGTTCGATGCTCAGGACGTTGTCGGCCTCCCAGGTCATGCGGTGGACGAGCAGGTCGAGCCGGGGTTCCTCGGCGGGTGTCATGACGGGTTGCCTCCTTCTCCAGAGGTATCGGTGGCGGTGGCGGGGAGCTTGACGGGCGGGGTGAAGGGGGTGTTCATCGGGCCGAGTGCGGTGAGGTCGATCTCGACGAGGGTGGGGCCCGGGGTGGTGACGGCTTCCTTGATGACGGGTCCTGCGTCGGCTTCGGAGGCGATGCGGGCGTACGGGAGGCCGGTGGCGGCGGCCAGCAGCGCGAAGTCGGGGGTGGTGAGGTCGACTCCGGAGCGGCGGGGGAAGTGGTTGTCCTGCATGTTGCGCAGGACGCCGTAGCCGCCGTCGTTGAAGACGAGGAGGGTGAGGTCGGGCTTCTCCTGGGCGAGGGTGAGGAGTTCGCCGAGGTGGACGGCGAGGCCTCCGTCGCCTGCGATGACGACGGTGGGGGTGGTGGGGCGGCCGAGTGCGGCGCCGATGCCCATGGCGAGGCCCTGGCCGATGCCGCCGCCGCGCGGGAAGATGTTGGTGGCCGGGTCGGTGATCTCCAGGAGCCGGTTTCCCCAGGTGGATGAGGGGATGGTGACGTCGCGGGCGATGACGGATCCGGGCGGGCAGGCGTCGCGGATGGCGTCGTTGATCGCGGCCTGGGGTCCGATGGCGTGGCGTTGGGCGGTGCGGGCGTCGGTGCGGGCCTTGCGTACGCGGTCCGGCCAGCTCGGCTCCGTACCGCCGCTGGTGACGCGTCCCAGGAGGGCGGCGAGTACGGCGGTGGCGTCGCCGTGGAGGGCGACGGTGGCGGGGTACACGCGGCCGGGGGCGGCCGGGTCGAGGTCCAGCTGGATGTGGACGTTGGGGAGTTCGAGGCTGTAGTCGGCGGTTTCGTTGGAGCGGAAGTGGGTGCCGATGGAGAGCAGGACGTCGGCTTCGGCGAGCAGCGCGCGGCCGGCGGGTGCGGTGGCGTAGTTGCCGAGGACGCGGTCGTCGGACTCGGGGACGGAGCCGCGGCCGGAGTTGGAGGTGACGAGTCCGGCGTTCAGCGCGTCGAGGAGTGCGGCGAGTTCGGGGCGGGCGGTGTTGGCGCCGCCACCGGCCCAGACGAGGGGGCGGCGGGCGGCGGACAGCAGGGCGGCCGCTTCGTCGAGGAGTGCCGGGTCGGGCGGGGCGGGGGCGGCCGGTTCCGGCACGGGGGTGCCGGTGAGCTGCTGGGGGGCGAACTGCAGGTCGATGGGCCATTCGACGCTGACGGGGCCGTGCGGGGCGGTGAGTGCGCGGGATGCCGCGTCGCGGAGGATGTCGCCGGCGCTGGCGGCGTCCGTGACCGTGACGGCGTGGGTGGAGACTGCGCGGAGCATGCCGAGCTGGTCCTTGGTCTCGTGGATGAAGCCGCGTCCGGAGCCGAGGTATTCGCTGTCGATCTGTCCGGTGATGTGGAGGACGGGGGTGCCGGAGCTGAGGGACTCGATGAGCGATCCGGCGGCGTTGCCGGCGCCCGTACCGGTGCTGGTGAGGGCGCAGCCGAGGTTGCCGGTGGCGCGGGCGTAGCCGTCGGCGGCGTTGACGGCGGCGGCTTCGTGGCGGACGGGGACGAAGCGGAGGTCGCGGTCGACGGCTTCGACGAGCGGCAGGTTGTGCACGCTGACGATGCCGAACACCGTGTCGACGCCCAGTGCGCGCAGCGTCTCGACGAGCAGGTCGCCGCCATTGGGCCGGGTCATGTCGGGGTGCTCCTGAGGGGGTGGGGACGGGGGGGTTATGCGACGGCGCGGTTGACGCCGCCGCAGACGTCGACGGTGGTGCCGGTGATGTACGAGGCCCTGGGTGACAGGAGTGCGGTGACGGCGTACGCGACTTCGTCGGCGTTGCCGAGGCGGCCGAGCGCGATGCCGCGGTCGGCGGCGAGGGCGGCCTGCCAGGCGGGGTAGTCGAGGGCGCTGCCGGAGGCGGCGTAGCGGCGTTCCCACTGGCCGGTGTCGACGAGGCCGAGGCAGACGGAGTTGACGCGGATGCCGTCGGGGGCGAGTTCCTTGGACAGGGAGGTGGAGAGGTTGAGGATGCCGGCGCGGGCGGCGCTGGTGGTCATCAGTGCGGTCTCGGGTTGTTTGGCGAGGACGGCGTTGATGTTGACGACGGAGGCGTTGCCGGATGCGCGCAGGTGGGGAAGGGCGGCGTTGAGGGGGTTGAGGACGCCGAAGAATTTGAGTTCGAGTTCGTCGCGCCAGTCGTCGGCGGTGGTCTCGGCGAAGGGTTTCATCCGGGAGGCGCCGGCGTTGTTGACGAGTCCGTCGAGCCCGCCGAAGTGTGCGGCTGCGGTTTCGGTGAAGGCCTGTACGGCGGCTTCGTCGCGTACGTCGCAGGGGGCGTGGTAGAGCGTGTCCGGGCCGGCGAGGCCGTGCAGTGCCTTGGTGAGGGCGTCGGCGCGGCGGCCGCAGGTGGCGACGCGGGCGCCTTCGGCGAGCAGCATGCGGATGGTGGCGAGGCCGACGCCGGAGCTGCCGCCGGTGACGAGGATGCGGTGGCCTTTCAGGCGGAGGTCCATGGGGTTCCTTGCGGTTGGGGGTACGGGTACGGGTGGGGTGGGGATGGGCCGGGGCGGTCCGGCGCACCGCCTTGTCCTCGATCTCCCCCATGGCCCTAAAGGCATGGGGGGGGGACCCCCATGACGGGCTTGATTTGTCAGTTCATCGTGAACCCGCCGTTGACCGCGAAGGTCTGGCCCGTGATGTAGCCGGATTCGTCGCCGATGAGGAAGGCGATCAGGCCGACGAGGTCGGCCGGTTGCTGGGGTCGGGAGATCGCCCGGTTGAGGCGGTACAGCTCGTGGCGTTCGGCGGGTATGTCGAGGGCGGACTCCCCTTCGGTGAGGCCGGGGGCGACGGCGTTGACGGTGATGCCGAAGTCTCCGGTCTCGCGGGCCATGGCCCGGGTCAGGGAGATGACGGCGCCCTTGGAGGCGATGTAGTGGGCGAGGCGGGGTGATCCGTACAGGGCGGCGTCGGAGGCGAGGTTGACGATGCGTCCGCTGCCGTGGGCCCGCATGAGCGGGAGGAGGGCGCGGGCGACGAGCCAGGGGCCGCGGGCGTTGACCGTCATGATGCGGTCCCAGGCGTCGACGTCGATCTCGTGGAACGGTTTGCCGCCCACGGCGTTGGCGAGTCCGGCGTTGTTGACCAGGCCGTACAGCCGGCTGCCGTCGCCGGCGAGGGTGGCGGCCAGGGCGGCGACGGAGCCGGGGTCGGCGACGTCGAGCGGGTGGTAGTCGGCGGTGATGCCTGCGGCGCGCAGTTCGGTGGCGGCCTGCCGGCCGGTGGTCGCGTCGAGTTCGGCGATGACGACGCGGTGGCCGTCGTTGCCGATCCGGCGGGCCGCGGCCAGTCCCAGGCCGCGGCCGGCGCCGGTGACGACGACCGTACGGGGGGTGTCGTCGGTGGCCATCAGTCGCGGGTGATGCCGTGCATCGGGGAGTGCGCGGGGTAGGTGGGGACCTGCGGCTTCTGGGTGCCGATGATGACGCAGAACAGGGCGTCGGTGTCGCCCTCGTTCTTGAGGGAGCGGGCGACTCCGGCGGGGACGACGATCATGTCGCGGTAGCCGAGGGTGCGGTATTCGGCCTCGTCGGCGCCGCGGTGGATGCCGACCCTGACCTGGCCCTCCAGGACGAAGAAGGCCTCCTCGACGTCGTGGTGGGTGTGCTCGGGGCCTTCGGCGCCCGGCGGCAGCAGCATGTTGGAGAGGGTGAAGCCGCCGGAGGGCAGGATGCGGTTGTCGTTCTCGTGGTTGCCGGTGGCGCCGGAGCCGACGTAGCGGATCTGGGCGCGGCGGTACTGGGCGCCGGCCTTCTCCTGGAAGGAGAGGGTGTTCCAGTCGGGTTCGCGGGAGTCCTTGGTGGCGATGAGGGAGTCGGTGAACTTGGCGAGGTCGCCGTCGGTCTCGTACGGGGTGTTGTCGATGGGCACGAGATGCTCCTTGGTTGGTTCGGGGGTGGGGTGGGGTCTCGTCGTCACGCGGGTGTGCGGGCGACGACGTGGAGGTGGGCGCGGACCCAGGCGTTGAATGCCTCGGGGCGTTCCTGGTTGGAGAGGTGTCCGGCGCCGGAGAGGGTGACGTAGACGGATTTGGTGAGTGCGCCGGCGATGGCCTGTGACTCGTCGGTGCCGGTGACGGTGTCCTGTTCGCCGCACAGGACGAGGGCGGGTGCGGTGATGGCGGGCAGGTCGTCGGTGAGGTCGGTCTCGGCCATGGACGCGGCGGCGTGGCCGTAGCCGGGGCTGCGGACGGAGGCGGCCATGGTGGCGACGACGCGTTCGACGAGGGCGGGGGGTGCGGCGTCGGAGACGAGGCGTGGTCCGCGGGCGGCGGCGAAGGCTTCGGGGCCCTGGTCGGCGAGTTGTTGTGCCCGCCCGCGCATGGCCTCGGCCTTGTCCGGCCGGGTGCCGGAGCCGCGGCTGGAGTCGGCGACGATGAGGGAGGCGACGAGGTCGGGGTGGCGGGTGGCGAGGCGCAGGGCGATGACGCCGCCCCAGGAGACGCCGAGGACGTGGGCGGGGCCGCCGTGTGCGCGGATGAGGGCGGCGGCGGTGTCGGCGTAGCCGTCGAGGCCGGGGGCGTGGGCGGGGTCGGCGGAGTCCGCGTAGCCAGGTGCGTCCCATGCCACCACGTGCACCTGGTCGGCGAGAGCGTCGAGTTGCGGGGTGAAGGCGGCGGACGAGGAGCCGATGCCGTGGAGGCAGAGCAGCAGCGGGGCGTCGGGGTCGCCGGCTTCGCGCGTATGAACCCCGGCGGTGGCGATGGCGGTGGTCACAGGATCTGTCCTGCCCGGCCGACGACGGCGCCGAGGCTGCGGAGCACGGCGTGCGGGACGACCTGGCTGGTGGCGGGGTTCGTTTCGTCGGGGCGGTGGGCGACCTCGAAGCGGTAGGTGCCGTGGGGGCCGGCCGCTTCGATGACGTGCCGGGTGAGGGTGGCGGCCGGGTCGGCGACGACGACGACCTCGACGAGGGCGGGGTCGCCGGTGGCCAGCGCGACGGATGCGGCGACGTTGGTCGACTTCGGGAATTTCGCCGGGACGTCGGTCGCGGTGCCGCGCATTACCTCGACGGGTTCGGTGGTGGTCCGCAGCCGTTCGGTCATTTCCGGGTCCATCCAGGGCTGGTGGAGGGTGGCGGGGAGTTTGGTGGTGGTGAGGGTGACGGTGGTGAGGGGGCCGAGTCCGCGGACGGCCTGGAGGAGGTCGAGTCCGCCGACGGCTCCGCCGGTGAAGTAGACGCGTCCGGGTCCGGCGGCGCGGAGCCGGTCGGTGAGGGCGGGGTCGGTGAGGGCGCCGGTGGAGGCGATGAGGAGGTCGGCGCCGCTGTCGAGGACGCGCTCGGCCCATTCCCGTACAACGGCCTGGCCCGCTGCTTCGACGATGAGGTCGCAGACGGCGAGGGCGTCCTCGAAGGAGAGCTGGGGTGCGGGGGCGTCGACGAGGGGCCGGTTGTCGATGATGCAGGTGAGTTCGGCGCCGGGGATGCGGCCTTCGGCGAGTGCGGTGCCGACGACGCGTCCGATGGCTCCCCAGCCGACGAGGCCGATGCGGCGCACGGGGCGGGCGGGGCGGGCGGAGGTGTCCGGCCGGGGGGTGAGGGTGGCGGTCATGCGGTCACCTCTTCGGTGGTGTCGGAGGGTGCGGTGGCGAGGGGTCCGGGGTCGGGGGTGCCGGCCATGTGGCCACGGATGGCGGGCGAGGGCGGGCCTGCGGTGCCCCACAGGTCGGAGAGGTCGGGGGTCCGGCGCCAGACCTTGGCGATCCAGGCGTCCTCGACGATCTGGGCGACCTCGGAGGTGTATTCGCAGACGAGCCCGGCGGGGTCGGTGAAGTACGAGAAGGTGTTGTCGCCGGGGCCGTGCCGGCCGGGCCCCCACTGGGGGTTGATGCCGTGGTGGCGCAGGCGCCCTAGGCCCCGCATGAAGTGGTCGATGGACGTCATCTCGTAGGCGACGTGGTTGAGGGAGGTCCACTCGGCCTGGTTGAACGCGATGCAGTGGTGGTCCGCGTTGCAGCGCAGGAAGGCCATCTGGTGCTCGGACCAGTCGGAGACGCGCAGGCCGAGGACCGAGGTGTAGAAGGCGACGGCGGCGTCGATGTCCGTGGTGTTGAGGACGGTGTGGGTGACGCCGACGGGGACGGCTGCGTCCCTGCCGCGCGGGGTGACGGCGTGGGTCTGGGCGCTGAGTTCGATCAGCCGGCCCTCGGGGTCGGTGAAGCGGAGTCCGTAGCCGCCGCCGACCTGGTCGAGGGGGCCGGGTCCTGCGACGGGGACGATGCCGCGGGCGAGAAGCCGGCGGGCGGCCTCGTCGATCTCGGCGGGGGTGGCGACGGCGAAGGTGATGCGGCCGAGGCCGTTGCGTTCGCCGCGGGCGAGGTGCAGGACGTGGTGTTCCTCGCCGGTGCCGCGCAGCCATGTGGCGTCGCTCTCGCGTTCGACGGCCTCCAGGCCCCAGACCTCGGCGTAGAAGTCGGCGGACTCGGTGAAGGCGGGGGTGCGGAGCTCGACGGAGCGCAGGGCGCGCAGCCGGGCGACGGGTTCCAGCGGGGGGCGTGCGGTGTTCTCGTACGGCATGGGGGGCTCCGGAATCGTCTCGCTCGGCTTCACTGGGCGGCCCAGGGCAGGGGAGTGGTGTCGGTGGCCCAGTAGAGGGACTTCTGCCGTTGGTAGCCGCGGATGAGGTCGCGGCCCTTCTCGGTGCCGATGCCGCTGTCCTTCAGTCCGCCGAACGGGGTGGAGATGCTGAACTGCTTGTACGTGTTGATCCAGACGGTGCCCGCGTCGATGCGGCGGGCGAGGCGCCAGGCTCTGGCGTGGTCGCGGGTCCAGATGCCGCAGGCCAGTCCGTAGACGCTGTCGTTGGCCTGGGCGACGAGGTCGTCCTCGTCGTCGAAGGGCAGGGCGACGACGACGGGGCCGAAGATCTCCTCCTGGCAGACGCGGGCGGTGTTGGGCAGGCCGTCCAGGACGGTGGGGAGGTAGTAGGCGCCGTCGCGGTAGCGCTCGCCCTCGGGGGCCGCTCCCCCGCACCGGACGGTGGCGCCTTCCTCGCGGGCCAGGTCGACGTAGGCGGCGACGCTGTCGCGGTGGCGGTGGTGGACGAGGGGGGCGACCTGGGTGTCGGGGTCGGTTCCGGGGCCGACGCGGAGCTTCTCCGTACGGGAGACGAGTGCGTCGAGGAACTCCTCGTAGCGGGAGCGGGCGACGAAGAGGCGGGAGCCGGCGATGCAGCTCTGTCCGCTGGAGGAGAAGACGCCGTACATGACGCCGGCGAGGGCCTGCTCCAGGTCGGCGTCCTCCAGCACGATCGTCGGGGACTTGCCGCCGAGTTCGAGGGAGACGGGGATGAGTTTGTCGGCGGCGGCGTGGGCGAGGGTGCGGCCGGTGGCGGTGCCGCCGGTGAAGGTGATCTTCTCCACGGCCGGGTGGCGGACGATGGCATCGCCGATGACGCTGCCGCGGCCGGGCAGGACGGAGAGCAGGGCGGTGGGCAGCGCGGCCTCGGTGAGTGCCTGGTGGACGAGGCGGCCGAGCGCGAGGGCGACGAGGGGGGTCCACTCGGCGGGCTTGAGAAGGACGGCGTTGCCCGCGGCGAGGGCGGGGGCGAGCTTCTGGGCGTCGCTGGCGATCGGCGAGTTCCAGGGGGTGATCGCGCCGACGACGCCGATGGGTTCGTGGACGCTCATGGTGACGTACGGGCCGCGGGAGGGGGTGAGGGCGTCCTCGGCGGTCTCCAGTGCGGCGGCGGTGTAGCGGAAGGTGCCGGCGGCGCTGTGGACGAGGGCGCGGGTCTCGGTGCGGCATTTGCCGGTGTCGGCGGTCTGCAGGGCGGAGAGCCGGTCGGCGCTCTGCTCGACGAGGTCGGCGATGCGGTGGAGGAGCCGGGCGCGGAGGTGGGCGGGGAGCTCGCGCCAGGCGGGGTCGTGGGCGGCGCGGGCGGCTGCGGTGGCGGCCTCCTCGACGTCGTCGAGGGATGCGGCGTGGACGGTGGCGATGACCTGGCCGGTGGCCGGGTCGGCTGTCTCGATGAGGGCGCCACGGCCCTGTCGCCACTGCCCCGCGACCAACACCTCGTCGGCAAGCATCCGTTGGCCTCCTGCGATCGGTTCGATTACCTCAGGCCTAAAAATCTAAGGGCTTAAGTAATTACCCGCAAGCCCCCACGGCAAAATCTCCTTTTGCCTCCGGGGTCTTGACGGCCACCGCCCCCGTGCCGGTAAAACTTAAGCACTTAGAAGCTAGGCACTTACGGAAGTCCGCAGAGGCCGTGGGTGATGTCACCCGCCCATGAGCGCCGCACGGCCGTCGTCCCCCCGTACGCTCGACCGACCCGGCCGTCGTCCACCCCCGCGCTCGACCGGCTCACCCCCCTCTGCGCACTCGTACACCTGGCTCCCCAACCGCTCCGGCCCCATGCGGAGCAGGAGGAACCCTGGATGAGCACCGACACCTCGAAGGACGCCGTCCCCGGCTCGCCGCCGGCCGGCACCACCCGCTCCACCATCGCCGCCCGCTTCGAACGACTGCCGCTCTCCCGCTGGCACGTCACCGTCCGCCTGATCGTGGGCGTCGTCACCTTCTTCGAGGCCTTCGACCAGCTGCTGATCGCCTACGCGCTGCCCGAGCTCCGCGACGAGTGGCAGTTGTCCACGGGCGACGCCACCGCGGTCCTCACGGTCGGCTCGGCCGGCATGCTCGTCGGCGCGCTGCTGTCGGGCCGGCTGGCCGACCGCTACGGCCGGGTGAAGGTGATCGCGTACTGCGTGGCCGTGTCCGGTCTCGCGAGCCTGGCACTGACCGCGTGCACCTCGCTCACCCCTTTCCTGGCCCTGCGCTTCGTCCAGGGACTCGCGATCGGGGGCGAGGTGCCGGTAGCGGCGGCCTTCATCAGCGAGATCACCCGCAGCTTCAAGCGGGGCCGCTTCGTTCTGCTGTACGAGCTCGTCTTCCCGGCCGGCCTCACCATCGGGGCCCTGGTCGCGGCCTGGGTGGTCCCGGCGGCGGGCTGGCGCGTGATGTTCGCGGTCGCCGCCGTGCCCGGCCTGCTGGCCTTCCTCGTCCAGCGCAAGGTCCCGGAGTCGCCACGCTGGCTCGCGGAGCGGGGCCGCCTGGCCGAGGCCGAGGCGGTCATGACGGCGATCGAGGCCAAGGTGTCGGCGGCGACGGGCGCCCCCCTGCCCCCACCGGCCTCCCCCTCTCCCTCCGGGACCCCGGTTCCGGCGGCAGCGTCCGCGACCCCGGCGGAACGCGCCGCGACCGGCGTGCGCGGCCTGTTCACCGGCCGCTACCGGCGCCGCACGCTGGTGGTCGGCGCGATCTGGTTCACCGGCTACTTCGTCAACTACGGCGTGACGTCCTGGCTGCCCAGCATCTACAAGGACGAGTACGGTCTGACCCTGTCCGACGCCCTGCTCTACTCCACGGTGACCTCGGTCGCCGGTCTGCTGGGCTGCCTGATCGTCGCCCTCACCGTGGACGTCCTGGGCCGCCGCAGGATCTTCGCGATCTGCCTCGGCGCCTCGGCCGCACTGCTGCTCACCCTCGCGGCGCTCGGCGCGGGCACCCCCGTGCAGGTGCTGATCTGGACATCTCTCTCGGCGGTCGGCTTCTTCGGCTCCAACATCTGCCTGTACCTGTACACACCCGAGCTCTATCCGACCCGGATGCGCGCCCTGGGCTGCAGCGTCGGCGGCGCGGTCAACCGCCTGGGCGTGATCCTCGGCCCGATCCTGGTGGGCGTGGTCTACGCATCCGGTGACAGCGTCGCCTCGGTGTTCGTCATGCTGGGAGCGGTGGCCCTGGTGGGCGCGGTGGTGGCGGGAACGCTGGCGGAGGAGACGGCAAACCGCCCGCTGGAGGAGATCTCGCCCTGACGGGCACCCACGCTCAATCGCCGCGGAAGCTCCGGTACTCGTCGTTCATCAGCTCCCAGAAGGACCGGTACCGGAGGGCTCCCGGCAACCAGTGAGCGAGATACCAGGCCTCCCACTCCCCCGCCGGTGTGACCACGTGCGGGTTGAGCAGATAGACGTCCCCCGCCCCGGGCGTATGGCTGATCTTGAGCATGTCGCTCAGATACCCGGTCCGGATGGCACAGGGGTCCTGCTCGTCGCCGTAGACGAAGTACTCCTCGTCGGGCACGTCGGTCCCGCCCCGGTCGCCGCCCCAGTCCCCGGCAAGCTCCGGATCGACGTCCCTGACCCGGCCCACGTCCCGGGCCGGCAGCAGGCGTGCGATCTCGGTCGTGGTGTCGAGCCATCCGTCGCTGATCTGCAGAAACTGCCGGTAGCTCGGCGGAAGAGCGGTCCCCAGGCGCTCCTCCAGCGCCGTCAGCTCCCCCGGGGCCGCCCCGGGACCGCCCAGCCATCGAGCCGCCCGCACCTCCGCCGGAAAGGGCTCGCGCCGTTCCTGTTCGTGCAGGATTGGGTCGAGCCACTCGTCGCTCCACCGCTGGAGCAGGTCGCGCCAGGGGTGTACGGGAGCGGCCGGGCCGCCTTGCGTATCGGTGACCATCACGGCGGAAGCGTAGGGGGAGCCACTGACAACGGCAGCGGCTCCTCCGGAAGCCCCTACGCCCCCGCGCCGCCCGCCCCGTTCGCGGACTCCTCCGCGATGCGCTCATGGTGGCGGATGACCTCGGCCACGATGAAGTTCAGCAGCTTCTCCGCGAACGCCGGGTCCAGATGCGCGCTTTCCGCCAGCTGGCGCAGCCGGGCGATCTGGCGGGACTCGCGGGCCGGGTCGGCCGGGGGGAGTTGGTGGGCGGCCTTGAGGTGGCCGACCTGCTGGGTGCACTTGAAGCGCTCGGCGAGCATGTGGACAACAGCCGCGTCGATGTTGTCGATGCTCTCGCGCAGCCGGTTGAGTTCGGCGCCTACGGAATCGTCGATGTCGCTCGTGGTCATGGTCAGCGAGCTTAGACCGACCGTCACATGGGGGTGATCGTCGGTGGGTGTTCCGGGTCCGGGACGCGGTCGCTCCAGCCGCCGGGCACGCTGCGACCCTGCTGTGCGCGGAAGCGGACCGGGGCCATTCCGACGCGGCGGGCGAACAGGCGGGAGAAGTACGCCGGGTCGTCGTACCCCACGCGCCGGGCGACGGCGGCGACGGGCAGGTCGCTGGTGGCGAGGAGTTCCTTGGCGTGGCCGAGCCGGATGCCGAGGAGGTAGTCCTTCGGGCTGCACCCGGCGCCCCGCCGCACCGCCGTGCGCAGTTCGGCGGGTGTCATGCCGTGACGGACGGCGTGCTCGGCGACGGACAGCGGCTGGAAGGCGTCGCGGGCCAGGGCCTGCAGCACCGGGTCGCCGTCGGGGCCCACGTCGGCGCGTGCGCGGCGCAGCGCGACGAGGAGTTCGTGGACGGCCGCCCCCGTCTCCACTTCCAGCAGCGGGTTGCCGCGCCGGGCCGCCCGTACCATCCGGCCGATCGCGGCCCGGGGCGCGGCGGTGTCGGCGAGTGGGACGAGGGGGCGTTCCGGTTCGATGTAGCCGAGTTCGGTGTACGTGGTCGTGGCGGGCCCGGTGAAGTCGACGAAGCTCTCGTCCCAGCCGGTGACCGAGTCGGCGCCGTAGTGGTGCGGGGTGCCGGGGGTCAGCCAGATCAGGCTGGGCGCGGTGACGGGCACCCGGCGCCCGTCCGGTCCTGCGAACCATCCGCTGCCCGCGTTGACGACGACGGCCACGTGGTGGTCCAGGGTGCGGGGCCCGACCGTCGGGAGCGTGCCGTGCTGCAGGCCGACGCCCAGGCAGACCAGGCCGAGGCGGTGGTGGAGCGGGCTCGGGGTGAAGAAGCGCATCCAGGTGTGGTACATCGGCCCTCGCTCCTCCCTCCGCTTCCCCGTCCGGCACGCGGCGTCGTGTCCTGCGTACAAACAGTCGTGCGGCTGCGTCCACGTAGTCGTGCGACTGCGTCCATGTAATCGTGCCGCTGCGTGCACACCGTCCTGCGGCTGCGTCCAAACAGCCATGATCTTTGTCCATGGACCGGGCCGCACGCCAGGGGTGACGCTGGGCCGTGACCTTGCTCCCGGGTGCCGCCCGCTCCGTCACACGTACCGCGTTCCGCATACCGGGCCGCGCAGCGCGGCGTTCACGGGGCCGCGCGCACAGGAGAGAACGAGCACGATGGCTGATTTCACCGTGGGGGACGACCACTTCCGGATCGACGGGAAGCCCGTACGGCTGCTGTCGGGGGCCCTGCACTACTTCCGGGTGCACGAGGCGCAGTGGGAGCACCGGCTGTCGATGCTGCGGGCGATGGGGTTGAACTGCGTCGAGACGTACGTCCCGTGGAACCTGCACGAGCCCAGGCAGGGCGAGTTCCGTGACGTGGGGGCGCTCGGCCGTTTCCTGGACGCGGCGCACCGGGCCGGTCTGTGGGCGATCGTCCGGCCGGGGCCGTACATCTGCGCGGAATGGGAGAACGGCGGGCTGCCCGCGTGGGTGACGGGGCGGTTCGGGCGGCGGGTGCGGACCCGGGACGCCGGTTATCTGGGCGCGGTGGGGCGGTGGTTCGCCGAGCTGCTGCCGCAGGTGGTGGAGCGGCAGACCGACCGCGGCGGTCCGGTGATCATGGTGCAGGCGGAGAACGAGTACGGCAGTTACGGCACCGACGCGGTGTACCTGGACCGGGTCGTGGCGCTGCTCGGTGCGTGCGGGGTGAGCGTTCCGCTGTTCACCTCCGACGGGCCGGAGGACCACATGCTCACCGGAGGTTCGGTGCCCGGTCTGCTCGCCACGGCGAACTTCGGTTCGGGGGCGCGCGAGGCGTTCCGGGTGCTGCGCCGGCATCAGGCCGGTGGTCCGCTGATGTGCATGGAGTTCTGGTGCGGCTGGTTCGAGCACTGGGGTGCGCCCGCGGTCGTACGGGATCCGGCGCAGGCCGCCGGGGCATTGCGGGAGATCCTGGAGTGCGGGGCGTCGGTGAACATCTACATGGCGCACGGGGGGACGAACTTCGCCGGCTGGGCGGGCGCCAACCGCTCCGGGCCGCTGCAGGACGAGGAGCTGCTGCCGACGGTGACGTCGTACGACTACGACGCGCCGGTCGACGAGTACGGGCGGCCGACGGAGAAGTTCCGCCTGTTCCGGGAGGTCCTCGCCGCGTACGCGGACGGGCCGCTGCCCTCGCTGCCGCCGGAGCCCGTCGGGCTGGCTCCGGTGCGGGCCGGGCTGACCGAGTGGGCGCCGCTGTCGGCCGTCATGGAGGCGCTGGGTGACGAGGAGGCGGCGGAGTCCGGTGTGCCGCCCACGTTCGAGGAACTCGGGGTGGATCGCGGCCTGGTGCGCTACCGGGTCGCGGTGCCGGGTCCGCGCGGCCCGTACACCCTGGGCGTCGCGGGCCTGCGGGACCGGGCGGCGGTGTACGTGGACGGGGTGCGCAGGGGCGTGTTGAGCGAGGAGGACGCCCACCTGCCGGAGCCGGTGGCCGGGCCGGCCGAGGTGGAGCTGTGGGTGGAGTCGCTGGGCCGGGTGAACTACGGGCCGCGGCTGGGCGAGCCGAAGGGGATCACCGGGGGTGTGCTGCACGAGCGCCAGTTCCTGCACGGCGTACGGGCGCGGGCGCTGCGGCTCGACGCGTTCGACGAGCCCGGCGCGGTGGCGGGCGTGCCGTTCGCGCCGGTCGACGGGTCGGGGGGCAGTGGCCTGTACCGGGGCACGTTCGAGGTCGCGGACGTGTCCGGGACCGGGCACGCCGGGCTCCAACTGCCGGGCTGGACGCGCGGCTTCGTGTGGGTGAACGGGTTCTGCCTCGGGCGTTACTGGTCGGCGGGCCCCCAGCGGACGCTGTATGTGCCGGGTCCGGTGCTGCGGGCCGGTGTGAACGAGGTGTGGGTGCTGGAGGTGGAGGGCGCGGGGGCACCGTTCGCCGAGCTGGGTCCGGGCGAGGCCGGGGGCGAAGCGGCGGACGCGGACGCCTGACGGGGAACGGCCGTCCCCGTACAGTGATGAGGAGTTGAGCACCGCGACGTGGAGGTGGGGACGTGTCGGACAGCCCCCACGGCAGCCCGGTGGTGCACGGCTTCCCGCATCTGGACACGGTCCGCTCGGCGATCACCGCGCTGTACCGACGGCTGTCGTACGACGGCGTCCACCGCTTCGCCCCCAGTCTGGCCCCCGTCGACGCGGCGTTCGCCGACGCGGACGATCTGCATCTCGGTGCGCAGCGGGTGGCGCGGGCGATGGTGCGGCATCTGCGGCTGCCGGACGCCCGGATGATCGTGGCGTTCCGTTCGATGGAGCATGCGGGAAGTGTCGAGCTCGCGGCGGGGCCGGAGTACTTCATCGAGCTGAACGACCGTTTCCGTACCCATCGCAGGGACATCGGCGCCGCGTTGTCGCACGAGGTCACGCATGTGCTGCTGCACCGGCTCGGCCTGGAGTTCGCGGGGACCCGTGCCAACGAGATCCTCACCGACACCGCGGCGGCCTATCTGGGGGCGGGCTGGCTGCTGCTGGACGCGTTCCGCGAGGACGCCACGTCCAGCCAGAAGCTCGGCTATCTCACCCCGGAGGAGTTCGGGTATGTGCTGGCCAAGCGGGCGCTCGCCTTCGACGAGGATCCCTCGCCGTGGTTCACCAGCCCGCAGGCGTACACGGCGTACACGAAGGGGAGGGCGCAGGCGCTGCGCGAGAGCGCGCAGCCGCCGCTGACGGCCGCGGGCTGGGCGGGGAGGCGCAGGTATGCGAAGGACCGGCGGTACGCCCAGGATCATCCGGGTGCCGTGCCGGCGGCGGGGCCGGCGGTTCCGTACGCGTTCGAGGCCGGGGACGACGGGCTGCGCGTGTCGTTCTCGTGCCCGACCTGCCATCAGCGCAACCGGGTGCCGGTCCGCGGCCGGGTGCGGGCGCGGTGCGCGCTGTGTAGGACGGTGCTGGACTGCACGACCTGAGGCGGAAAAAAGCCCGTCCGGCGCGGGGGACGGAAGCGGTGCTGCGGGCGAACCCGCATGCCGCTTCGTCCTCACACACCGGACGGGCTGCAATACCTACCGGCTACGCGGCGCGACGCCCACGCGCAGGCGCGCCACCGCGGCCCGAACCGCCGGAGCGACCCGCTCCGCCGGTACCGCGCGAAGCGCCACCCGTACCGGCGCCGCGCGAAGCGCCACCGGCACTGGAACCGCGTGAGGCGCCACCCGTGCCGGAGCCGCCGGAGCGAGCCGCGCCGCCCGTGCCCTGCGCACCGGCACCTCCGGCAGCACCTGCGCCACCGCGGCGGCCGCGGCCTCGGCTGCCCGAGCGGAAGCCGCCCGTGCTGCCGGTGCCCGTACCCGTGCCGCCGCCGGTCCGCGTGCGCGGCTTCGGCGGGGTCGGCTGCGGGACCTCGATCACGATCGCGATGCCGGAGGGCTCGCGGGCCCCGGTGATCCGGGTGAGCTCCTCGTCGCTGGATTTGATCCGGGTGGTGCGGGGCGCGATGCCCGCGTCCTGCATCAGCCGGGTCATCTCCCGCTTCTCCTCGGGCAGCACCAGCGTGACGACGCTGCCGGACTCACCGGCGCGCGCGGTGCGTCCGCCGCGGTGGAGGTAGTCCTTGTGGTCGGTGGGCGGGTCCACGTTGACGACCAGGTCGAGGTCGTCGACATGGATGCCGCGGGCCGCCACGTTCGTCGCGACGAGCGCGGTGACCTCACCGGTCTTGAACTGGTCCAGGGTCCGGTTGCGCTGCGGCTGGGAACGCCCGCCGTGCAGCGCGGCAGCCCGTACACCGCTGGCGAGCAGCCGCTTGGCGAAGCGGTCGGCGGCGCGCTTGGTGTCGACGAACATGATCACCCGGCCCTCGCGGGCGGCGATCTTCGTGGCGACGGCCTTCTTGTCGGTCTCGTCGAGCACGTGGAGCACGTGGTGCTCCATGGTGGTGACGGCACCGGCGGACGGGTCGACCGAGTGCACGACGGGGTCGGTCAGGAACATCTTGACCAGCCGGTCGATGTTCTTGTCCAGGGTCGCGGAGAACAGCATCCGCTGTCCGCCCTCCTCGACCTGCTTGAGCAGGGCGACGACCTGCGGCATGAAGCCCATGTCGGCCATCTGGTCGGCCTCGTCGAGGACGGTGATGGCGACCTGGTCCAGGCGGCAGTCGCCGCGCTCGATGAGGTCCTTGAGGCGGCCCGGCGTGGCGACGACCACCTCGGCGCCGCGGCGCAGGGTGCCGGACTGCTTGGTGATCGACATGCCGCCGACGACGGTGGCCATCCGCAGGTTGACGGCGGTCGCGTACGGCGTCAGCGCGTCGGTGACCTGCTGGGCGAGCTCGCGGGTCGGGACGAGGACGAGGGCCAGCGGGGCCTTCGGCTCGGAGCGGCGCCCGGCGGTGCGGGCCAGCAGCGCGAGGCCGAAGGCGAGGGTCTTGCCGGAGCCGGTGCGGCCGCGGCCGAGGATGTCCCGGCCGGCGAGCGAGTTCGGCAGGGTGGCGCCCTGGATCGGGAACGGGTCGGTGACGCCCTGCGCGGCAAGGGTTTTCAGCAGGGCGGCGGGCATGTCCAGCTCGGCGAACGCCTCGACGGCGGGCAGTGCGGGGGTCATCGTTTCGGGCAGGGCGAACTCACCCTGCGGCGGCGTGGCCCTGCGACGGGGCGACGCCTTGCCGGATCCCTTGCCGGAACCCTGTGCGGTTGCCTGTGCCTGGGCCGTGCCACGCCCCCTCGACGGGCGATTGCGGGCGGGACGGTCCTGACGTTCGGAGCGGGTCATACGGAATTGCCCTCCTGGGGGATTCCTGGGAACTACGGGGACTGCTGGGGACTGCGCGGGAGTTCCGGGGCCTGCGCGGACGTGCGGACGGACCGCTGTGCGCGGCGCGCGGAACTTCCGGGGTGCCCGGGGTGCTTCGTCGCACCCGGTGCGGGGCGCCGGTCGGCGCCCGGTCTCTGCGTTACTTCCCAGGGACAGCACAAGCCGGGGCCCGCACCTTCTCGGTGCGGGCCCCGGCTGCGAGGTACGCGTCCGGCAATTAGGCCGGGACGATGTTCTCCGCCTGCGGGCCCTTCTGGCCCTGCGTGACGTCGAAGGAGACCTTCTGGCCCTCCTGGAGCTCACGGAAGCCCTGGGTGGCGATGTTGGAGTAGTGGGCGAAGACGTCGGCGCCGCCGCCGTCCTGCTCGATGAAGCCGAAGCCCTTTTCCGAGTTGAACCACTTCACGGTTCCAGTAGCCATGTCATTCTCCTAAAACAGGTGCAGTGCCGGAAATCCGCACTTTACGAATTCCAAGTCGCCGCATTGAGCCCCACCCGGAGAAAGCCGGAAAACAATAAAGCGCCTGAGGAAGCATTCCCGTCAGGCGCACATAAAGTTCATGGGTACCAAAACTGCAACGGGATCAACCCTAGCACGATCTGCCGACCAGCGGTGGGACGCGCCGTGCCGCCGGCCGGCGCGTTCCGCGGGAACCCTTGGGGCGCCCGGCCAGGAGCGGTTTTGAAGTCCTCCGAACCCGTTTCCCGGCGCGCCCCGCGGCGCGGGTTTCAGTGCCGCAGGGCGATGCCGTCCAGGACCATCGAGAGGTACTGGCGGGCGATCTCCTCGGGGCTGTGCTGTCCGCCCGGCCGGTACCAGGACGCGGCGACCCAGACGGTGTCGCGGACGAACCGGTAGGTGAGGCGGATGTCGAGGTCGGCGCGGAAGGTCCGGTCGGCCACGCCGCGCTCGAGCGTGCCGAGCCAGGCCTTCTCGAACCTCTCCTGGGACTCGACGAGGTACTGGAACCGGGGCTGGGCGGCCAGGTGCCGGGCCTCCTTCTGGTAGATGGCGACGGCGGCGCGGTGCCGGTCGATCTCGCGGAAGGACTCGGTGACGAGCGCCTCGATGGTCTCCCGGGGGCCGAGCCCGGCGCCGAGGACGGCGTCGTAGCCCTCCCAGAGTTCGCCCAGGAAGGTGGAGAGGATCTCGTCGAGCATCGATTCCTTGGAATCGAAGTGGTAGTAGAGGCTGCCCGCGAGCATGCCGGCCGCGTCCGCGATCCTGCGGACGGTCGTGGCGTTGTATCCCTGGGCTGCGAACACCTCGGCGGCGGTGGCGAGCAGTTCGCCACGGCGCTCGGGCGCGGGGGTCGCCTGGGGCTTCTTCTTGGTAGGCACCCGCCCATTCTCCGCCCGCCGGGAGCGGCCGCGGACGCCCCGTCGTCCACGGCCGGACAGCCCTGGGCGGCCCGGGCTGTCCGGGCCGGTGAGGGGCGGCGAGCGACGGTGAGGGCCGGTCAGGCGCGATGAGGGCCGGTCAGGGAGCGGTCATGGGGTTCCAGTCGCCGAGCCGTCGTCGTTGCCCCTGCGGATCGTGTGCAGCGGGTGGCCGGGGCGCCAGGTCTGGATGACCAGGGTGTCGCCGCCCTCGAGTCCCGTGCGCACCACCTCGGTCAGCTCCACCCGGAAGAGGTGGAAGGGTTCCGGCGGCTTCACCTCGGTGATGAAGCGCGCCAGCACGTCCGGATCGTCCACCTCGACGGCGCGTCCGGAGATCCGTACGTCCCCGTCGGCCATCTCGGCGTCGGGGCCGGGGTTGGCCTGCACCGCGAAGCGGGGGTCGCGGCGCAGGTCCAGCGCCTTGCGCGAGTTCGGCATCATGCCGAGGAACGGCTCGTCGAGCCGGAAGTCCACCTCGAGGCCGGTCACCCGGGGCGAGCCGTCCTTGCGGATGGTCGCCAGGACGTGGTGCTTGTACTGCTCGAAGCGTCGGCGGACGGTGTCGGCGAAGTCCGGCTCGGCGGACCGGAAGCCGGCCCAGGAATGTGAGGTCGTGGCTGTCATGACTCCATCGAACCCGGAAATCCCGACATCTTCTGTCCGGTTTCCCCGGGTGCGATCGTGGACCACCCGGACGGATGCCGTGCGGGCCCCGCCGTGGTGTGCTGGTAGAGAGGCTGAGGCCGCCGTCCGGCGGCAGGGAGGGGGCCGCTCCCGACTCCGAGGTGAGTTCAGATGGCCATCTTCATGAAGGCGTCACTGCCGGGCGTCACGACGGACCAGTACGACGCGCTGAACGCGAAACTCCAGGCGATGCCGGGCGACACCTTCGCCGGATGTCTCTCGCACGTGTGCGTCCCCACCGATACGGGCATCGAGGTGTACGACCTCTGGGAGTCCCAGGAAGCCATGGACAAGTTCGGGACGGTGATGATGCCCGTCGCCGAGAGGCAGGGCCTGCCCCCCGCGAGTGAGCGCCCCACGGTGTCCCAGGTCCACAACTACTGGGTACCCGGCTCCTGAGGCTCCGGTGACAGCGTGACCAGCGCCGCGTACCCCTGCGTCCGCAGCACGCACGCGGCCGTGCCCCGCAGCAGCACCGCGTCGTAGCAGCCGAGCCCGGTGTCCGTACCGTCGATGACGGCGCCGTCCTCCAGCGCCACGGCGAGCACCGCCCCGCCCTCCGGAGCCGCCAGCCGGAGGGTGCCGCGTACCACCGCCGTCTGCGCCCGGAAGCGGTCCCTGCGGTACATCACGTTGAGGTTCAGAACGGGGCCCGCCAGCAGCCGGCCGTCGGTCTCCACGTCGCCCGGGAAGTCGTGCGGCCAGTACGGCTCGTCGACGATGTGGTGCTCCCCGCCCACCATCAGATCCATCCCGGCGCCCTCCACCACCGTCAGCGTGCGGTCGACGCCCGGGAAGACGGAGAACGGCCCGTCCGCGGCCACGTCCGCCAGGCTGACCCGCCAGTCGAAGGCGTCGGTGGTGGCGCCTGGCGGCGCGGCGATGTCGCGGGTGATGCCCCCGCCGTTCTTCCACGCCACCTGCGCGCGGCCCGCCGCGCGCAGGATCCGGAACGCCTCGGCGGTCATCAGGGGGCTCCGATCGTCGGGGATGAGGAACCCCGAGCCTAGACCGCTCCCTGGGGTTCGCTATCTTGATCGCCGCCGCCCCCACCGGCCTCGTGTCCGCAGACCGATGAAGGAGCCGGCCATGGAGGCCGCCGTCACCACCTGCTACCGCCATCCCTCGTACGAGACGTATGTGAGCTGCACCCGCTGCGAGCGCTTCATCTGCCCCGACTGCATGCGCGAGGCGGCCGTCGGCCATCACTGCGTGGAGTGCGTGAAGGAAGGGCAGCGTTCGATCCGGCAGGCGCGGACCGTGTTCGGGGGTGCGGTGGCCCGCGGCACGGTGCCGCTCGTCACCTATGTGCTGATGGGCCTGAACATCCTGGTCTACCTCGCCGAGCTGGTCCGTCCGGGGATCGTCGACCGGTTCTCGATGACGGGTGCCGGGCTGACCGGCCCGGACGGCGGCCAGTACGTCTACGTGGACGGGGGTTTCCCCGGCCTCGACGTGATCGGCGTGGTGGACGGCGAGTGGTACCGGCTGCTGACCGGGGCCTTTCTGCACCTGCCTCCGGACGGGTCCTCCTTCGGTTCGCTGCCGTTCGGGGTGCTGCACATCCTCTTCAACATGTACGCACTGTGGAATCTGGGCCGGGTCGTCGAGGAGCAGCTGGGGCGGGTCCGGTATCTCGCGCTGTATCTGCTGTCCGCGCTCGGTGGTTCGGTTCTGGTCTACCTGATCGCGCCGTTCGACAGCGCGGTGGGCGCCTCGGGGGCGGTGTTCGGTCTCGCGGCGTCGTTCTACGTCATCAACCGGCGTCTGGGCCGGGACATGCGGGCGGTGAACCGGTTCCTGGCCGGGTTCCTGGTGTGGATGGTGATCTCCGCCGGTTTCACCTCGTGGGAGGGGCATCTGGGCGGGCTGCTGACCGGTGCGCTCGTCACGGTCGTCTACGCGTACGCACCGGCGCAGCGGCGTGCGCCGGTGCAGGCGGCCGGGTGTGTGGTGCTGCTGGCCGTGCTCGTGCTGCTGGTGGTTCTGAAAACCTCGGCGCTGACGGGCTGAGCCGCGGGCGGTGCACGGTGGTCTGACACGATGACCGCATGCGGAATGATCACTACCGGCCGGGGGCCGTGCGTTCCGGTGCGGGCTCCCTGATGCGGCGGCTGCACCCCCTGGACCGGCTGGCGGGCGGGCTGCTTCTGCTGGGCGTGGTGGCGGTGGTGACCGGGCTGCTTCCTGCTGATCCGGCGGCGGATGAGATGCGGCGCGTGGGGCCCCTGCTGGTGTTCCTGGCCACGGTGATCGTGCTGGCGGAGCTGGCGGGCCGGGCGCAGGTATTCGATGTGGTTGCGGCCTGGGTGGCGCGGGCGGGGCGAGGCCGTTATCCGCTGCTGTTCGGGCTGTGTGTGGTGTTCGCGTCGCTGACCACGATCACGCTGAATCTGGACACCACTGCCGTGCTGCTCACCCCGGTGATGCTGGCGCTGGGTACGCGGGTGGGGATCGCGGCCCTGCCGTTGGCGATGACGACGGTGTGGCTGGCCAACACGGCGAGTCTGCTGCTTCCGGTGTCGAACCTGACCAATCTGCTGGCGGCGGACCGGGTGGCGCTGTCCCCGGCGGGTCTGGCCGGTGTGATGTGGCTGCCCCAGCTGGCGGCGATCGGCGTGACGGCCCTGTGCCTGTGGGTCTTCTACTGGCGCCGCGGCCGGCGTGGGGCGGACCGTTACGTCCCGCCGGCCGTGCCGGTTCCGGGTGATCCGGTGCTGCTGCGGATCTGTTCGGTGGCGTGCGGCGGTTTCCTGCTGGCGATCCTGCTGCTGGACGTGCCGCTGTGGTCGGCGTCGCTGGTCGCGATGGTGATCGTGGTGGCGGCCTATGCGATGCGGCGCCGGGAGGAGCTGCGGGTGTCGCTGGTCCCGTGGCGGCTGCTGGTGCTGGTGCCCGGGATGTTCCTGGTCGTGGAGACGGTCAACGCGCACGGGCTGCATGAGCTGCTGGTGCGGGCGCTGGGCTCGGACGACGGCCTGGTGGGCATGCTGCGGTCGGCGGGGGTGGGTGCCGGGCTGTCCAACGTACTGAACAACCTGCCGGCGTACGTGGCGGGCGAGGCGGTGATCCCCGCGGACAACCACCACCAGCTGCTCGCCCTGCTGATCGGGGTGAACGCGGGGTCGGTGGTCACGCCGTGGGGTTCGCTGGCGACGTTGCTGTGGTTCGAGCGGTGCCGCTGGCAGGGGACGCGGATCTCCGTGGGGCGGTTCGTCCTGACCGGTCTGGTGCTGTCGGTGACGGCGGTGTCCGCCGCGACCTGTGCGCTGGCCCTGGTCACCTGAGGCACGAAACCGTCCCGGGATGCGCCACGGCGCCTGCCGAATCGTCCGGTCGGGGACGGGCAGGCGCCGCGTTCAGTTCCGTACGCCGTTGTACGGGACGTCTGTGTGCCGTGATCAGACCGTCAGGGAACGGTCCGTCGGGCGGATCGGGGCCGGCAGTGCGCTGGCTCCGGTCAGGAAGCGGTCCACGCCGCGTGCCGCGGAGCGGCCCTCGGCGATGGCCCACACGATGAGGGACTGGCCGCGGCCGGCGTCACCGGCGACGAACACGCCGTCGACGTTGGTGGCGTAGTCGTCGTCACGGGCGACGTTGCCCCGTGCGTCGAGTTCCAGACCGAACTGCTGGACCAGCCCGTTGGCCTGGTCCGTGCCGGTGAAGCCCATCGCGAGGGTGACCAGCTGTGCGGGGATCTTCCGCTCGGTGCCGGGCTTCTGCTCCAGCTTACCGTCCTTGAACTCCACCTCGACGAGGTGGAGGGCCTGGACGTTGCCGTCCTCGTCGCCCTCGAAGTGGGTGGTCGAGACGGAGTAGACCCTCTCGCCGCCCTCCTCGTGCGCGGAGGTGACCTTGTAGAGCATGGGGAAGGTCGGCCAGGGCTGGTTGGCGTTCCGGTCCTCGCCCGGCCGGGGCATGATCTCCAGCTGGGTGACGGAGAGCGCGCCCTGGCGGTGGGCGGTGCCGACGCAGTCGGCGCCGGTGTCGCCGCCGCCGATGACGACGACGTGCTTGCCCTCGGCGGTGATCGGGGAGACCGTCAGGTCGCCCTCCTGCACCTTGTTGGCGAGCGGCAGGTATTCCATCGCGAAGTGCACGCCGTTCAGCTCACGGCCCGGGACGGGCAGGTCGCGGGAGACGGTGGCGCCGGCGGCGATGACGACGGCGTCGTAGCGGCGGCGGAGCTTGGCGGCGTCGATGTCCTTGCCGATCTCCACCTCCGTGCGGAACTTGGTGCCTTCCGCGCGCATCTGCTCGATGCGGCGGTTGATGTGCGACTTCTCCATCTTGAACTCGGGGATGCCGTACCGGAGGAGTCCCCCGATGCGGTCCGCGCGCTCGTAGACGGCGACCGTGTGGCCGGCCCGGGTCAGCTGCTGGGCGGCGGCGAGTCCGGCCGGGCCGGAGCCGATGACGGCCACGGTCTTGCCGGAGAGGCGCTCGGGCGGCTGCGGGGTGACGTCGCCGCGGTCCCACGCCTGGTCGATGATCGAGACTTCGACGTTCTTGATGGTGACGGCCGGCTGGTTGATGCCGAGCACGCACGCCGACTCGCACGGGGCCGGGCAGAGCCGCCCGGTGAACTCCGGGAAGTTGTTCGTGGCGTGCAGGCGCTCGGACGCGGCGGTCCAGTCCTCGCGGTAGGCGTAGTCGTTCCACTCGGGGATGAGGTTTCCGAGGGGACAGCCGTTGTGGCAGAACGGGATGCCGCAGTCCATGCAGCGGCCGGCCTGCTTGCTGATGATCGGGAGCAGCGAGCCCGGAACGTAGACCTCGTTCCAGTCCTTGACGCGCTCGCCGGCGGGGCGGGTCTTGGCGACCTCGCGGCCGGTGGTCAGGAAGCCCTTGGGGTCAGCCATTGGTCGCCGCCTCCATCATCTTCTCGGTGGTCTCCTGCTCGGAGAGACCGGCGAGCTCAGCGGCGTCCTTGGCGGCGAGCACTGCCTTGTAGGTGGACGGGATGATCTTGCTGAAGCGGGCCACCGCGGTGGTCCACTCGGCCAGCAGCTTCTCGGCGACCGTGGATCCGGTCTCCTCCTGGTGGCGGCGCACGACGTCGTGCAGCCACTGCTCGTCGGTGTCGGAGAGCTCCTCGACCGCGCCGAGGTTCCCGATGTTGACGTTGTCGCGGTCCAGGTCGATGACGTACGCGACACCGCCGGACATGCCGGCCGCGAAGTTCCGTCCGGTCTCGCCGAGGACGACGGCGTGGCCGCCGGTCATGTACTCGCAGCCGTGGTCGCCCACGCCTTCGGAGACGACGGTGGCGCCGGAGTTGCGGACGCAGAACCGCTCACCGGTGCGGCCGCGCAGGAACAGTTCGCCGCCGGTCGCGCCGTAGGCGATGGTGTTGCCCGCGATGGTGGAGTACTCGGCGAGGTGGTCGGCGCCGCGGTCGGGGCGGACGACGACGCGGCCGCCGGAGAGGCCCTTGCCGACGTAGTCGTTGGCGTCGCCCTCCAGGCGCAGCGTGACACCGCTGGGGAGGAAGGCGCCGAAGGACTGGCCGGCGGAGCCGGTGAAGGTGATGTCGATGGTGTCCTCGGGCAGGCCCGCACCGCCGAACTTCTTCGTGACCTCGTGGCCGAGCATGGTGCCGACGGTCCGGTTGATGTTGCGGATCGCGACCTGCGCGCGGACCGGCAGGGCGGACTCGGCGCTGTCGGCGTTCAGGGCGTCGGCGGCGAGCTTGATGAGCTCGTTGTCGAGGGCCTTGGCGAGACCGTGGTCCTGCTCGGCGATCTGGTGGCGGACGGCGCCGTCGGCCAGCTCGGGGACGTAGAACAGCGGGGCGAGGTCGAGGCCCTGGGCCTTCCAGTGCGTGATGGCACGGTCGGTGTCCAGGAGCTCGGCGTGGCCGACGGCCTCTTCGATCGTACGGAAGCCGAGCTCGGCGAGGATCTCGCGGACTTCCTGGGCGATGAACTCGAAGAAGTTGACGATGTACTCGGCCTTGCCGGAGAAGCGGTCGCGCAGGACCGGGTTCTGGGTGGCGATGCCGACCGGGCAGGTGTCGAGGTGGCAGACGCGCATCATGACGCAGCCGGAGACGACGAGCGGCGCGGTCGCGAAACCGAATTCCTCGGCGCCCAGCAGTGCGGCGATGACGACGTCGCGGCCGGTCTTGAGCTGGCCGTCGGTCTGCACGACGATGCGGTCGCGCAGGCCGTTGAGCAGCAGGGTCTGCTGGGTCTCGGCGAGGCCGAGCTCCCAGGGGCCGCCCGCGTGCTTGAGGGAGGTGAGCGGGGAGGCGCCCGTTCCGCCGTCGTGGCCGGAGATGAGGACGACGTCCGCGTGCGCCTTGGAGACACCGGCGGCGACCGTGCCGACGCCGACCTCGGAGACCAGCTTCACGTGGATGCGGGCCGCCGGGTTGGCGTTCTTGAGGTCGTGGATCAGCTGAGCCAGGTCCTCGATGGAGTAGATGTCGTGGTGCGGCGGCGGGGAGATCAGGCCGACGCCCGGGGTGGAGTGCCGGGTCTTGGCGACCCACGGGTAGACCTTGTGGCCGGGCAGCTGGCCGCCCTCGCCGGGCTTGGCGCCCTGCGCCATCTTGATCTGGATGTCGTCCGCGTTGACGAGGTACTCGCTGGTGACACCGAAGCGGCCGGAGGCGACCTGCTTGATGGACGAGCGGCGGGCGGGGTCGTAGAGCCGGTCGGCGTCCTCGCCGCCCTCACCGGTGTTGGACTTGCCGCCCAGCTGGTTCATGGCGATGGCGAGGGTCTCGTGCGCTTCGCGGGAGATCGAGCCGTACGACATGGCGCCGGTGGAGAAGCGCTTGACGATGTCGGAGACGGACTCGACCTCGTCGATGTCGATCGCCTCGCGGCCGGAGTTGAACCCGAACAGGCCGCGGAGCGTCATCAGGCGCTCGGACTGCTCGTTCACCCGGTCCGTGTACTTCTTGAAGATGTCGTAGCGGCGGTTGCGCGTGGCGTGCTGGAGGCGGAAGACCGTCTCCGGGTCGAACAGGTGCGGCTCGCCCTCGCGGCGCCACTGGTACTCGCCGCCGATCTCCAGCGCGCGGTGCGAGGCGGAGATGCCGGAGGCGGGGTAGCCCTTGGCGTGCCGGGCGGCGACCTCCTTGGCGATGACGTCGAGTCCGGCGCCGCCGATCTTGGTGGCGGTGCCGTTGAAGTACTGCGCGACGAAGTCCTCGTCGAGGCCGACGGCCTCGAAGACCTGGGCGCCGCGGTAGGAGGCGACGGTGGAGATGCCCATCTTGGACATGACCTTCAGGACGCCCTTGCCCAGCGCGTGGATGAGGTTGCGGATGGCCTGCTCGGCCTCGATGCCCTCGATGAACGTGCCGGCGCGGACGAGGTCCTCGACGGACTCCATGGCGAGGTACGGGTTGACCGCGGCGGCGCCGTAGCCGATCAGCAGGGCGACGTGGTGGACCTCGCGGACGTCACCGGCCTCGACCAGCAGGCCCACCTGGGTGCGCTGCTTGGTGCGGATGAGGTGGTGGTGGACGGCCGAGGTGAGCAGCAGCGAGGGGATCGGGGCGTGCTCGGCGTCGGAGTGCCGGTCGGACAGGACGATCAGGCGGGCTCCGTCCTCTATGGCGGCGTCGACCTCGGTGGTGATCTGCTCGATGCGGGCGGCCAGCGCCTCGCCGCCGCCGCTGACGCGGTAGAGGCCGGAGAGCGTGGCGGCCTTCATGCCCGGCATGTCGCCGTCGGCGTTGATGTGTATGAGCTTGGCCAGCTCGTCGTTGTCGATCACCGGGAAGGGCAGCGTGACGCTGCGGCAGGCCGCGGCGGTCGGCTCCAGGAGGTTGCCCGCGGGGCCGAGCACCGAGCGCAGCGAGGTGACGAGCTCCTCGCGGATGGCGTCCAGCGGCGGGTTGGTGACCTGGGCGAACAGCTGGGTGAAGTAGTCGAAGAGCAGCCGGGGGCGCTCGGAGAGCGCGGCGATCGGCGAGTCCGTGCCCATGGAGCCCAGCGGTTCGCCGGCGGTGCGGGCCATCGGGGCGAGGAGGACGCGGAGCTCTTCCTCCGTGTAGCCGAAGGTCTGCTGGCGGCGGGTGACGGAGGCGTGGGTGTGGACGATGTGCTCGCGCTCGGGGAGGTCCTCGAGCTCGATCTCGCCGGTCTCCAGCCACTCCTGGTAGGGCTGCTCGGCGGCGAGGGACGCCTTGATCTCGTCGTCCTCGATGATGCGGTGCTCGGCGGTGTCGACGAGGAACATCTTGCCGGGCTGGAGGCGGCCCTTGCGGACGACCTTGGCGGGGTCGATGTCCAGGACGCCGACCTCGGAGGAGAGCACGACGAGGCCGTCGTCGGTGACCCAGTAGCGGCCGGGGCGCAGACCGTTGCGGTCGAGGACCGCGCCGACCTGGGTGCCGTCGGTGAAGGTGACGCAGGCCGGGCCGTCCCAGGGCTCCATCATCGTGGAGTGGTACTGGTAGAAGGCGCGCCGGGCCGGGTCCATGGAGGCGTGGTTCTCCCAGGCCTCGGGGACCATCATCAGGACCGAGTGCGGCAGCGAGCGGCCGCCGAGGTGGAGCAGCTCCAGGACCTCGTCGAAGGAGGCGGAGTCGGATGCGTCCGGGGTGCAGACGGGGAAGATCCGGTCGAGCTGCGCCTCGCCGAAGAGGCTGGAGGCGAGCTGGGACTCGCGGGCCTTCATCCAGTTGCGGTTGCCCTTGACCGTGTTGATCTCGCCGTTGTGCGCGACGAAGCGGTACGGGTGGGCGAGCGGCCAGCTCGGGAAGGTGTTGGTGGAGAAGCGGGAGTGGACCAGCGCGACCGTGGTCGCGAAACGGCGGTCGGAGAGGTCGGGGAAGAACGGCTCCAGCTGCCCGGTGGTGAGCATGCCCTTGTAGACGATCGTGCGGGCGGAGAGCGACGGGAAGTAGACCCCGGTCTCACGCTCGGCGCGCTTGCGCAGCACGAAGGCCTTGCGGTCCAGGACGATGCCCGTGCTCTCGCCGTCGGCGACGAAGAGCTGGCGGAACTCGGGCATGGTGGCGCGGGCGCCGTTGCCGAGGATGTCGGGGGTGACCGGGACCTCGCGCCAGCCGAGGACCTTGAGGCCTTCTTCGGCGGCGATCTTCTCGAGGTTGCGGACGGCCTCGGTGGAGTCGTCCGCGGGCAGGAACGCGATGCCGACGGCGTAGGCACCGGCCTCGGGGAGGTCGAAGGGGACCTCTTCGCGGAGGAAGGCGTCCGGGACCTGGAGCAGGATTCCGGCACCGTCACCGGAGTCGGGCTCGGATCCGGTGGCGCCTCGGTGTTCGAGGTTGCGCAGTACGGTCAGCGCCTGCTCGACCAGCTCGTGGCCGGCCACACCGGTCAGAGTGGCTACGAACCCGACACCACAGGCGTCGTGCTCGTTGCGGGGGTCGTACATCCCCTGCTGGGCGGGGCGACCGTCCATGGGCGACCAGGCGTCGGTGCGCATCGGCTCTCCCGTCGTCGTCGTGGCATTTGCGTGCCGAGGGACGACGTTGGCCCTCTGCGAAATTTCGTGCAGATTACATGATGGGACGCTTCTCAAAAAGCGGATAGCTCGTTCCAACATACGGACACCGCCATAGCGGTGGAGTGGGTCGCAGTCGGAGGATCGGCGCCCGGGAGACCGCAGAGAGCAGGCGTCGTTGCCTGCGGTGTCTACGGCTCATGCCCAGCGGCAAAGGAAACGAAACCGCCGGGTAACGACTACTTATGTGTAGCCCTGCATAGAGTCTCATTTTACGTCGCGTTCGGCCGTTCCGCCCAGTGGCGGTGATCAGGACGTACGTCACACAGGTGGCGGACACGTTACGGCCACGCACACCGGAGGTGTACGTGGCCGTGGACAGTACCGCAGGCCCCTGGGACTCAGCCCCCGACGGCGACCCCGAACAGGGAGCCCAGGCCGTAGGTGATCGCGGCCGCCGCGCCGCCGAGGACCAGCTGCCGCAGCCCGCTGAACCACCAGCTGCGGGCCGTCACCCGGGCCACCACCGCGCCGCAGCCGAAGAGCCCGGCCAGGGCGAGCAGCACAGCGGGCCACATCGCGTCCGCGCCGAGCAGGTACGGCAGTACGGGCAGCAGCGCGCCCAGCGCGAAGGCGCCGAACGAGGACACGGCGGCGACGAGCGGCGAGGGCAGGTCGCCCGGGTCGATGCCCAGCTCCTCGCGGGCGTGTATCTCCAGGGCCTGCTCGGGGTCGCGCGACAGCTGCCGGGCGACCTCCCGGGCGAGCCCTGCCTCGACTCCCCGGGACTCGTAGAGCTCGGCGAGCTCCCGCTCCTCGTCCATGGGGTGCTTACGGAGCTCCCGGCGCTCGACATCCAGTTCGGCCTCGACGAGCTCGCGCTGCGAGGCGACCGAGGTGTATTCGCCGGCCGCCATGGAGAAGGCGCCCGCGGCCAGACCGGCCAGGCCGGTGATCACGATGGTGCGGTGCGAGACGTCGCCGCCGGCGACACCGCTCATCAGGGCGAGGTTCGAGACGAGCCCGTCCATGGCACCGAACACCGCCGGGCGCAGCCAGCCGCCGTTCACGTCACGGTGGGTGTGGTTGTCCCGGTGCGCCTCGTGCAGTACGGCGTCGGTCTCGATGATGGACACAGCTCTCCCCTTCTCCGGCAGCGCGTTTCGCACGCTCCCGCCCCGCTCGACACCCTCGAAAGTACGCACGAAAAAGGGGTCCCGCCAGCAAGGCAGGCCGTACTTACCACCCTCCGTAACCACGTAGGCACGCCTTCCCTTCCTGTCCGAAGGCCGTCATCCGAGTGGCCCTTTTGTGGTGATAATCGGCCTCTGTCTTGGCTCCGCGTGGCACAGATCCCACAGGCATGAGAACTGGCTCGCTGCGAGCGAAGGGTCGACGCGATGGAGCTGACCGCAGGAAATCCGGCAGGGGCGCGGACGGACGGCGCGCGGGCGGGGGTTCGCGGTGCTCCCGGCCCGGCGGGTCCGCCCCCGGCCGGGCGTCCGCTGCCGCCCCTGGCCGAACGTCCGCTGCCGCCGCGGGGCGGCGTCGGCGACCGGGCCGGCGGTGCGCTGCTGGGCCTCGCGGTCGGCGATGCGCTGGGCGCCCCGGCGGAGAACATGCGGCCCTCCGAGATCCGCCGCCGCTGGGGCCGTATCGAGGGCTTCGTCAGCGACGACCCGGCGGGCACGGACGACACCGAATACGCGATCTTCTCCGGGCTGCTGCTGGCCCGGCACGGCTCCGCGCTCACCGTCACCCATGTCGAGCGCGCCTGGCACCTGTGGATCGCCGATCTGGACGAAGGGCCGTTCCGGGGCGCCGGTTTCAGCGAGCGGGGCACGCTGGAGAACCTGCGCCGGGGACTGGCCGCCCCCATCTCCGCCCAGCACCGGCATGCCTGGAGCGACGGTCTGGCGATGCGGGCGGCGCCCTTCGGGGTCTTCGCCGCGGGCCGGCCCGCCGAGGCGGCCAGGCTGGTCGCGGTGGACGGGCGGGTCAGCCATGACGGCGAGGGCATCTACGGCGGCCAGGCGGTGGCGGCCGGGGTGGCGGCCGCGATGACGGGGGCCGGGGTCACCTCCGTGATCGCCGCCGCCCTCTCCGTCGTACCGATGGACTCGTGGACGGCACGCTCGCTGCGCCGGGCGGTGACCGCAGCGCAGCACCCGTATCCCGACCGCCTCACCAGGGAGCGGGCGGTGCGCTCGGCCGTCGTCATCGGCGGCTACCCGTGGACGGACCTGGCGCCCGAGGCGGTGGGCCTGGCCTTCGGCGCGTTCGCGGCGGCGCGCGGCGACTTCCGTACGGCGGTGCTGATGGCGGTCAACATGGGGCGCGACGCCGACACGACGGCGGCGGTGGCGGGCGCCCTGGCCGGTGCGCTGCACGGCGCGTCCGCCATCCCGCGCATCTGGGCGGACGCGATCGGCCCGGTCCGCGGCAGCTGTCTCCCCTCGATGCGGGGCTACCACGTCCTGGACATCGCGGAGTTGCTGACCCCGGACGAGAACGAGGCGGAGGAACGGGGCGGGGTGTCGCCCGGACCGGGGCCCCTGGTGGGCGGCACGGGAACGGCGGCGGGGCGATGACCACGGCCAGGGACACCCCACGGACCGAGCACCCGGACGCACGCGAACGTGCCGGCGACGAGCGGCTGCGCGAGGCCCCACGAACCGAGGCCGGCCCCCCGGCCGCCCGGCCGGCCACGGAGCGCCGGGCCCGGATCGAGGGGCTGCTGCTCGGGCTGGCGGCCGGGGACGCCGCCGGGTGGCCGGCGGCGCGGCACCGGGCGGCCCGGATGCCGGAGTGGACCCGGCGCCTGACCCGGGAGCTCGACACCTTCGCCGAGCAGAACGCGACGACCACGCTGCCGGTCCCCATCGCGCTCAACCAGCCGCCCGAACCCCTGCGGCTCGGCCCGTCCGACGACGCGGAATGGGCGGCGTTCGCTGCCGGGACCGTCCTCACCTCCGCCGCCGGCGCGCTGCAGGGCCTGACACCCGGGCGCCGGATGCGGGCGGCCGTGGACGCGGCCTGGAACGCGCTGGCCGCCGAGGTCGCCGCGGCGGCCGCCCGGGCGCCGGAGGTCGAGTCGGCGGTCCTGCCGCTGCGGGCCCGGATCTCGGTCCGGGCCGGGCTCGGCAACCTCGCCGCCGGTCTCCGCCCGCCCGCCACCGGCCACGACAACCCGCACTACTTCGACGACGCGGCGTGCGTGCGGGCCGCCGTGCTGGCCGTCGTGCACCCCGGCGATCCGGCGGCGGCGGCCGATCTCGCGGAGTTCGACGCGCGTTACACCCAGGACGGCGACGGGGTGCACGGGGCGCGGGCGATGGCCGCCGCGGTCGCCGAGGCCCTCGCCGGCGCCGACGTGGACACCGCGGTGAACGCCGCGCTGGCCCAGCTCCCCGAGGGCACCGAGATCGCCCGCAACGCCGCCCACGCGGTCCGGATCGCCCGCGACTTCGCCGGCGAACGGGCCGGCGCGTTCGCCCTCGTGCCGGTGCTGGAGCATCAGATCGTCGACCACGTCTACAGCTACGGGATCGCCGCGGCCGAGACGGTCCCCGTCGCCCTCGCCCTGGCCACCGCGGCCCGCGGTGACATCGCGCAGGCCGTGCCGTCCGCGGCCTGTCTGTCCCGGGTCGCCGACTCGGCCCCCGCCCTGGCCGGCGCGCTCACCGGGGCGCTGGGCTCGGTCACCTCCGTGCCCGACGGCTGGCGCGAGGCGTGCCGCACCCTGGCGGGGTGCGCGCTGCCCCGTTTCGCGGGCACGGATCTGATCGAACTCGCCGGGCTGCTCGCAGACACGGAACCGGCGCCCTCGGGTGGACAATTCGGACATGACATCCACAGCGCCCCTGGCGCCCACGAGGTCCGCACCCCCCACGACGCCTGCGGGGCCCACCCTCGATGAACGGATCGCGGGCGCGCTCGTCGGCGCGGCCGTCGGCGACGCGCTCGGCGGTCCCGTCGAGGGCCGGCCCCCCGAGCAGATCGTGGCCCGGCACGGCGGCCGGATCACCGGTGTCGTCGGTCCGTGGGACGGCGACGACTGGCGTACCGCCCGCCCTATCGCTCCGTACCACAAGGGCGACGGGCACGTCACCGACGACACCTTGATGACCCATGCGCTGGTCCGGGTGTACGGGAAGGTGCGCGGCCATCTCGACGCGTACGCGGTGGCCGATCACCTCGTGCCGGAGCTGATCTCGAACCCCCGCTGGATTCCGGAGCTGGAGGCCGAGGCGCTGCCGCTCCAGCGGATCTTCCTCGCGGAGAAGTGGATCGTCGCCCGGCTGCACTACGGGCATGTCGACCCGCGCGAGGCGGGCACCGGCAACATCGTCAACTGCGGGGCGGCGATGTACATGGCGCCGGTCGGTCTGGTGAACGCCGCCGATCCGCAGGCCGCGTACGCCGAGGCGCTGGATGTCGCGGGCGCCCATCAGTCGTCGTACGGGAGGGAGGCGGCCGGAGTCTTCGCGGCTGCCGTCGCGGCTGCCTGCGTCCCGGGGGCGACGCCCGCGAGCGTCGTCGAGACGTGTCTGTCGCTGGCCAAGGACGGCACCAGGGCCGCCATCGACGCGGTCTGCGAAACCGCCGTCGGGCACCGGGACTTCGAGTCCGCGCTCGCCCCGCTGCGGGAGGCGGTCGCCCCCTTCGACACCGTCGGACCCGACTACCGCGCGCCCTCGCTCGGCGCCCGCCGCCCGTCCCGGCTGCACGCCATCGAGGAGCTCCCCATCGCCCTCGGGATGCTGCTGGTCGCGGACGGGGACTACCGGCAGGCGGTCCTCGGGTCGGTCAACTACGGGCGCGACTGCGACTCGATCGCCACGATGAGCGGCGCGATCGCGGGCGCGCTGCACGGCGAGCGGGCGGTCCCCGCCGACTGGGCGACGACGGTCGGCGAGGCCAGCCGGCTCGATCTGCACGCCCCGGCCCGCACCCTGGCCGAGGTCGCCCGCGAGGTGTTCGCGCACGACACGGCCCGCCGCCGGCGCCACGAGGCCGCCTTCGCCGCGCTGGCGGGCCGGCCGTGACCGCGACGGTGCGGGCCACCTGGGTGCAGCCCGAGGACCTCGTGGGGCACGAGTTGCGGCAGGCGTCCGAGGACGGGCGGGACGTCCGGGACATCGAGCGCCGGTGGTACGAGGCCGGCGGCTCCCCCGCCCCGGACCGCGCGGGCGCCTCGGAGCCCGGGGCCCCGCCCGGGCTGCGCGCGGTCGCCGGGCGTCTGCTCGACGAACTCGCCCTGATGGAGTCGCCGCTGGCCGACGACGAACCGACCGGCCTCGACGCGGTGCGGGCCGCCTGCCCGCACTGGCCGGCCCCCCGCACGGAGCCGTCCGCCGTGGGGCGCGAGCGGCTGCACGCGGCCTGGCTGGGCCGCGCCGCCGGGTGTCTGCTCGGCAAACCGGTCGAGAAGCTGCCGCTGGAGGGCATCCGCGCCCTGGCCCGCGCCACCGGGAACTGGCCGCTGAGCACCTGGTTCACCGCCCGCGGCCTGCCCCCGGCGCTGGCCGCCACCTACCCCTGGAACCGCCGTTCCGCCGCCACCTCGCTGGCCGAGAACATCGACGGGATGCCCGAGGACGACGACCTCAACCACCCCCTGCTCACCCTCCTGTTGCTCCAGCGGCACGGGCCCGCGTTCACCACCGCCGACCTCGCGAGGCTCTGGCTGGACGAGCTCCCGGCGGGCCGGACGTTCACCGCCGAGCGGGTCGCGTACCGCAATCTGCTCGACGGCGTCGAACCTCCGGACACCGCCCGCCACCGCAACCCGTTCCGGGAGTGGATCGGAGCGCAGATCCGTGCCGATGTGCACGGCTGGACCCATCCCGGCGATCCGGCAGCGGCGGCGGAGCAGGCCCACCGCGACGCGGTCCTCACGCACACCGGGAACGGGGTGTACGGCGCGATGTTCACCGCGGCCGCGCTCGCCGAGGCGGCCGGCGGCGAGACCGATGTGCACGGGTGCCTCGCGGCCGGCCTGCGCGTGGTTCCGCCGCGCTCACGGTTCGCCCGGGCGGTCCGGGACGGCGTCACCGCGGCCCGAGAGGAGAACCGTTTCGATTCCGTCGTCGACCGGCTGCACGCGGCCTACGGCCGGTATCACTGGGTGCATGTGCTGCCCAACGCGGCTCTGCTCGCCGCCGCCCTCACCCATGCCGACGGTGACTTCACCGGCTCCATCTGCCGTGCGGTGTCCGGCGGCTGGGACACCGACTCCAACGGGGCGACCGCCGGTTCGCTCGCCGGGCTGCTGGCCGGGCGGCCCGACGCGCTGCCCGACCGGTGGACCACCCCGCTGAAGAACCGGCTCGCCACATCCGTCACCGGTTTCGACTCGGTCGGCTTCGACACCCTCGCCGATCTGACCCACCGGCTCACCCACCAGGAGGCACTCCGCCCATGACCAACGTCGCGGTGCTCGGCAGCACCAATATGGATCTTGTGGCCTACGTCGACCGGGCCCCGGAGCGCGGGGAGACCGTCACCGGGCGGGAGTTCCGCACCGTTCCCGGCGGCAAGGGCGCCAACCAGGCCGTCGCCGCGGCCCGTGCGGGTGCCGACGTGCTGATGATCGGCGCGGTGGGCGACGACGAGTACGGCGTCCGGATGCGGGAGAACCTGGAGCACTCGGGCGTCGACACCGACCTCCTGCACACCGCCGAAGGGCCCAGCGGCACCGCGCACATCGTGGTGGACGCCAAGGGCTCCAACGCGATCGTGGTGATCCCCGGCGCCAACGGCACCGTCACCTCGCTCGGCCCGGGCGAGATCGCCGCCATCGCCGGCGCCGATCTGCTGCTGCTCCAGCTGGAACTGCCGCTGTCGGCCGTGCTCGAAGGGGCCCGCGCCGGTCACGCCCAGGGCGTGCGGACGGTCCTCACCCCCTCCCCCGTACAGCCGCTGCCCGCCGAACTCCTCGACTGCGTCGACCTGCTGATCCCGAACGAGCACGAGGCGGCCGAACTGTCGGGCCACACCGAACCGCACGCGGCGGCCGAGATCCTGCTCAGCCAGGTGCCGGCGGTCGTCATCACGCTCGGTTCGAAGGGCTGCCTGTACGCGGCGCGGGGCAGCCGGACCGTCCACTTCCCCGCCCCCGACGTGACCGCCGTCGACACCACCGGTGCAGGGGACACCTTCGTCGGCACGCTCGCCGTGGCGCTGGGCGAGGGGCGTCCGGTGCCGCAGGCCATCGCCTGGGCCTCGTCGGCCGCCGCGCTCTGCGTACAGAAACCCGGCGCCTCGGTCTCCATGCCGTACCGCACCGAGATCGACGGCGCATGAGCGCCCCCGGAGCGGCGCCCCTGACGGGGCTGCGGGTCATCGATCTCGCCACGCTGTTCGCGGGCCCTCTGTGCGCGACCATGCTGGGCGACTTCGGCGCCGACGTGATCAAGGTGGAGCATCCGGGCAAGCCCGATCCGTCGAGGGGGCATGGCCCGGCGAAGGACGGCATCGGCCTGTGGTGGAAGGTGCTCGGACGCAACAAGCGCAATCTCACGCTCGATCTCTCGTGCCCGGGTGGCCGCGACCTGCTGTTGCGGCTCGCCGCCGACACCGACGTGATCATCGAGAACTTCCGGCCGGGCACGCTGGAGCGGTGGGGGCTCGGGCCGGCGGAGCTGCACGCCGTCAATCCGCGGCTGGTGCTGGTACGGGTCACGGGCTTCGGGCAGTTCGGTCCGTACGCGCACCGGCCGGGCTTCGGCACGCTCGCGGAGGCGATGAGCGGGTTCGCGGCGATCACCGGGGAGCCGGACGGCCCGCCGACGCTGCCGCCGTTCGGTCTCGCCGACTCGATCGCGGCGCTCGCCACGTCGTTCGCGGTGATGGCCGCGCTGGCCGGCCGGGACCGCACGGGCGCGGGCCAGGTCGTGGACATGGCGATCATCGAGCCGATCCTGATGGTGCTCGGCCCGCAGCCGCTCTGGTACGACCAGCTCGGCTACGTCCAGCCGCGCACCGGCAACCGTTCGCGCAACAACGCCCCACGCAACACCTACCGCACCTCGGACGGGCACTGGGTGGCCGTCTCCACCTCGGCGCAGTCCGTCGCGGAACGGGTGATGCGCCTGGTGGGGCGCGCGGAACTGATCGACGAGCCGTGGTTCGCCTCCGGCGCCACGCGGGCCGAGCACAGCGACGAGCTCGACGAGGCGGTCGGCCACTGGATCGGGCGGCGCACCCGGGAGGAGGCGGTCTCCGCGTTCGAGAAGGCGGAGGCGGCCATCGCGCCCATCCACGACATCCGTGACGTGATGGAGGACCCGCAGTACCGTGCCCTGGACTCCGTCACGGAGGTCGACGACCCGGAGCTGGGGCCGCTGCGGATGCAGAACGTCCTGTTCCGGCTGTCCGCGACTCCGGGGTCGATCCGTTGGGCGGGGCGGCCGCACGGGGCCGACACGGAGGACATCCTGACCGGCCTCGGTCTGAGCGGCGCGGAGATCGAAGCTCTGCGGGCGGAGCGTGTCCTGTGACCGTCGAGACCCCGTTGACCTGGCTGTACGTACCCGGCGACCGGCCCGACGTGGTGCGCAAGGCCTGCGATGCGGGGGCGGACGCGGTGATCGTCGACCTGGAGGACGCGGTCGCCCCCGACCGCAAGGAGTACGCGCGGTCGGCGACCGTCGAACTGCTCGGCGAACCGGCTCCCCCCACGGCGGCGCCGGTCCATGTCCGGGTCAACGACGAGACGGACGTCCTGGCCCTGGCCGGGCTGCCGGGCCTCGCCGGGCTGCGGCTGCCGAAGATCACGCATGCGGCGTCGGTCCACCACATCGCGGCGCTGGCCCCGGGTGTCGCACTCTGTCCGCTGCTGGAGTCGGCGCTCGGCATCGAGCACGCGTACACGGTGGCCAGTGCCCATCCGCAGGTCCGATCCCTCGCCCTCGGGGAGGCGGACCTCCGGGCGGATCTGGGGGTACGGGACGATGCCGGGCTCGACTGGTCGCGCAGCCGGGTGGTGGTCGCGGCCCGGGCGGCCGGGCTGGCCCCGCCCATCCAGTCGGTCTTCCCGGACGTCCGGGACCTGGACGGGCTGTGGGCGTCCTGCGCCCATGGGCGGGCGCTCGGCTTCCTGGGCCGGGCGGCGATCCATCCGCGGCAGCTCCCGGTGATCGAGCGGGCGTTCCGGCCGACGCCGCAGGAGGTCGAGGCGGCCCAGGAGATCGTCGAGGCGGCCCGGCTCCAGGCGGGCGCGCTGGCCCTCCCGGACGGCCGCTTCGTCGACGCGGCTGTGGTCGCCCAGGCCCACCGCACGCTGGCCCTGGCCGGGCGGGGTCGGTGAGCGGTTCGCGGGAACCCAAGCCGTCCGGCGATTGAGGACACCACCACCCGCAGGGACCCCCTGCCGGCAGAAAAATCAAGCCCGTCCGGCGATTGAGGACACCCTGCGCCGGTGGGCGGCAGCAAACCCAGCCCGTCCGGCGATTGAGGACACCGCAACCCGTCGGGACCCACCCCGCGCCGGTGGGCGTGCACAGAGCGAGGGGCCGCCGAATCGCTCGGCGGCCCCTCGTCGTCGCGTGCGCGGCGCGGCGTCAGCCCTTGGCCGTCTCCGCCTCACCGCTCGTCTTCGGCGCATCGTCGGCGTCGGCGTCGGCCTCGGCGTCGGCGTCGGCCTCGACCGGCTCCGCCTCGCCGGACTCCGCGTCCTCGGCCTCGACCGCGTCCGGCGTCTTCGACGCCTCAGGCTCGACGATCTCCTCGCGCCCCGGCCGTACCTTCGCCGAGATCACGATGTACGCCACCGCCAGTACGAACATGATCAGCGCGGTCCACACGTTCAGGCGCAGGCCCAGGATGTGGTGGGCCTCGTCGACGCGCATGTACTCGATCCAGGCGCGGCCCGCACAGTACGCGGCGACGTACAGCGCGAACGCCCGTCCGTGGCCGAGTTTGAACCGGCGGTCCGCCCAGACCACCAGGAGCGCCACACCGATGCACCACAGCGACTCGTACAGGAAAGTCGGGTGGTAGGTGCCGGCGACCCGGTTGGGGCCCTCGCTGATCTTCAGCGCCCACGGGACGTCGGTCTGCCGGCCGTACAGCTCCTGGTTGAACCAGTTGCCCCAGCGGCCGCAGGCCTGGGCCAGGGCGATGCCGGGCGCGAGGGCGTCGGCCCAGGCGGGCAGCGGGATCCCGCGGCGGCGGCAGCCGATCCAGGCACCGACAGCGCCGAGCGCGATCGCACCCCAGATACCGAGGCCGCCCTGCCAGATCTTGAAGGCGTCGACCCAGTTCTCACCGTCGCTGAAGTACAGCTGGTAGTCGGTGATGACGTGGTAGAGCCTGCCTCCGACGAGGCCGAAGGGGACGGCCCAGACGGCGATGTCGGCAACAGTGCCGGCTCTGCCGCCTCGGGCGACCCAGCGCTTGTTGCCGAACCAGACGGCGACGAAGACACCGATGATGATGCAGAACGCGTAGCCGCGGAGCGGGATCGGTCCGAGATCGATCACGCCGGTCGACGGGCTGGGAATGTAGGCAAGGTTCATGGCACGGTCGACGCTACCCTGCCGGGCGGCACGTACGGCAACCCGCCCGGCAACGTCTGGGTAACGAGCGGGCCGCCGATTCCCCCGGTTGCCCCCTTCTCAGGAGCCCGAGGGGGCGGGTGTCACCATGCCCGGCTTCTTGCCCTTGTTGGCTTCGGCGACCCACTTCTTCAGGTTGGCCACGGTGATCGGCTCGTCCCCCTTCTTGGGGAAGATCGACTCGCCGTTGAGCAGCGCCGTCGGCGTGCCCTGGAATCCGCCGTTCTGGAAGGCGGTGTTGGACTTCTGCACCCAGGCGTCGTGCGCGCCGTCGTTCACGCAGCTGCGGAACGCCGGCGTGTCGAGCCCGTCGACCTTCTTGGACAGCTCGATCAGCTTGCCGTTGTCGCCGAAGGCGTCGTCGGACTCCTGCGGCTGGTTGCTGTACAGGACGTCGTGGTACGCGGGGAACCTGCCGGCGTCCTGGGCGCAGGCCGCCGCGTTGGCCGCCTTCAGCGAGCCGCTGCCGCCCATGTTGCCGTCGATCAGCGTGGCGAAGTGGTAGTCGACCTTGAGCTGCCCGTCCTGCTCCATCCGGTGGATCGTGTCCCGGAAGGCGGTCTCGAACTGGGCGCAGACCGGGCAGCGGAAGTCCTCCCAGATGGTGAGCGTGGACGGGGCGTCGTCCGCTCCCACCGGGATGGTCAGGCTGTCCTTTCCGGTGGCGCCGGACGGTGCGACGGCGGGGCCCGACGCCTTGTCCTTGTCTCCCTTGCCGCCGGTGTTCGCCGCGATCAGGCCGACGACGGCGGCCAGTCCGAGGACTCCCACCACGGCCGCGGAGACGATCAGCGTGCGGCGGCGGCGCTCACGCGCCCTCGCCAGCTCGCGCTGCTGGTTCAGCCGGTCTCGCGCGGCCCTTTTTCCCTCTGGGTTCTTCTCGCTCACACCCGCAGCAACGAACCGGGGAGGCACTCGCGTGCCTCCCCGGTCCAGGTCCACCCATTCGGGTGAGCACGGATGTCAGCGCTTTCGAACACCTTCGGCCAGGTCGGCCGCCAGTGAACGGACGGCCGCGAGACCGGCCGCCTCGTCCGGGGCGTCGAGCATCCGCTTGACGAAGGCGGAGCCGACGATGACCCCGTCGGCGAAGCCCGCGACCTCGGTGGCCTGCTCGGCGTTCGAGACGCCGAGGCCGACGCAGACCGGGAGCTCGGTGGTGGCGCGGGTGCGCCGCACCAGGTCCTGGGCCTGCTCGCCGACCGAGACGCGGGTGCCGGTGACACCCATCAGGGACGCGGCGTAGACGAAGCCGGAGCCGGCCTCCGTGATGGTGGCAAGGCGCTCGTCCTTGCTGCTGGGCGCGACGACGAAGACGGTCGCGAGGCCGTGCTTGGCGGCGTGCTCGCGCCACAGCGCGGACTCCTGGACGGGGAGGTCGGGCAGGATGCACCCGGCTCCGCCGGCCTCGGCGAGTTCGGCGGTGAAGCGCTCGACGCCGTACCGGTCGATCGGGTTCCAGTACGTCATGACGAGGATCGGGATGCCGGTCGCCTCGTGGGCCTCGCGGACCGTACGCATCACGTCGACGATCCGCACGCCACCGCGCAGGGCGATGTCGTCGGCCGTCTGGATCACGGGGCCGTCGAGCACGGGGTCGCTGTGGGGCAGCCCCACCTCGACGACGTCGGCGCCTCCGGCGGCCACGGCCTTGACGGCCTCGATGGCACCGTCCACGGTCGGGAAGCCGGCGGGCAGATACGCGATCAGCGCGGCCCGGTTCTCGGCCTTGGCCGCGGCGAGCGTGGTGTTCAGCAGTTCGATGTTGCCGCTCACTTGACGTCCCCCTCGATCTCGGCCCGGTCACTGTCCGCGTCGGCCTCGACGACCGCGTCCGCGTCGTACAGCCCGAAGTAGCGCGCCGCCGTCTCCATGTCCTTGTCGCCGCGGCCGGACAGGTTGACCAGGATCAGGCCGTCCTTGCCGAGCTCCCTGCCGACCTCCAGGGCGCCGGCCAGCGCGTGGGCGCTCTCGATGGCCGGGATGATCCCCTCGGTGCGGGAGAGCAGGCGCAGCGCCTGCATGGCCGCGTCGTCGGTGACCGCGCGGTACTCGCCGCGGCCGATGTCCTTGAGATACGCGTGCTCCGGGCCGATGCCCGGGTAGTCCAGGCCGGCCGAGATGGAGTACGGCTCGGTGATCTGGCCCTCGTCGTCCTGGAGGACGTAGCTGCGTGAGCCGTGCAGGATGCCGGGCTCGCCCGCGGTCAGGGTCGCCGCGTGCTCGCCGGTCTCCACCCCGTGCCCTGCGGGTTCGCAGCCGATGAGGCGGACGCCGGCGTCCGGGATGAGGGCGTGGAAGAGCCCGATGGCGTTGGAGCCGCCGCCGACGCAGGCGACCGCGGCGTCCGGCAGCCGGCCGGTCCGCTCCAGGATCTGCCGCCTGGCCTCGACGCCGATCACGCGGTGGAAGTCGCGGACCATCGCCGGGAAGGGGTGCGGGCCCGCGACCGTACCGAAGAGGTAGTGGGTGCGGTCCACGTTGGCGACCCAGTCGCGGAACGCCTCGTTGATGGCGTCCTTGAGCGTGCGGGAGCCGGACTTCACGGCGATGACCTCGGCGCCGAGCATCCGCATGCGCGCCACGTTCAGCGCCTGCCGCTCGGTGTCGATCTCGCCCATGTAGATGGTGCATTCGAGGCCGAAGAGCGCGCAGGCGGTCGCGGTGGCGACTCCGTGCTGGCCGGCTCCGGTCTCGGCGATGACGCGGGTCTTGCCCATGCGCTTGGTGAGCAGCGCCTGGCCCAGCACGTTGTTGATCTTGTGCGAGCCGGTGTGGTTGAGGTCCTCGCGCTTGAGGAAGACCCGGGCGCCGCCCGCGTGCTCGGCGAAGCGCTCGACCTCGGTCAGGGCGCTGGGGCGGCCGGTGTAGTTCACCATGAGCGCGTTGAGCTCGGCGGCGAAGGCGGGGTCGGCCTTGGCCTTGTCGTACTCGACGGCGACCTCGTCCACGGCGGCGACGAGCGCCTCCGGGATGAACTTTCCGCCGTACGCGCCGAAGTACCCCTCGGCGCTGGGAATCAGACCCTCCGGGTCCGGAATGAAGAAGTCGGACGACATCTCGACGTGCTCCTCGGCATGGCAGTGGGTGGGTTCACCGTATGCGCCGTGAGCGGAGCGCCGCCGCGGCCGTGGACGGCCGGGCGGTGCGGTCGTGCGATTTCCGCCGGATGGGGCGGAGTGCGACGGCCGGGGCTCGCTCTACTGCGCGGACCCCGTGCGCCATCGCATGCCGTTGACCTGGCCGGGCTCGTCCCCGATCACGTACCGCACCCGCCGGCCGTGCACGCGGCGCGCGGGGGCGCGGCAGCCGCGGGGGCGGCAGCCGCGGGCCAGCGGCGCGTGCGGGTTCCGGCCCGCGACCCGGGCGTGGCGCAGGCCCGCCCGGGGACGGCGCGCGGAACGGTCGGCGGTCACGGGTGCGGTCAGCTCCGTCCGTGCCGGAGGGCCGGGTGGGCGCCGGCGGCGACCAGGTCGGCGACGGCCGCCTTCGGGTCGCGGCCGGTCACCAGGGATTCGCCGACCAGCACGGAGTCCGCGCCGGCGTTGGCGTAGGCGATGAGGTCGTGCGGGCCGCGGACCCCGGACTCGGCGACCTTGACGATGTGGTCGGGGATCTCGGGGGCGACGCGCTCGAAGGTGGAGCGGTCGACCTTGAGGTCCTTGAGGTTGCGCGCGTTGATCCCGATGATCTTCGCGCCGGCCTCCACCGCGCGCTCCGCCTCCTCCTCGTCGTGCACCTCGACCAGCGGCGTCAGGCCGATGGACTCGGCGCGCTCGATCAGGGAGACGAGGGCCTCCTGGTCGAGGGCTGCGACGATCAGCAGGACGAGGTCGGCGCCGTAGGCGCGCGCCTCCCACAGCTGGTACGAGGTGACGATGAAGTCCTTGCGCAGGATCGGGGTGTCGACCTTGGCACGCACGGCCTCCAGGTCGGCGAGCGATCCGCCGAAGCGGCGCTCCTCCGTGAGGACCGAGATGACGGACGCGCCGCCGGCCTCGTAGTCCGCGGCGAGCGCGGCCGGGTCGGCGATGGCGGCCAGGGCTCCCTTGGAGGGGCTGGAGCGCTTGACCTCGCAGATGACGGTCACGCCCTCGCCGCGCAGGGCGGCGACTCCGTCCTTGGCCTGGGGAGCGCGCGCCGCGCGCTCCTTGAGCTCGTCGAGGCTGACGCGCGCCTGCCGCTCCGCGAGGTCGGCGCGAACGCCGTCGATGATCTCGTCGAGCACACTCACGCGAGAGGCCCCCTTCCGGGACGTTGACGGGGAACGGAACTGAAAACGATTGACCGTTCCGATGGTATCCGCAGGAGGCCGAAGGGCCCGCATCCGGCCGACGGGTGTCCCACTACCTGGGCATTCACGGCGCCAGCGCCGACCCGAACGGCAGGTTCCGGATCACGGTGAAGACCAGCACCACGGATCCGATCGCCCACCAGTGGACCGCTCGCGGCGCGATCCGCAGGGGCCGCCCGGCGGCCGCGCGGACCGTCCAGAGCACCCAGAACACGGCGAAGAGCGCGTACCCGACGACGGCGACGGCATTGGAGCCGAACGCCGCCGCGATGTCACCGTGTGCGAAGGCGTGGGCGCTGCGCAGCCCGCCGCAGCCGGGGCAGGCGAGGCCGGTGAGCCGGAGCAGCGGGCAGACCGGGTAGTGCCCGGGTTCGTTGGGGTCGACGGTGCCGACGTAGCCGAAGGCGGCGACGACGCCCGCCAGGACGCCGGCCGGCCGGGCGATCCGCCGCCACCACGGACCGGGAGCGGGGGCGGGCGGGAAGACCGGTGCGGGCCCGTGGCCGGGCCGCGGGCCAGGCGCGGGCGGGCCGGTCACCGGCTGCGGGCCCGGCGCGGGCAGCCGGCCGGTCACCGGCTGCGGGCCCGGGGCCGGCGGGGCGGGGGTAGGCGATGCGTCCACTCGGTGATTGTCGCCGCTGATACGGAAAGGCGCAGCCCGGGCCGGGCTGCGCCTCGCGTGGTCACGTCCCGCGAAGGGATTCAGGAGATCTGCGCCTGTCCGGCGCGGTCCCTGGCCGCTGCCAGCTCCGCCGACTCCTTCGGCATGCCGAGGCCGGCGGCCTTCATCGCGAAGCCCACGATCCCGCCGATGAAAACGACGGCGATTCCGGCCCAGAAGCCGAGCGGATTGGCCGCGACCATGAAGACGCCCGCGATGCAGAAGCCGATGAAGGCGATGATGACACCGGTCCAGGCGGCCGGGGTGTGTCCGTGGCTGCTGCCCGCCATGAGTTGCTCCTCGTTGGTGTTGCGCTGTTGGTATCGCTCGGGGGTGCCGCAGCCGTGCCGCTGTGCGTGCGGGTGTGCTGCGACCTCACGGCCATTGTCCCGTACGCGCGGGTGCGACGTGAGCTGGGGGGTCACGCCTCGCGCGTCGGGTCCTCGCCGCGGTCCAGGGCCTTCCACAGGTCCTCGGGCCGGTCGGGGTCCGGGGCGGGGCCGCGGGTTTTGCGGGGGCGCGGGGTGCCGTCGCGTTCGTACCGTCCGGACATCGTGGGCCAGCGGCTGCCGTAGCGCAGGGCGAGGAGGCCTGCGAGCAGGATCAGCAGGCCGCCGGCCGCGGTGACGTAGGGCCAGGCGGTGTGGCTGAGGGCCTCGATGGTGGCGGACGTGTCGCCGGTCGACCGGGCGGCCTTCTCGTCGAGTGCGGCGCTGTCGGAGGCGCCGAGGTAGGCGCTCAGGGCGGCACCGAGTCCGCTGAGGGCCAGCAGCCCGGCTACGGCGAGCCGGCCGGCGCCCCGGACGGCGAAGACGGCGACGAGGGCGGCCAGGCCGACTATGGCGAGGGCCGCGGGGAGGCCGGTGACGTCCTGCCCCTCGGCGCTCAGCGCCAGGGTGCCGCCGCCGACCGCGGCCTTGCCCCCGGCCCAGGTCTGCCCGGAGGAGAGCAGGACGACGGTGGCTCCGGCCGCCCCGAGGAGCAGGCCGGCCGCCAGGCTTCGGCGGCTTCCCGCGCTGTCGGGCGCGGCGGCGGCTTCGGCACGGGGCTGGGGTACGGGGACGGCGCTCACGTACTCCACTATCCCTTACGGCCCCGCGGGGGCCGACCGCCCCCCGTGTGCCGGTCGTCTCAGTGGGAGCCGAGCCGGTTGGCGGTGTGGACGGCGCGGAGCACCGCGGCGGCCTTGTTGCGGCATTCGGTGTCCTCGGCGACCGGGTCGGAGTCGGCGACGACACCGGCGCCTGCCTGGACGTACGCCGTGCCGTCCCGCAGCAGCGCGGTGCGGATCGCGATGGCGGTGTCGGAGTCCCCCGCGAAGTCGAGGTAGCCGACGCAGCCGCCGTACAGCCCGCGGCGGGTGGGTTCGAGCTCCTCGATGATCTGCAGGGCACGCGGCTTCGGGGCGCCGGAGAGGGTGCCGGCGGGGAAGCACGCGGTGAGGACGTCGAAGGCGCTGCGGCCTTCGGCGACGCGGCCGGTGACGGTGGACACGATGTGCATCACGTGCGAGTACCGCTCGATCGACATGAAGTCGACGACCTCGACGCTGCCGGGCTCGCAGACCCGTCCCAGGTCGTTGCGGCCGAGGTCGACGAGCATCAGGTGCTCCGCCCGCTCCTTCGGGTCGGCGAGGAGCTCGTCGGCGAGCGCCTGGTCCTCCTGCGGCGTCGCGCCGCGGTGGCGGGTGCCGGCGATCGGGTGGAGCATCGCGCGGCCGTCCTCGACCTTGACGAGGGCCTCGGGGCTGGAGCCCGCGACGTCGAAGCCCTCGAACCGGAAGAGGTACATGTACGGCGAGGGGTTGGTGGCGCGCAGCACCCGGTAGACGTCCAGGGCGCTGGCGGTGCAGGGGGTTTCGAAGCGCTGGGAGGGGACGACCTGGAAGGCCTCGCCCGCCCTGATGCGCTCCTTCACGTCCTCGACGGCGTCCTGGTAGGCGGGGCCGCCCCACAGGGCGGTGTACGGCGGGAGCTCGGAGGGCGGCAGGGCGGCAGGGGCGTTCTCGACGGGGCGGCGCAGGTCCTGCTCCATGGCGTCGAGCCGGGCGACGGCGTCGGTGTACGCCTCGTCGACGCCGGTGGCCAGGTCGTTGTGGTTGATCGCGTTGGCGATCAGCAGGACGCTGCCGTCCCAGTGGTCGAGGACGGCGAGGTCGGAGGTGAGCAGCATCGTCAGCTCGGGGAGCTTCAGGTCGTCGCCGCCGTGCTCGGCGATCTTCTCCAGCCGGCGCACGATGTCGTAGCCGAGGTAGCCGACCATTCCGCCGGTGAAGGGCGGCAGGCCGGATTCCTGGTCGTGCGGGGTGTGCAGGGTCTCGATGGTCGCGCGCAGCGCCTGGAGCGGGTCGCCGTCGACGGGCACTCCGACCGGCGGGGTGCCGAGCCAGTGGGCCTCGCCGTCGCGGGTGGTGAGCGTGGCGGCGCTCCGTACGCCGATGAAGGAGTACCGCGACCAGGTGCGGCCGTTCTCCGCGGATTCCAGCAGGAAGGTGCCGGTGCGTTCCGCCGCGAGCTTGCGGTAGAGGCCGACCGGGGTGTCGCCGTCCGCGAGGAGCCGGCGGGTGACGGGGATGACGCGCCGGTCGACGGCCAGCTTGCGGAACGTGTCGAGGTCCATGGCCGCAGACCCTACTTTCCGAGGGGAAGGACGTCGGCGTCGAAACAGGTGCGGTCGCCCGTGTGGCAGGCGGCGCCGGTCTGGTCGACCTTGACGAGGACGGTGTCGGCGTCGCAGTCCAGGGCGACGGACTTGACCTGCTGGATGTGACCGGAGGTGTCGCCCTTGACCCAGTACTCCTGGCGGCTGCGCGACCAGTAGGTGCAGCGGCCGGTGGTGAGGGTGCGGTGCAGCGCCTCGTCGTCCATCCAGCCGAGCATCAGCACCTCGCCGGTGTCGTACTGCTGGGCGATGGCCGGGACCAGCCCGTCGGCGCCGCGCTTGAGGCGGGCGGCGATGGCGGGGTCGAGGTCGCTGGCGGGCCGGGGGGTGCCGGGCGTGGGCGTGCTGGTCATGTGCCCATTGTGCCGTGGGCAGGTAGCGCGTCCGGGCGTGCGTCCACTGGGCGGACGGGGGGCGGCGGTCGTACGCTGGCGGGCATGTCGACCCATGCGAAGCGCGAACGACTTCTGCTTGCCGACCTGTTGGAGGCCGTCGGGCCCGAGGCGCCGACCCTCTGCCACGGCTGGACGGCCCGTGACCTGGCGGCCCATGTGGTGGTGCGGGAGCGGCGGCCGGACGCGGCGGCCGGGCTGGTCATCGGCCCGCTGAAGAACCGGCGTGACCGGGTCATGACCGAGTTCACCGACAAGCCGTACGAGGAACTGATCCAGCTCATCCGTACGGGTCCGCCGAGGATGTCCCCGTTCGCCCTGAAGCAGCTCGACGAGGCGGCCAACACCGTCGAGTTCTACGTGCACACGGAGGATGTCCGCCGGGCCCAGCCGGACTGGTCGGCGCGGGAGCTGGACCCGGTGTTCGCCGACGTCCTGTGGTCGCGTACGGAGAAGGCGGCGCGGGTCCTGGGGCGGAAGTCCCCGGTGGGGCTGGTGCTGCGCCGCCCGGACGGGCAGACGGCGGTCGCGCACCGCGGCACCCCGGTGGTGACGGTGACGGGCGAGCCGGGCGAGCTCCTGCTGTTCGCGTTCGGGCGCCAGGACGCGGCGCGGGTGGAGCTGGAGGGCGAGCAGGACGCGATCGGCCGGCTGACGACGGCGAAGCTCGGGATGTAGGCGCGTTCCGCGCCCATGGCGCGCTCAGCGCGGGAGCTCCGCGCGGCGCAGCGGGCCGAGGATCAGGCCGGCCACCGCGCCCGCCGCACACAGCGCGGCGCTGGCGGCGAAGACGGGGCCGGTCCCCCAGAGCGCGACGGTGGCGCCGGTGGCCGGGTAGCTGAGCGGCGCCAGGGCGTGGGTGAAGAGCGTCGAGACCGAGGTGACGCGGCCCAGGTAGGCGGGGTCGGCGGCGGTCTGCATGAGGGCGCCGCACAGGGCGCCGCCGAGGCCGGCGAAGAGTCCGACGAGGACCGCGACACCTGCGGCGAGCGGCACGGAGGGTGCGTACGCCAGGGCGGCGATGGCGGCCGCGCCGACCAGCACGGTGAGGCACATGACGAGCCCCGCCCGGCGGATCCGGCCGCGGACGGCGAGCAGCAGGGCCGAGGCTCCCGCGCCGGTGCCGAAGGCGGCAATGACCCAGCCCATTCCGGAGGCGCCCCAGCCGCGTTCCTCGCTGAGCAGGATCAGGCCGAGGTTGAGCGGTCCGACGAAGCCCAGTTCGCTGACGGCGACGACGAGCATCAGAGGGCCCAGCAGCGGGTGGCGGCGGATGTGACGCAGCCCGTCGGCCAGTTCGTGCCAGGCGGTTCCGGCGGGTCCGGCTTCCGCCTCGTCGCCGGCCGGCAGCGGGCTCATCCGTACGGCCAGGAGCAGCGGCAGCGAGACGGCGAAGAGCACGCCTGCCGCGGCGAAGGCGAGGACCGGGCCGCCGAGGGCCACAGCGACGCCGCCGAGCGGGGCACCGACGACGTTGGCGGTACGGGTGGCGAGGCCGCGCAGCCCCTGGACCCGGGCGAGCTGGGAGGCGGCGGTGATCCGCGGCGGCAGGGCGCCGACGGCGGGCAGGAAGAGGGCGTCGATCGCGCCGAAGACGAGTGCGACGGCGATGAGCATCCACACCGTGGGCGACGTGAGGAGCAGGGCGCCGGCCAGGCCGAGGACGACGAGGCAGCGGGCCGTGTCGCTCGCGACCACGACGCGGCGCGGTCCGAGCCGGTCGGCGAGCACTCCCCCGCCGAGCAGGAGCACGGCCCGGGGTATGGACCCGGCGGCGAGCACCAGACCGGTCTGGGAGGCACTCCCGGTGCGGGCGGCGGCCCAGGCGAGGGCCATGTAGTAGACGCTGTCGCCGATCATGGACGCCGTGTAGGCGCCGAGCCAGCGCAGGACGTTGCCGTCGCGGTGGGCGGGGCGTCCGGTGTTTCCGGTGTCCTTGGTGGCGGGGAGGGTGACGGTCACGGGTCGTCCTCTCGGGGCGCCGGTTCAGGTCCTGAACGGGAAGCCGTAGAGGTGCAGGGCGACGTTCTCGCGGTTCTCCGTGTCGCCGGCCTCGTCGCGGGCGCGGCCCTGCTCCTCGTAGCGGTCGACGAGCTCGTGCACCTCACGGCTGAGCGCGGAAAGTTCCTCGGCAGTCAGCCTGGCCAGGTACTCGGCGCTGTTTGAGGCGGCGCGCCACTGCGGGGGCCAGCTCTGGTACGCGTCGAGAAAACGCCGGTACATCTCGATGTGCTGGTCGAACGAGAGTCTGCTGACCGCGGTGTGGGTGGCGGCCTTCTCGGGGGCGTCGCTGAAGTCCTCGTCGTGGAAGTTCAGCCCCTTCGAGGCGGGCTGCCACCACCGTTCGCGGCGGTCCCCGCCCTCCCGGTCCGCCTCCTCGATCAGGCCGTGGTCGGCGAGCTTGCGCAGGTGGTAGCTGACCAGCGAGACCTGCTCGTCCACCTGCTCGGCGAGCTGGGAGGCGGTGGCCTGCCGGGCGATGTAGAGCGCCCGGTACAGCTTCATCCGCAGCGGGTGCCCGAACGCCTTGAGCGTGCCGAGATCGGACACCCGGCGTGGTTCGTTGCTTGCCATGCCTCCCACGGTAAATACGAAAGGAAACTTGCGCAATATCTATTGCGCAATAAAGGTTGCACGCTGTGCCGATGGTGCCGGCCGCTCCCCGCGCCCGGCGCGGGAGCCCAGGTATCCCAGCAGGAATCCGGCCGGGATCGTGATCAGCCCCGGCGTCTGGAGCGGGAACCAGTGGAAGTCGCGGGACGGGAAGAGCGCGATCGGCGTACCGGAGAACGCGGGCGAGAAGACCATCAGGAACACGATCAGCGGCAGCGTCCCGTAGACCGTCCAGCGCACCCCGCGCGCGTTGAACCACGGACGGAAGAGCGCGTACAGCAGGACCGGCGGCAGCACGGAGGCGGCTGCGGCGAAGGAGAGGGAGAGCAGAACCTGCGGATTGCGGTCATGGGTATATGTCGATACATAGACGGAAAGCGCACCGGTCAGCACGACGGCCAGGCGGGCGCGGAGGATCTCGCGCCCGGCGGACCGGTCGGACCGGGCGGCCGTACGGGAGCGGGCCTTCGCCGTGAAGTCGCGAGCGACGGATGAGGCGGCGGCCAGGGTGATCCCGGCCACCGCGGCCAGGGTGGTGGCGAAGACCGCACAGGCGACGAAGGCGAACAGCGGGGACTCGCGCGGCCCGTCGGCGCCCGGGTCGAGCGCGCCGGTCACCAGCAGCAGCGCGGTTCCGCCCGCCGGGTCCGCGGCCTGGATGATCTTGCGGCCGAGCAGGGCGGACGCGCCGAGGCCGACCACGACGACACCGGTGCACAGGAAGGCCACCGGCGCCGCCGCCCACACGGTGGCGCGGCGCACGGTCCAGCTGTCGCGCATGGGGTGCAGCCGCATCATGATGTGCGGCATGCAGGCGGCGCCGAGCACGAGGGTGAGCTGGAAGCCGAGGAGGTCCAGGGCGCCGGCGAAGGTGTGGCCGAACTGCAGCCCGGGGCGCGCGTAGGAGCCGCCGGCGCCGCTGCCGTGCCGGGCGGCGTCGAAGAGGGTGAACGGGTTCCAGCCGTAGCGGGCGAGCACCATGCCGGCGAGCAGGGTCACCGCGGCCAGCACCACCGCGACCTTGACGATCTGGATGTAACCGGTGCCGCGCATGCCGCCGACGGCCGAGTAGCAGACCATCAGGGCCCCGCTGGCGACGGTGCAGCTGGTGAGCGCGCCGTCGGGCAGTCCGAACACGGAGGCCATGACCCGGCCTGCGGTGGCGAGCTGGACCAGCAGCAGAGGCGTCAGGACGACCAGGGTCGTGATCCCCAGGGCGCGGCGTACGGTCGGGTCGCCGAGCCGGTCCGCCAGGAAGTCACCGAGGGTGAACACGCCCTTGCGGCGCATCGGTCCCGCCATGATCCGCATGACCAGGACCAGCGAGGCGACCGTGGCGACGGCGAAGAGGATGCCGTCGAATCCGGCGAGGGCGACGGAGCCGGTGGTGGAGAGCAGGGTGGCGGCCGAGATGTAGTCACCGGCGATGGCCAGCCCGCTCCCGGCGGGACCGAGGGCGGAGCCGCCGCCCGCGTAGAAGTGTTCCGGGTCGTCCTGGTCCGCGGCGGCCAGCCCGCACAGCAGCAGCGACACGGCGACGAATCCGAGGAAGACGACCACGGCCAGCGACCGGGCGTCGAAGCCGCCGCTCACCGGCGCGGTCCCGGGGCGGGGGCAGAGGGGACGGCGGTCGCGCGGGCGCGGGGCGCGTGGTGCGCGCGGGGTCTCGGGGGCACTGAGGGCATGCCGGTCACGGCATCAGGCGCCGGGGCCCGCGTACAGCGTGCGGGACCGAGGTGCTGCGCGGGTACAGCCGGTACGGGCGAGGTCTGTGCGCGAGCACATCGCGGGCCTGCGCGGCGGCAGTTGGGCGTGCGGGGCGCGGGACGGCGGGTTGCGTACGTCCCTGATGTGCCGGGACCGCACGGTGGCACGCCAGCGCATGCGGGGCCTGCGGGACGGTGCCGCCCAGGCCCCGCAGGCCCCGCCGACGGCCGGGGAAATCGCGGCCGCGCCCCGTCAGCCGGCCAGCAGGCGGCGGGCCGCCAGGGCGAGGGAGACCTCGACCGCGTCGGACGGGCGGGTCAGACAGCGGCCGGTCAGCTGCTCGAAGCGGCGCAGCCGGTTCAGGACCGTGTTGCGGTGGCAGTAGAGCCGGGTCCCCGCCCGCTGCGCGGAGCCGTCCGAGTCGAGCCACGCCGTGAGCGTCTCGATGATCACGTCGCGGTCGGCCGGGTCCAGCCGGTCCAGCGGCCCCAGCACCCGCGCGGCCAGGGCCGAGCCGAGCCCCGGGGAGGAGACGACCAGGGCGGCGGGCAGCTGCTCGTCGAGCAGGACGACCCCGCCCCCGGCCGGGCAGGCCCGCAGAGCGGTCTCCGCGAGGCGCCGGGCGTCCCCGACGGCCGCCAGCCCGTCGACGACGGAGCTGATGCCGACCCGGGCACCGGGCGGGGCGGACAACTGGGCGGCCAGCGCGGCGAGTTCCGTATCCCCGTCAACTGCGGCCGGAGGCCCCTCGCCCCCCTCCGCGGATCCGGTGAGCGGGGCGAGGGGCAGGGCCGGCCCCTCGCCCCGGGACAGCGGCAGGATCGCGAACTCCGCGTCCGGGCCCGGGTGCCAGAGCGCGTCCGTCCCCGCGGGCAGGGTCATCGGCGGCTGCGCGGTGCCGTGCGGGGCGCGGCGGGCGGTGGCGACCGCGAGCACCGCGTACCTGCCGTGCTCCGGCAGCCCCAGCATCGCGGCGGCGTCCGGCAGTTCGGCGATCTGGGCGGTGCCGTCCAGCAGCGCCGCCGTCATCAGGCGCTGGCGGTTCTCCCGCCGCCAGGCCAGTCGGCGTTCGGTCTGCCGGTAGGCGTCAGCGACGACACCGCAGTGCTCGTCCACGAAGTTCCAGACGTCCGCCGCGACGTGCACCAGCAGCCGGATGTCCTCGGGGTGGCGGCGGGCGGTGTCGTCCACCAGCTCCTGCCAGACCATCGCACCGCCCATCCGGAAGGCGTGCAGGACCGCGTCGAGCGGCAGGCCCTGCTCGGCCCGGGCCTCACCGATCCGGCGGGAGGTGCGGTGGGCGGCCTCCCGGAACTCCCGGGGCTGGATCAGCGAGCCGACGTTGTGCCGCAGCGAGTGGTGCACCTCCTGCCAGATCTCCGCCGCGTCGGCGTCGATGGCCGAGCGGTAGGCGGGCTCCTCCTCGCGCAGGGCCTCGACGAGCCGGTCCGTCAGCTCCGGCAGTCCCTCCATCAGCACCCGGGCAGCCCGGTGCAGTGCGGCGACGGCCTCGCGATCGGCCAGCGAACGGAAGCGGCGCGGCACCGGCGCGACAGGGGGCGGCCCGTGCAACGCCCTGACCCGTGAACGTACGACCTGCGGCATGGCGGCCTCCACCGGGATTCGGCCGGCTCCGGAATACGGCCGGCTCCGGTTCACCCAGCCCGGTGTTGGGCATGAGCACACCGAATCATCCTGACGCCCGCAGAATGGCATACCGCCCAGTCGGTACCTAGAGGTTTGCGTCGTTCTTCTCATCACGGTCCTGCAACCTCCCGGACTCGGACACCGCTACGGGGTCCGATCGGAGGCCCCCGTAGCAGCGCTGTCTCTACCGGTCCAGCAGCCTGGCCAGCTCGGTCCGTGACCGCACGCCCAGCGCCGCGAACACATTGCGCAGGTGGTGGTCGACGGTCCGGGTGCTCACCGAGAGCCGCAGCGCCACCTCGCGGTTGGTGGCCCCCTCGGCGACGCACCGGGCGATGCGCTGCTGCTGCGGAGTGAGCGCGGACAGCGGATCCGTACCCCCCGCCGCGGCCGGGCCCTCCACGGCCTCCCCGGCGGCCCGCAGCTCACCGCTCGCCCTGTCGGTCCAGGCCCGCGCACCGCACCGCTCGAAGGCGACCAGGGCGTCGCGCAGCGGACCCCTGGCCTCCCGGGTGCGGCGGCGCCGGCGCAGCCACGCCCCGTACAGCAGCTGGGTGCGGGCGCGTTCGAAGTCGCCTCCTGCGCGGTCGTGGTGGGCGAGCGCCTCCTCGTACCGTCCGGCCACGTCGGCGGGCGCCGCCAGCAGGGCGCGGCAGCGGGCGAGCTGGGCGGGGGCCTGGGGATCGGTGGTGCGGGTGACCCACACGGCGAACTCCGCCACGGCGTCGGCGACCGGGTCCCCTCCCCTGCCCCGGTCCGCCCGCCCGGCCAGGACGGACGCCTCGACGTAGCACGGCACGGCGAGCATCCGGGTGGCGAAGTGCCCGCGCCGGGGGCCGGGCCGGACGAGCGGGTCGAGCCGGGCCGCCGCCGCTCCGGAGCGCCCCGCCGCCAGGTCCGCGCGGGCGAGCGCCCAGGTGGCCAGGGTCGCGGCCTGGGCGAGTCCGTGCGGTCCCGCCCCCGCGAGGGCCGCGTCGGCGTGGGTGGCGCAGGCCTCCGGGCCGCCCTCCACGGACGCGGCGAGCGCGAGCACGGCGTGCAGGTGGGAGGCGGTGTTGGGCTGTCCGGTACGCCGGGCGGCGTGCAGGCCCTCCCGCGCGTGGGCGCGGGCGGGACCATGGCGGCCGGCCCGGAGCTCGGCGTACGCCAGGTGCTCCAGTGCCTGCGGCAGCAGGGCCTCCGGGCCTGCCGACCGTACGACGGCCAGGGCCCGGGTCCCGAACCGGCAGGCGGCGTCGATGTCGCCCAGCACCAGGGCCGAGACCCCGCCGCGCATCAGGGTGGCGGGGTCGTGCGCCCGGCCCGCCGAGTCGAGGCAGCGGCGCAGCAGCGCCTGTCCTTCGGCGATGCGCCCGCACAGCACCGCGCTCATGCCGTCGCGGTACTGGGCGAGGGCCGGATCGGTCACGGCGACGGGGATCCGGGTCATGGCGTCGAGGTACGCGAGCGCGTCCCCCATCGCCCAGGCGGCCTCGGCGGCGCCGAGCTGGGCGTCGAGCGCGCGCGGCGGGTCGTGCGGTGCGAGCAGCGCCGCGGCGGTGAGGAGGGCCTCGTGGGCGTCGGCGGCCGGTCCGTCACGCAGGGCGAGCAGTCCCCGCACCAGATGCGCTCCGTGGTGCGCGGGGTGCGTGCCGGCCCGGGCCAGCAGGGCACGGGCCCGGCCGGCGTCGCCCGCGAGCCGGGTCTGTTCGGCGGCGTCGGTGAACCGGGCGGCCCGCGTCGCCTCGTCGGTGGAGAGCACGGCGGCACGGGCGAGCGCGGCCGCCCGCTCGGCATGCGGCCGCGGCGCCACGGCCGCCGCCTCCAGGGCGTCGGCCAGCCGGTCGTCCGGCCCCGCGGCGGCGCAGGCCCACTGGACGAGCGCGGGCAGCATGGACGGCACGGCCGCCCGCGCCCCGGCTCCGGGTGCGGGGGCGTCGCCGGGGCGCGCGAGAGGGGGGATGTACGAAACAGACGACGCATTCGCGACGGAGCCCGCCCCCGTGGTCCGTCGCTGTGGCCGGCGGACGCCGCCGCGGGCGCCCGGCGGGACCGTCGTCAGGAGGGTGGCGAGCAGTCCGTGCACCGCGCGCCGGTGCTGCGGGGAGGCGCGGTGCAGGACCGCCCGGCGCAGCAGCGGGTGGCTGAAGTGGAGGCGGTCGCCCGCGCGTTGGAGGGCTCCGGCGGTACCGGCCGGAGTGAGCAGGGCCTGGTCGAGCACGGCGGGGCCGAGACCGGCCGAGGCCGCCGCGCGGAGCAGGAGGGTCACGTCCGCCCCGGCGCCCTCCGGCTCGTGCTCCTGCGCGGCGGCTGCGAGCAGAAGCAGCGTGCGGGTGTCCGGGGGCAGCCCGTCGAGGCGGGCGGCGTGCGCGTCCAGGACCTCCTCGGCGCCGGGCAGCGGATAGGGCGGCGGGGTGCGGCCCGCCAGTTGGCCGGGGGTGAGCCGCGCGGCCAGTCCGGCGAGCAGCCGGGGGTTTCCGGCCGCCTCCCGGAGGAGCTCGCCGCGCACCACCGGGTCCACCCGGTCCGCGGCACCCGCGGCGTCGGTGATCCGGTCCAGGAGGGCCGCCGCCGCGTCGTCGCCGAGGGGGCCGAGCCGGAGGGCGGGCAGCCCCGCGAAGCTCGTCTCGTCGCCGGCGCCGATCAGCACCGCGACCCGGCTGCCCGCGCCGAGCCTGCGCGCAGCGAAGACGAGGGCGTCGCGCGAATCGGGGTCCCAGGCGTGCGCGTCGTCCACGCACACCAGCAGCGGCCGGTCCGCACCGAGTTGCCGCAGCAGCGCGAGCAGCGCGGTCGGGCTGATGCCGTCGCGCAGCACCCGGTCCGGCGGCGACGGGAGCGGGCCCGGCGCCGAACAGAGCAGGGCGTGCAGCCCGCTGTACGGCAGCCGCTGCTCGGCGGGGGCGGCGGTGGCGTACAGGACGGGTCCCGTGCGCCGGTCACGGTGTGCGGCCACGGCCTCGTCCAGGAGCGCGGTGCGGCCGACGCCGGGCAGCGCGGTCAGTACCAGCGCTCCGCCGTCACCCTGGTGCAGCCGGGCCAACAGGGTGTCCACAATGGCGAGTTCACCGCTGCGGCCGTACAGCCGGAGCGGACTGTGCACGGTCGTCGATGGAGTCACACCAGCACGTTACTTCCGCGTAAACAACGCCGGAAGACGCGCGTCCGGTCCCGCCCCGCCCCCGGCCGGTTGCGGGGCACCCTCCCAAGGCGGGCCGGTGTCGGCTGTGCACCCGCACAGTGCGGACCCGTTGCCGCGCGCGGCCCCTCCCGTGACGGGAACGGCGAAGGGCCGGACCGCCGTTCGCGGTCCGGCCCTCACCGGGCGTCAGGAGTCACGAGGTGTGGGGGCAGTTGCCCCGCGACTCGGCGATCGACAGGCTCGCCTGCGGGAGCGGGCAGAGGAACTGTTCGTAGCGGGTGTCGTTGTCGATGAAGCGCTTCAGCCACGAAATGCTGTACTTCGCGATCGTGGTATTGGAGGAGTTCGGGGTGAAGTGCGTGGCCCCGCGCAGCTCCACGTACGCCTTGTCCAGGCTGCTCGGCAGCGACTGGTAGAAGGGCTCGGAGTGGGTGGCGACGGGGGCGATCGTGTCGCCGTCCGCGCCGAAGATCAGGGTGGGCGTGCGGACTTCGGGCCATGTGGTGTCGAGGTTCCAGCCGGTCAGCGGGATCGCCGCCTGCAGCGAGGTGCGGCTCTTCGCGGCCTCGAGGGTGCCGCCACCGCCCATGGAGTGGCCCATCACGCCGAGCCGTGAGGTGTCGATCCGGCTGCGCACCGCACTGGACTGCGTCAGGTAGTCCAGCGCGGCCAGGAGCTGACGGCCGCGGCTGTCGGGCTGGTCGAGTGTGGTGTTGGTGTCGATGGTGAACACGACGAAGCCCTGGGAGGCGAGCCGTGGCCCGAGCCAGGCGATGCTGGACTGGTAGGCGGTGAAGCCGGGCGAGATGGCGACCGCGCCGAAGGTGCCGTCCGCGGTGGACGTCGGGTAGTAGATCGTGCCGCCGCCGAAGCCGCTGACACGCAGTGAGGACACGCTGGTCTCCGAGACCGCGTACGGGCCGCGGCTCGCCTCGATACTCGAGTTGCTCGGCGCCGGGCCGCGCTCGTAGGGGTTGCCGGCCGCCTGGGCGCCCGGCATCAGCGCGGTGCACAGACCCGCGGTGGCGACGGTGGCGGCCAGCAGGCCCTGGATGATGCGCGAGCGGCTCTTCGACATCCGGTGGCGCGGGGAGGTGTCGCCGGAGGGGAGGTGCTGCACGGGGGGTCCTCTCGGTCGTGGCGGGGTGCCACGCCGGGCAGGGACCGCCGGCCCGTCGTCACCGGGGGCCTTCGGGGTGCACCGCGTGGAACCGCCGTTGTTCTCTGGCGGTCGCCACTGTTGCGGTGCGCCCCGGTGGCGCACATCGGCAAGTTCACCGGTCTTGGACCGGCGGGTCCTCCCCTGCGAGACCTCGGCGGACCGGGTGCCCGGCCTCGCGAAGAGCGCCCGGACCTCAGCGGACCGGGTGCCCGGCCTCCCGCAGAGCGCTTTTGACCTCGGAGATCCGCAGGTCACCGAAGTGGAAGACGGACGCGGCGAGGACCGCGTCGGCCCCGGCTTCCACGGCCGGTGCGAAGTCCGCGAGCCGGCCCGCGCCACCGGAGGCGATGACGGGAACACTCACGTGCTTGCGCACGGCCTCGATCATCTCGGTGTCGTAGCCGTCCTTGGTGCCGTCGGCGTCCATCGAGTTGAGCAGGATCTCGCCCGCGCCCAGTTCCGCGGCCCGGTGTGCCCACTCGACGGCGTCGATGCCGGTGCCCTTGCGGCCGCCGTGCGTGGTGACCTCGAAGGTGCCGGCGGGGGTGCGGCGGGCGTCCACGGAGAGCACCAGGACCTGGCGGCCGAAGCGCTCGGCGATCTCCCGGATCAGCTCCGGCCGGGCGATGGCCGCGGTGTTGACGCCGACCTTGTCGGCTCCGGCCCGCAGGAGCTTGTCGACGTCGTCGGGGGCGCGGACGCCGCCGCCGACCGTGAGCGGGATGAAGACCTGCTCGGCGGTGCGGCGCACCACGTCGTAGGTCGTCTCCCGGTCACCGCTGGACGCGGTGATGTCCAGGAAGGTCAGCTCGTCGGCGCCCTCGGCGTCGTACAGCTTCGCCATCTCGACGGGGTCGCCGGCGTCGCGCAGGTTCTGGAAGTTGACGCCCTTGACGACCCGGCCGTTGTCCACGTCGAGGCAGGGGATGACCCGTACGGCGAGCGTCATCGCACACCTGCCCGGTAGGCCTCGACCTCGACCTCGACGACCAGGCTCGGGTCGACGAAACCGGACACGATGATCATGGAAGCGGCGGGGCGCACGTCGTCGAACAGCTCCTTGTGGGCGCGGCCGACGTCGTCGACGTCCCGGGCGTGCGTGATGTACATCCGGGTGCGGACGACGTCCTCGCGGCCCAGGCCCGTCTGCTTCAGCGCGTCGAAGGCCACCTGGAAGGAGGCGACGGTCTGCTCGTACGGGCTGCCCGCCGAGATCTGGCCGCCCACCACCGACGTGCAGCCGGCCACGAGCACCAGCCCGTTGGAGAGTTCGACCGCCCGGGAGTAGCCGAACTTCTCCTCCCAGGGGGCGCCGGAGGAGATGCGCTTGACGGAGTCGGTCATACGGAGACCGCCTCCAGCGCCTCTTCGAGGGTGAACGCCTTCGCGTACAGGGCCTTGCCGACGATCGCGCCCTCGACGCCCGCGGGGACGAGCGAGGAGATGGCCCGCAGGTCGTCGAGCGAGGAGACGCCGCCGGAGGCGACGACGGGCTTGTCGGTCGCCGCGCACACGTTCTTCAGGAGCTCCAGGTTGGGGCCCTGGAGGGTGCCGTCCTTGGCGATGTCGGTGACCACGTAACGGGCGCAGCCCTCGGAGTCGAGGCGGGCGAGCGTCTCGTAGAGGTCGCCGCCGTCGCGGGTCCAGCCGCGGCCGCGCAGCGTGGTGCCGCGGACGTCGAGGCCGACCGCGATCCTGTCGCCGAACTCGGCGATGACCTTGGCGACCCACTCGGGGGTCTCCAGGGCGGCCGTACCGAGGTTGACGCGGCGGCAGCCGGTGGCGAGGGCGGCGGCGAGCGAGGCGTCGTCGCGGATGCCGCCGGAGAGCTCGACCTTGATGTCCATGGCGCCGGCCACCTCGGCGATGAGCGCCCGGTTGTCACCGGTGCCGAAGGCGGCGTCCAGGTCGACGAGGTGCAGCCACTCGGCGCCCGAGCGCTGCCAGGCGAGTGCGGCCTCCAGAGGCGAGCCGTAGGAGGTCTCGGAGCCGGACTCGCCGTGCACCAGGCGGACCGCCTGGCCGTCGCGGACGTCAACGGCGGGGAGCAGTTCAAGCTTCGGCATTACAGCGTCTCGATCCAGTTGGTCAGCAGCTGGGCGCCGGCATCGCCGGACTTCTCGGGGTGGAACTGGGTGGCCCACAGCGCGCCGTTCTCCACGGCCGCCACGAACCGTTCGCCGTGCGTGGCCCAGGTGACCTTGGGGGCACGGATCTTGGCGTTGGTGACTTCGAGGGACCAGTCGTGCGCCGCGTAGGAGTGCACGAAGTAGTACCGCGCCCCGGCGTCGAGTCCGGCGAACAGCCGTGAGCCCTCGGGGGCCTCGACGGTGTTCCACCCCATGTGCGGGACGACGTCGGCCTGGAGCGGTCCGACGGTGCCGGGCCACTCGTCGAGCCCCTCGGTCTCCACTCCGTGCTCGATGCCGCGCTCGAAGAGGATCTGCATGCCTACGCAGATGCCCATGACGGGGCGCCCGCCGGAGAGCCGGCGGCCGATGATCCATTCGCCGCGGGCCTTCTTCAGCCCCTCCATGCAGGCGGAGAACGCGCCGACGCCGGGCACAAGCAGCCCGTCGGCGTTCATCGCCGTGTCGAAGTCGCGGGTGATCTCGACTTCGGCGCCGACGTGGGCGAGGGCGCGTTCGGCGGACCGGACGTTGCCGAAGCCGTAGTCGAAGACGACGACCTTCTTCTTCGTATCCACGTGTCGCTCCTCAGTCCCAGAGGCCCTGGATCCGCATGACGCCCGCTACGAGGCACATCACGGAGGCGATCGAAAGCAGCACGATGACGCCCTTGGGCATCCCCTGCTTCGAGAAGGAGTAGACCCCGCCGGCCAGGAACAGGCCGACCAGGATCAGGACGGTGTTGAGGCCGGTCACAGGGCGCCCTTCGTGGAGGGGAGGATGCCGGCCGCGCGCGGGTCGTGCTCGCTGGCGTAGCGCAGGGCGCGGGCGAGCGCCTTGAACTGGCACTCCACGATGTGGTGGGCGTTGCGCCCGTACGGGACGTGGACGTGCAGGGCGATCTGCGCCTGGGCGACGAAGGACTCCAGGATGTGCCGGGTCATCGTCGTGTCGTACTCGCCGATCATCGGCGCCATGTTCTCGGGCTCGGTGTGCACCAGGTACGGACGGCCGGAGAGGTCGACGGTGACCTGGGCGAGCGACTCGTCCAGCGGGACGGTGCAGTTGCCGAAGCGGTAGATGCCGACCTTGTCGCCGAGGGCCTGCTTGAACGCGGCTCCGAGGGCGAGGGCGGTGTCCTCGATGGTGTGGTGCGAGTCGATGTGCAGGTCGCCGTCGGTCTTGACCGTGAGGTCGAACAGTCCGTGGCGGCCGAGCTGGTCGAGCATGTGGTCGTAGAAGCCGACCCCGGTCGCGACATCGACCTTGCCGCTGCCGTCGAGGTTGATCTCGACGACGACGGAGGTTTCCTTGGTGGTCCGCTCCACTCTTCCTACGCGGGCCTCGCGAGTCATGCGTCGTGCTCCTTCTTCAGTTCGCGTACCGCATCGAGGAACGCGTCGTTCTCTGCCGGGGTCCCCGCGGAGACCCGCAGCCATCCCGGTACGCCGTTGTCCCGGACCAGGACGCCCCGGTCGAGGATGTGCCGCCAGGCGGTGTGGCTGTCGGCGAACCGGCCGAACTGGACGAAGTTGGCGTCCGAGTCGGTGACGTCGAAGCCCTGGGCGCGCAGTTCGGTGACGATCCGGTCGCGCTCGCTCTTGAGCTGCGCGACGTACCCGAGGAGCGTATCGGTGTGCTCCAGGGCGGCGAGCGCGGTGGCCTGGGTGACGGAGGACAGGTGGTACGGCAGCCGCACCAGCTGGACCGCGTCGACGACGGCCGGGTCCGCGGCGAGGTAGCCGAGCCGCAGTCCCGCGGCGCCGAACGCCTTGGACATGGTGCGGGAGAGCACCAGGTGGGGGCGGCCCTCGATCAGCGGGAGCAGGGAGGCGTGGTGGCTGAACTCGCCGTACGCCTCGTCGACCACGACCATCGAGGGACCGGCGGCCTGGGCGGCGTCGTGCAGGGCGAGGACGGTGTCCGCGTCGACGGCGGTGCCGGTGGGGTTGTTGGGCGAGGTGATGAACACGACGTCGGGGCGGTGCTCGGCGATGACCGCGCGGGCCGCGTCGACGTCGATGGTGAAGTCCTCGTTGCGCGGTCCGGAGATCCAGCCGGTGCCGGTGCCGCGGGCGATGAGGGCGTGCATCGAGTACGAGGGCTCGAAGCCGATGGCGGTACGGCCGGGGCCGCCGAAGGTCTGCAGCAACTGCTGGAGCACCTCGTTGGAGCCGTTGGCCGCCCACACGTTGGCCGGTCCGACCTCGTGCCCGGCGGTGCGGGTGAGGTAGCGGGCGAGTTCGGTGCGGAGCTCGACGGCGTCCCGGTCGGGGTAGCGGTTGAGGTTTCGGGCGGCCTCGCGGACCCGTTCGGCGATCCGGTCGACGAGGGCGTCGGGGAGCGGGTACGGGTTCTCGTTGGTGTTCAGCCGGACGGGTACGTCGAGCTGGGGCGCCCCGTACGGGGACTGGCCGCGCAGCTCGTCGCGGACGGGGAGGTCGTCGATGCGGGTCTTGCCGTTCGTCACTGCTGCGGAACCTTCCACCCGAACCTGGCCTTGAGCGCGGCGCCGTGGGCGGGGAGGTCCTCCGCCTCGGCGAGGGTCACCACGTGGTGGGTGACCTCGGCGAGCGCGTCGCGCGTGTAGTCGACGATGTGGATGCCGCGCAGGAAGGACTGCACGGACAGGCCCGAGGAGTGGCAGGCGCAGCCGCCGGTGGGCAGGACGTGGTTGGAGCCGGCGCAGTAGTCGCCGAGGGAGACGGGCGACCAGGGGCCGACGAAGATCGCGCCGGCGTTGCGGACGCGGGCGGCGAGGGCCGCGGCGCCGGCGGTCTGGATCTCCAGGTGCTCGGCGGCGTACGCGTCGACGACCTTGAGACCGTCCTCCAGGTCGTTGACGAGGACGATCGCGGACTGGCGGCCGGCCAGCGCGGGCTCGATCCGGTCGGTGACGTGCTTGGTCGCGGCGACCTGCTGCTCCAGCTCGGCCTCGGTGGCGGCGGCGAGCACCTCGGAGTCGGTGACCAGGACGGCGGCGGCCATCGGGTCGTGCTCGGCCTGGCTGATCAGGTCGGCGGCGACGTGGACCGGGTCGGCGGTGGCGTCGGCGAGGATCGCGATCTCGGTGGGACCGGCCTCGGCGTCGATGCCGATGCGGCCCTTGAGGAGGCGCTTGGCGGCGGCGACGTAGATGTTGCCGGGGCCGGTGACGAGGTTCACGGGCAGGCAGTCCTCGGTGCCGTACGCGAACATCGCGATGGCCTGGGAGCCGCCGGCGGCGTACACCTCGTCCACCCCGAGCAGGGCGCAGGCGGCCAGGATCGTGGGGTGCGGCAGTCCGCCGAACTCCTTCTGCGGCGGGGACGCGACGGCGATGCCCTCGACGCCCGCCTCCTGGGCGGGGACCACGTTCATCACGACGGAGGACGGGTAGACCGAACGCCCGCCCGGCACGTACAGCCCGACGCGTTCGACCGGCACCCACTTCTCGGTGACGGTGCCGCCGGGCACGACCTGGGTGGTGTGCGTGGTGCGGCGCTGCTCGCGGTGGACGAGACGGGCGCGGCGGATCGACTCCTCGAGGGCGGCGCGCACAGCGGGGTCGAGCCGCTCCAGCGCGTCGGTGATCGCGTCGGCCGGGACGCGGATCGAGCCGAGCCGCACCCCGTCGAGTTTCTCCCCCCAGTCGATCACTGCCGCCGAGCCACGATGGCGTACGTCCTCGCAGATGGGCCGCACCGTCTCCAGGGCGGCTTCCACGTCGAACTCGGCACGGGGCAGCAGGTCGCGCAGGGCGCCGCCCTCGGGGAGGGCATCGCCGCGCAGATCGATTCGAGAGATCACACCGCAATTCTCGCAGACCGCCGCAGACGCCCGGACGCCCGTATCACTGGCTGATACATGCCGTCGGTGTGACGGCTGACTATGTGCGTTCACGGGGTCACTCAGAGGGAATAAGGGGATTACCGATTCAGACCGCCTCGCAGGTGACGGTGGTCTTACGGCTCCGAGCGGAGGGAGCGTCGGTGACCGAACCGCACGACGAATTTCCGGACGGCCTCAGCCCCGCGGAACTGGGTATGTGGCAGTCCTTCCGGACCGGGACCACCTACGACCTGCGCGCCCGCGACGCGGCGCGCGACGATCCCTTCGCCCCGCACGTGTGGGGCCCCGAACGCAGCGTGGAGGCGCGCGTCGTCGCCCGGCTGCTGCTGAGCGGCCCGCAGCCCCGGCCGGGCCGGGTGGCGGCGCTGAAGCTCCGGGGGCTGCGGATCACCGGAAAGCTCGAACTCGCGGGCGGGCGCGTCGATCCCTACGTGGAGATGACGGGCTGCCGCTTCGATGAGGAAGTCCTGCTGCCCGAGTGCCACTTCACGACGCTGCGGCTGGTGGGGTGCGCGATGCCCCGGCTGGAGGCGGCGCGGCTGCGCACCGAGGGCGACCTGCATCTGCCGCGCTGCCGGGTCGAGCGGGGGATCCGGCTCACGGACGCCCAGATCGGCACGGATCTGCTGATCAGCCAGATCGACGTCGGGCCCGACCGGCAGGGGCGTGCGCTCGTCGGCGACGGCCTCTGCGTCGCCCAGGACCTGCAGGCCGAGATGATCGAGACGCTCGGCGAGCTGAGCCTGCGCGGGGCGAAGGTGGGCGGTTCGCTGAGTCTGCGCGGCAGCCGGCTGCGGGCGACGCAGGGACGCCGCGCGCTGAACGCCCCGCAGCTGAGCGTGGAGCGGACGCTGTACATGAGCGAGGCCTGGGTCAGCGTGGACACGGGCAACCAGGGCACCACTCCCCCGTACGGCATCGCCAACTCCCCGACACCGGCCCGCGGCACCCGCCCGCAGGTCTTCCGGTGCCGGGGCGGGGTGCGGCTGGACGACGGGCGGTTCGGTGACGCGATCGATCTGCACAAGGCCGTCTTCGTGCTGGCCGGCCACGAGGAGCTGTCCCTGCGCCGGACGGTCGCGCCGGAGCTCCGCTTCAATCCCGAACGCCCGGCGCGGGGACGGGTGGTGCTCAACGGGGCGAAGGTCGTCACGCTCATCGACGTGTCGACCAGCTGGCCGGGCCCGGGCGGTCTGGCGATGGGCGGTTTCGTGTACGAGAACCTCGTCCCGTACGGACACTTCCCGCTCTCCCGCCGGCTGGAGTGGGTGGCGGCGGCGACTCCGGAGTACGTGCCGGAACCGTACGAACGGCTGGCCGCCGTGCTCCGCAACAGCGGGGAGGACGCGGACGCCCGCGAGGTGCTGCTCGCCAAGCAGCGGCGCCGCCGCGAGACACTGCCGCCCGCCGCGAAGCTCTGGGGCTTCGTCCAGGACTGGACGGTGGCGTACGGCTACCGGCCGGGGCGGGCCGCGGTGTGGATGGCGGTGCTGTGGGCGGCGGGCGCGGTGGCGTTCGCGCGGTACGAACCGGCGTCGATCAAGGGGAGTGAGCATCCCGAGTGGAATCCGGCCCTGTACGCGCTGGATCTGCTGGTGCCGGTGATCAACCTCGGCCAGGACGGGTACTGGCGGCTGGAGGGCGGCTGGCAGTGGATCGCGGCGGCCCTGGTGCTGCTCGGATGGATACTGGCCACCACCGTCGCGGCGGGCGCCTCACGGCTGCTTCGCCGCGGCTGACCGGGTGCGCGGTCTGCCGGACGGCACCGGGGCCGCGCCCCTTGGGCCTTTCGCTGGGACCGTGCCGGGCTCACGGGGTCAGGCACACCCAGCAGGACCGACGGAATCAGGCCAGTTCCCGCGATTTCCTTTACTCTTTCTTGGACCGGGACAGGGCAACCCTCCCACTCGGCACCAAAGCTTCACAGCACCCCCCTGGCGCCGTCCCGACCTGCGCTTTTCAATGGTCTGCACCATGCCTTTCCTCCGCGCTCTGCTTCGTACCGCGCGTGTGATCCGGCACACCCCGGAGCTGTCCACCGGGTTGCCCGCCGACCATGCGGTGATGCTCGACGCCCCCGACGAGCGGCTGTCGCCCGTGCTGGTGGCCGCCGCCCTCGGGGAGTACGAGCCGGCCGCGAAGCTGCTGGCGACCACCAGGGACGCCGCCGAGTGGGAGAGCCGGGACCGCTATCTGAACCGGCTCGTGGCCTTCGCCCGCAGCCGGGACGGCTGGCTCCGCGACTGGCTGGCCGCCGCCCCGCACGACGGCGACGCGCTCCTCGTCAAGGCCCAGCTCGCGGTCGGGCGGGCCTGGGAGTCACCGGCCCGCGCCGAGCAGCTGCGCACGGTCGGGCCGATGATCACGGCGGCGGCTCGGAGCGATCCGCGCGATCCGGTGCCCTGGCGCCTCGCCCTGGACCACGCGCGCGGCACGCAGGCGACGCACACCACGTTCGAGGCGCTCTGGGAGCAGGCCCTGCAGCGCTCCACGCACCATTACGGCTGCCATGTCGCCGCCCTCCAGTACCTCTCGGCGGCCTGGTACGGCTCGCACCGCGAGTGCTTCGACTTCGCCGAGCGGGCGGCCGAGGACTCGCTGCCCAGCTCGCTGGTGCAGGCGTTGCCGCTGCGGGCCGCGTTCGCGGTGCTGACCCAGGGGCCGGGGGCCGGGTTCACCTCGGTGCAGGAGGAGCGGATCGACGCCGCGGCGGACCGGGCGATCTCGCTGTCCGCCTCCTTCGCCCCGGGCGACCCGTGGCCGGCCGAGGTGCGCAACCTGCTCGCGTACGTGCTGGTGGCGCGGGGCCGCTGGGGCGAGGCGCTGGAACAGTTCCGGCAGATCGGACCCCATGCGGCGTCGTTCCCGTGGGCCTTCGTCTCCGACGATCCGCTCGGCAGGTTCCTCGACGCACGCGACGGAGCGCGGCTCCGGGTGGCCTCCGGGACGCCGCTTCGCCACCGGGGCGTCCGGGGACGGGTCCGCGGCCATTACGCTTGACCGTTGTGACCACCGCTCGCCTGCCTCTGTTCCCGCTGAACGCGGTGCTGTTTCCCGGCCTCGTGCTGCCGCTGAACGTCTTCGAGGAGCGTTATCGCGCCATGATGCGCGAGTTGCTGAAGACCGACGAGGACGAACCGCGCCGCTTCGCCGTGGTCGCCATCCGCGACGGCCGCGAGACCGCCCGGACGGGCTCGGGCATGCCCGACGCGATGACCCTGCCCGCCGAGCGCGGCCCGGCGGACGGCTTCGGCCCCGACCCCGTCCAGACGTTCCACCGGGTCGGCTGCATCGCCGACGCGGCGAAGATCAGGGAGCGTTCGGACGGCAGCTTCGAGGTCCTGGCGACCGGCACCAGCCGGGTGAGGCTGCTGTCCGTGGACGCGAGCGGCCCGTATCTCATCGCTGAGCTCGAAGAGCTGGAGGAGGACCCGGGCGAGGAGGCCCAAGCGCTCACCGAGGGCGTCCTGCGGGCCTTCCGCAGCTACCAGAAGCGGCTGGCGGGCGCGAGCGAGCGCTCCCTGACCACGGGCGCGGACCTGCCGGACGAGCCGTCGGTGGTCTCCTACCTGGTCGCCGCCGCGGCGACCCTGGACGTCCCCGCCAGGCAGCGGCTCCTCCAGGCCCCGGACACCGCGACCCGGCTCCGCGAGGAGCTGACGATCCTGCGCTCCGAGACGGCCGTCATCCGTCACCTTCCGTCGCTGCCCGCCGTGGACCTCACCCTCGCCCCGACCCACCCCAACTGAGCGACCGGAGGGCCACACCCCCGTGGCGAAGAAGCCGAAGAAGCAGCCGCAGTCCGGCGGCACCCCCGCGACGGTCGCCCTGACCGCGGCGGGCACGGAGTTCACCGTGCACGCGTACGAACACGACTCCGCGTCGGCCTCCTACGGCGAGGAGGCGGCCGAGGCCCTGGGCGTCTCCCCGGACCGGGTGTTCAAGACCCTGGTAGCCGATGTGGACGGCCACCTGACGGTCGCGGTCGTCCCCGTGGCAGGCTCCCTGGACCTCAAGGCCCTGGCCTCGGCGGCCGGCGGCAAGCGCGCCACCATGGCGGACCCGGCGGCGGCGGAACGCACCACGGGCTACGTACGCGGCGGCATCTCCCCCCTGGGCCAGCGCAAACGGCTGCCCACGGTGCTGGACGCGTCCGCGCGGGAGCACGCGACGATCTGCGTATCGGCGGGCCGCCGGGGCCTGGAGGTCGAACTCTCCCCCGCGGATCTGGCGGCCCTGACGGACGCGGTATTCGCCCCGATCGGGCGGAGCTAGGCCCGTCGCCGTGGGGCCCCGGCCCAGCCATTTTCAGCCTCTCGGGCGATTGAGGAGCGGGGTCCGGGGCGGAGCCCCGGTTACGGGAAGGGGCGGGTAGGGGACAAGCCCCGCGCAGCGGCCCCGTCGGCCCCGCCCGCCCCGCTCACGCCGCCGGACCGCCCGACGGCGGCCCCCCCTCGGGCGAAGGCGAAGGCGGGGACGAGGGCGAAGGGGACGCCGACGGCGCCCCGGGCGCAGGCCCGTACGCAGGCCCCCCCGAGGGCTCCCCGTACACCCCCCACTCCGGCTCCGCATCCCGAGGCCCGAACAGCGCCGTCAACCCCAGGTGCACCGCCATCGCCGCCAGCGACCACGCCAGCAACGCTCCCTTCGCGTGCAGCTCCAGCGGTGCGTCGAAGATCACGCCCTTGCCGACCTCGCGGGCGTGGGCGACCACGTCGTCCGTGGGGCCCAGCCGGGTGCCGATCTGCCACGCCAGAAGCGAGCCGAGTACGCCGCCCACCGCGAGGGCCGCCACGAGGGCGATCCCGCCCTTGCGGTGGAACCAGAAGGCCAGCGCCGCGCTCACCGCACCGAAGGCGAGCGCGAGCAGCACGAACGTACCGTCGGCGCCGATCGCCTCCTCGCCCTCGCTGTCGCTGAGGAAGACGGCCGTGTCGTCGGAGACCAGCGGAACGCGCGGCGCGAGCCACAGCCAGAGCAGTCCGAGCGCCACCCCGGCGACCGTCACGGCGACGGCGACCAGTGCCGCCCGGCGCAGTTCCGCACGGAGTTCCACGTCCTCGGGCGACCGCAGCAGGGTCCCGAGGTGGGAGCCGCCGGGGCCGCCCCCCTTCGGCGGCTTCTGCCACGGGTCGTCGGGCGAGGGCTGGTGCGGCGGCGTCAGAGGTGCTGTCACCGTGCCATCGTGCCAGGCGTCCCTGTGCCGCGCCTCACCGGACCGCTGCCCTGCGGTACGCCCACGCCGCCACGGCGAGCGAGAGGACGCCCACAGCGGCGCAGACGGCGAGATCGAGGCCGACGACGGCCCAGTCGGGGTGGGCGTCGAAGGACCGGGAGAGCGCCTCGACTCCGTACGTGGAGGGCAGCAGGTCGCGGGCCCAGCTGATGGGCTCCGGCAGCCGGGCGGCGGGGAGCACTCCCAGCAGCAGCGCCGCGGACATGCCGAGCTGTCCCAGCAGGGTCGCGAGCTCCTGCCGCGGGGCGAGCAGCCCAAGGGCGGCGCCGAGGCCGGAGAGGGCCGCGCCGGAGAGCGGGATGACGGCGACGAGGACCCACAGGTGGGTCATCGGCAGCCCGAAGAGCACGCTGCCGGTCACGGCGGTCACGATCGTGCCGGGCACGGTGAACGAGGCGTACGCCCCGGCCGTACCGAGGACCACGGCGGCGGGCGGCACCGGAAGGGTCGCGTAGTGGTCGAGTCCGCCGGCGGCCCGCAGCTGCCCGAAGTACTGGGCGAGCAGGTTCAGCGCGACGAAGGCGACGACCAGGACGCTGGAGCCGGCCACGACGGCGCGGGCCTCGGAGCCCCCGTCCACGACCCCGCGCATCAGGACCATGATCCCGACGGACTGGAAGGTCGCCACGAAGAGCAGCGGGATCCTGGCGACCCGGGCCCGGGACAGCTGGGCCCGGTAGACCGCGGCCAGCGAGGGGAAGAGCCGGGCGCGCGGGGCGAGCGGCGCGGGCACCGCGCCCCGCACGCCGTCCTCGTGACCCGCCGGGCCGGACGTACCGATGGGCCGCGCCGGACGGCCCCCCGCGCTCTCCTGCCGGTCCGCTCCGGCCACCGAGCCACTGATCCCGCTCACGACTTGACCAGCCCCTTGGTGGCGTCGGTGGCGTCCCCGCCGAGCGCCAGATAGACATCTTCGAGGCTGGGTGTCGCCAGGGTGAAGTCGTCGAGTGCGGCGAAGGCCGCGCCACCGGTGACGGCGGCGACCGCCGCCCGCGCCTCGTCCGGCCCGAGCCGCAGCACCCAGCGGCGCCCGGACTCCTGCGCGGACGCCCGCAGGGCGGCGACCTCGGGGACATCCAGCGGTGCCCGCTCGCGCCACACCAGTTCCACCCGGACCTCGCCCGCGACCCGCTCCTTGAGCCCGGCCGGGGTGTCGCAGGCGATGACCTTGCCGCGTTCGATGACGGCGACCCGGTCGAGGACGGTCTCGGCCTCGATGACGTTGTGGGTGACCAGCAGCACCGTCGCACCGCGTTCGGCGCGCCGCCGGTCGACGGCGGCCCAGACGGCGCGCCGGGCCACGGGGTCCATGCCGGTCGTCGGCTCGTCGAGGATGAGCACCGGCCGCTCCCCGACCAGCGCGGCCGCGACACAGGCGAGCCGCCGCTGTCCGCCGGAGAGCTTCTTCAGGGGCCGGCCGGCGAGTTCGCCGAGGCCGAGTTCGCCGAGCACCGCGTCGCGTTCGGCCCGGGCCTCGCGCACCGGCAGGCCGCGCAGCCGCCCGGTGGTCTCGGCGGCGAGGCCGACGGTCAGTTCGTCGAGGGCGGTCGACTCCTGCCCGAGGTAGCCGATCAACCGGGAGGCCCGTTCCGGGTGGCGGACGAGGTCGTGGCCCAGCAGGTCGACGCTGCCGGAGTCCGGCCGCATCAGTCCGGTGAGCTGTCGTACGAGGGTGGATTTGCCGGCGCCGTTGGGGCCGAGCAGTCCGAAGATCTCACCGCGCCGGATGTCCAGGCTGATGCCGTCGGTGGCGCGCACCTCGGGTGTGGCGGGGGTGCCCCGCCGCCCCCGGGCCGCGGGGTAGGTCTTGACCAGGTCGCGCACCGCGCACACGGTGCCGTTCGCCGTCTGCGCCTGTGCTGTGCCCGTACTCACGAGGTACGAGAGTACGGGGTCCGGGGACCCGCATTACGCCCGGGGCCGCACCGATCGGACATCAACGCAGCAATTGCGTGCCGGGTTGAGCGCCGTGCGTATTGAGCCGGCCGCAGTCCCCTGGCGGCCTCAGTCCCGCGGCGGCACCGGTCCCTGGCCCGAGTCGGTCCCGAGCCGGCTCCGCTCCCGATCCGGCCTCAGTCCCGGGACGGCACCGCGTTCTCCGGTTTGCCTGCGGCCGCGTGCCGGTCGGCCGCCCCGCCGGGTTTCTCACCCGCGGGCGCGTGCTCCGCGGCGGCCCGTACGTCGATCTCGCGCCAGAATCCCGCCCGGATCGCGTACCGGTCGTGCTCGTCGATCTGGTCGTCCTTGTGGGCGAGCAGTCCGAAGCGGGCCGCGTACCGCAGGAGCTCGCCGTCGATGCGGTGCGGGATGCGGGGGTACATGGTGGACAGCTTCTGCAGGTGAACGGTCTCCGGCAGGCGCTCCATCCAGCGCCGGGCGAAGACCTGGCCCACCTCGAAGGGGTCGCCGCCGACCGTGGTGATGTCCTCCTCCCGGTCCGCCCAGCGCTGCTCGGCGGTGGTGAGCTGGGCAAGCGTCGGCAGGGAGGCGGTCTCCGGGGGTTCGCCGAGGGGGCCGCCGCGCTCCACCCAGCCCCGGTCGGACGACCAGCGCAGGGTCGCGTTGGCGAGCGGCGGGGCGGGGTGGTGCCGGTCCGCCTGGGCGGCGGGGCCGCGCAGGGTGCCCGCGAGGTCCTTCGGGGTGGGGACGCCTCTGCCGTTGTGGGTGTGCGAGGTGTGGCCGGGGGCCTCGTCGCCCTGCGCGGACGTCCCGTTGCGGGCGGCCTGGGCCTCCTGGGCCTCCTGGGCCTCCTGAGCTTCCTGGGCCCGCTCGGCGGAGGCCGCGAGGGCTGCCTCGGGCAGCGGCGCGGAGAGGATCGCGGCGATCTCGGGGCGCGGGACGGGAGGCGGGGCACAGGCGCCGCCGGTCTCCTTGGCCCGTACGGCCTGGGTGATCCAGGCCCGGTCCAGCACGCGCCGCTCGTCGGCCTCGGCGACCAGGTCCTCCGACTGGTTGTAGTCGCCGTCGGCCGCCTGGACGGCCCAGAGATGGACGGCGACTCCGTGTTCCTTCGCGGACATCAGGCCGGGCAGCAGATCGCCGTCACCGGTGACCAGCACGACGTCCGAGCAGGCCCGGTTCCGGGCCAGTTCGGTGAGCTCGGCGTGCATCGCCGCGTCGACGCCCTTCTGCGCCCACCGTCCGTCACTGCGGGTCAGGGCTCCCAGCCGTACCGTCACCCGCGGCATGACGCGCAGCCTGCGGTGTTCGGGCTGCGGTACGCGGTCGGGGGCGCCGTCGAACCAGTAGATCCGCAGCAGCGGCTGTTCCGTATCCGCCTCGGCCCGCTCTCTCAGCCCCTGGATCAGCGCCGCGTGGTCGACGGTGATGCGGGAACGGGCGGGCTCACCGGCCAGCAGACTCGCGGCTGCGCCCAGCAGGTAGCCGGCGTCCACCAGGACGACGCAACGGTCCACGCGTTCCACCCTCTTCCAGGCTTTTCGGGAACGGGTTCGGCGGGTCCGGTCTTCAGGAAGGGGCGGATCCGCTTACTCAGGGTTTCCTTCGAGTCTGCCCGACCACGCGAGGGTTAACGGCCGGAACTCGATCATCGGCGTGGCGGATCCGGAAATCGGCGCATCATACCCCCGCACTACGCATGGTAATGATCCAACATGCGATGTTTATCCGATTATGTGAATCTGACAGCGGTCCTGGCCCCGAGAGTCCCCCTAGGAGGAACACCATGGCCAAGAACAAGAACCGCAAGCAGAGCAGCCAGCAGGACCGCGCGTCCGAGTCGGAGCGCGGTGCGCAGGAGGCGCGGTCCACGGCTTTCGAGTCGCAGAACCAGCCCCAGGCGCAGTCCCAGGGCAGCCCTGCCGATGTTGCGCGTAAGCATCAGCGGCGCTTCGGCCACAACTGACCGGACTTCTCCGGTACGGCCACAGGCCGGCAGCCGAAGAGGGGCGCACCCGCTTTCGCGGGGCGCCCCTCTCGTGCGTGCGCGGGCGGGCGGCCGGTGCTCAGCCGGCCAGACAGGACGGGCCGAGGAGCACCTTCAGATCGCCGAAGAGCGCCGGGTCGGCCTTCACGCGGTGCCGGTCGAGCCGGAGCACCGTCGTCTTGCGGGGGCCCTGCAGCCTGATCCGCACCTCGGTGTCGCCCCGGTGGCTGCTCAGCACCTCGCCGAGCCGGCTGACCATGGGCGGGGTGATCTTGACGGTGGGGATGGTCAGGACTACGGGCGCGTTGGTTCCGGCGTTGGAGATGTCCGGGACCTGCATCTCCATGGCGACCAGCCGGGGCACGTCCTCGCGCTTGTCGAGCCGGCCCTTGACGAAGACCACGGTGTCCTCGACGAGCTGGGTGGAGACCAGCTGGTAGGTGGCCGGGAAGAACATGCACTCGATAGAGCCGGCCAGGTCCTCGACGGTGGCGATGGCCCAGGCGTTGCCCTGCTTGGTCATCTTGCGCTGGAGGCCGGAGATGATGCCGCCGATGGTGACGATCGCGCCGTCGCTGTGCTCGCCGCCGGTGAGCTGCGAGATCGTCGCGTCCGACTTGTCGCTCAGCACGTGCTCGATGCCGAAGAGCGGGTGGTCGGAGACGTAGAGCCCGAGCATCTCGCGCTCCTGGGCCAGCAGGTAGGACTTCTCCCACTCGATGTCGGAGAACTCCACGTCGAGCCCGAAGCCCGGCTCGTCGCTGTCCTCCTCACCGCCGCCGAAGAGGTCGAACTGCCCCTCGGCCTCCTTGCGCTTGACCTGCACCACGTTGTCGATCATCGGCTCGTGGTGCGCGACGAGGCCCTTGCGGGTGTGGCCCATCTCGTCGAAGGCGCCGGCCTTGATGAGCGACTCCACGGTCCGCTTGTTGCAGACGACCGCCTCGACCTTGTCGAGGAAGTCGGGGAAGCTGCTGTACTTCCCCTTCGCCTTGCGGCACCGGATGATCGAGTCGACGACGTTCTGGCCGACGTTACGGATGGCCGTCAGTCCGAAGAGGATGACGTCGTCACCCTGGGCGGCGAAGTTGGACTCGGACTCGTTCACGTTCGGCGGGAGCACCTTGATGCCCATGCGCCGGCACTCGTTGAGGTAGACCGCCGACTTGTCCTTGTCGTCCTTGACCGAGGTGAGCAGCGCCGCCATGTACTCGGCGGGGTAGTTCGCCTTGAGGTAGCCGGTCCAGTAGGTGACCAGCCCGTACGCGGAGGAGTGCGCCTTGTTGAAGGCGTATCCGGCGAACGGGACCAGCACGTCCCACAGCGCCTTGATCGCGGCGTCGGAGAAGCCGTTCTTCTTGGCGCCGGCCTCGAAGAGGACGAAGTTCTTCGCGAGCTCGTCGGCCTTCTTCTTGCCCATCACGCGGCGCAGGATGTCGGCCTCGCCGAGCGAGTACCCGGCGACGATCTGGGCGGCCTTCTGCACCTGCTCCTGGTACACGATCAGGCCGTAGGTGAGGCCGAGGACCTCCTTGAGCGGCTCCTCCAGCTCCGGGTGGATCGGAGTGATCTCCTGGCGGCCGTTCTTGCGCTCGGCGTAGTTCGTGTGCGAGTTCATGCCCATCGGGCCCGGCCGGTACAGGGCCGAGACGGCGGAGATGTCCTCGAAGTTGTCGGGCTGCATCTGGCGCAGCAGGGAGCGCATCGGCCCGCCGTCGAACTGGAACACCCCGAGCGTGTCACCGCGGCAGAGCAGTTCGTACGTCTTGGGGTCGTCCAGCGGCAGCGCCAGCATCTCCAGGTCGATGCCCTTGTTGGCCTTCACCATCTTGATGGCGTCGTCCATGATCGTCAGGTTGCGCAGTCCCAGGAAGTCCATCTTGAGCAGGCCGAGCGACTCGCACTGGGGGTAGTCCCACTGTGTGATCGTCACGCCGTCGGTGTGCCGCACCCAGATCGGCGCGTGGTCGACGATCGGCTCGCTGGACATGATCACGCCGGCCGCGTGCACGCCCATCTGCCGGACCAGGCCCTCCACACCCTTCGCGGTGTCGATGACCTTCCGGACGTCCGGCTCGTTCTCGTACATCCCCCGGATCTCGCCGGCCTCGCTGTAGCGCGGGTGCTTGGGGTCGGTGATGCCGTTGAGGTCGATGCCCTTGCCGAGGACGTCGGCGGGCATGGCCTTGGTGAGGCGGTCGCCCATCGCGTACGGGTAGCCGAGGACGCGGGCCGAGTCCTTGATCGCGTTCTTGGCCTTGATCTTGCCGTAGGTTCCGATCATGGCGACCTTGTCGGCGCCGTACTTCTCCGTCACATAGCGGATCACCTCGACGCGCCTGCGCTCGTCGAAGTCGATGTCGACATCGGGCATGGAGACGCGCTCGGGGTTGAGGAAGCGCTCGAAGATCAGTCCGTGCTCGATCGGGTCGAGGTCGGTGATGCCCATCGCGTACGAGACGATCGAACCGGCGGCGGATCCCCGTCCCGGGCCGACCGCGATGCCGTTGTTCTTGGCCCACATGATGAAGTCGGCGACGACCAGGAAGTACCCCGGGAACCCCATCTGGATGATGATGTCCATCTCGTACTCGACCTGCTTCTGCCGGTCCTCGGGGACCCCGCCCGGGAAACGGCGGTTCATCCCGACGCGGACCTCCTCCTGGAACCAGGTGATCTCCGTGTACCCGTCCGGGATGTCGAACTTCGGCATCAGGTCGCGCTTCTCGAACATCCCGGAGGTGTCGATCTGCTGCGCGACCAGCAGGGTGTTGGCGCAGCCCTGCTGCCAGGCGTCCGAGGAGTCGACGGCGTACATCTCGTCCGTCGTCTTGAGGTAGTAGCCGGTGCCGTCGAAGCGGAAGCGGTCCGGGTCGGAGAGGTTCTTGCCGGTCTGGATGCAGAGCAGCGCGTCGTGCGCGGCGGCCTCGCTGGCGTAGGTGTAGTGCGAGTCGTTGGTCACGAGCGGCGGGATGTTCAGCTTCTTGCCGATTTCGAGGAGTCCGTCACGGACCCGGCGCTCGATCTCGATGCCGTGGTCCATCAGCTCCAGGAAGTACTTGCCCTCGCCGAAGATGTCCTTGTAGTCGGAGGCCGCCTGGACCGCCTCGTCGAACTGTCCGAGCCGCAGCCGGGTCTGCACCTCGCCCGAGGGGCAGCCGGTGGACGCGATCAGGCCCTCGGACCACTGGGAGATGGTCTCCTTGTCCATGCGCGGCCACTTCTGCAGCCAGCCCTCGGCGTAGGCGTCCGAGGACAGCTTGAAGAGGTTGTGCAGCCCCTTGGCGTTGGACGCCCAGATCGTCTTGTGGGTGTATCCGCCGGAACCGGAGACGTCGTCCCGCTTCTGGTGCGGCTGGCCCCACTGGATCTTCCGCTTGTGCTTGCGCGACTCGGGAGCGACGTACGCCTCGATCCCGATGATCGGCGTCACGTCCGCCTTCCGGGCGGAGTGGAAGAAGTCGTACGCCCCGTGCAGGTTGCCGTGGTCCGTCATGGCGATATGGGACATGCCCATGTCGTTACAGGCCTCGAACATGTCCTTGAGCCGCGCGGCACCGTCCAGCAGCGAGTACTGGGTGTGGACGTGAAGGTGCGTGAAAGGCGGCTTGGTCACGGCGCTGTGCCTCCGGGGGAACGGCGGATGTCGGCTGGGGGGACAGCGTGGAAGTCTACGTCTCCGAGATGACAAGCGACGGGCACTCCGCGATACGGTCGCGCGTTGGAAGGGCGAGGACACCCGTTCCTTTTGTCATGTACGTAGTCATGCAGGCCAGGTACCAGGAGGCACCCAGAGATGTCGGACACGCAGACCGGCGCAGCGCAGCGCGGGGAGCAGATCCTCGAGGTCTTCGACACCGCTTTCGGTGAGCTGCTGGCCGCTGACCCGACGGCCTTCCGTGTGAAGTTCCGGAAGATGGCCGCGTCGGCCTTCGCGTTCTACCGGGGCACGGCCTGCCTCTTCTACAACGACCTGGAGGGGGAGCGGCACGGCGGCCCGTATCTCGACGAGCGCACCGGCCGGGTGTGGATCCACGGTGATCTCCACGCGGAGAACTTCGGCACGTACATGGATGCCAACGGGCGCCTGATCTTCAACGTGAACGACTTCGACGAAGCCTATGTGGGCCCCTTCACCTGGGACCTCAAGCGCTTCGCCGCCTCCGTCGCCCTGATCGGTTACGCGAAGGCGCTGGGCGACGACCAGATCACCGAGCTGGTCCGGGTCTACGCGGCGGCCTACCGCGAGCGGATCCACGCGCTGGCGACGGGCGCGAAGAACGACGAGGTGCCGCCGTTCACGCTGGACACCGCCGAGGGGCCGCTCCTGGAGGCCCTGCGGGACGCCCGGTCGCTGACCCGGTTCTCGCTGCTGGACTCGATGACCGAGATCCGTGACTTCGAGCGCAGGTTCACGGAGGGCGGCGGCTCGATCGACCTCGACGCGGCGACGCGCTACAAGGTCCTCGCCGCCTTCGACGGCTATCTGGAGACGCTGCCGGAGTCGAGCCTGACCCGCCCGGACTCCTACCGGGTCAAGGACGTCGTGGGCCGTCGCGGGATCGGCATCGGATCGGCCGGGCTGCCCTCGTACAACATCCTTCTGGAGGGCAACAGCGACGCCCTGGAGAACGATGTCGTGATCTATCTCAAGCAGGCGCAGACCCCCGCCGTCTCCCGGCACATCACGGACTCGGCGGTGCGGGACTACTTCCAGCACGAGGGGCACCGCACGGTGATCTCGCAGCGGGCCCTGCAGGCGCACGCCGACCCGTGGCTGGGCTGGACCGAGCTGGACGGGGCCGGGCAGCTGGTCGCCGAGGTGTCGCCGTACGCGGTCGATCTGGACTGGTCGGACATCGACGAGCCCGAGGAGATCGCGGCGGTCGTCGCGGACCTCGGCCGGGCGACGGCGACGATGCACTCCGCGGCGGACGACGAGAGCGGCCACTCCCTGGTGCCGTTCTCCACGGAGCGGGCGATCGACGCGGCGATCGCGGCGGACGAGGAGGGCTTCGGGGACCTGCTGGTGGACTTCGCCCACAGCTACGGGGCCCGGGCGCGGGCGGACCACCAGATCTTCGTGGACCTGTTCCGCAACGGCCGCATCCCGGGGCTGTAGGGAGCCGGCAAGGGCCCTGTGTAAGCCTTCCCACAGCACAGCGGACCTTTAGGGCTGGCCTACAGGTTCCCATGCGACACTCCCTGACGATGGATATCTCCGGGACGCAGCTCAGGGTCGTACGCGCCGCGCTTTTCACCGCGCTCGTCGTGACGCTCTCCGCTGCCTCCCATGTGCTGCTCTCCCGGGTCGCGCTGCCGCTGACCCTCGTCGCCGTGCTGGCCGGCGCCGTGTTCGCGCTGGCCTACGCGCTGGCCGGCCGGGAGCGCGGTTTCGGGGCCATCGCCGGGCTGCTCGTACCGCTGGAGCTGGCCGCGGACACCGTCTTCACCACCGGCCAGCATCTCTGTTACGGCGCGGCGGGCGGCCCGATCGCGGGTCCCTTGCGGTCGGTCGGCATCGACGCCCTGTGCGGCGGCGGTGACGTCGGGCCGGGCGCGGGGGGCCTCGGCAGCGTCGGCGAGGTGGGCACCCCGCTGGCGTCTGTGGCCGCGGGCGGCCATGGCGCGGCCGCGCTGCTGGCCTCCCCCGGCCCGCTGGTGCCGTGGCTGCTGCTGGCCGCTCACGTGACGGTCGGGCTGCTGGCCGCCGCCTGGCTGCATCGCGGCGAGAGGGCGCTGGCCGGGCTGCTGGGCGCGTTCGCCCTGCTGGCGTTCCGGCCGCTGCTGATCGCGGTGGCCGTGGCGGGGGCGGTCCGCCGCTCCGTACGCCTCAAGGGCCGCACCGCCGGAGCCGGCCCGCACCTGCTCGTCCACGCCCGTCTGCTGGTGCACTCCGTGGGACGGAGGGGACCGCCGCGCTCGGCCTGCGCCACCGCCTGAGCACGCGAGTCCCCGACGACGTACGACCACGCACCCCACGGAGAACCGATCATGAGCAACCGCAACAGCCAGGCCAACAAGTCCGCCGCCCGCGAGCGGCTGCGCGTCGAGCGCGAGCGCCAGGCCAAGAAGGACCGCACCCGCCGGCAGGTCGTCGTCGGCGTCTCGGTGGTCGCCACCCTGGCGATCGTCGGCGGCGGCGCCTACGGCGTGATGCAGCTGAACAAGCCCGGCCACTGGGAAGCGGCCAAGGACGCGAAGAACATCACCGCCCCGAAGAACACCTCGGGCGAGAACGGCACGACCGTCGTGGTCGGCAAGTCGACCGCCAAGAAGACGCTGGAGCTGTACGAGGACTCCCGCTGCCCGATCTGCGCGACCTTCGAGCAGACCGTCGGCGAGACCGTCCACAAGGACATCGACGCCGGCAAGTACAAGGTCAAGTACGTCGGTGCCACGTTCATCGACAACAGCGACAACGGCGAGGGTTCGAAGAACGCCCTGAGCGCGCTGGGCGCGGCCCTCGACGTCAGCCCCGAGGCCTTCCTCGACTACAAGTACGCCCTGTACTCCGCGAAGTACCACCCGCAGGAGACGGAGGACAAGTTCAAGGACGACGCGTACCTGATCAAGGTCGCCGACACGGTGGACGCGCTCAAGGGCAACAAGGCCTTCCAGAAGAAGGTCAAGGACGGCACGTACGACGCCTGGGCGATGAAGATGTCCGCCACCTTCGACAAGAGCGGCGTCGAGGGCACTCCGACGCTGAAGATGGACGGCAAGACGCTCACCGGTTCGGACAACAAGAACGCCCCGATGACGGTGGCGGACTTCAACACCGCGATCACGGCCGCGCTGAAGGCCTGATCCGCCCGGTCCCGGACGAACGGGCAGGTGAACCCGCCGGGTTCACCTGCCCGTTCGCGTCTCCCGGGCGTGCGGACCATCGGGATCCAGCCACCGCGGGGCGTGTTGACGGCGGATGACAGGGTTGCTTCGGGCGGCGTTCCGGACGGATCCAATGCGGACACACCGGCCATGGGAACGGCCGGTACATGTCGTTCGTGTCTCAAACTTCGGAACGGGCAGAAGATTTTCTTCCCGTTGTCCCGGTCTGCACCATGAATGATTGGGCCGGATCGATTCTCCCCCAGGTGTGACATGCGCACGTAATCTCCCCGGCGGCGGGTGAGGAAATCCCTCCCCCACACATCCGCGAGGAGTCCCTGTGCGCACTCTTGCTCGTATATCACCGCGTATGCGTCACCGTGCGATCGGCACCGCCGTCCTGGCCGGAACCCTGGCCCTGGCACCCCTCACCGTCTCCTCCGGCGCCACCGCCGCTTCCGGCAAGGCCTCCGCGGCCGCGTCGGCCGAGGCCTGCGCCGACGCCCCGGCCGGCGCCGCCGCGCGCCAGTCCCGCCCCTCGGGCCCGCAGCACGCCGCGGATCCCAACGAGCTCACCACCGCCCAGGCCGCGGCCATCGACAAGCAGCTGAAGCAGAGAGTCGCCGAGCGCAGGCTCACCGGCTCCACGCTCGCCGCCGGCGCGACGATCCCGGTCTACTTCCACGTCATCCACTCCGGCACCACGGGCAAGCTCACCTCGGGCGACATCAGCAGCCAGATGAGCGTGCTGAACTCGGCGTACAGCGGCCAGGGCACCGGCAACACCCCCACCGGCTTCCAGTTCTCCCTGGCGGGCACCGACTACACGGACAACGCCTCCTGGTACAACCTCTCCTCGGGCTCGTCGGCCGAGAAGGCCATGAAGACGGCCCTGCGCAAGGGCGGCAAGAACGCGCTCAACGTCTACACCGCCAACCTCGGCGGCGGACTGCTCGGCTGGGCGACCTTCCCCAGCTCCTACAACTCCAGCCCGTCCATGGACGGCGTCGTGATCCTGGACGCCTCGCTGCCGGGCGGCTCGGCCTCCAACTACGACGAGGGCGACACCGCCACGCACGAGGTCGGCCACTGGATGGGGCTCTACCACACGTTCCAGGGCGGCTGTAACGGCAACGGCGACTACGTCACCGACACCCCCGCCGAGAAGAGCGCCGCGTTCGAGTGCCCGACCGGGCGCGACACCTGCGCCAACAAGACGGGCGTGGACCCGATCCACAACTTCATGGACTACACGTACGACGCCTGCATGTACCAGTTCACCGCGGGCCAGGTGCAGCGGATGAGCGACAGCTGGACCGCGTACCGCGGCTGATCCCGCTCCGTCACACCCGAGGGGCCCCGCGCCGATTCCGGCGCGGGGCCCCTCATGTGCTCACAGGGTGGCGAGAAAGCCGATCGCGACCTTCCAGGCCAGCTCGGCCGACGCCTGGTCGAAGTCCGGCAGCTCGGGGTCGGTGAACAGATGCCCGGCGCCGGGGTAGCGGTAGACCTCGACATCCGCCCCGGTCCGCTGCATCTGCAGGTACCACGAGTTCAGCCAGTCGTGCGTCTCGAACGGGTCCGGGTCGGCGACGTGCAGCTGTACGGGCAGCTCGTCCACGGAGGCGTTCTCGGCGATGTCCGAGGTGCCGTGGAACAGCAGCAGCCCGCGCGCCTTCGCGTCCCCGAGCGCCAGGGTCTGGGCGACGGAGGCCCCGAGCGAGAAGCCGACGTAGACCAGCCCGCGGTCGGAGTAGGGCGCCGCGGCCAGCACGGCACGCTTCAGCAGCTCCTCCTTGCCCGTCTCCTCCTTGAAGGCCAGCCCCTCCTCCACGGTTTCGAAGGTGTGTCCCCCGAAGAGATCGGGCACGTGCACCTCATGCCCGGCGGCGCGCAACCGGTCGGCGGCCGCGTGCACCGCGGGGCGCAGACCGTACGTCGAGTGGAAAAGCATGATGTTCATGAGGCCCATGGTGCCAGTTACCTTCGAAAGGACGGCGAGCGACAGCTTGGAGAGCCACAGCATGGAGAACGTACTGCGCCCGCTGATCGTGCTCGGCGGTTCGGCCCTGATCACGGTGGTGGTGGCCTGGCTGCTCGACCTGCTGCTGAGACGCGCCGACGGGCGGCACCACGAGACGCCGCTGTGGGGTCTGCTGCGGCGCTGCCGGGTGCCGTTCCAGCTGACGCTGGGCGCGGCTCTGCTGCGGGGCACGTACACCCACACCGGGCTCGACGTGGTCGCCGGCCACCGGGCCGGCATCGGGCAGGTGCTGACGCTGGTCCTGATCGGGGCGTCGGCCTGGCTGGTGGTGCGGATCGCCGTCGCGGTGGTGGACTCCGTGTACGCGCGCTACGCGGCGAGCACCCGCGATCCGGCGCGGGTGCGCCGGGTGCGGACGCAGGTCACGCTGATCCAGCGGGTGGTCATCGCCATCGTGACGACCGTCGCGGTCGCCGCGATGCTCCTGACCTTCCCCGCCATGCAGACCGTCGGCACCTCGATGCTCGCCTCGGCCGGCGTGCTCGGCATCGTCGCGGGTGTCGCGGCCCAGTCCACGCTCGGCAACCTCTTCGCGGGCCTGCAGATCGCCTTCGGCGACATGGTGCGCATCGGCGACACGGTGGTGGTGGACGGCGAGTGGGGCACGATCGAGGAGATCACGCTGACCTTCCTCACGGTCCGGACCTGGGACGAGCGGCGGATCACGATGCCGGTCTCCTACTTCACCAGCAACCCGTTCGAGAACTGGTCGCGCGGCGGGGTGCAGATGACCGGCTCGGTCTTCTTCCACCTCGACCACGCGGCGCCCGTCGCCGCGATGCGCGAGCGGCTGCGGGACATCCTCGGCGAGTGCGCCGCCTGGGACGGCCGGGACTGGTCGCTGGCCGTCACCGACACCACGGCGTCCACGATCCAGGTGCGCGCGGTGGTCACGGCGAAGGACGCGGACGACATCTGGACGGTGCGCTGCGCGGTCCGGGAGCAGCTGATCGGCTGGCTGCGCGACCACCATCCGTACGCGCTGCCGCGGATCGCCACGGCCCCCGCGGCGCTGCCGCCCGGTGACGTATGGCCGACGGTGGACGGGGTGGACGGAGCGGACGAGAAGCCGGCGGGCTGGGGCAGGGCGCCGCGCACCGGACGCGGCTGAGCGCAGGGGGCGCGGTCAGCGCAGGCTGCGTACGTCCAGCTGCCGCAGCACCCGGTCGACCACCTCGGGATCCGAGCCGGCCTCGTTGCGCGCCGAGAGCACCGCGTGGCGGGCGGCCGACATCATCTCGCGCTGGACGCGGCTGACCTCCTTGTACCGCTGGGCGCGCTGGGCGTACGCCTCGCGCCGTTCGCTGTCGACCATGTCGGGGCTGATCCGCGCGCCCACGTCGTAGGCCAGCCGCTTAAGGCGCTCCGTGACGTCCTCGGGGAACTCCTGGGTCTCCTGGATCTCCTTCAGCCGACGCTTGGCCGCCTTCGTGGCGCGGATCGCGAGCTCCCTCTCCAGCGCGGCCTCGGCGTCCGTGTCGGCGCGCACTCCCAGCCGGCGCACCAGCCAGGGCAGGGTGAGGCCCTGGAAGACCAGGGTGACCATGATCACGGCAAAGGCGATGAAGACGATCTCGTCGCGGCCGGGGAAGGGCTTGCCGTCGTCCGTCTTCAGCGGGATGGCGAGGGCGAGGGCGACGGAGGCCACGCCGCGCATCCCCGCCCACCACATGATCACGGTCTCCCGCCAGCCGGCGGGGATGTCCTCGCTCACGTCGCGGCGGCTGTGCAGCCGCTTGGTCAGCCAGGCCGCGGGGAGCAGATACAGCAGGCGTACGCCGATGACGACGGCGACGACGGACAGGGCCCAGCCGGCCATCCGCAGCCCACGTCCGTCGGCGGTCCCGAAGACGTTGTGCAGTTCGAGGCCGATCAGCCCGAAGGCGACACCGGTGACGAGGGTGTCGACGATCTCCCAGAAGGTGCGGCCGGTGAGCCGGCCGAGGACGTCGTCGGCGTCGGCGGTGTGCTCGGCGAGGAAGAGGGCGGTGGTCAGGACGGCGAGCACGCCGGAGCCCTTCAGTTCCTCGGCGAGCACGTAGCTGACGAACGGCACCAGCAGGGTCAGGCCGACCTGGAGGGTGGCGTCGTCCAGCAGGTTCATGAGTTTGATGGTGAGCCAGCCGAGCGCGAACCCGACCGCGACGGCGACGACGGCGGACAGGGCCAGCAGCCCGAAGGCCTCGGGCAGCGAGAAGGTGCCGCTGACGGCTGCGGCGATCGCCACGTGGTAGAGCACGATCGCGGTCACGTCGTTGAACAGCCCCTCGCCCTCCAGGATGGAGATGAGCCGGCGGGGCAGCCCGACCGATCCGGCGACGGCGGTGGCCGCGACCGGGTCGGGCGGGGCGACGAGCGCGCCCAGCGCGACGGCCGCCGCGAGGGGCAGCCCGGGGACGACCGCGTGGGCCACCGCGGCAACGGCCGCCGTCGTGACGAAGACCAGCGCCACGGCCAGCAGGAAGATCGGCCGTTTGTTGGCGGCGAACTGGCTCCAGGAGGTGCGCTGCACGGAGGCGTAGAGCAGCGGGGGCAGCAGCGCGGGGAGAATGATCTCGGGCGGGATGTCCACGTTCGGTACGAAGCTGACGAAGGCCATCCCGACGCCCACGAGCGTCATCAGCACCGGCGCCGGAAGCCCCAGCCGGTCCCCGAGCGGCACCGTGACCACGGCTCCGAGCAACAGCAGGAGCAGCAGTGCCATCTGGTCCACGGGGCGCCTTCCGGAGCGGGCCGAGCCGGCCTCGGTGACCGGCCGGACTGGGCCCAAGCCTGCCACGCAGACCCCGGACACTCCGGACAACGCCGCCTGATCCGGCCCGATCCGAACGGAAGGTTCCAAGCGTCCGCAGCCCGGCGCGAGGAGAGGCCCTACGCCTTCACGGCCCGGCGCGAGGAGACGCCTACGCCTTCACGGCCCGGCGCGAGGAGAGGCCCTACGCCCTACGCGTCCACGGCCCGGCGCATCGCCCGGTGCGGGATGCCCGCGTCCGGGAACTCGGGGCCGTAGGCCGCGTAGCCGAGCCGCTCGTAGAAGCCGAGCGCATGCGTCTGGGCGTGCAGGTCGACGGCCGACAGGCCGAGTCCGCGGGCGGCGTCCTCGATGGCCCGCACCAGGGCCGCGCCGACGCCGAGGCCGCGCGCCTCCTTGGTCACGGCGAGCCGGCCGAGCGAGCCGACGGCGGGATCGCCGCCGGTCTTCGCCGCCACGGCCGGGCCGTGCAGCAGCCGCCCGGTGCCGAGCGCCGTGCCGTCCTCCGCGACGGCGATGACGTGGACCGCGTCCGCGTCGTAGGAGTCGTACTCGATCTCCTCCGGCACGTTCTGCTCGCCGACGAAGACGTCCCTGCGGATCCGGAAGCAGGCGGCACGGTCCTGCTCACCGGTGACCGTGCGGGTGGTGTAGGAGGTCATTCGCTCTCTGCCGCGATCCTGTCGAGGGCCTGCTGGAGGTCGTCGGGGTAGGTGCTGGCGAACTCCACCCAGCTGCCGTCCGACGGGTGCTCGAAGCCGAGCCGGACCGCGTGCAGCCACTGCCGGGTCAGGCCGAGGCGCTTGGCCATGGTCGGGTCGGCGCCGTAGGTCAGGTCGCCGACGCAGGGGTGGCGGTGGGCGGACATGTGCACCCGGATCTGGTGGGTGCGGCCCGTCTCCAGCTTGATGTCCAGGAGGCTGGCGGCGCGGTAGGCCTCGATGAGGTCGTAGTGCGTCACGGAGGGCTTGCCCTCGGCGACGACGGCCCACTTGTAGTCGTGGGTGGGGTGGCGTCCGATGGGGGCGTCGATGGTGCCGCTCATCGGGTCCGGGTGACCCTGGACCAGCGCGTGGTACTTCTTGTCGACGACCCGGTCGCGGAACTGGGCCTTCAGCAGCGTGTAGGCGCGCTCGGACTTGGCGACGACCATCAGCCCGGAGGTGCCGACGTCGAGGCGGTGCACGATGCCCTGGCGTTCGGCGGCGCCCGAGGTGGAGATGCGGTACCCCGCCGCGGCGAGGCCGCCGATGACGGTGGTGCCGGTCCAGCCGGGACTCGGGTGCGCGGCGACGCCGACCGGCTTCATGATCACGACGATGTCGTCGTCGTCGTGGACGATCTCCATGCCCTCGACGGGCTCGGCGACGATCTGAACCGGAGCGGGAGCCTGCGGCATCTCCACTTCCAGCCAGGCACCGCCCCGCACCCGCTCGGACTTCCCGACCACCGAACCGTCCACCTGCACCTTCCCGGCGGCGGCCAGCTCTGCGGCCTTGGTGCGGGAGAAGCCGAACATGCGGGAGATGGCGGCGTCGACGCGCTCGCCTTCCAGGCCATCGGGGACGGGCAGGGTGCGGACCTCGGGTTGCGTACTCACCTGTCGAGTATGCCTTGTCGCGGCCGGCGGCCGGACCGGCCCAGGACCTTGGGCACGACTCAGTCCTTGTGGACGGTGCCGTCGGGGTCGAGGCCCTTGAAGGAGAGCAGCACGATCAGGATGCCGCCGCAGACGATCGCGGAGTCCGCCAGGTTGAAGACGGCGAAGTGCGCCGGGGCGATGAAGTCCACCACCGCGCCCTCGAAGACACCGGGCGAGCGGAAGACGCGGTCGGTGAGGTTGCCGAGGGCGCCGCCGAGCAGCAGGCCGAGCGCGATCGCCCAGGGCAGGCTGTACAGCTTGCGCGCGAGCCGGGCGATCACCACGATGACGGTCGCCGCGATGATGGTGAAGATGATCGTGAAGGCCTCGCCGAGGCCGAAGGCGGCCCCCGCGTTGCGGATCGCGTCGAGCCGGAGCCAGTCGCCGAAGATCTCGATCGGCTCGTGGTGCTCCAGCTTCGCGACCACGAGCATCTTGCTGCCGAGGTCGAGCAGGTAGGCGAGGACGGCGACGCAGAAGAGCAGGACGATCCGGCGACGGCGCGTGGCCGGCGACCGGTCGACCGTGCTCCCGCCGTCCCCGGCGTCCTGGCCGTCCGGCCCGACGGACTCGGGGGAGCCGCTCGCCTCCGGCTTCTCCGGCCCGGCTCCCTCGTGTCCCTCGGCCTCGGGGATGTCCGGCGTACCGATGATGCGCTCCGCCTCTGCCACGTGAGTCCCTCAACCTAGTTCCCGACTGAGGACGAGGGTACGACACACCGTCCGGGATCAGCCGCGCCGCTCCTGCTTCTGTTTGTCCTCGACGCAGAGCGTGGCCCGGGGGAAGGCCTGCATCCGTGCCTTGCCGATCGGCTTGCCGCAGATCTCGCAGAGTCCGTACGTGCCCGCGTCGAGCCGGGCCAGTGCCCGTTCGGTCTGCTCCAGCATCTCCTGGGCGTTGGCGGCGAGCGACATCTCGTGTTCGCGGGTGATGTTCTTGGTGCCGGTGTCCGCCTCGTCGTCACCCGCCCCGTCGCCGGAGTCGCGCATCAGCCCGGCCAGCGCCAGGCCCGACGCCTCCAGCTCGTTGCGCAGCCGCGTGATCTCGCCGGTCAGCTCGGTGTGGGCGGCGGCGACCTCCTCTTGCGTCCAGGGGTCCTCTCCCGGCCGTACGGCCAGTTCCCCGGGGGCTGTCGCCGCGGCCCGCGCCGGGGGCACGGGCGCCGTGCTCCGGCCGGCCGTCCGGGTCCTGGCCGCGCTCTTCTTGGCTACCACCGTGTGGGCTCCCGTCTCCTCGGCGGCCTCGGCCGCCCCTGTGGCCGCGTCGGCGGCCTTCTTCGAAGGCTTCCCGGCCGTGGTCTTCTTCGCGGCGGCCTTCTTGGCCGCCGTCTTCCTGGCCGCGGTCTTCTTCGCGGCCGACTTCTTGGCGGCCTTCTTCGTGGTCGTGGCGGCGGCGGTCTCCTCGGCCGTGTGATCCGGCCCGGTCCGCGTGTCCGCGTCCGAGCCGCCGTCCCGGCCGGACTCTTCCGTCATCTCCGCGGCTGCCGCGCCCGTGGATGTCGCTGACGCCGTCTTGTCTGCGGCGGTCTTCTTCGCCACCATGGCCGCGGCCCCTTCACGCATTGTGATCTTGCTCGCGAGTCGTGCTGGGACGATAAATCGGCCCCAGCCCCGCGGCAACGGGGCACGCCGCCGCATCGCCCCTCCCCGTGTCCGGATCACCGCTCGCCTGAAACCGTTGTGCCCAGCTCCCCGCCCGGTAATCCGCCTTCCGCCGGCCCGCCGGGGCGGCGGAAGGATCCGGGACGCCCCGTCTGGCCATTCGGGTCACGCCCGGGCCGCCGGAAATCCGGTCGGCCGCCGCCCCCGCGGGCCCGTACACTGGCCTCAGCGAGAGGCATGGATGGGACGAGTAGCGTCGTACGCAGCCCAGAGCGACCCGGGGACGGTGGAAGCCCGGGGGCGAGCGCGCCGCGAAGATCACCCCGGAGCCGCCGGAAGAACGCCTGGGACAGTGGGCACCGCCCACGGGCCCCGGGCCGGTAGAACCGGCATCGCACCCCAATGAGGGGGCCACGGGCGGCACGTCCGGGGCCAAGGAGGGTGGTACCGCGGGATCCGGCATCGGTTCTCGTCCCTCCGACGGAAGTGGAAAACGTCCGCCGGAGGAAGCCCGTATGACATCGCCGCAGTACCGCCAGGTACCCGCCCAGGTCGACCTGCCCGCGCTGGAGCACGCCGTGCTCGACTTCTGGCGCGAGAACAAGGTCTTCGACCGGAGCCTCGAACAGTCCGAGGGCCGCCCCGAGTGGGTCTTCTACGAGGGCCCGCCCACCGCCAACGGCATGCCGGGCGCCCACCACATCGAGGCCCGCGTCTTCAAGGACGTCTTCCCGCGCTTCCGCACCATGCAGGGCTACCACGTCGGCCGCAAGGCCGGCTGGGACTGTCATGGTCTGCCGGTCGAGCTCGCGGTCGAGAAGGAGCTGGGCTTCAACGGCAAGAAGGACATCGAGGCGTACGGCATCGCCGAGTTCAACGCCAAGTGCCGCGAGTCCGTGACCCGGCACACCGACGCCTTCACCGAGCTCACGACCCGGATGGGTTACTGGGTCGACCTCGAAGACGCGTACCGCACGATGGACCCCGAGTACGTCGAGTCCGTCTGGTGGTCGCTGAAGGAGATCTTCAACAAGGGCCTGCTCACCCAGGACCACCGTGTCGCCCCCTGGTGCCCGCGCTGCGGCACCGGCCTCTCCGACCATGAGCTGGCGCAGGGGTACGAGACGGTCGTCGACCCCTCGGTCTTCGTGCGGTTCCCGCTGACCTCCGGCCCGCTGGCGGGCGAGGCGTCCCTCCTGGTCTGGACGACGACCCCCTGGACGCTGGTCTCCAACACGGCCGTCGCCGCGCACCCCGAGGTGGAGTACGTCGTCGCGACGAACGGCGAGGAGAAACTCGTTGTCGCCCGGCCGCTCGTCGAGAAGGCGCTCGGCGAGGGCTGGGAGCTCACCGGGCAGTCCTTCACGGGCCGCGAGATGGAGCGCTGGACCTACGAGCGCCCGTTCGCGCTGGTGGACTTCCCGGCCGAGGCGCACTACGTCGTCAACGCCGAGTACGTGACGACCGAGGACGGTACGGGTCTGGTCCACCAGTCCCCCGCCTTCGGCGCCGAGGACCTCCTGGTCTGCAAGGCGTACGGCCTGCCGGTCGTCAACCCGGTCCGCCCCGACGGCACCTTCGAACAGGACGTGCCGCTGGTCGGCGGCGTCTTCTTCAAGAAGGCCGACGAGGCCCTCACCGAGGACCTGGCCGCCCGCGGCAAGCTCTTCCGGCACGTCCCGTACGAGCACAGCTATCCGCACTGCTGGCGCTGCCACACCGCGCTGCTCTACTACGCGCAGCCGTCCTGGTACATCCGCACGACCGCGGTCAAGGACCGGCTCCTCGAAGAGAACGAGAAGACCAACTGGTTCCCGGACTCGGTCAAGAACGGCCGCTACGGCGACTGGCTGAACAACAACATCGACTGGGCCCTGTCCCGCAACCGCTACTGGGGCACGCCGCTGCCGATCTGGCGCTGCGAGGACGACCACCTCACCTGCGTCGGCTCGCGCGCCGAGCTGACCGAACTCACCGGCACCGATCTGTCCGGGCTCGACCCGCACCGGCCGTTCATCGACGAGATCACGTTCACCTGCTCGCACGAGAGCTGCCAGCTGGAGGCGTACCGCGTCCCCGAGGTCATCGACGCCTGGTACGACTCGGGCTCGATGCCGTTCGCGCAGTGGGGCTACCCGTACAAGAACAAGGAAGTCTTCGAGAGCCGCTACCCGGCGCAGTTCATCTCGGAGGCCATCGACCAGACGCGCGGGTGGTTCTACACGCTGATGGCGATCGGCACGCTCGTCTTCGACAAGTCGAGTTACGAGAACGTGGTGTGCCTGGGCCACATCCTCGCCGAGGACGGCCGCAAGATGTCCAAGCACCTGGGCAACACCCTCGACCCGATCCCGCTCATGGACCAGCACGGCGCCGACGCGGTGCGCTGGTTCATGGCGGCGGGCGGCTCTCCGTGGGCGGCGCGCCGCGTCGGTCACGGCACGATCCAGGAGGTCGTCCGCAAGACGCTCCTCACGTACTGGAACACGGTCGCCTTCCAGGCCCTGTACGCCCGTACGTCGAACTGGGCGCCCTCGGCCGCCGACCCGGCACCGGCCGACCGCACGGTCCTGGACCGCTGGCTGCTGAGCGAGCTGAACGCCCTGGTGGACCAGGTCACCCAGGCGCTCGAGGGTTACGACACCCAGCGCGCCGGCAAGCTGCTGTCCTCGTTCGTCGACGACCTGTCCAACTGGTACGTACGCCGCTCCCGCCGCCGCTTCTGGCAGGGTGACAAGGCGGCGCTGCGCACCCTGCACGACGTCGTCGAGACGGTCACCCGGCTGATGGCCCCGCTGACCCCGTTCATCACCGAGCGGGTCTGGCAGGACCTGGTCACACCGGTCACCCCGGACGCCCCCGCCTCGGTGCACCTCTCCGCCTGGCCGCAGGCGGACCTGTCCGCGATCGACCCGGGCCTCTCCACGCAGATGGCCCTGGTCCGCCGCCTGGTCGAGCTGGGGCGCGCCACGCGTGCCGAGTCGGGCGTCAAGACGCGCCAGCCGCTGTCACGCGCCCTGGTCGCGGTCTCGGGCTTCGAGTCCCTCTCCCCCGAGCTGCACGGCCAGATCACGGAGGAACTGAACGTCTCCTCCCTGGCCTCCCTGTCCGAGGTGGGCGGCTCGCTGGTCGACACGACGGCGAAGGCGAACTTCCGGGCGCTGGGCAAGCGGTTCGGCAAGGGCGTCCAGGCGGTGGCGAAGGCCGTCGCGAACGCGGACGCGGCGGCGCTCTCGCTGGCTCTGCGCGAGGGCACGGCGTCGGTCGAGGTCGACGGGGAGCAGGTCGCTCTGGCCCCCGACGAGGTCATCATCACGGAGACCCCGCGCGAGGGCTGGTCGGTCGCGTCCGACTCCGGCGCGACGGTCGCCCTGGACCTGGAGATCACCCCGGAGCTGCGGCGTGCGGGCCTGGCCCGTGACGCGATCCGGCTGATCCAGGAGGCGCGCAAGAACAGCGGCCTGGACGTGGCGGACCGCATCGCCGTCCGCTGGACGTCCACGTCCCCCGCGACGGCCGAGGCCCTCACCGAGCACGCGCCGCTGATCGCGGACGAGGTCCTGGCCCTGGACTACGCCGAGGGCGAGGCGGACGACACATACGGCGCCCCGTTCGAGGACGAGGGCCTGTCCCTCACGTTCCGCCTCCGCAAGACGGAGCGGTAGCCCGCAGCGCGACGAGGGGGCCCGGCCGGACACATTCCGGCCGGGCCCCTCGCTGTTCCCCCACTCGCCCCTTCCCGTAGCCCAGGGGCTCGAGTGTCAGCCTCGCCGGCGTTTGACGCGCGGGGTCCGGGGCGGAGCCCCGGGTTCGAGAAGGGGTGGGTAGGGGAACACGCCCCGCGCAGCGGCCCCCCGCAGCCGGCCGCACCCACCCGCCGCGCACGGCAAAGGACCGGGCCCCGGGGAATCCCCGGGGCCCGGCCCTCAGCCTGCCGACGGCTACGCGCTCAGCGAGCGCGCACCGCTCAGTTGTCGTCCTCGTCGATCAGGAACCCACGCATCGGCGACGGCGCCTGCTGCATCGGCTGCGGCGCCTGCGGCCGCACCGGTGCCATCGGCTGGGTCATTGCCGGCGACATCTGCTGCTGGCCACCGTACGAGGGCCCACCGCCCATGGACGGGTTGCCGCCCATCTGCTGGTTGCCGTGACCGCCGTGGTTGCCGCCCATGGTGTGACCCATGGCACCGGCGCCGGCCGGAGCCAGCGAGGGCGACGGCGGCAGCGATGCGGCAGCCTGCGTCCGCGGCGGAGCGAGCGAGTCGTCGGCCTGGGTCTCCAGCTGACGCAGCTGGCTCTCCAGGTAGGACTTCAGACGGGTCCGGTACTCGCGCTCGAAGCCACGCAGGTCCTCGACCTTGCGCTCCAGCGTCGCGCGGGCGGATTCCAGCGAGCCCATCGCCACGCGGTGCTTCTCCTGCGCGTCCCGCTCCAGCGCGTCCGCCTTGGCACGCGCGTCGCGCTCCAGACCCTCGGCACGGCTGCGCGCCTCGCCGACGATCTTGTTGGCCTCGGAACGGGCCTCCGCGATCGCCTGGTCGGCGGTCTGCTGCGCCAGGGACAGGACACGGGCGGCGCTGTCGCCACCGGGGCCCTGCTGCTGCATCTGCGGCGGCTGCTGCTGTTGCATCTGCTGCATCTGCTGCTGCTGCGGGTTGTGCCCCATGGGGCCGCCCATCGGGCCACCCATGGGACCGCCCTGCATCGGGCCGGGGCCGTGCGGGCCCTGCGGACCGGGGCCGTGCGGACCCTGGGGTCCGTGGCCACTGGGACCGGCCGGCAGCTGGGGAGCTCCACCGGACAGCTGGGGCGGACCCATCTGCGGGGGCTGCTGCTGGACCGGCGGACCAGATATGGCGGCGGGCACAGGGGAACCGGGACGGTCCTGCGGCTCCGGCTTGCGCATGCCCTGCTGCTGCTGGTTCTGCGCGGCGGCACGCGTGGCGGCGGCCAGCTTGGCGCGCAGGTCCTCGTTCTCACGGAGCAGGCGGGTCAGCTCGGACTCGACCTCGTCGAGGAAGGCGTCAACCTCGTCCTCGTCATAGCCTTCTCGGAGGCGGACCGTCGTGAACTGCTTGTTCCGCACGTCCTCGGGGGTCAGCGGCATCTCTTCTTCACCTCTACGTAGTCGTCGGCAGTCGGCAGGACCGTATCGCTCACAGCCTGGTCACGATGCTGATCAGGATGGTCACGATGATCATCAGAACGAAGAAGGACAGGTCGAGTGCCACGCCCCCGAGGCGCAGCGGCGGAATGAACCGCCGCAGGAGCTTCAGCGGTGGATCGGTGACCGTGTAGGTCGCCTCGAGGACGACCACCATCGGCTTGCCCGGCTGCCATGAACGTGCGAACTGGAAGACGTAGTCCATGACCAGCCGGAAGATCAGCACGATGAGGAAACACATCAACGCGATGTAGACAACACTTTGTGCGACGCCCATCCTTCGCGCTTCCCTCTCCCCTGGCTCTCGTAGCTCCGGCCTCGCGGCCGGGTCGTTCCCGGTGTCGTGTTCTCAGCTCTGGTTGAAGAATCCGCCCTCTGCGATGCGGGCCTTGTCCTCCGCCGTGACATCGACGTTAGCAGGCGACAACAGGAACACCTTCTGTGTCACACGTTCAATGCTGCCATGGAGGCCGAAGACGAGTCCCGCGGCAAAGTCGACAAGTCGCTTCGCGTCCGTATCGTCCATCTCCGTGAGATTCATGATCACCGGAGTGCCCTCACGGAAGTGTTCCCCGATGGTACGGGCCTCGTTGTAGGTCCTGGGGTGCAGCGTGGTGATGCGGTACGGCTCCCGCTCGGACACGACCTTGGGCATGATCACCGGTGCGTTCTTCTCCATGTTCGGACGTTCAGGTGTGATGGATGCCACGGGGGCGATCCGGGCGGGTCGCTCTCGCTCCGCCGGGATCTGGACCGGCTCTCGCTGCGCCGGCGGCTGCACCGCTCGTACCGGTTCGTCCCGGTCCCGCTCCACCTGATGCGCGGGCTGGTGCCGGCGCCGGTCGCGCTCGGGCTCCGGCTCGGGTTCGAATTCGTCGTCGGGGTCGAACCCCGGACCGTCGTACCCATCGTCCTCCACGAGGCCGAGGTAGACCGCCATCTTGCGCATCGCGCCGGCCATGCTCTGAGTCCTCCGCTCTGTGGTGGATCGGCATCTGTCACCAAGTGCCCGCGATCCACGGTGGCCTGCCCGCCATAGGCGGTAATGACCATATTTTCTGCTGTGGTCCGACTTGCTTGGCGACGTTACCCGAGCCCGGGTCGGACTCCGAGTACCGCAGTACCGACGCGCACATGTGTCGCTCCGGCCGCAACCGCGTCCTCGAGGTCCGCACTCATCCCTGCAGAGACCATGTTCGCAGCCGGATGGTTCCCGCGCAGCCGGGATGAGAATTCCATCAGCCGGTCGAACGCGGCACGTTGCCTTCCGGCGTACGGTCCGGCAAGGGGCGCGACGGTCATCAGACCGTCCAGCCGCAGTCCGGGCGCGGACGCGACCGCGTCGGCCAACTCCTCGATCCCGTCGGGCGCGACACCGCCGCGCTCCCCCCGCTCGCCGCTCTCCGCGTCGAGCGCGACCTGGATGAGACAGCCGAGTTCGCGCCCGCCGCGGCCGGCCGCGGCGGAGAGTGCGGTCACCAGTTTCGTACGGTCCACGGACTGCACGACATCGGCATAACTCGCCACGGACCGGACCTTGTTCGTTTGCAATTGACCGACAAAGTGCCACGTGAGGGACAGATCCGCACATGCGGTGGCCTTGGGGGCCGCATCCTGGTCACGATTCTCCGCGACTTGGCGCACACCGAGTTCATGCAGGATCCGCACATCGCTCGCGGGGTAGGTCTTGGTGACCACGATGAGGGTCACCTCTTCCCGCTTGCGACCGGCGGCGGCACAGGCGGAAGCAATGCGTTCCTCCACCTGTGCCAGATTTGCGGCGAGTTGCGCCTTACGATCCGTCATGCCCTATCCGTCCAGCCAGACATATCCGGCGAGCCGCCCGGTCGTGCGGTCGCGTCGGTACGAGAAGTGGTCGCCCGATTCGAGGGTGCAGAAGGGCGACGCCTGCCGGTCGGTGACGCCGAGGTCCGCCAGTTGCGCGTGGACTCCGGCGGTGACGTCCACCGCCGGCGTGCCCCAACTGGTCTCGGACCACGAGGCGGGGACGACGGCCGCGACCTCGTCCCGCATGGCGGCGGGCACTTCGTAGCACCGGCCGCAGACGGCCGGTCCGGTGCGGGCGGTGATCCGGGAGGGATCCGCGCCGAGCCGGACCATGGCCCCGACCGCGGCGGGGACGACTCCGGCCACCAGACCGGGACGGCCCGCGTGTGCTGCCGCGACGATTCCGGCGACCGGGTCGGCGAGCAGTACGGGGGTGCAGTCGGCGGTGAGGACCGCGAGCGGGAGTCCGCGTCGCGCGGTCACCACGGCGTCCACGGCGGGGATCTCACGGCCGTCGCCCCAGGGGCCGTCGACCACGGCGACCTCCCGCCCGTGCACCTGGTTCATCCAGACGACCTGCGCCGGAGCGAATCCGCGGGCCCGGGCCGCCCGTTCCCTGTTGGCCAGGACGGCGGCGGGGTCGTCACCGACCGCGCCGCCGAGGTTGAGCTCCGCGTACGGAGCGGCGCTCACCCCGCCCCACCTGTCGGTGAAGGAGAAGTGAGCGCCGCCGTCCGAAGAAACAGAATCCTTCTTGCTCACTGAATGGTGCGGATCTATCACTTCAAGAAGTCCGGTACGTCCAGCTCTTCGGCCTGGGAGTCCTGGTAGGGACGGGCCGGCGGGACGTGCGGCGGGGCGGCCGGCGGGAGGTGGCTCTCGTGCGCCACCGGAACCGGATCGGCCTGTACCGGGGGCTCCTCGCGCGGGGGCACGGAACCCAGTCCGCTCGTCTGGCGCACGGGCTCGGCGGCCCGGACCGGCGGAGCCGGCTCCTCGCGCTTGGTGGAGCTCGCACCCAGGACGTTCTCCCGGCGGGCCGGCGGCTGTCCGCCGTCGAAGCCCGCCGCGATCACGGTGACCCGGACCTCGTCGCCCAGCGCGTCGTCGATGACCGCACCGAAGATGATGTTCGCCTCGGGGTGTGCCGCCTCGCTCACCAGCTGGGCGGCCTCGTTGATCTCGAAGAGACCGAGGTCGCTGCCGCCGGAGATGGAGAGCAGGACACCGCGGGCGCCGTCGATGGACGCCTCCAGGAGCGGCGAGGAGATCGCCATCTCCGCCGCGGCCACCGCGCGGTCGTCGCCGCGGGCCGAGCCGATGCCCATGAGCGCCGATCCGGCCTCGGACATGACCGACTTGACGTCGGCGAAGTCGAGGTTGATCAGGCCCGGGGTGGTGATGAGGTCGGTGATGCCCTGGACGCCCGAGAGCAGTACCTGGTCGGCCGACTTGAACGCGTCGAGCACGCTGACCTGGCGGTCCGAGATGGACAGCAGTCGGTCGTTGGGAATGACGATGAGGGTGTCGACCTCTTCGCGGAGTTCGGCGATGCCGTCCTCCGCCTGGTTCGCGCGACGCCGGCCCTCGAAGGTGAACGGGCGGGTGACCACACCGATCGTCAGGGCGCCGAGCGAGCGCGCGATATTGGCGACGACGGGTGCGCCACCTGTGCCGGTGCCGCCGCCTTCTCCTGCGGTGACGAAGACCATGTCGGCCCCCTTGAGGACCTCCTCGATCTCTTCACGGTGGTCCTCTGCCGCCTTACGACCGACGGCCGGGTTCGCCCCGGCGCCGAGGCCGCGGGTGAGTTCACGGCCGACGTCGAGCTTGACGTCGGCGTCGCTCATCAACAGGGCTTGCGCATCCGTGTTGATCGCGATGAACTCGACGCCCTTGAGACCGACCTCGATCATTCGGTTGATGGCATTGACACCACCGCCGCCGACACCGATGACCTTGATGACTGCGAGGTAGTTCTGCGGTGCTGCCACGTCGAAGGCCTCTCGCCTCGAGTTACGTGTCGTCGCTTGGCGGTAGTCCCGCCGCGACGACGGATGCCGATTGGGACGGTCCGAACGCCGACCCAAACCCTAACCTTGAAGTTTAGGGTTACCAGTGTGTCTGCTTCATGGACTCTTCCGAACAGGACACTAAGTCGACAAGTGGCGCACGTTCAACGAACACGCCGAACCTCCCGTTTTTCTTTTCACCCTATGTGATCACCCGTAGCGCTGACCAACCAGGGTGCTGGCCAGGCCAAATGCGCGTCAACTACTCGACACGGCGGGAGCGGTGGGCGCGCTCACGTCGAAGTGTCCCGCTTTGGGAGAGGCTTTCATGAGAGCGGTGAGGACTCTCGCCTTCACCACACCCTCTTCGCTGCTCCCCCAGATCACCGTGCGGTCCCCGGTGAGGGCCAGGGAGACCGCATCGTACGAGACGACCCGCACGACCCGTGTCTGCCCGGCGACCCCCTCCGGGAGGTCGCCCGCCACCCGGACCGCTTCCCGCACCAGCCTGTCGCTGCCGAACCTCCGCTTGCTCGCGGACTGTCCCGGCGCCAGTTCCAGCAGGGGCACACGGACGGGGGCTTTGTCCACCGTGGCGAAGCGCACGCCTTCGGCGTCCACTTCGGTGAACTTCGCACCCTTCCTCATCAGCAGGACCGGCTGCCGTTCGGTCACCTTAAGTCCGATGCCGTGGGGCCATGACCGTACGACATCCACCGAGTCGATACGAGGCAACTTCTGGCGCAACCTCGCGGCGACGGCGTCCGTGTCGACGGAGATCAGCGGGGCGCCCATCGGCACCGCCGCCGCGGCCTCCACCTCGGCCGGTGTCAGTACGTCGACGCCGGTGATCCGGACCTGTTCGGTGCGGAGCCAGGAGGAGCCGTAGAGCGCCCAGACTGCGCCTGAGCCGAGCAGCAGCACGGCCGCGGCGATCACGATCAGGAGAGTGCGCCGGGACATCCGGCGGCCCTCCGCACGCGGGCGCGGCGGGCTGTCCCGGGTGTCCTTCTGCTGCCCTGTGCCGCGCTGGGCGGTCGTCGGTCCGGCCACGCTCGCTCCTTATGCCGGGTCCGGGGGCGCCGCCCCCGGACCCGGCCGCCTCACGCGCCTCGGCGTGCGGCGATCGCCTCGTACACCATGCCGACCAGCAGATCGTCGGCGTCCCGGCGGCCGAACTCGGCGGCGGCGCGGGACATTTCGTACAGCCGGTGCGGATCCGCCAGCACCGGGAGGACATTGCCCTGCACCCACTCGGGGGTGAGCGCCGCGTCGTCCACCAGCAGTCCGCCGCCGGCGTTGACCACCGGCTGGGCGTTGAGCCGCTGTTCGCCGTTGCCGATCGGCAACGGGACGTAGGCGGCGGGCAGCCCGACGGCGGAGAGTTCGGCGACGGTCATCGCGCCCGCGCGGCAGAGCATCATGTCGGCCGCGGCGTACGCGAGATCCATCCGGTCCACGTACGGTACCGGGATGTAGGGCGGCATCCCGGGCATGTTGTCGACGCGCGGCATTTCGTTCTTCGGGCCGACCACGTGAAGGATCTGGATCCCGGAGCGCTGGAGCAGCGGTGCGACGCGCTGGACCACCTCGTTGAGGTGGCGGGCGCCCTGCGAGCCGCCGGAGACCAGCAGCGTCGGCAGGTTGGGGTCGAGCCCGAAGGCGGCTCGCGCCTCGGGGCGGACCCGGGCCCGGTCCAGGGTGGCGATGGTGCGGCGCAGCGGGATGCCGATGTAGCGGGCGCCGCGCAGCTTGCTGTCGGGCGTGGAGACGGCGACCCCGTGCGCGTACCGCGAACCGATCTTGTTGGCCAGGCCCGGCCGGGCGTTGGCCTCGTGCACCACGATCGGGACTCCGGCGCGCTTGGCGGCCAGGTAGCCGGGCAGCGCCACGTAGCCGCCGAAGCCGACCACGCAGTCGGCCTTGGTGCGCTCCAGGATCTGCTCGGCGGCCTTGATGGTGCCGCGCAGCCTGCCCGGGACGGTGATGAGTTCGGGGGTGGGCTTGCGCGGCAGCGGTACGGCCGGGATCAGGGCGAGTTCGTACCCCCGCTCGGGTACGAGCCTGGTCTCGAGTCCGCGCTCCGTGCCGAGAGCGGTGATTCCCACGCTCGGGTCCTGCCTGCGCAGTGCGTCCGCGAGGGCAAGCGCGGGCTCGATGTGGCCGGCGGTCCCCCCACCGGCGAGTACGACATGCACCGAAATTCACCGCTCTCCGGACGGACGCTTCTTGACGCGCCGTCTCATCGTCTTCCATCTCACCCCGGGCCTCCGCATGGCCAGGGCAGCCTTCGCGGCGGGATCCGCTCGCGCGAACGCGATCAGCAGCCCGACGGCGAACATGGTCGGCAGCAGGGCCGACCCCCCGTAGGAGAACAGCGGGAGCGGGACACCGGCGATCGGCAGCAGACCGAGCACCGCACCGATGTTGATCACGGCCTGGGCCGTGATCCAGGTGGTCACACCTCCCGCTGCGTACCTCACGAAGGGGTCCTCCGTGCGTCCGGCCACGCGGATACCCGCATAGCCTAGGGCCGCGAAGAGGGCGAGTACCGACAGCGTCCCCGCCAACCCCAGTTCCTCCCCGGTGATGGCGAAGATGAAGTCCGTGTGTGGTTCGGGTAGTTGGCCCCATTTTTCCACACTCGCGCCAAGCCCGGATCCGAACCATCCGCCGGACGCCAGGGCGTAGATGCCGTGCACCGCTTGCCAGCACGAGCCGCCGGGGCCCGGCTCGCTGGCCCCCATGCAGTCGAGCCGGGACATCCGGTTGGGACTGGTCTTGATCAGCAGGAAGGCGATCAGGCCGGCGGAGGCGAGCACTCCGGCGAACAGCCGGGTCGGCGCCCCTGCCAGCCAGAGCAGTCCGAACAGGATGGCCGTGAGAATGATCGCAGTGCCCATGTCACCGCCGAGCATGATCAGCCCGAGCAGCATGAAGGCGACCGGGACCAGGGGCACCAGCATGTGCTTCCACTGGGTCAGCAGCCGTTTGTCCTGTTTGCGGGCGAGCAGGTCGGCCCCCCACAGGACGAGGGCCAGCTTGCCGAACTCACTGGGCTGGAGCTGGAAGGGGCCGCCCAGGTAGAGCCAGTTGCGGTTGCCGTTGACCGACATCCCTATCCCCGGCACCTGGACCAGGACCATCAGGAAGACGGCGCCCATCAGCAGGGGGTAGGACAGGGCCCGGTGCAGTTTGACGGGCATCCGGGCGGCGGCCGCCATCAGCCCGGCCCCGATGACTGCGGCGAGGAACTGCTTGCGGAAGAAGTACGTTCCGGGCTTGCCGAGCTCCAGCGCCTTGATCATCGAGGCGGAGTAGACCATCACCAGGCCGAGCACGGTGATGAGCAGTCCGGCGCCCAGAATCAGGTAGTACGCGGTCAGCGGGCGGTCCCACGCCCGGCGCGCCTGCTCGTACAGCCGCCGCGCCCCGCCGCCCCGGGGAGAGCGGGGGCCACCGGAGGTCCTGGAGCGGGCCACAGCGGGCCGTGGGGCGCCGGCGGGGGGCCGCACGCGCAGGGCGAGGCCGGCGGGCAGCGGTGCGCCTCCTGCCGCGAGGAGGGGCGGATGGAGCGCCCGGCTGATCGCCGAGGTCGCCCGTGAGCGGTCCCTGCCGCGTGCGGCAGAGCTCTCTTCGGCCGGCATGGTCCCTGTCCCCTCCACTGCTCGTGCCCGGGGCTGCTGTGCCGGGGGCCCCCGGCCGGTACCCGCCCGGGTGCTCCGGGACGGTACGGCGCGGGGGCCGGGCCCGTCAGGCGTTCTCGGCGGCCAGCGTGCGGACGGCGTCCGCGAAGGCCTCGCCCCGCTTGTTGTAATTGACGAACATGTCCATCGAGGCGCAGGCCGGGGCCATCAGTACGGTGTCTCCCGGCCGGGCGAGCCGTGCCGCCTCGCGGACCGCCTCGGACATCGCCCCAGTGTCGGTCCGGTCGAGGTCGGTCACCGGGACCTCGGGCGCGTGTCGCGCGAGGGCTTCGCGGATGAGCGCCCGGTCGGCGCCCATCAGCACGACGCCCCGCAGGCGCCCCGCGCACCCGGTCACCAGCTCGTCGAAGGTGGCTCCCTTGGCGAGTCCTCCGGCGATCCAGACGATCGGGTCGTAGGCGGCCAGGGAGGCCTCGGCGGCGTGGGTGTTGGTGGCCTTGGAGTCGTCGATGTACGCCACCCCCGCGACGTCCGCGACGTGCTCGATGCGGTGCGGGTCGGGCCGGAAGGCCCGCAGCCCGTCGCGCACGGCGGCGGGCTCCACGCCGAAGGCGCGGGCCAGCGCGGCGGCCGCCAGGGCGTTGGCGATGTTGTGCGGGGCGGGCGGGTTCACGTCCGCGACCTCGGCGAGCTCCTGGGCCTGCTTCTGCCGGTTCGTCACGAAGGCGCGGTCGACGAGGATGCCGTCGACGACCCCGAGCTGGGAGGGCCCGGGAGTGCCGAGGGTGAAGCCGATCGCCCGGCAGCCCTCCTCGACGTCCGCCTCGCGCACCAGGTCCTCGGTGGCGGGGTCCGCCACGTTGTAGACGCAGGCGACGGTGTTGCCCTCGTAGATCCGGCCCTTGTCGGCCGCGTACGCCTCCATGGAGCCGTGCCAGTCGAGGTGGTCGGGAGCCAGGTTGAGGACGGCCGCGGAGTGGGCGCGCAGCGACGGCGACCAGTGCAGCTGGTAGCTGGAGAGCTCGACGGCCAGGACGTCGTACGTCTCCTCGCCGAGGACCGCGTCCAGGAGCGAGACGCCGATGTTGCCGACGGCGGCGGTGCGCAGTCCGGCGGCCTCCAGGATCGAGGCGAGCATGCGTACGGTCGTGGTCTTGCCGTTGGTACCGGTGACCGCGAGCCAGGGCGCGGCACCGGGTCCGCGCAGCCGCCAGGCGAGTTCGACGTCGCCCCAGACGGGGACGCCCGCCTCGGCGGCTGCGGCGAAGAGCGGCTTGTCCGGCTTCCAGCCGGGGGCGGTGACGATGAGCTCGGTGGACTTCGGCAGGGTGGCCCCGTCGCCGAGGCGCACGGTGATGCCCTGCGCCTCCAGCTCCGCGGCCTGGCCGCGGGAGCGCTCGTCGTCCCCGTCGTTGACGACGGTGACGACGGCGCCGAGGCCGTGCAGCACCCGGGCGGCCGGGATCCCGGAGACCCCGAGTCCGGCGACCGTGACGTGCTTGCCCTGCCAGTCCACGTTGCTCACTTCTTGGCTGCCCATCCTGCGTAGAAGAGGCCGAGGCCGACGATCACGCACATGCCCTGGATGATCCAGAAGCGGACCACGACAAGGACTTCGGACCACCCCTTGAGTTCGAAGTGGTGCTGGAGTGGTGCCATCCGGAAGACGCGCTTGCCGGTCATCTTGAACGAGCCGACCTGGATGACGACGGACATCGTGATCATCACGAAGAGGCCGCCGAGCACCGCCATCAGGAACTCGGTGCGGGAGCAGATCGCGAGGCCCGCGAGCGCGCCGCCGAGGGCCAGCGAACCGGTGTCACCCATGAAGATCTTGGCGGGCGAGGTGTTCCACCACAGGAAGCCGAAGCAGGAGCCCATGAGCGCGGAGGCCACGACCGCGAGGTCGAGTGGATCTCGTACCTCGAAGCAGGCGCTCGGGTTGGTGAGGGTGGCCGCGTTGGCGCAGGACTCCTGGAACTGCCAGAGCCCGATGAAGGTGTACGCGCCGAAGACCATCACGGACGCGCCGGTGGCCAGGCCGTCCAGACCGTCCGTCAGGTTCACGCCGTTGGACATGGCGAGAATCATGAACAGGGCCCAGAGCACGAACAGCACCGGGCCGATCGACCAGCCGAAGTCCTCGACGAACGAGAGCTTGGTGGAGGCGGGGGTGTTGCCGCGGGCGTCGGCGAACTGGAGGGAGAGCACCGCGAAGGCGATGCCGACGATCAGCTGGCCGGCCATCTTGGCCTTGGCCCGCAAACCCAGCGAACGCTGCTTGACGATCTTGATGTAGTCGTCGAGGAAGCCGACGAGCCCCATGCCGGCCATCAGGAAGAGCACCAGCACACCGGAGAAGCGCATGTCCTCGCCGGTGATCACCTTGGCCAGGACGTACGCGATGATCGTCGCCAGGATGAAGGCGATGCCGCCCATGGTGGGCGTGCCCTTCTTCGATCCGTGGCTGCGCGGGCCGTCGTCGCGGATGAACTGCCCGTATCCCTTGCGGGCCAGGAGCTTGATCAGCAGCGGGGTACCGACCAGGGTCAGGAAGAGCCCGATGGCCCCCGCGAAGAGGATCTGCCTCATCGGCCGGCGACCTCGCCCTCGGACGCGTTCTCCAGCAGCGCGCTGACGACCTGTTCCAGGCCTACCGACCGGGACGCCTTCACCAGCACGACGTCTCCCGGGCGCAGTTCACTGCGCAACAGGTCGACGGCAGCCTGTGCGTCGGACACATGCACCGACTCCTCACCCCACGAACCCTCGTTGTATGCGCCCAGTTGCAGCCAGGAGGCTTCTCTCCCCCCGACCGCGACGAGCTTGCTGACGTTGAGCCGGACGACAAGCCGTCCGACCGCGTCGTGCTCGGTGAGCGAGGCGTCGCCGAGCTCGGCCATCTGGCCGAGCACCGCCCACGTACGACGCCCCTTCCCCATGGCGGCCAGCGCGCGCAGCGCGGCCTTCATGGATTCGGGGTTGGCGTTGTAGGCGTCATTGACGAACGTCACGCCGTCCGGACGCTCGGTGACCTCCATGCGCCAGCGGGAGAGGGTGCCCGACTCGGAGAGCGCCACGGCGATCTCGTCTGCGGACAGGCCCAGCTCATGGGCGACGGCGGCCGCGGCGAGCGCGTTCGACACGTGGTGCTCACCGTACAGGCGCATGGTCACATCACTGCACCCGGTGGGTGTGTGAAGCCTGAACGCGGGGCGGCCGTCCTCGGTGAGGCGGACGTTCTCGCCCCGTACGTCCGCATCCGCGGCTTCGCCGAAGAGCAGCACCCGGGCCTTGGTCCGGGAGGTCATGGCACGCACGAGCGGGTCGTCGGCGTTGAGCACGGCGAGGCCGTCCTCGGGGAGGGACTCGACCATCTCGCCCTTGGCCTGGGCGATCTGCTCCTTGCCGCCGAACTCGCCGATGTGGGCGCTGCCGACGTTGAGGACGAGGCCGATCCGCGGCGGGACGAGCCCGGTGAGGTAGCGGATGTCGCCGATGTAGCGGGCGCCCATTTCGAGGACCAGGTGCTGGGTCTCCTCCGTGGCGCGCAGCGCGGTGAGCGGCAGACCGATCTCGTTGTTGAGGTTGCCGGCCGGGTACACGGTCGGGCCCTTGCGCTCCAGGAGCTGGGCGATCAGGTCCTTGGTGGAGGTCTTGCCGGCGGATCCGGTGAGGGCGACGACGGTGGTGCCGAGCCGTCCGACGACGGCGCGGGCGAGCGCGCCGAGCGCCGCCACCACGTCGTCGACGACGATCGCGGGAACGCCGACGGGGCGGGCGGCCAGCACGACGGCCGCACCCGCCTCGACGGCGCGCCGCGCGTAGTCGTGGCCGTCGACCCGCTCACCGGCGAACGCGACGAAGAGGCTGCCTTGCTTCACCTCCCGGGAGTCGATGACGACGGGCCCGCTGACGGTTACGGCCGGATCCGGTATGTCGTACGACTGCCCGCCGACGATTTCGGTGATCTCGGCGAGGGAAAGGGCGATCACTTGGTCATCCCTGACTGTTGTTCTCGTGGGTGCGCGCACGGTGGGTGGAGTCCTCGTGGCCCAGGGACCGCTCGATGGCCGCGCGCAGGACCACCCGGTCGTCGAAGGGGCGCACCACTCCGTGGACGTCCTGGCCCTGTTCGTGGCCCTTGCCGGCGATGAGCACGGTGTCGCCGGGTCCGGCGCGGCCGACGGCGGCCGCGATGGCGGCGGCCCGGTCGGCGTCGACCAGGACGTCACCGCGTTCGTGCACGGGCACTTCGGCGGCGCCCGCGAGCATGGCGGCGAGGATGCCGAGGGGGTCCTCGGAGCGGGGGTTGTCGGAGGTCAGTACGGCGGTGTCGGCGAGCCGTGCCGCGGCGGCGCCCATCGGGCCGCGTTTGGTGGTGTCGCGGTCGCCGCCGCAGCCGAGGACGATGTGCAGTCTGCCCTCGGTGACCTTCTGCAGGGAGCGCAGCACCGACTCGACGGCGTCGGTCTTGTGCGCGTAGTCGACGAGCGCGAGATACGGCTGTCCCGCGTCGACCCGTTCCAGCCGGCCGGGCACTCCGGGCACGGCGGCGACGCCGTCGGCCGCGGTCTGCGGGTCGATCCCGGCGACGGCGAGGGTGACGATCGCGGCGAGGGTGTTGGCGACGTTGAACGGGCCGGGCAGCGGGGCCCGTGCCGTGGCCCGCTCGCCCTTGGGTCCGACGACGGTGAAGGTGGAGCCGAGCTGGCCCACCTCGACGTCCTCGGCCCGCCAGTCGGCGTCCGGGTGGCCCTCGGCGGAGAAGGTGGTGACGGGCACGGATGCCTCGGTGACCAGCCTGCGGCCGTACTCGTCGTCGTAGTTGAGGACGCCCAGCCTGCTGCGCTGCGGGGTGAACAGCCGCGCCTTGGCCTGGAAGTAGTCCTCCATGTCCGAGTGGAACTCCATGTGTTCCGGGCTGAGGTTGTTGAACACGGCGACGTCGAAGACGCAGCCGTCGACCCGGCCGAGGACCAGGGCGTGGCTGGAGACCTCCATCGTGACCGCGTCCACGCCGCGTTCGCGCATGACGGCGAACAGGGCCTGCAGATCGGTCGCTTCGGGGGTGGTCCGCTCGGACTTGATGCGTTCGTCGCCGATCCGCATCTCCACGGTGCCGATGAGGCCCGTGGTGCGTCCGGCGCCGCGGAAGCCGCCCTCGACGAGGTAGGCGGTGGTGGTCTTGCCGGAGGTGCCGGTGATGCCGATCTGGAGCAGGCCGGTGCCGGGGTGGCCGTAGATCTCGGCGGCGAGTTCGCCCATCCGGCCGCGCGGATCCTCGGTGACCAGCACCGGAAGGCCGGTGGCCGCGGCGCGTTCGGCGCCCGCCGGGTCGGTGAGGATGGCGGTCGCGCCGAGACCGGCGGCCTGGGCGGTGAAGTCGGCACCGTGCAGCCGGGCACCCGGCAGCGCCGCGTACACGTCGCCGGGGCGTACCGCCCGGGAGTCGTGGGTGATGCCGGTGACTTCGCCGTTGCCCGGCGGTTCGACTCCCAGCCGGGCTGCCAGCGTGACCAGGGAGGTCGGCCGCAGCCGATCCGGGCGGGGCGCTCCCGGGTAGTTCACAGGGGCGTCCTTCGGGGTGGTTCGGGACTGTTCAGCGTGGGGCACGGCGGTGAGCGTACCGGGCGCACCCGGCCTCTCGCGAAGTGAGGGGCTGGGGGTGCGGTGGTTCCCGTTCCGGTTCCCCGGATCGGGGGTGATGGTTGTCACTGAGGGTCTCCCCGAGTTCACTCGCCGGGTTCGAAGGACACCGGCAGCCGGGCAGGCTCGCTGCCGGAGGGCGCGGTCTGCAGTGTCTTCAGCGCGAATTCCATGACTTGTTTGTAGATGGGCCCGCAGATCTGGCCGCCGAAGTAGAGGCCCTTGGTGGGGTTCTGGATGGCGCAGTAGACGGTGATCTGGGGGTTGTCGGCGGGGGCGAAGCCGGCGAAGGAGGCGGTGTAGCCGTGGTAGCCGCCGCGTACCGGATCGACTCGGTTGGCCGTGCCGGTCTTGCCCGCGACCCGGTAGCCGGGGATCTGGGCCTTCGTTCCGGTGCCCTCGCGGTCGTCGACGACCGACTCGAGCATGGTGGCGAGCGTCTTGGCGGTCTTCTCGCTGACCACCCTCCTCTGCGCGGGCGCCGGGGCGGGGGTGAAGCGGCCGTCGGCGCCCTTGGTGCCGCGGACGAGGGTGGGTTCGATCCGGACGCCGCCGTTGGCGATCGTCGAGTAGATCGAGGCGGCCTGCATGGCGTTGAGCGAGAGGCCCTGGCCGAACGGGATCGTGTACTGCTGCGAGGTCGACCAGTCCTGCGGCTTGGCGAGGATGCCCGCGGTCTCACCCGGGTAGCCGAGTCCGGTCGGTGAGCCGATGCCGAATTTGCGGAGGTAGCTGTGGAGCACCTGGTTGGCCTGGGCCTGGGTCCTGCCGAGCTGGCCGGTGGCCAGGATGGTGCCGATGTTGCTCGACTTGGCGAGTACGCCGTTGAGCGTGAGGTACCAGGTCTTGTGGTCGATGTCGTCCTTGAAGAGCCGGTCGCCCCGGTGCAGGCGGTTGGGAACCGTGACGTGGGTGCCGGGCGTGGCGACCCCCTCCTCCAGCACGGCGGCCATCGACATGACCTTGCTGGTGGAACCGGGCTCGTACACGTCCTGGAGCGCCGCGTTGCCCAGCGCGGCGGCGTCGGCCTGCGAGAGGTCGTTGGGGTCGAAGCCCGGCGCGTTGGCCATGGCGAGGACCTCACCGGTGCGGGTGTTCTGCACGATGACGTAGCCGCGGTCGGCCTTGGACTTCGCGACCTGGTCCGAGATGGCCTTCTGGGCCGCCCACTGGATGTCGCGGTCGATGGTCAGCTCGATGTCGGAGCCGGCGACGGCGGGGACCTCCTTGGTGCCCGCGGTGGGGACCCGGCGGCCGCCGGACTGGGCGTACTTGATCGTGCCGTCCTCGCCGGCGAGCTCCTTGTCCAGCTGCGATTCGAGGCCGCCCGCGCCCTCGCCCTCGGCGTTGACGTAGCCCAGTATCCCGGCGGCGAGGCCGCCGTTGGGGTAGACGCGCTTGGTGGTCGGCTCCTGGAAGACCCCGGCCAGCACATTGGCCCCCGGCCCGCCGGCCGCCTTGTCCTTCGCGGCCTTCTCGGCGAAGACGGACTTGAGGTCCTTGATCTGCGTCCAGACCTGCGGGGTCTGCCTGCGCGCCAGCACCGCGTACCGGCTCTTCGGCTTCGACAGCTTCTTGGTCAGCCCGGCCGCGTCGACGCCGAGGATGGGCGCGAGGAGGGCTGCGGCCTGCTGGGGCGCGTCGGGTGCCTTGCTGTCCTCGGGGGTGAACATCTTGGGGTCGGCGGTGATGTCGTACGCGTCGACGCTGGTGGCCAGCGCGATGCCGCCGCGGTCGGTGATCTCGCCGCGCTCGGCGGCGACGGTGTAGCTGAGGTAGCGGTTCTTCTCGGCCTTGGCCGCGTACGCGTTGGCGTCGACGGCCTGCACCTGGAGGAGCCGGACGACGAACGCGATCATGACCAGGGTCAGGGCCAGGCTGACGAGCCGCAGCCGCGGCCGCGGACTGCCGAGGCGCAGGGGCCGGCGGGAGCGGCCGCGGGGGGTCCGTCCGCGCGGCGCCGCTGACGAGGGCCGTCGTCGCTGTTCGGGGCGGGCGGCGGGCCGGGGGCGGCCGGCGCGGGCCGCGGCGTTTCGCGGTCGGGCGGGGCCGGGTACCCGGCGGCGCGGTGGTTCCTGGGAGGGCACTGCGTCACCTGCCGGGGCTCGTGGAGGACTGTTCTGCCGGGGTACGCGCCTGCGCCGAGGTGCCCGGCGCCCCCGGGGTGGGCACAGGGCCGGATCCGGCGGGGGCCGTCGCCGGCGGGGGTACGGGAAGCGGCTCGGGGACCGCCGACTTCGGCGCCGCGGTGACCGGCGCGGCACTGGCGGTGGAGGGGACACCGCTGACCTTGCCGTCCGGCCCGAGGAAGGCGGGGCTGCCGCCGGGGACCATGCCCAGCTCCCGTGCGCGCCGCGCCAGGGCGTCGGGTTCGGAGGCGCTGTCGACGTCGCGCTGGAGGGCCTGCTGATCGTCGGTGAGCTCCGTGGTCCGCTTCTTCAGCTCGCTCAGCCGGAACGATCCTTCGTTGAGCGCGGAGTTCAGCAGCAGCAGGGAGATCAGGCCGCCGCCCAGGAGCAGGACGACCAGGAGGACGAAGGGGGTCCGGGCGGCGTTGCTCGGCCCGGCCGGCATCAGCCGGCTGAGCCGCGCGGCGCGTCCCTTCAGCCCGCCGGCCGCATCACTCACCGCGCTGCTCCGTCCCCGGGCCGCGTCCGCGAGGTCTCCGGGCGCCGGCTGCTCATCGCTCCTCCTCGCGGATCCGCTGGGCTCCGCGCAGCCGGGCGGGGGCGGCTCGCCGGTTCTCGGCGACCTCCTCCTCGGTCGGCAGTTCGGCGCCGCGCGTCAGCAGCTTGAGCCGCGGCTGGTAGCGCTCGGGGACGACCGGCAGGCCGGGCGGCGCGGTGTTGGCGGCGCCCGCCGCGAACACCTGCTTGACCAGGCGGTCCTCCAGCGAGTGGTACGAGAGGACGGCGATGCGCCCGCCGACGGCGAGGCTCGCCACCGCCGCCGGGATCGCCCGCTCCAGCACGGTGAGTTCGCCGTTCACCTCGATGCGCAGCGCCTGGAAGGTGCGCTTGGCCGGGTTGCCGCCGGTGCGCTTGGCGGCCTGCGGCAGCGAGTCACGGATCAGCTCGACGAGCCGGGCGCTGTTGGTGAAGGGTTCCTTCTCCCGTTCGCGCACGACGGCGGAGACGATCCGCTTGGCCTGCTTCTCCTCGCCGTACGCGCGCAGGATCCTGACCAGCTCTCCCGGCGGGTAGGTGTTGAGCACCTCGGCCGCGCCGATGCCGGTCGTCTGGTCCATGCGCATGTCGAGCGGGGCGTCCTGGGCGTACGCGAATCCGCGGTCGGCCTCGTCCAGCTGCATGGAGGAGACGCCCAGGTCGAACAGGATGCCCTGGACCTTGGGGACGCCCAGCCGGGCGAGCACCTCGGGCAGTTCGTCGTAGACGGCGTGCACCAGCGTGGCACGGTCGCCGTACGGGGCGAGCCGCTCGCCGGAGAGCCGCAGCGCCTCCTTGTCCCGGTCGAGCGCGATCAGCCGCGCGGCGGGGAAGGCGGAGAGCAGGGCCTCGCTGTGCCCGCCGAGGCCCAGGGTGCAGTCGACGACCACGGGCGGCTGCGGGCCGGAGGCGTCCAGAGCCGGGGCCAACAGGTCCAGGCACCGCTGGAGCATCACCGGGACGTGTCGGGTCTGGCTCATGCGCCCTCTCAGGCTCAGGTCCCGGGGCGCTGCACGTACGGCCTGGTCCCCGCCCGCTCGCGAAGGGGAGGTCCGCCGGCGCCGGGGAAGGGGCGTCAGCCGACCGGCGAGCGGGAGAGGGCCGGGCCGTACGTACGCCGCGCACACGGGGAAAACGTCGGAATGTGCAGGGTGTCGGTAACTTCCCGTCACTTTAGTCCACCCTGCCATTCGATCGATTCCCGATCAATCAACCCGACAGCGCGTCGGCCCTCGCGTTGTTCACTCGGCCGGGTGACCGACTGTGAGGCTTGTGGGTTACCTCACAACAAGCGCCGTTGACGTTCTTTGTCCGCTTCGACACCACACCGGTTCGGCCCGCGAGAGCTAACGTCTTGTTCCATGTCGACTTTCGCGCACTCCCCTGCCGAGCCCTCCGCTCCCACCGCCGGCCAGGCCCGCACCGGCGGCACCGTCACCGACCGCCTGGTCGAGGCGAACATCGCGTACGCCTCCGAGTTCAGCGATCCCGGGATGGACGCGAAGCCCGTGCTGCGCGTCGCCGTCGTCGCCTGCATGGACGCCCGCCTCGACCTTCACAAGGCGCTCGGTCTGGCGCTCGGCGACTGCCACACCATCCGCAACGCGGGCGGCGTGGTCACCGACGACGTGATCCGCTCCCTGTCGATCAGCCAGCGGGCGCTGGGCACGCGCAGCGTGGTGCTGATCCACCACACCAACTGCGGCATGGAGTCGATCACCGAGGAGTTCCGCCGGGAACTGGAGATGGAGGTCGGCCAGCGGCCGGCCTGGGCGGTGGAGGCCTACAGCGACGCGGACCAGGACGTGCGGCAGTCGATGCAGCGGGTCCGCACCTCCCCGTTCCTGCTGCACACCGACGACGTGCGCGGTTTCGTCTTCGACGTGACCACGGGTCTGCTGCGCGAGATCCTCCCGGCTGTCTGACCCGCCTGGTCCTTCCTGGCCTTTCCTCACGCGAGGGCACGCCGGACGGACACATTCCGGCAGGAAGAATCCTCCTCAACCCGGCATATCGACCCCGGTTATCCACAGGCGAGTGACACGAAGCGGTAACGGCAACAAGAATGCGGGTGTGACACCCCGCCGGACCCCGTCCGGCGCGGTGTCCGTATTTCGGGGTGGGCCGGGCCGCACAAGGGCGCCGGCCCGTGACTGGGGATTCCTGTGCTCCTGAGGAGCGTGGGGCAGGGCCGAGGAGGGCCGGGTGACGACCTATGACGATCGAGCGAGCCTCACAGATCTGACCACCACAGCGGAGCGCGTACGCAGGTCGGTGGAAGGTGTGATCGAGGGCAAGCCCGAGGTCGTACGCCTTTCGCTGACCGTGCTGCTCGCGGAGGGCCATCTCCTGATCGAGGACGTCCCCGGAGTCGGCAAGACCATGCTGGCCAAGGCGCTGGCACGGTCCATCGACTGTTCGGTGCGACGCATCCAGTTCACACCGGACCTGCTGCCCTCGGACATCACCGGCGTGTCCATCTTCGATCAGCAGCGCCGCGAGTTCGAGTTCAAACCGGGCGCGATCTTCGCCCAGATCGTCATCGGCGACGAGATCAACCGGGCCTCGCCCAAGACGCAGTCCGCGCTCCTGGAGTCGATGGAGGAGCGCCAGGTCACCATCGACGGGCACAGTTACGAGCTGCCCGACCCCTTCATGGTCGTGGCCACCCAGAACCCGGTGGAGATGGAGGGCACGTATCCGCTGCCCGAGGCCCAGCGCGACCGGTTCATGGCCAGGGTCTCGATCGGCTATCCCAGCGCGGAGGCCGAGCTGCAGATGCTCGACGTGCACGGCGGTGTCTCCCCGCTCGACGACCTCCAGCCGGTGGCGCACGCCCACGACATCGTCAAGCTGATCGACGCGGTGCGCGCGGTCCATGTCGCCGAGGCCGTCCGGAGGTACGCGGTGCAGCTCGTCGGGGCCACCCGCAACCACCCCGATCTCCGGCTCGGCGCCTCGCCGCGTGCGACGCTGCACCTGTTGCGCGCCGCCAAGGCCTCCGCCGCGCTGAGCGGCCGGGACTACTGCCTGCCGGACGATGTGCAGGCCCTCGCCGTCGCCGTGCTCGCTCACCGGCTGCTGCCCACCGCGCAGGCGCAGCTCAACCGCCGCACCGCCGAACAGGTGGTGCTGGAGATCCTCTCGCAGACCCCCGTGCCGACGGCGTCGGGCGGCGCCGCCGTCCCGGCGCCCCAGCACCAGCCGGGCGCTGTGTACGGCGGCCGGCAGCAGCCCGGCACACGGCGGCTCTGATGGCCGCCGGGGGGCCGCCCGCCATGGACGACCGGGACGACAAGGGCGGTCTGCGGGCCGCCCTGGGCGGCCTGACCACGCGCGGACGGTCCTTCCTGGCGGCCGGTGTGGCCGCCGCGGTCTGCGCCTATGTGCTGGGCCAGGGGGACCTGCTGCGGGTCGGCCTGCTGCTCGCCGTGCTGCCGCTGGTCTGTGTGACGGTCCTCTTCCGGACCCGCTACCGGGTCGCCGGGACCCGGCGGCTCTCGCCGTCCCGGGTGCCCGCGGGCACCGAGGCGCGGGTCCACCTGCGGATGGACAACGTCTCGCGGCTGCCGACCGGCCTGCTCATGCTCCAGGACCGGGTGCCGTACGTGCTGGGGCCGAGGCCCCGGTTCGTCCTGGACCGGGTGGAGGCGGGCGGCCGGCGCGAGGTGTCCTACCGTGTGCGGTCGGACCTGCGCGGTCGCTATCCGCTCGGTCCCCTTCAGCTGCGGCTGAGCGATCCCTTCGGGATGTGCGAACTGACGCGTTCGTTCAGCGCGTACGACACGCTCGTCGTCATCCCGCGGACCGAACCGCTGCCCCCCGTCCGGCTGGCCGGCGAGGCCACCGGTTACGGCGAGGGCCGGCAGCGGTCGCTCGCACTGGCGGGTGAGGACGACGTCATCCCGCGCGGTTACCGGCACGGCGACGATCTGCGCCGTGTCCACTGGCGCTCGACCGCGCGCTACGGCGAACTGATGGTGCGCCGCGAGGAGCAGCCGCAGCGCGCCAGGTGCACGGTGCTGCTGGACACCCGCCGGACCGGCTACCAGGGCACGGGGCCCGACTCGGCGTTCGAGTGGGCCGTGTCCGGCGCCGCGTCCGCGCTGGTGCACATGCTGGAGCGGGGCTTCGCGGTCCGGCTGCTGACCGACGACGGCACGTCGGTGCCGGGCGAGGGCGGTTTCGCCGGCTCCACCCAGGACTCGGCGGAGTCGGCCGGGCTGATGATGGACACCCTCGCCGTGGTCGACCACTCGGACGGCGGCACTCTCGCCCGCGCGTACGACGTGCTCCGCGGCGGCAACGAGGGCCTGCTGATCGCCTTCCTCGGCGAGCTGGACGACGAGCAGGCCGCGGTGGCGGCCCGGATGCGGCAGCGCAGCGGCGGGGCGGTCGCCTTCGTCCTGGACAGCGCCGCCTGGGTGCACGGCCAGGCGCCCGCCTCCGACGCGGCCTGCGAGCGGCGGCTCCAGCTGCTGCGCGAGGCGGGGTGGACCGCGGTGCCGGTCCGGCCCGGCACGGATCTGGCCCGGCTGTGGCAGCAGGCGAGCCATCAGGGTTCGCTGACGCAGTCCGCCGCGGTGGGCGGCACAACAGGCGGGACGACGGGATTCTCCGGTGGTTGGTCATGAGGGGACGGTCATGAGCGGTCGTGGTCGGCTGGCGCTGTGCGCCTATGCGGCGACGCTGATGGCGGCTTGTTCGATGCTGCCGCTGGTCGACCCCTTCACCTGGATCCTGCAGGCCTCGTTCCTGCTGGCCTTGCAGTGCGGTGTGGGCGCGCTCGGCCGGCGGGTGCCGCTGCCCCGGCTGGTGACCGTCGCCACGCAGGCGTTGGTCCTGGTGGTGCTGCTGACCGCGACGTTCGCCCGGGAGCAGGCGCTGGCGGGTTTCCTGCCGGGGCCGCAGTCGGTGCGGCGGCTCGCGGACCTGCTGACGGCGGGCGCGGACGATGTGGGGCAGTACGCGATCCCGGCTCCGGACACGGACGGCATCCGGCTGATGCTGGTGGGCGGGGTCCTGCTGATAGGGCTCGCGGTGGACGCGCTGGCGGTCACGTTCCGCAGCGCCGCGCCGGCCGGGCTGCCCCTGCTGGCCCTCTACTCCGTCGCGGCCGGTCTCTCCGACGGCGGCGCCGACTGGCTGTGGTTCCTGCTGGCCGCCTGTGGCTATCTGCTCCTCCTGCTGGCCGAGGGGCGTGACCGGCTCTCCCAGTGGGGGCGCGTCTTCGCCGGGGCCGCGGGGCCCCGGGGCGGTCCGTCCTCCGGCATCGGCGCCCCGGGCGGCGGGGCGCTCGCCCCGGTGCGCACCGGACGGCGCATCGGCGCGCTGGCCCTGGGGGTCGCACTGGTCGTGCCCGCGGCTCTGCCCGCGCTCGACAGCGGACTGCTGGCCGGTACGGGGGGCGGCAACGGCAAGGGGTCCGGTGGCGGCACCATCTCCGCCGTGAACCCGCTGGTCTCGCTCCAGAACAACCTCAACCAGCCGGAGAACCGGGAGGTGATGTCGTACCGCACCAACGCCACCGGTGCGCAGGACCTCTACCTCCGCATTCTGGCCCTGGACCAGTTCAACGGGAACGAGTGGCGTGCCTCGACCCGCCGGCTGGAGGACGTACCGAAGCGGCTCCCGAACCCGCCCGGTCTGTCGCCGGACGTCGCCGTGACGGAGATCAGTACGAACATCTCCGCGTCCGCCTCGTACCGGCAGACCTACCTGCCGCTCCCCTACCCGGCGACCGAGGTGAGGGTCGACGGGCGCTGGCGGTTCGAGCCCGAGGGCCGCACCCTCGTCGGGGACGACGGGGAGACCACCGGCGGTGCGCAGTACGGGGTCTCCAGCCTGGTCGTGCAGCCGACGGCCGCCCAGCTGGCGCGCGCGGGCACGGCTCCGGCGGCGCTGCTCCGCGAGTACACCCAGGTGCCCGGCTCGCTGCCCAAGGTGGTCAGGGAGACGGCCGAAGGAGTGACACGGGGCTCGTCGAACGCATACGAGCGGGCGGTCAAACTGCAGAACTACTTCGCTGCCGAGGGCGGCTTCACGTATGACACCTCGGTGAGCTCGGGAACCGGCAGCGCGGCGATCGGCCGGTTCCTGACGAACAGGCGGGGCTTCTGCGTCCACTTCTCCTTCACGATGGCCGCGATGGCCCGGACGCTGGGCATCCCGGCCCGGGTCGCCGTGGGCTTCACACCCGGCACGGCACAGTCGGACGGTTCGGTGTCGGTCGGTCTGCGCGATGCGCATGCCTGGCCGGAGCTGTACTTCGAGGGCGTGGGCTGGACCCGCTTCGAGCCCACCCCGACGCGTGGTTCCGCGCCCTCGTACACCCTGCCCGACGCGCCTTCCGGCGACTCCGCCGATCCCGCGCAGCCGGAGGCCGCGGCCTCCGCAGCGGTGCCGGTGGCGCCGTCCGCGTCGGACAGCTGCCCGGCGCAGATGCGCCGGCAGGGCGAGTGCGGCAGCTCGGCGCTTCCGGATGCCGCGGCCTCCGCGGACACGGGGACGCCGGCGGGCACCGTGCTCGGAGTCGTCCTGGTGGCCGTGCTCGTCCTGCTGCTCCCGCTGCTGCCCATGTTCTGGCGCATGCGGGTACGCTCCCGGCGGCTGGGCTCCTCCACCGGCCGCACCTCCGCGGACGCGACCGCGCGCACGCTGGCTGCCTGGCAGGAGATCATCGACACCGCGTGGGACCACGGCATCGAGCCGGACGAGTCGCTGACCCCGAGGAAAGCGGCGGCCCGGGTGGTGCGGGTGGGAGAGCTGGATACGGAGGCGGCCGAGGCGGTGCACCGGGTGGCGGGCGCGGTGGAGCAGGTGCTCTACGCGCCGGAGCCGAGGCCGGTGTCCGGGCTCGTGGACGACGCTCAGACGGTACGGGCGGCCCTCCGGGCCTCCGCCGACCGGTTCGCCCGGTTCCGCGCGGTGGTGGCGCCGCGATCGGCCGTACAGGTGGTGTGGGCGGCATCGGAGCGCCGGGCGGCTCTGACCGGCCGGTGGCGGACACCGCAGCGACCGGCGTGGCTGCGCCGCCCGTCCCGCCAGCAGGGCTGACGGGACGCCCTGCACGGCGGGGCTGACGGGCAACCCTGGGCGGGCCTTCCCCCGGAGCGGAGGGAAGGCCCGCCCGGGGGTAACCGCGGGCCCGCCCGGCAATCGGGCCTGCGCGCAGAAGAGGCTTTCCCTGGGCGGACGGTCCTGCGCGCAGGAGAGGCTCCCCGTGCGCAACGGGCTCTCCCGGGGCGGGGCAAGGCGGGCCGGGGAATGCCGGCCCCTGGGCGGAGCGTCGCCGGGCCAGGACACGCGTGAGGGGCGGCCGCAGAAATGCGACCGCCCCTCACCCAAAAGTGTTTCGAGCGCTACTGGCCCTGCTCATCACGGCGGCGCTGCCACCGCTGTTCGATCCGGTTCATCACGGACCGGCGCTGTTTGGGCTGTCGCCGCGGCTCCGCACTACCGGCGCGGACCGCCTGCTGCTCGCCCGGTTTCGGCGCCTTGCGCCAACCCGTCACCGCGAGCACCGCACAGCCCAGCATGACGAGGAACCCCACCACGCCGATCCAGATCTGCTGGGCGACCATTCCGGCCATGAGGAGCGCGATTCCCACCAGGAAGCCAGCAACTGCCTGGTAGACCCGTCGCCGGGTATATGTACGCAGCCCACTTCCCTCGAGCGCTGTCGCGAACTTGGGATCTTCGGCGTACAGCGCTCGCTCCATTTGCTCGAGCATTCGCTGCTCGTGCTCCGAGAGCGGCACGGAGTCCTCCTCGTCGTCGGCCGCGGGGGGCGGCCGGTTTGCGGCCCTTCCAGGATAGGCAGGGAATCGCCCCCGTGAAACCCGCCCTCATTGCCAATCAGCCAGTCCGGGCCGCCACGACGGCTCAGCTGCTGAGGCGTTGATTCCCCAACCTCCGATCCGTCATGCCGGATGGTGTCCCCCGATCATACGGGGCCGAGGCCCCGATCGGGGCTGCTGGGGCGTACTCCGTCTGCAGCTGCGTTGCTGATCAGCCACGCTGCCGTCGCGATCCGGCCGGTGGCTCAGGGCCGCCTGGTGCCCAGAACGTGCAACTGGGTCGCCACCGAGTGGAACGCGGGCAGCTCGGCTGCAGCCGCCTCCAGCTTGAGCAGGGCCTCCATCGCGCCGGGTTCGGTGTCCACGAGGACGCCGGGCACCAGGTCGGCGAAGACGCGTACACCGTGGACCGCGCCCACCTCGACGTCCGCGCCCTCGACGAGCCCGGTGAGCTGCTCCGCCGTGTACCGCCGGGGCACCGGGTCGCCCTCTCCCCAGCGGCCGGCCGGGTCGCCGAGCACGTGGCGGGCCTCGGTGAAGTGGCCGGCGAGCGCCCGGGCCAGGACGGCGCCGCCGAGCCCGGCGGCGAGCAGGCTGAGCGCACCGGCCGGGCGGAGCGCGTCCACCGCGTGCCGCACGCCATCGGCGGGATCGTCCACGTACTCCAGGACTCCGTGGCAGAGCACCGCGTCGTAGCCACCGCGTTCGACCACGTCGAACAGGCCCAGGATGTCGCCCTGGACCCCGTTGACCCGGTCGGCCACCCCGGCCTCGGCGGCACGGCGCTCCAGGGCGAACAGGGCGTTGGGGCTGGGGTCGACCACGGTGACCCGGTGACCCAGGCGGGCGACGGGCACGGCGAAGTTGCCCGTACCGCCGCCGGTGTCCAGTACGTCCAGGGCGTCCCTGCCGGTCGCCTTGACCTGGCGGTCGAGAGCATCCTTGAGGACCTCCCAGACCACGGCGGTACGGAGGGAGGCGCGGGGGCGCAGCTGGTCCGACACGGCAGTTGACTCCTCGGCACGGTGCCGCCTCTGCGGGCGGAGCGTGAACGGCGCAGGTGATAGGTCCCGACCACCCTATTGCCTCGCGCCGCCGTCGCCCTCATCCCGCATCGGGCCGTTCCGCGCGGGGTAGCGGGAGGACCGGCTGAAGGACCAGGAGCCGCTCCACCAGGCGAAGGAACATCGCCGCGTCGCGCAGCAGGTCGTCCGCGTCGCGCCGGCCCGCCGCGCCGGGTATGCCCGCCTCCGCCCGGGCCCGGCGGCGGGCGCCGGAGGCGAACAGCGCGCTCCACTCGGTGAGCTCGGGGGCGATTTCCGGCAGGACCTCCCAGGCGCTGCGGATCCGCTCGCGGCGCCGCCGGGAGGTCTCGGGGCGCCCGCGGACGGCGAGCACCGCGGCCGCGGTGCGCAGCGCGGCGAGATGGGCGGTGGCATAGCGCTCGTTCGGCACATCGAGAACAGCCGCCTCTTCCAGGCCGGCGCGGGCCTGGGCGAGGAGATCGAGAGCGGCCGGCGGCGCCGTGGTGCGCCGGAGTACGGGGTGGACGTCGTGCGCCGGACCGGTCGGTGAGGGGGCAGGGCCGTCTGCGCGGCGTCGCGGGGCGGCTGCTGCGGACGAGTGGGCCATGACAGAACCTCCTGTCTCGTAACGGCTTCGTGGCCGTCTGTATCCATCGTGACGGCCCCCACTGACAATTCCCCTCGATCCCCCTCTGACCAGGCCTTTTGCTTCGACCGCCCGTTCGGGCTATCTTTTTGCACTGACCAGTCAGTACAGAAGCAGGAAGGGGAGGTCTGTGGACAGCGTGGACAGTCCGGCCGGCCCGCACGGAGCAGCCGTCACGGCCGACGGCCTCGGCCTCAAGGGGCCGCGCGGCTGGGCGTTCCGGGGCGTGACGTTCAACGCCGCACCCGGGTCCCTGATCGCGATCGAGGGCCCGTCCGGCTCGGGCCGCACCTGCCTGCTGCTCGCCCTCACCGGCCGGATGCGCCCCACCGAAGGTGATGCCGCGACCGCCGGCCGGCGCCTCCCGCGCCGGGCCGCCGCCGTACGCCGCATCGCGGCCCTGGGCCCGGTGCCCGGGGTCAGCGAGCTCGACCCGGCGTTCACGGTCGCCGAGCACCTGCGCGAACGCGCCCTGCTGCAGCGCCGCTTCGACGGCTCGCCGCGCGCCCTGCTGCGGCCGCACCGCGAGCGCGTCGCCACGGCCAGGGCCCGGATCGACACCGCCCTGGAGGCGGCCGGGCTCGACCCCGCCACCCTGCCCAAGGGCGAGCGGACCTCCGTACGGGATCTGGAGCGGCTGGAGGCGCTGCGGCTCTCCGTCGCCCTCGCGATGATCGGCCGGCCACGGCTGCTCGCGGTGGACGACGCCGACCTCAAGCTCTCCGACGCCGAACGCGCCGATGCCTGGGAGCTGCTGCGTGTGCTCGCCGCCGACGGCACGACCGTACTGGCCGTGTGCAGCGAGGCCCCCGAGGACGCCGTCACCGTGCGCACCGGGGAGACGATCCCCGGCGGCACGGACATCACAGGCCGCGACGACGCCGTGGAGCCCGCGGCCCCCGAACACGAGGAAGGGACGGCCGATGCGTTCGCCGAGACTGGCCGCGCTTGAGCTCCGGCGCTTCGGCAGGGGAAGGCTGCCGCGCGCCGCGCTCGCCGCGCTCCTGCTGCTGCCCCTGCTCTACGGCGCCCTGTACCTGTGGTCCTTCTGGGACCCCTACGGACGCCTGGACCGCATCCCGGTCGCGCTGGTCAACGACGACCAGGGCGCCACCGCGGCCGGCAAGCGCATCGCGGCCGGGGACGAGATCACCGGCAAGCTCCTCGACTCCAAGGTCTTCGAGTGGCACGAGGTGAGTGCCGCCGAGGCCGGCCAGGGCGTCGAGGACGGTACGTACTACCTCTCGCTGACCATGCCCGCGGACTTCAGCAGGCGCATCGCGTCCAGCGCCGGTGACGCCCCCGAGACGAGCGCGCTCCAGGTGCGCACCAACGACGCGAACAACTACATCGTCGGCCAGATCTCCCGCACGGTGTTCTCCGAGGTCCGCACCGCCGCGTCGGCCAACGCCTCCCGGGGCTTCCTCGACCGGATCTTCATCAACTTCTCCGATCTCCACGACGCGACGGCCAAGGCGGCCAAGGGCGCCGCCGACCTCCAGGGCGGGATCGGCAAGGCGAAGAAGGGCTCGAAGGACCTCGCGGACGGCCTGAAGGACGCGAAGGCCGGCAGCAGCAGCCTCGCCACCGGCATCGTCAAGCTGGACAAGGGCGCGGGCGACCTGGAGACCGGCTCGCGCCAGGTCGCGGACGGCACCCAGCTCCTCGCCGACAAGGTCAACGGGGTGGCCGCCGACGTCCGCCCGTTCCTGAAGGACAACGGCAAGGCGATCGGCGACACAGCCCGGCTCGTCGCCGACTCCTCGCGGACCGTCCGGGACAACCTGGACCTGCTGGTGAAGGCGGCGCCCACCGCCGCCACGGCCGCCCACACAGCCTCCGACGACCTCACCGCGATCCACCGCACCCGGTGCGAGGAGCAGCCGCTCCCCGATCCCGGCGTCTGCGCGCCGCTGAAGCGGGCCGTGACGGCGGCGGCCGACGTCGCCGCCGTGGCCGACGACGTGAACGTCCTGGTCAGAAACCAGAACGGGGACCTCAAGAAGCTCCGGAGCCAACTGGCCACGCTGCAGAAGCAGGCTGACGCCCTCGCCGCGCGCTCGCCCCATCTGGACGAGGACCTGGAGAGCGCCGTCAAGAAGGTCAACGCGCTCAACACCGGCGCCCACAAGGTCGCCAAGGGAGCGGACCGGCTGCACAGCGGCCTGGCCACGGCCAGGTCGGGCTCCGCCGAGCTGAACACCGGAGTCGGCGACCTCAAGAAGGGCGCGACGCGCCTGGACAGCGGCATGATCCGGCTCGGCGACGGATCGGCCACGCTCGCCAAGGGACTCGAGGACGGGACCGGCAAGATCCCGGACTACGACAAGAAGGACCGCGACGCCCGTACGGGTGTCATGGCCGACCCCGTACAGCTGGCCTCCCAGTCGCTGCACGCGGCCCCCAACTACGGCACCGGCTTCGCCCCCTACTTCATCCCGCTCTCCCTGTGGGTCGGCGCGATGGTCGCGTACATGCTGATCCAGCCGCTCAACCGGCGTGCCCTGGCCGCCGGGGCGCCGGCCTGGCGGATCGCCTTCGCGGGCTGGCTGCCGGTGGCCGCGATCGGTCTGCTCCAGGTGGCCGCGCTGATGTCCGTACTGCACTGGGGGCTCGGGCTGCAGATGGCCCGGGCCGCCGGGACCATCGGCTTCCTCGCCCTGGTCACCTGCTGTTTCGGCGCGATCGTGCAGTGGCTGAACGCCCGCTTCGGAGCGGCGGGCCGCATTCTCGTCCTCGCGGTGCTGATGCTCCAGCTGACCTCGGCCGGCGGCACGTATCCCGTACAGACGAGTCCGGGCTTCTTCAACGCGATCCATCCCTACCTGCCGATGAGCTACATCGTCGAGGGCCTGCGCCGGCTGATCACGGGCGGTGGACTCGGCCCGGTCTGGCAGGCCTGTGCGGTGCTGGTGGCCTTCACCGCCGGGGCGCTCGCGCTGACCGCGCTGTCCGCACGCCGCAAGCAGGTGTGGACCCTGGACCGGCTGCATCCGGAGCTGAGTCTGTGAGCGCTCCTGGACCTGTGAGAATCAGGGGCATGGAAAGCAGTAGCGCCACACGCCGTCAGGCCACCCGGCAGAAGCTCTACGAAGCGGCCGTGACCCTCATCGCCGAGAAGGGGTTCTCTGCGACCACGGTGGATGAGATCGCCGAGCGGGCCGGGGTCGCCAAGGGCACGGTGTACTACAACTTCAAGAGCAAGAGCGAGCTCTTCGAGGAACTGTTGCGCCACGGTGTCGGGCTCCTCACCTCCTCGCTCCGCTCGGCGGCGGAGGAGACCGACGCGCGCGGCGGCAGCCGGGTCGAGGCGCTGGACGCCATGATCCGGGCCGGTCTGGTCTTCATCGACCGCTACCCGGCCTTCACCCAGCTGTACGTGGCCGAGCTCTGGCGCACCAACCGCGCCTGGCAGGGCACCCTGCTGGTGGTGCGTCAGGAGGCCGTCGCCGTGGTCGAGGGCGTCCTCAAGGAGGGCGTCGCGGGCGGCGAGCTCAGCGAGGAGATCGACATCCCGCTGACGGCGGCGGCCCTGGTCGGCATGGTGCTGGTGGCGGCGCTGGACTGGCAGGCGTTCCAGCCGGAGCGGTCGATCGACGACGTGCACTCCGCGCTGTCCCTGCTGCTGCACGGACGGGTCAGCGGCCGCTGACCCCGGCCCGGGCCCCGTCGCACACATGAAAGCGCCGGTCCGACGGGGCTCGATCCCCCCGAGCCTCGCCTGACCGGCGCCTTCCGTGCTGCCGGAGAACCTTCCCCCGTGACCCCGTCGTCCCCCGTGGTCCCGAGTCCTCCGCCGCGCACCCCCGTTCGGAAAAGAGTGCCGCGCCTGCTCCGCCGCCCCGTGCCGGCGGTACCGGCGCAGCGCCCCTTCCGTGGTCCCCACTCTGCCGTTCCCGCAGGTCGCGGCCCATCCGTGCGCCTACTCATCTCACGCCCTGGGTACGGGTACTCAGACCTGGGCACCCGCTCCCTCCCGCACCGGTATGCCGCCTGGTTACGATCACCCCCGTGTCCGTACTCCCCCTGGTGTTCACAAGTGGCTGGGCAAGCGGGATCAACGCCTACGCGGTGGTCCTCCTCCTCGGCATCTTCGGCGCGACCGGTGTCACGGACGAGGTGCCCGCCTCGCTGCAGCGCACCGATGTCCTCGTCGTGGCCGGTGTGCTCTTCCTGTGCGAGGTCGTGGCGGACAAGATCCCGTACGTGGACTCGGTCTGGGACACGGCCCACACCGTCATCAGGCCGGTCGCCGGAGCGGTCGTAGCGGCGCTGCTGGCCGGCGAGAGCGGCTCGCTGCCCGAACTCGCCGCGGGGGCCATCGGCGGATCCACGGCACTGATGAGCCATCTGGTGAAGGCCGGCACCAGGATGGCGGTCAACACCTCCCCCGAACCCTTCAGCAACATCGCGGTGAGCATCGCCGAGGACCTGGGCGTCGCCGGAGTCGTCACCTTCGCCATATTCCATCCGTGGATCGCGGCGGGCATCGCCGCGACGCTGCTGCTGCTCGGCCTGGTGATACTGGTCTTCCTGGCCTCCCGGATCCGCCGGTTCCTGCGCCGCAGGGCACAGCGCCGCGAGGAGAAACGCCTGGCCGGCTCGGCTTCCTCATGGCCTGACGGGTGAGTTGTCCGCAACGCCGGTTAAGGTCGCTGGCATGGCACGTATTGCGGTGATCGGCGCCGGGTTGGGCGCGATGTCGGCGGCGGCCCGGCTGGCTGTGGCGGGCCACCGGGTGACGGTGTACGAACGGTCGGATACGTTCGGCGGCTCGGTAGGCCGCCATGCCCGGGGCGGCTTCGCCTTCGACACCGGCCCCGGCCTCCTCCATCTGCCCGCCGTCTACCGCGATCTGTTCGTGAAGACCGGCAAGGAACCGCTGGAGCGGTGCGTCACCCTCACCCAGGTCGACCCGGCGAGCCGTCACCTCTTCGCGGACGGCACCGACGTGTCCCTGCCGAACGCCTCGCGGGCCGGTGTCGTCGCGGCCCTGGACGCCGCGCTCGGCGGCGGCGCGGGCGCGAACTGGGGGGCGTTCCTCGACCGGGCCCGGGAGGCGTGGGACCGGTCCCGGCGGCCGCTGCTGGAGGAGCCCCTGCGCCCCGACTGGCAGGTCCTGACCCGCGATCCCTATCCGGCGTCCGTGCGGCGACGGCTGCTGCGCCCCGCTCGGCGGGCCGGCACGGTGAGCGAGATCGGCGCCTGGGAGCTGGCGGACCCCCGGCTGGCCGCCCTGCTGGACGGGTACGCGCTGTCGTACGGCCTCGATCCGCTGCGCGCCCCGGCGAGCACGGCCCTGTTGCCGTACATGGAGGAGACGTTCGGCAGCTGGTACGTCTCCGGTGGCATGCGAGCGCTGGCGCAGGCGGTGTACGAGCGGTGCCTGGCGCGGAAGGTGGAGTTCGTCTTCGGCGCGGACGTGGCCCGGGTCCTGGAGAAGGACGGCCGGGCTGCAGGCGTGGAGCTGGCGGACGGCACGGTCGCGGAGGCGGCTCACGTGGTGCTGGGGGCCCATCCGCATCCGGGCCTGATGCCCGCTCAGGAGCTCTGGCAGGACGGTGACGTGACGGTCCAGCCCCGGCCGGAGGGCTCCGCCCCGACGGGCCGGTTCCTGGTCCTGCTGTCGCTGCGCGGCGCCCGGCCCGCGGATGCCGCGCACCGGACGCTGGTGCATCCGGCGGACGGGCCGGCCGAGCGGGAGGCGGTGTTCGGCGGCCGGCTCGCCACGCACCCCACGGTGACGGTGCTGCGCCCCGACGACCCGTCGACCCGCCCCGACGATGCCCACGAGGCGGTGACGCTGACGGCGACCGTCGCCCCGCACGGCCCGGTGGACTGGACGGACGAGGCGCTGCGGGCGCGGTACGCGGACACCCTCATCGACACCACGGGCGTGGCCCTGCCGGGCCTGCGGGACCGGATACTGCACGCGGAGGTACGGACGCCCGCGGAGTCCGCCGCCGAGACCGGTGCGCCGGGCGGCGCGGTTCCCGCGCCCGCGCTGGCGGGCGCCGGGGGCGGCTGGCTCCACGCGGGCAATCGCACCCGGCTGCCGGGGCTGTATCTGGCGGGCGGCTGGTCGCATCCGGGCGGCGGTCCGGCGCACGCGGGAATGTCAGGGGCGCTGGTCGCCGGGCTGATCGTCGAGGGAGACGGGTTCCGCGGATCGCAGTGACAACCGCGGGCGGGACCGGGTCACCGGCGAACCCGCCCCGGTCTCAGTAGCGGTACTGCTCGTTGTAGCCCGCGTCGTAGCCGTTCGGGTACGGCGCCGGCTGGGCGGGCTGCTCCGGAGGCACCGGCGGGTACTGCTCGCCCTCGCGCTGCTGCGGCACCCACACGCCGCCCGGCGGAGTCTCGGAGGAGTACGCCTGGGGCTGGGCGTACGGGTCGGCGAACTGCCGGCCGCCGCCATAGCTGTCGTAACTGTCGCCGGTTCCGTCATTTCCGTACGTGCTGTACTGCGGGGTGCTCGACGTGGTGCCGATGTACGGGTCGGAGTACGCGGCGTACTGCTGCTGGCCCGTGCCGTAGTCGTACTGACCGGCGCCCGCGTAGGTGTCCTGACCGCTGTACGTGTCCTGACCGCCGTAGCTGTCCTGACCGCCGTACGCGTCCTGGCCCTGCGCCGGGTACGCGGAGTAGTCGGTGTACGGGTCGTAGGCGGCGTACTGCGGCTCCTGGGGCTGCTCCTGCCGGCCGGGTTCCGTGTAGACGCCGTACTGCCCGGTGTCGTCCGGCAGCGGTTCGGGGGCGTAGACAGCGGTCGGCTCGGCGTGCGGTGCGGCCTCCGGCTGTGCCGGTGCCTGGGCGTCGTACTCCATCTCCAGGTCCGAGACCTGCAGCGTGGGCTCCCGGTCGGCTCCGCCACGGCGGCGCCTGCTCGCTCCGGGACTGCCCCCTATGGCCCAGCCCGTCGAGAAGCCGCGGCGGAAGGAGAGTGTGACGTACGTCTGGCCGGTGGCGAAGGCGATTGCGCCGACGGCGATGACGAACACGGACGGCATCAGGACACCGATGACGACACCGACGAAGCCGGTGAAGGCGAGCAGGCGCCAGCGCAGGCGTGCCTTGTACTGCAGCAGCACCTCACCGAGCAGCCACAGCGCAACGATGCCGAACGCGATGTAGAGCACCGTCCAGCCCATGCCCGCCCCCTTCTACGGCCACCGCCCGGGGTAGCGGCGGGTACGGCCGGTCACGACTGCTCGTGCAGTCCGAGATTCTCGTAGATCTCGAGCGTCGCCGTCGAGTTGTTCAGCGTGATGAAGTGCAGCCCGGGGACACCCTCGGAAAGCAGCTTCGCGCAGAACCGCGTGGCGAAGTCGATGCCAATGGAGCGTACAGCGGCGGCATCGTCCTTGGCGGCGAGGATGCGTTCTTTCAGGTCCTCGGGCAGGGTCGCGTTGCTGAGCTGCGCGAATCGCTCCAGTTGCCGGACGCTCGTCAGGGGCATCACTTCGGGGATGATGGGGGTTTCGCAACCGGCAGCGACCACCCGGTCACGCATCCGCAGATAACTCTCCGGATCGAAGAACATCTGCGTGATCGCGTAGTCCGCACCGGCACGGCACTTGTCCACGAAATGCCGGATGTCGGCGTCCCAGTCGGCCGAGCGCGGATGCCGTTCGGGGAATGCCGCGACGCCGACACAGAAATCGCCGGATTCCTTGATCAGCCGGACCAGATCCGCCGCGTACCGCACACCCTGCGGGTGCTCGACCCACTCACCCATGGGGTCGCCCGGCGGGTCGCCGCGCACGGCAAGGATGTTCCGGATGCCGGCGTCCGCGTACTGGCCCACCATGTTGCGCAGTTCGGCGATGGAGTGGTTGACCGCCGTGAGGTGCGCGACCGGGGTGAGCGTGGACTCGGCGGCGATGTCCTGGGTGGCCTTCACCGTCCCGGCTCGGGTGGATCCGCCGGCTCCGTATGTCACCGAGACGAAGCTGGGGCCCACCGCCTCGACGCGGCGCAGCGCGTTCCAGAGGTTGCGCTCGCCCTTCTCGGTCTTGGGCGCCCAGAACTCGAAGGAGTACGAGGTCTTGCCGGTGGCGAGCATCTCACGCACGGTGCGCGCGTGATCTGTCCGGGTGGAGGGTGTACCGAGAGCCATACCCGCAGGTTAACCAGGGCGGGGCGGGCTCTCCCACCGAAGGGGGCAGATTTGTCTCAATTGCTCGATTCTTTGTCCACGCCTCGGACACTTCCGTCCCGAACCCGGCCCGGTCGCGGCTCGGTCGCGGCCCGGACCCGCCTGTGGCCAAGCCGTCTCCAGGTCACGCCTCGGCGCGGTCCCGGATCCTTCCCGCGAGCGCTGCGGCAGCGGCGCCCGGGTCGGAGGCCTCGGTGACGGCCCGCACGACGACGATCCGGCGGGCCCCCGCGTCCAGCACCTCGTCGAGGTTGCCGGCGTCGATCCCGCCGATGGCGAACCAGGGGCGGGCGGGGGCGAGCGAGGCGGTGTAGCGGACGAGGTCGAGGCCGGGGGCGTGACGGCCGGGCTTCGTCGGGGTGGGCCAGCAGGGCCCGGTGCAGAAGTAGTCGACGCCGGGCTCGACGACGGCCGCGTCGACCTCGGACTCGGCGTGCGTGGAGCGGCCGATGACCACGTCCGGGCCGATGATCGCGCGGGCGGCCGGGACGGGCAGGTCGCCCTGGCCCAGATGCAGCACGTCGGAGCCGATGGCGTGGGCTACGTCGGCCCGGTCGTTGACCGCGAGGAGCTTGCCGTGGCGCTTGCAGGCGTCGGCGAAGAGCGCGAGGTGTTCGAGTTCCTCGGCCGCCTCCATGCCCTTGTCGCGCAGCTGGATGATGTCCACGCCGCTGGAGAGAACCGCGTCGAGGAACGCGGGGAGGTCGCCCTGGCGCCGGCGGGCGTCCGTGCACAGGTAGAGCCGGGCATCGGACAGCAGCGCGTGAGGCGTGGACATGGTGCGGTTCCCCCCGGGGAAGACGGTGACGGTGGTGCGGCGGTGCCGCACGGGACGCGGGCCGCGGCGTGCGGCTCCGGATCCCGTGCGGCGTCGGTCGGAGGCCCGCGGGCAGCCACTCGGGCGAGTACCGTCGGGCGGCCTCTCAGCGGCGAGAGCCGGCGGGCGGCCTCTCAGACGGCGAGCGCCTGGGCACGGCGCTTCACCTCCGTGCCGCGATTCTCACTCAGCGCCTGCGCGGGCGTGCCCGGCAGACTCGGGTCGGGCGTGAAGAGCCATTCCAGCATCTCCGCGTCGGAGTAGCCGTCGTCCCTCAGGAGCGTCAGGGTCCCCGAGAGGCCCTTGACCACCTTGTCGCCGTCGATGAAGGCGGCAGGCACCTGGAGCGCCCGGTTCTCACCACGTCGTACGGCGATGAGCTGGCCCTCCTTGACCAGCTGGCGCACACGCGTCACCTCGACATCGAACATTTCGGCGATGTCGGGCAGGTGGAGCCAGGCGGGGACGAGAGCATCGATCTTTGCGTCAATCTCGGTCACAGGGACAAGCCTGCCATCCCGGACCGACAGTCGGTACCCGGGCCCGGCCGTACGGGAGCCGGACAGGCGGTCAGGGGGTGGCCGATTTCAGGGGCACGGAAGGGTCGGCGACCCGCTCGGGGGCGAGTTCCACCCCTGATTCGATGAGCTTGCGCCCCTGCGCGAGATCGCGCGGACGGCCGACCGCCAGTACGGCGACGAGCGCCCCGGCGCGCAGCCAGCACACCGTCCACGACGGCTCGGCCGGATCGCCGCGCCACACCAGGGTGTCGGCTGCCGCGTGGTGGCCCGCGTACTGGACGAAGCGGCCGAACTGCTCGGACCAGAAGTAGGGCACGGGGTCGTAGACCGTCAGCCCGGCGCCCTCCCGGGCGGTGACGGCGGCGGCGACGGTCCGGGGCCCCTGGAGCGCGTTGTCCCAGTGGTGGACGAGCAGCCGTTCGCCGTACCGGGCCGAGGGGAAGGAGGCGCAGTCCCCGACCGCGTACACATCGGGGAGCGAGGACCGCAGCGACGCGTCGGCGGTGACCGACCCGTCCGGGCCGAGGTCGATTCCCGATCCGGCGAGCCAGCGGGTCGCTGGCCGGGCGCCGATGCCGACGACGACCGCGTCCGCCGGGAGCGCGCGGCCGTCGGCCAGGGCCACACGGCCGGGTTCGACGCCGGCGACCCGTGCGCCGGTGAGGAGTGCGGCGCCGCTCTCGGCGTACCAGCCGGCCATGGGGGCGGCGACCTCGGCGGGCAGGGCGCCGGCGAGCGGACGGTCCGCGGCCTCGACGACCGTGACCGCGCAGCCGGCGGCCCGGGCGGCGGTGGCGAACTCCGCGCCGATCCAGCCCGCGCCGACGACCACGACGTCGTGGCGCTGTTCGAGGACCGGGCGCAGCCGGGCGGCGTCGTCCAGCGTCCGCAGGAGATGGACTCCCGGGACGCCCTCGGAGCCGGGCAGCACCAGCGGCTCGGCACCGGTGGCGATGACCAGGACGTCGTAGGGGACGGGCCCGTCCGGGGTGTCCAGTTCGTGGTCGGCGGCGCGCAGCCCGGTCACGTCGAGGCCTAGCCGCAGGGTGAGGTCAAGCGCCTCGAAGTCGATGTCGAAGGCCGAGTGCTCGGCGTTCCCGAGGAGGACCGCCTTCGACAGCGGCGGCCGGTCGTACGGCTGGTGGGGCTCGGCGCCGATCAGCGTGACGGGGCCGGTGAAGCCCTGTTCGCGCAGGGCCACGGCGGTCTGCACGCCCGCCATGCCCGCTCCGGCGATCACGACGCGGCGGCTGTGCCGACGCTCTGTCTGCTGCTGTCCGGTCTGCTCGTCCACTCATCCACCTTAAGCACCTGACGATGCGTCAGGAAATGGGTGCCCGCAACCCCGCCACCGGATCGCCACGCCCGCGCCCGCGTCCACCGCACCGAAGGCTCCCTTGCCCGGGGCTCGGGGCAACGGTCTAGGGTGGCCGTGCACATCACTCGCGGGAGCCCGGACGCACCGGGCTGAGAGGGAGGCTGGACGGCCTCCGACCGTACGAACCTGATCCGGGTCATGCCGGCGAAGGGAGGGGCTGGACGCCCATGCGCACGCACCGTACGAACGGGTCCGACGTCCTCGTCATCGGGGGCGGCATCATCGGCCTGGTCACCGCCTGGCGGGCCGCTCAGCGCGGTCTGGCCACCGCGGTCGCCGATCCCGGGCCGGGCGGCGGCGCGGCACAGGTCGCGGCCGGGATGCTGGCCGCCGTCACCGAACTCCACTACGGCGAGGAGACGCTGCTCGGCCTCAATGTCGCCTCCGCCGCGCGCTATCCGGCGTTCGCGGCCGAACTGGAGGCGGCGAGCGGGCAGGACATCGGCTTCCGCGCCTGCGGCACCCTGGCCGTCGCGCTCGACGCCGACGACCGCGCCCATCTGCGCGAACTCCATGCCCTGCACCGCCGCTCCGGTCTGGAGTCGGAGTGGCTCACGGGCCGGGAGTGCCGCCGGCTGGAGCCGATGCTCGCACCGGGCGTCCGGGGCGGACTGCGGGTGGACGGCGACCACCAGGTCGATCCGCGACGGCTGGCCGCCGCACTGCTGACGGCGTGCGAACGGGCCGGGGTCGTCTTCCACCGCCAACAGGCCGAGCGGCTCTCGGTCACGGGCGGGCGCGCCACCGGAGCCGTACTGGCCGACGGTACGCAGCCGGCCGCCGATCAGGTCGTGCTCGCCGCCGGCAGCCTCAGCGGCCGGCTCGCCGGGGTGCCCGAGCATGTGCTGCCCCCGGTCCGCCCGGTGAAGGGCCAGGTGCTGCGGCTGACCGTGCCCGCCGCGTACGCCCCGTTCCTCTCCCGCACCGTGCGGGCCGTGGTCCGGGGCAGCCACGTCTATCTCGTACCGCGCGAGAACGGCGAACTGGTCGTCGGCGCCACCAGCGAGGAGATGGGCTGGGACACCACCGTCACGGCGGGCGGTGTGTACGAGCTGCTGCGCGACGCCCACGAGCTGGTGCCGGGCATCACCGAGCTGCCGCTCACCGAGACCCTCGCCGGCCTGCGCCCCGCCTCCCCCGACAACGCCCCCCTGCTCGGCCGCACCGCGCTGCCCGGCCTCCACCTCGCCACCGGCCATCACCGCAACGGGGTGCTGCTCACCCCTGTAACCGGGGACGCCATGGGGCAGCTGCTGGCCGGCGGCGAGCTGCCCGAGGTGGCCCGCCCCTTCTCCCCCGGCCGTTTCGCCCCCGCCGCCGCCCCCGTACGTCAGGAGCAGCCCGCATGACCGAGCCCGCGCCCCTCCCCGGCTCCGTGACCGTCTCCGTGAACGGCGATCCTGTCGCCGTGGCCGACGGCACCACCCTCGACGCCCTCGTCGCCTCGCTGACCGGTGCGCCCTCGGGCGTCGCGGCCGCCCTGAACGAGACCGTCGTCCCGCGCGGCCAGTGGCCTGCGGCCACGCTGACCGACGGGGACCGGGTCGAGGTCCTCACCGCGGTCCAGGGAGGCTGACCATGTCCGACGACCTCTTCACCCTCGGGGACACCGTCTTCGGCTCCCGGCTGATCATGGGAACCGGCGGGGCCCCCAGCCTGGACCTGCTGGAGCGGTCCCTGACCGCCTCCGGCACCGAGCTGACCACCGTGGCGATGCGCCGCCTGGACCCGACCGTGCAGGGCTCCGTGCTCTCCGTGCTGGAGCGGCTCTCCATCCGGGTGCTGCCGAACACCGCGGGCTGCTTCACGGCGGGCGAGGCCGTGCTCACCGCCCGGCTCGCCCGCGAGGCGCTCGGCACCGACTGGGTCAAGCTGGAGGTGGTGGCGGACGAGCGCACCCTGCTGCCCGACCCCATCGAGCTCCTGGACGCGGCGGAGACGCTGGTGGACGACGGTTTCACCGTCCTGCCCTACACGAACGACGATCCGGTCCTCGCCCACAAGCTCCAGGACGTCGGGTGTGCGGCGATCATGCCGCTCGGCTCCCCCATCGGCTCCGGCCTGGGCATCCGCAACCCGCACAACTTCCAGCTGATCGTCGAGCAGGCGCGGGTCCCCGTGATCCTGGACGCCGGCGCCGGCACCGCGTCGGACGCGGCGCTCGCCATGGAGCTGGGATGTGCGGCCGTGATGCTGGCGTCGGCGGTGACCCGGGCCCAGGAACCCGAGCTGATGGCGGCCGCGATGCGCCACGCGGTGGAGGGCGGGCGGCTCGCGTACCGCGCGGGGCGGATCCCCCGCCGCCACTTCGCCGAGGCCTCCTCGCCGCTGGCGGGGCGGGCGGTGCTGGATCCGGAGCGGCCCGCGTTCTGAGCCCGGGGCCGGGCGTACGTGAGGCGGATCTCATGTCCTCGCGCCCTTGCGTCCCGGCCCCCGGGGTGCGGCCCTTCCGGGGCCGTGGATCGCATGTCCCTGTCACGGCTCGGCTGCAGTACGGTCCCGGCCAGTCGGCCGTGTCCGCGGTGGCTCGTAGACTCGGCTGCGTGGATACGACCCTCCAGGACCCTCTCGTCGGGCAGCTGCTCGACGGCCGCTACCGCGTCGATGCCCGCATCGCCGTGGGCGGCATGGCCACGGTCTACCGGGCCATGGACACCCGGCTCGACCGGGTGCTCGCCCTCAAGGTGATGCACCCGGCGCTCGCGGCCGACGCCTCGTTCGTCGAGCGCTTCATCCGCGAGGCCAAGTCGGTGGCCCGGCTCGCGCACCCCAACGTGGTCGCGGTCTTCGACCAGGGCGCCCAGGGTCAGTACGTGTACCTCGCGATGGAGTACGTGGCGGGGTGCACGCTGCGCGATGTCCTGCGCGAGCGGGGCGCTCTGCAGCCGAGGGCCGCCCTGGACATCCTGGAGCCGGTGCTCGCCGCCCTGGGCGCCGCGCACCGGGCGGGCTTCGTCCACCGGGACATGAAGCCGGAGAACGTGCTGATAGGCGACGACGGCCGGGTCAAGGTCGCCGACTTCGGCCTGGTCCGCGCCGTCGGCTCGGTCACGAACACCACGGGGACCATCCTGGGGACGGTCTCGTATCTCGCCCCCGAACAGATCGAGCACGGCACCGCCGACACCCGCGCCGATGTGTACGCGTGCGGTGTCGTGCTGTACGAGATGCTGACGGGCGGCAAGCCCCACGCCGGGGACACCCCCGCCCAGGTCATCTACCAGCACCTGAACGAGGCCGTGCCCGCCCCTTCGGCCGCGGTCCCGGGCCTCGCGGCCGTGCTCGACGAGCTGGTGGCGAGCGCCACCGCCCGTGACCCCGAGGCCCGCCCGTTCGACGCGGTGGCGCTGCTCGCGGAGTCCCGCGTGGCCCGGTCCCGCCTCGGCGAGGCGCAGCTGGACGCCGTGCCGCCGCAGGCCCTGGCCGAGGTGCGCGACGGCGCCGACGACCGCACGAGCGTGATCCCGCGGGTGCTCCCGGCGGACCAGGGCACCGCCCACCACACGAGCCGGCTGGAGATGCCCCCGCAGCCGCCGCCCGCCCGCCGCACGGCATCGCGCCGCGGGAAGCCGCGCGGTCTCGTCGCGGTCGTGGTCGCCGTGCTGCTGGTCCTGGGGGTCGGCGGTGGTGTCTGGTACATCAACTCCGGGCAGTTCACCCGGGTCCCCGCGCTGCTGGGCCAGACCGAGAAGGCCGCCAAGCAGCGGCTCTCGGACGAGGGTCTGGAGCTGAAGGGCGTGCGGCGGGCCTACAGCGACACCGTCGGCCGCGGCAAGGTGATCAGCAGCGACCCGAAGCCGGGCGCCCGGATCCGGGGCAACGACTCGGTGTCGCTCGTCCTCTCGCGCGGCCCGGAGATCGTGACGGTTCCCGATGTCCACGGCGTCGCGCTCGCCGAGGCCGGACGCCTGCTGGAGAAGCGGGGCCTGGAGCCCGGCATGGTCACCAAGGAGTTCAGCGACGACGTGAGCGCCGGTGAGGTGGTGCGTACGGAACCCGAGGCGGGCGCCGAACGCCACGCGGACTCGGCGGTCGCGCTCGTGGTCTCCAAGGGCAGCCCGGTCGACGTCCCCGATGTCACCGGCCAATCGGTCGACGACGCCACGGCGGAGCTGGAGGACGCCGGTCTGAAGGTCGTCGTCGCACCCGGCCGGGTGAACGCGCCGGAGGACGAGGGCACCGTCGCCCGCCAGTCGCTCGAGGAGGGCGCCGAGGCGGCCGAGGGAGACACCATCACGCTGACGGTCTCCAAGGGCCCGCAGATGATCGACGTCCCGGACGTCACCGGCAAGGACGTCGACGACGCCCGCGGCGAGCTGGAGGACGCGGGCTTCGAGGTCAAGGTCGACCGCCCGTTCCTCTCCTTCAGCGACACCATCGAGAGCCAGTCCGTCGACGGCGGGGACCAGGCCCCCGAGGGCAGCACCATCACCATCAAGACCAAGGGACTGTAGATCCGTATGCGCAACCCCGTCGGCGGCCACATTCCGGTGGCCGGCGGCCTCTCCAAGACCGGCCTGACCTACGCGCGCGAGATGGGCGCTGAGGCCGTGCAGGTCTTCGTGGCCAATCCGCGCGGCTGGGCGACCCCGGCCGGCAATCCGGTGCAGGACGAGCTGTTCCGCACCGAGTGCGCCGCCGAGTCCATACGGGCGTACGTCCACGCCCCGTACCTGATCAACTTCGGCTCGCACACCCCGGCGACCGTGGAGCGGTCCGTGGACTCCCTGCGGCACTCGCTGCGCCGGGCGCGCGAGATCGGCGCCCTGGGCGTCGTGGTGCACACCGGCTCGGCGACCAACGGCCGGCCGCGGGAGGAGGCGCTGGCGCAGGTGCGCACCCACATGCTGCCGCTGCTGGACGAGCTGACGCACGACGACGACCCGTTCCTGCTGCTGGAGTCGACCGCGGGGCAGGGTTTCTCGCTCTGCTCGCGCACCTGGGACTTCGGCCCGTACTTCGACGCGCTCGACGCCCATCCCAAGCTGGGCGTCTGCCTCGACACCTGCCACATCTTCGCGGCGGGACACGACCTGGCGGGCCCGGCCGGCATGAAGGAGACCCTGGACCTGCTGGTGGAGACGGTCGGTGAGGGCCGACTGAAGCTGATCCACGCCAATGACTCCAAGGACGTGGCCGGGGCGCACAAGGACAGGCACGAGAACATCGGCTCCGGTCACATCGGCGAGGAGCCGTTCCGGGAGCTGTTCTCCCACCCGGCCACCGAGGGGGTTCCGCTGGTCATCGAGACACCGGGCGGCAAGGAGGGCCATGCGGCCGACGTGGCCCGGCTGAAGGAACTGCGCGGCGCGAGCTGAGCGCGTCCGGGCGCCGATGCCTCGGGCATCGTCAGAGCTCGGGGCCGTCCCCCGGCTCCTCCTGGTAGGAGTAGCGCTGTTCCTTCCACGGATCGCCGATGTTGTGGTAGCCGCGCTCCTCCCAGAAGCCGCGGCGGTCGGCGGTCATGTACTCGATGCCCCGGACCCATTTGGGGCCCTTCCAGGCGTACAGGTGCGGTACGACGAGCCGGAGCGGAAAGCCGTGTTCGGCGGTCAGCAGCTCGCCGCCCTTGTGGGTGGCGAACAGGGACCGGTCGGAGGCGAAGTCCTCGAGCCGGAGGTTCGAGCTGAAGCCGTACTCGGCCCAGACCATCACATGGGTGACCTGCGGCGCGGGGGGCGCGAGCGCCACGACGTCACGGGCGAGGACTCCGCCCCACTCGGCTCCGAGCATGCTGAACTTGGTCACGCAGTGCAGATCGGAGACGACCGAGGAGAACGGCAGCGCGGAGAAGTCCTGATGATTCCAGCAGTGCTTCTCACCGTCGACCGTGGCTCCGAAGACCCGGAATTCCCAGCGGTCGGGCTTGAACTTGGGCACCGGCCCGTAGTGGGTAACCGGCCAGCCACGCTGCAGTCGCTGTCCCGGCGGAAGCTCGGACTGCTCTGATGCGCGGTGTTCCCGGCTTTCCGGCTGACCCATGACTCCATGGTGACAGACAGGCAGGGGTGGTCATGACCAGGGCAGAGCCGATTCGGGCAACTCGTACTAAGCATGCACTTACTGGACGCTCACCGGGCGCGATGCAAGGATGCGGCCAACGTGCCCAGTTCACCGGTTGGAAGGAGCCTCTGCGATGCAGGGCGACCCCGAGGTCCTCGAGTTCCTGAACGAACAGCTGACCGCCGAATTGACTGCCATCAATCAGTACTTCCTGCATGCAAAGATGCAGGACAATTTCGGCTGGACGAAGCTGGCGAAGTACACGCGCTCCGAGTCCTTCGACGAGATGAAGCACGCCGAGATCCTGACCGATCGCATCCTTTTCCTGGATGGGCTGCCGAACTACCAGCGCCTTTTCCATGTACGGGTGGGCCAGACGGTCACCGAGATGTTCCAGGCGGACCGCCAGGTCGAGGTGGAGGCGATCGACCGCCTCAAGCGCGGCATCGAGCTGATGCGCAACAAGGGCGACATCACGTCCGCAAATATCTTTGAGTCGATCCTGGCGGACGAGGAGCACCACATCGACTATCTCGACACCCAGCTGGAGCTCGTCGAGAAGCTGGGCGAGCCGCTCTACATCGCGCAGCTGATCGAGCAGCCGGAGAGCTGACCCGTTCAGGCGGCTTCGGGGTACCCCAGGGCCCCGGGAGCGATGCCGGGGCCGGCGCCGGGGCCGATGCGCTGATCGGCATCGGGTGAGGCGCCGGCCGTGACACGGTCCGCGGCGTCCGGCGTCCGCTTCCGGTCGAGCAGCTCACCACGCGGGCAGGCCCCGCGGCCGAGCATCGCCTGGATGGTGCGGACGCAGCCGCCGCAGTCGGTCCCCGCCTTGCAGGCGGAGGCTATCTGGCGGGGCGTACAGGCGCCTTCTGCCGCATGCTTCTTGACCTGCTGCTCCGTAACGCCGAAGCACGAGCAGACGTACATGCGGTTCACCTCCCGGCGGGATGGATCGTGGGTGCCGCCCCAGTAATCGGTGAGGCTAACCTAACCTTACCCGCCGCTCGAGGCCGCCAAAAGCCCCGGAACGCCCTGTGGGGCACGGATCACATGGATCCGTGCCCCACAGTCGCAAACGCGCTTCGTTGGGTGACGCCTACTGGTCCCGGTACATCTCGGCGACCAGGAACGCGAGGTCGAGCGACTGGCTGCGGTTGAGCCGCGGGTCGCAGGCCGTCTCGTAACGCTGGTGGAGGTCGTCCACGAAGATCTCGTGGCCGCCGCCGACGCACTCGGTGACATCGTCACCGGTGAGCTCGACGTGGATGCCGCCCGGGTGCGTACCGAGGCCCTTGTGGACCTCGAAGAAGCCCTTGACCTCGTCCAGGACGTCGTCGAAGCGGCGGGTCTTGTGGCCGGACGCGGCCTCGAAGGTGTTGCCGTGCATCGGGTCGGTCACCCAGGCCACGGTCGCGCCGGAGGCGGTGACCTTCTCGACCAGCTCGGGGAGCTTGTCGCGGACCTTGTCGGCGCCCATCCGGACCACGAAGGTCAGCCGGCCGGGCTCGCGCTCGGGGTCGAGGCGCTCGATGTAGCCGAGGGCCTCGTCGACGGTGGACGTCGGGCCGAGCTTGATGCCGATGGGGTTGCGGATCTTCGAGGCGAACTCGATGTGCGCACCGTCCATCTGGCGGGTGCGCTCACCGATCCACACCATGTGGGCCGAGGTGTCGTACAGCTGCCCCGTGCGCGAGTCCACGCGGGTCAGCGACGACTCGTAGTCCAGCAGCAGGGCCTCGTGCGAGGCGTAGAACTCGACGGCCTTGAACTCCGCCGGGTCCGTGCCGCACGCCTTCATGAAGTTCAGCGCGTTGTCGATCTCGCGGGCCAGAGCCTCGTAGCGCTGGCCGGACGGGGACGACTTCACGAAGTCCTGGTTCCAGGCGTGCACCTGGCGCAGGTCGGCGTAACCGCCGGTGGTGAAGGCGCGGACGAGGTTCAGCGTGGAGGCGGACGCGTGGTACATCCGCTTCAGCCGGTCCGGGTCCGGGATGCGTTCGGCCTCGGTGAAGGCGAAGCCGTTGACGGAGTCGCCGCGGTAGGTCGGCAGCGTCACGCCGTCGCGGGTCTCGGTCGGCTTGGAACGCGGCTTGGAGTACTGACCGGCGATCCGGCCCACCTTGACGACGGGCACGGAGGCCGCGTAGGTGAGGACGGCGCTCATCTGGAGCAGCGTCTTCAGCTTGGCGCGGATGTGCTCGGCCGACACGGCGTCGAAGGCCTCGGCGCAGTCACCGCCCTGCAGCAGGAACGCCTCGCCCTTGGCGACGGCTCCCATGCGGGCGCGCAGCTGGTCGCACTCGCCGGCGAAGACGAGCGGCGGATACGACGCGAGGTCCGCGAGTACATCGCGCAGGGCCTCGGAGTCGGGGTACTCGGGCTGCTGCGCCGCGGGAAGGTCTCGCCAGGTGTTGCCACCGGCGACGGAGGTATTGGCGTTCACGGTCACGGCTCCACATTACGGGGTCGCGTCCACCTGTTTTCCGGGTGCTCAACGGATGAGACGGACATGCGGCACGGGCAGTGACGGGGAGCACAGGGAGGGCTGCTAGCCTCACGCCTTTCTGAACTGAACATGTAGACCACACAGGGGTGGGGCTTTGAAGCGGAATCACCGCAGGGACCTCAAGAAGCGACGTCTGCTGTACGGGGTCGGCGCCGCGGTCGTCGCGACGGCGACCATCGGTACGCTCGCGATGGCCTCGCAGGACACCGCGACAACCGACGCGAAGCCGGTGCCGGCCTCCGCCGAGCTGCAGAAGCAGTTCGCCGACGCGGCGTCCGAGTTCGACGTACCGCAGAGCGTTCTGATGGCGGTCTCCTACCGCCAGACACGCTGGGAGAGCCACGACGGCGAGCCGAGCACCAGCGGCGCGTACAACGTGATGGGACTGACCCGGGTCACCGAGGACGACATCGAGCAGCCGACGGACGCCGAGCGGCTCGCGCACCTCAATATGAGCGGCGACCCGGCCGTGATGAAGCACTTCGACGCCAAGCGCGCGCTGCGCAGCCTGCCGAAGCCGGTCGACACCGACGCCGCCGAGATGCACACGCTCGACGAGGCCGCGAAGCTGATCGACGAGCCGGCCTCCGCCGTGCAGGACGACACGGCGCAGAGCATCCGCGCCGGCGCCGCGCTGCTCGCGAAGTACCAGCGCGAGGCCACCGACTCGCTCCCCGACGAGGCCGGCAAGTGGTACCCCGCCGTCGCTCGCTACAGCCAGGCATCGGATACCAAGGGCGCCACGCTCTTCGCCAACCGTGTCTTCGAGTCGGTGAAGAACGGCGAGAGCGGGCTCACCGCGGACGGCCAGCAGCTGTCGCTGCCCGCCGACCCGTCGGTGGTCCCGGTCAAACCCGCCAAGATGCCGCTGGCGGCGACGAACGCGAGCACCACCGCGGTTCCCGCACCGGAGTGCCCGTCCGGACTGAACTGCGACTTCAAGCCCGCCGGGTACAAGCAGAACAGCAGCACCCCGGACGACTTCGGCAACTACAACGTCGCCAACCGTCCGGCCAGTGGCGAGGACATCCGCTACATCGTCATCCACGACACCGAGTCCGGCTACACCAGTGCGCTGGGGACGTTCCAGAACCCGGAGTCCTACGCCAGTGCGCACTATCTGATCCGGGCCAACGACGGTCTGGTCACCCAGATGGTCGAGACCAAGAACGAGGCATGGCACGCGGCCAACAAGACCGCGAACATGCACTCGATCGGGATCGAGCACGAGGGCTTCGCGATCAAGACGGGCAGCTGGTACACCGAGCCCCAGTACGAGTCGTCCGCGACCCTCGTGAAGTTCCTCACCACGAAGTTCGGCATCCCGCTCGACCGTGAGCACGTCATCGGCCACGACGAGGTACCGGGCGTTCTGGACGCCAACGTCGCGGGCCAGCACTGGGACCCGGGCCCCTTCTGGGACTGGAACCACTACATGTCCCTGCTCGGCGCCCCGACCGGTGCCAGTGGCGCGGGCGGTCCGATCAAGGCCGGCCAGGTCGTGAAGGTGGTGCCCCCGTTCACCACGGCGAACCAGCCGACGCTGACGTACGGCGGCAGCACGGTCGCCACCCAGCCGACGAACTTCGGCTACCTCTACACCTCCCCCTCCACGACGGCTTCGAAGATCGTCGACCCGTACATCCCCAACGTGAAGTCCACGGACGGCCCCAACTGGGGCAACAAGGTTGTCGCGGGCGGCAAGTACGTCGTCGCCGAGGCCCGGACCAACTGGACCGCCATCTGGTACGGCGGCCAGAAGGCCTGGTTCTACAACCCGAGCGGACAGTTCACCCACCCGGTCGCCAAGACCGCCCAGCCGGTGCTGAAGCCCAAGGCGGGCGTGACGTCCATCAAGGTCTACGGGCGCGCATACCCGGAGGACGCGGCGTACACGGGCACCGGTGTGCCGGTGCAGACGAAGAACAACGACTCGCTGACCAAGTACAGCATTCCCGCAGGTCAGACCTATCCTCAGGTCGGGCCGGCGCAGGCGGGCGACTACTGGTTCGCGGGTACGTTCGCGGGTACGGCGGCCAACGACCGCACGCTGGTGAAGGGGAGCACGAACCTCTTCTACCCGATCCGCTACAACCACCGCCTGGCGTGGGTGAAGGCCAGCGACGTCCAGACCAGCACGAGCGTCGCGCCGGACGCCGGCACGAGCCGCTACAACATCCTCGGCCGTGACTCCGCCGGTGTGCTCTGGCAGTACCAGGGCACCGGCAGCCCCACGACGCCGTTCTACGCGCGCTACCGCGTGGGTCCCGGCTGGCAGGGTTACAACACGATCACCGCGATGACGGCCCTGCGGGCCGACGGCACGGGCGACATGGTGGCCCGCGACACGAGCGGCTACCTCTGGTACTACCAGGGCAGCAGCAACCCGGACCAGCCGTTCAAGGCCCGCCTCAAGGTCGGCGGCGGCTGGGGTGTCTACAACGGCATGTGGGGCGCCCGCGACCTGAACGGTGACGGCAAGGGCGATCTGATCGCCCGCGACGCCTCCAACGTCCTCTGGTTCTACCAGGGCACCGGAACGCCCGCGAAGCCCTTCCTCGCGAAGGCGCGGATCGGCGCCGGCTGGGGTGTCTACAACACGCTGGTCTCCACCGGCGACCTGACCGCCGACGGCAAGGCGGACCTGGTCGCCCGGGACAAGTCCGGTGTGCTGTGGCTCTACAAGGGCACCGGCAGCGCGACCGCGCCGTACGCCGCGCGCACCCAGGTCGGCAAGGGCTGGGGCGTCTTCAAGGACCTCCTCGGCCCGAGCGACCTGAACCGTGACGGGATCCCGGACCTCATCGCCCGGGACACCTCGGGCGTGCTCTGGTACTACCGGTCCACGGGTGACATGGCGAAGCCGTTCGCCCCGATGGCGAAGGTCGGCGGCGGCTGGAGCATCTACAACCTGCTGGTCTGACGCGTCGGACCATCCCGGTGAAGGGGCCCATTCCGCCCATTGGGCGGAACGGGCCCCTTCGCGCCCGGTTCATGGGTTAGGGTTCGGGCATGTTCGCGCACTCGACCCGTAACTGGTGGTGGACCGCTCATCCGGCGGCCCACTGATTGCGCGTACACACCGACGCAGAGGCCGCCCGAGGGGCGGCCTTTCCCATGTCCGGGGCCGTTCCTCCCAGCTGATCCCAGTGGAAGGAACAACCCCAGATGGCACCGCACACCGCAGCGCACACGCTCGTCCAGAGACTCCTCGGCGACCACTGTCCGCCCTTCGCCCTGCTGCGCAGGCGCACCCCCGGCCACGACCACGACACCGTCGAGGTGCTGATCGGCCAGGTCGGCGAGGCCGCGAAGCTCGCCGACATCCCCGTGGGTGAGCGGCCCGCTCTCGCCCTGGTGCCGTTCCGGCAGATCGCCGAGCGCGGCTTCGAGGTCCGCGACGACGGCACCCCGCTGTCCGTGCTGGTCGCGGACGAGACCCACGAACTGCCACTCGGCGAAACGCTGGACGCGCTGCCCGCACACGCGGTAAAGGTCGAGGGCGGTGCGTTCGACGTGTCCGACGAGGAGTACGCGGGTACGGTGCGGCGGGTCATCGAGGACGAGATCGGCCGGGGCGAGGGCGCGAACTTCGTCATCCGGCGGACGTTCCGGGGCGAGATTCCAGGGTTCGGCCGGGCGGACGCGCTCGCGCTGTTCCGCCGGCTGCTGGCCGGTGAGCGCGGGGCCTACTGGACGTTCGTGGTCCATACCGCGGACCGGACGCTCGTCGGAGCGAGCCCCGAGGTGCATGTGCGGATGTCGGGCGGGACGGTCGTGATGAATCCGATCAGCGGCACCTACCGCTACCCCGCCGAGGGGCCGACCGCCGAGAACCTGCTGGCCTTCCTCGGCGACCGCAAGGAGACCGAGGAGCTCTCCATGGTGGTCGACGAGGAGCTCAAGATGATGTGCACCGTCGGCGACATGGGCGGGGTCGTGATCGGGCCGAGGCTCAAGGAGATGGCCCATCTCGCGCATACGGAGTACGAGTTGCGCGGCCGCTCCTCGCTGGATGTGCGGGAGGTGCTGAGGGAGACGATGTTCGCGGCGACGGTCACCGGCTCCCCCGTACAGAACGCCTGCCGGGTCATCGAGCGGTACGAGTCCGGCGGGCGCGGCTACTACGCGGGCGCGCTGGCCCTGCTGCGGCAGGCGCCCGACGGCACGCAGACGCTGGACTCGCCGATCCTGATCCGGACCGCCGACATCTCGCCCCGGGGAGAGCTGCGGGTGCCGGTCGGGGCGACTCTGGTGCGCCACTCCGACGCGGAGAGCGAGGTCGCCGAGACCCATGCCAAGGCGGCCGGTGTGCTGACCGCGCTCGGGGTGCGGCCGGGACGGCCGCAGGCCGAGAGCGCGCGGCCGCGCCTGGCCGACGACCCCCGGGTGCGGGCGGCGCTGGACGCCCGGCGGGAGGGGCTCGCGCCGTTCTGGCTGCGGATGCAGGAGCGCACCGAGGCGCTGTCCGGTCATGCGCTGGTGGTCGACGGCGAGGACACGTTCACCTCGATGCTGGGGCATGTGCTGCGCGCCTCGGGTCTGGAGGTGTCGGTGCGCCGCTACGACGAGCCGGGGCTCCGCGAGGCCGTGCGGGCGCACGAGGGCCCCGTCGTGCTCGGCCCCGGCCCCGGGGACCCGGGGGACGAGGCCGACCCGAAGATGCGGCTGCTGCGCGCGCTGACGGCGGAGCTCGTACGGGACCACCGGCACGGGCTGCTCGGGGTGTGCCTGGGCCACGAGCTGATCGCGGCGGAGCTGGGACTCGGCATCGTCCGCAAGGCCGTTCCGTACCAGGGCGCGCAGACCCGGATCGATCTGTTCGGCCGCCCGGAGACGGTCGGCTTCTACAACAGTTTCACCGCGCGCTGCGACGAGGCGGAGGCCGCCGGTCTGGTGGCGCGCGGCATCGAGGCGAGCCTGGACCCGGCGACCGGGGAGCTCCACGCGCTGCGCGGGGACGGCTTCGCCTCGGTGCAGTTCCATCCGGAGTCGGTGCTGACGCTGCGCGGCTCGGCGATCGTGGGCGAGCTGCTGGCGGGGCTGCCGGTACGGGGCTGACGCTTCCGCCGCCCGGCCCCGGAGAGGTTCTCAGGGTCCGGGCGGCGCCGGGACCAGGACGTTCTCGCTGCGGCGGCCGGCCAGGTAGTCGTCGACGTTCTGGACGGTGGCCGCGATGATCTGGCCCAGCGCGTCCTCGGTGTAGTACGCCTGGTGCGAGGTCACGAGGACGTTCGGGAAGGTGACGAGCCGGGCCAGGGTGTCGTCGTCGACGCCCTCCAGGGACTTGTCGAGGAAGAAGAGCCCGGCCTCCGCCTCGTACACGTCTAGTCCGACCCCCAGGAAGCGGCCCGCCCGCAACTCCTCGACCAGGGCCCGGGTGTCGACGAGTCCGCCGCGGCTGGAGTTGACCAGGATCGCGTCGTCCTTCATCAGGGCCAGCGCGTCCTTGCCGATGATGTGGTGGGTCGAGGGCATGAGCGGGACGTGCAGGCTGATCAGGTCGGACTCGGCGAGGAGCTGCTCCTTGCCGACGTACCGCATGCCGAGTTCGGCGCAGGCCGGGTTCTCGGCGATGTCCCAGCCGAGCAGGTTCATGCCGAAGCCATGGGCGATACGGGTGAAGGCCTCGCCGATCTTGCCGGTGCCGATGACGCCGGCCGTGCGGCCGTGCATGTCCCGGCCGAGGAGGCCGTCGAGGCGGAAGTCGAAGTCCCTGGTACGGATCGTGGCACGGACGACGCGGCGGTTGACGGCCATGGCGAGCGTCCAGGCGAATTCGGCGACCGAGTGGGGCGAGTACCAGGAGACCCGGGAGACCCGCAGCGCGAGGCGCTCGGCGACGTCCAGATCGATGTTGTTGAAGCCGGTCGAGCGCTGGGCGATCATCTGCGTCCCGCCCGCCGCGAGGGTCTGCAGGACCTGGCCGCCCAGGTCGGCGTTGACGCTGGTGGAGATGATCTCGTGGCCCGCCGCGATGGGGGCGGTGTCCCGGTTCAGGAAGACGTCCAGGCAGCGCACCTCGTGCTTCCCGGCGAAGGCCTTCTCGATCAGCGGCTTCTCGTCGGACTGCACACCGAAGGCCAGGATTTCCACGACGTCTCCCGTGACGGATGCGGGCGCCTGCGGGACCCGCTCCGGGGAGCGGGCCCCGCGGGGCCGGTCATCGCGAATATACGGCGGCCCGGCCGGGGATGCCGCTCAGCCGAAGAAGACCCCCACTTCCGCGTAGAGCGCCGGGTCGACCGTCTTGAGCCGGGCGGTGGCCTCCGCGATCGGTACCCGGACGATGTCCGTGCCCCGCAGAGCGACCATCTTCCCGAAGTCGCCGTCCCGCACGGCCTCGATGGCGTGCAGCCCGAAGCGGGTGGCCAGCCAGCGGTCGAAGGCGCTCGGGGTGCCGCCGCGCTGGACATGGCCGAGCACGGTGGTCCTGGCCTCCTTGCCGGTGCGGTTCTCGATCTCCTTGGCCAGCCACTCACCGACGCCGGAGAGGCGGACGTGGCCGAAGGAGTCGTGCGAGCCGTCCTTGAGGACCATGTCCCCCTGCGCGGGCGCGGCGCCTTCGGCGACCACCACGATGGGTGCGTAGCTCGCCCGGAACCGGGAGGTCACCCAGGCGCAGACCTGGTCGATGTCGAAGCGCTGTTCGGGGATGAGGATGACGTTGGCACCGCCGGCCAGCCCCGAGTGGAGCGCTATCCAGCCGGCGTGGCGGCCCATCACCTCGACGACGAGGACCCGCATATGGGATTCGGCCGTGGTGTGCAGCCGGTCGATGGCCTCGGTCGCGATCCCGACGGCGGTGTCGAAGCCGAAGGTGTAGTCGGTGGCGGACAGGTCGTTGTCGATGGTCTTGGGTACGCCGACACAGGGGATGTCGTACGTGTCGGACAGGGTGGCCGCCACGCCGAGGGTGTCCTCGCCGCCGATGGTGACGAGTGCGTCGACCTCGTACGCGGCGAGGTTCTCCCGGATCCGGCGGACCCCGTGATCGGCCTTGAGCGGATTGGTGCGCGAGGACCCGAGGATGGTGCCGCCGCGCGGCAGGATGCCGCGCACCGCCGGGATGGAGAGCGGGACCGTCTCGCCGTCCAGCGCTCCGCGCCAGCCGTCCCGGAATCCGATGAAGTCGTAGCCGTACTCCTGCACGCCCTTGCGGACGATGGCGCGGATGACCGCGTTGAGCCCGGGGCAGTCGCCGCCCCCGGTCAGTACTCCGACCCGCATGAAGCATCCCTTCGCCGAAGTGAGCTCACTCGTCACCACGCTAAGGGTGATTCACGTCACTCCGGGATGGGCTGGACGGTCAATTCCCTGGCAATGCAGGGGAATTGCTCTCAGACGTCGTCGAGGCCGCGCTCGATGGCGTACCGCACGAGCTCCACCCTGTTGTGCAACTGGAGCTTGCCCAGAGTGTTCTGGACGTGGTTCTGGACGGTGCGGTGCGAGATGACCAGCCGCTCGGCGATCTGCTTGTACGAGAGTCCCTTGGCCACCAGCCGCAGCACCTCGGTCTCCCGGTCGGTGAGCTGCGGGGCCTTCGGTTCGTCGGAGGCGACGGGTGCGGGTTCGGAGGCGAGCCTGCGGTATTCGCCCAGCACCAGTCCGGCGAGGCCGGGGGTGAAGACCGGGTCGCCGACGGCGGTGGAGCGGACCGCGTCGGTCAGCTCCTGGGTGCTCGCCGACTTCAGCAGATAACCGGTGGCGCCGGACTTGACCGCCTCCAGGACGTCGGCGTGCTCGCCGCTCGCGGAAAGCACCAGGACCCGCAGCCCGGGCTGGGAGCCGACGAGTTCCTTGCAGACCTGGACGCCCGGCATCCCGGGCAGGTTGAGGTCGAGGACGAGGACGTCGGGGGTGACGGCCCCGGCCCGGCGGACGGCCTGCGGGCCGTCACCCGCGGTCGCCACCACGTCGAAGCCGTTCTCGGCGAGGTCGCGGGCGACGGCGTCGCGCCACATCGGGTGGTCGTCGACCACCATGACCCTGATGGGCCGCTGCTGCCCTGCGCCCTCTTCGGTTGCTGCGCTCATCGGACTGAACCCGCCTTCCCCCGTGAAACCTTCGGTACCTTCAATTCGACCTCGGTGCCCTGGCCGGGCACCGAGATCAGTTCCGCCGTGCCGCCCAGGTCACGCAGCCGGCCGCGGATCGAAAGGGCGACGCCTAGGCGTCCCTCGCCCTCGGCCTGGGCGAGCCGGCCCTCCGGGATGCCGGGTCCGTCGTCCCGGACCGTGACGATCACCTCGTCCGGCCAGTCCTCGACCAGGATCCACGCCTGGGCGTCCTCCCCCGCGTGCACCCGGACATTGTCCAGGGCCGCGCCGACGGCCGCCGCCAGCTCCCCGGCCGCCGCGGGGCTGAGCAGCACCGGCGCCCCGGGCTCCGCGAACGTGACCCGGGATCCGGCGTGCGGGGCGAGCAGGGCGCGCAGGTCGGTGGCGGCCGGTACGTCGGTGTCCTCGTCGTCCGTCTCGACGGCCCGCACGACGGCGCCCTCGGCCGCGTCCTCGGAGACGCGGGTGGGGGGCACCAGGCCGCTGGAGACCAGGGTGCGCAGGGCGACCTCCTGCTCCCCGGCCATCCGGCCGAGTTCCGCGGCCTCGCCGCCGAGGGCCGTGCCCCGGCGCTGCACCATGGCGAGGACCTGGAGCACGCTGTCGTGGATGTCCCGGGCCAGACGCTCCCGCTCCCGGGTGGCGGCCTCGATCTCCAGGGCGCGGGCGAGGGTGCGCTCACTGGCGCGGGCGACCTCGACGACGTAACCGATGGCGATGGAGGCGACCCAGACCAGCAGGACGTTGTGCAGGGTGTCGCGGCTGGGTGCGCCGCGTTCGATCAGGTTGGCGACGGCGACGAAGGTGGAGGCGAACGCCGCCCACCGCCAGCCGCCCTTGATCGCGAACGCCAGCACGGAACCGGCGGTCCAGATGGACGGCAGCGTCGGGCCGTCGACGTGCTGGGCCTGGAAGTCGGCGAGCGGGGTGACGAGGATGCCGATGAGCGCGAGCGTGAGGTCCGCGCCCAGGAAGCGCTTGGTGCAGGCCGCCGCGCCCGCGACCTTCGGCAGTGTGGCGAGCGTCCAGACGGCCATGGCCGCGAGGAAGACGACGGCCACCCACGGCCGCTCGTACTTCTCGCCCCCGAAGGCGGCGAGAAGGATCGCGTAGAGCATCGTCAGGACGCGGTACGCGGTCAGGGCCCGCCACAGCGGCTGCTCGACCGACATCCTCACCACGCGCACACCTTTGGCCATGCTGTCCTCCCCCACCCCCGGTGAACCCCCGCGCCCTCAGGCGTCGTGGCGGTCCGCTTCCGTCCCTGACGGCGTCTTCTTCGCAGCCTCGGCCCGTCGCTTCGCCTCGTCGGCCAGCTGCCGCTTCGCGGCGGTCGCGTAGATGTCGACGTACTCCTGGCCGGAGAGCTTCATGATCTCGTACATCACCTCGTCGGTGACCGAGCGCAGGATGAAGCGGTCGCCCTCCATGCCGTGGTAGCGGCTGAAGTCGAGCGGCCTGCCGATCCTGATCCCCGGGCGCATCAGCTTCGGCATCACCTGGCCGGGCGGCTGGATCTTCTCCGTGTCGATCATCGCGACGGGAATGACCGGCGCGCCGGTGGCGAGCGCCACCCGGGCGAGGCCGCCGGGCTTGCCGCGGTAGAGCCGGCCGTCGGGCGAGCGGGTGCCCTCCGGGTAGATGCCGAACAGGCCGCCGCTCTCGATGACCTCGATGCCGGCCTTGATCGCCGCCTCGCCGGCCCCGCGGGCGCCCGAGCGGTCCACCGGCAGCTGTCCGACGCCCTTGAAGAAGGCGGCGGTGAGCTTGCCCTTGACCCCGGGCGCGGTGAAGTACTCGGACTTGGCGATGAAGGTGACCTTGCGGTCCAGGACGGCGGGCAGGAAGAAGGAGTCGGAGAACGACAGATGGTTGCTGGCGAGGATCGCGGGTCCCTGCGCGGGGATGTTCTCCAGGCCCTCCACCCACGGCCTGAAGGCGAGCTTCAGAGACCCGCCGATCGAGAACTTCATTGCGCCGTAGATCAACTCGGGTGCCTCCTGTGTGCTGTCCGACAGACCTTAACCCGTGCGGCCGCCCGCGTTCCCGCCCGGCACGGGCGGGGCGCCCGAGGCCCCGGCCGGTGACGGCCCTGGTCGGTGTCGGCCCGGTCGCGTACGGTGAAGTAATCCTTCCGCACTCCCCCTTTCGCTCCCCTTTCGAGCCTCACGAACAGGAGACCCCGGTGCCGGTCCTTCCTGGAGCCGAGCCGTTCCGCCACGAGGGCGGAGAGGTCGGCGTCCTCCTCTGTCACGGATTCACCGGTTCCCCGCAGTCGCTGCGCCCTTGGGCCGGCTATCTGGCGGAGCGCGGGCTCACGGTCTCGCTGCCGCTGCTGCCCGGGCACGGCACGCGCTGGCAGGACATGCAGCTGACCGGCTGGCAGGACTGGTACGCGGAGGTGGACCGGGAGCTGCGGGCGCTGCTGGAGCGGTGCGAGCAGGTCTTCGTGTTCGGGCTCTCCATGGGCGGCGCGCTGTCCCTGCGGCTCGCCGCCAAGCACGGCGACGCGGTACGGGGCCTGGTGCTGGTCAACCCGGCCAACAAGGTGCACGGTCTCGCGGCCCACGCGCTGCCGGTCGTCCGCCATCTGGTGCCGAGCACGAAGGGACTGGCGGACGACATCGCGCTGGAGGGGTCCCACGAGCTGGGCTACGACCGGGTGCCGCTGCACGCGGCGTACTCGCTGCGGAAGTTCTTCCGGCTGGTCGACGCCGATCTGCCCCAGGTGACCCAGCCGATCCTGGTGCTGCACAGCCCACAGGACCATGTCGTGCCGCCAGCCGACACCGCCCGGATCCTGAGCCGGGTGTCCTCGACCGATGTCGAGGAGGTCCTGTTGGAACAGAGCTACCACGTCGCGACGTTGGACCACGATGCGGAGCGGATCTTCGACGAGAGCTACTCGTTCATCGGCCGCCTCGCCCCGAGCGTCGGAACGAAGGGGAGCACGTCCGGTGGCTGAGCACGATGCGGAGCGCACAGGCAGCGAGGAGGAGCGCGAGCCGCTCCCCGCCGGGGGAACGGCCGTCCCCGACGACGGCGGTGGGCCGGCGCCTTCGCCCGCCGGGGCGGAGGGCGAACGCCCGGTCGACGAGGACGCCGTCTGGCAGGCGATCGTCGCGGGATACGGACAGGAGCCGCCGGACCCGCCGGGCGCCAGGCCCTTCCGCTCCATCGAGGACCTCGCCCTCCCCGAAGAGGACTCCGTCGATCCCGACCCGGACAAGGGCCTCGGCAAGAGCCGGCCCAAGCCGCCGGAGAAGCCGCTCGGCAGCTCGGTGGTCTTCGCTCCGGGCGTCGGCGGCCCGCGCGACTACGAGCCGGTCGCGGGCGACGCCGCGGACGACACCGGCGAGGGGCACTTCGTGCCGCCCGAGCCGCCGCCCCTGCCGGAGGCCGACGTCACGTCGAAGTTCGCCTGGCTCGCGGTGATCGGCGGCCCCGTCCTGCTGCTCCTCGCGGTGCTGCTCCAGTGGGAGATGACGTGGTGGCTGACCACGGTCGGCGTCGGCGGCTTCCTGGGCGGTTTCGCGACGCTGGTGGCGCGGATGGACCACGACGACGAGGACGGCGACGACCCGGGCCGCGGCGCGGTGGTCTGACCGTCTTGCGGGTCCCCGCGGGGTGCGGCTCCCTCTTGGTGCGGGGTTCCGTCCTCAATCGCCGGACGGGCTGTTGTGCGGGTCCCCCGCGGGGCGGCGCGCTACCCCGTGAGTGGGGGTCCGGGGTCCCTCCGGGGCGTCTCCTCAAACGACGAACGTTCCGCCGGTACGCGATGAACCCGGGTCGATGTTCGTCGTCCTGCGGGGACTCCCCTGCACGCCCCCGGACCCGGCCGCCGTGCGTCTGCGACAGTCGCAGGGCTGATCTGCAGACGCAGGACGGCCGGGTGGGGGCGTGCAGG
>NZ_JBEOSI010000010.1:0-419065 GCF_040302845.1 Streptomyces sp. NPDC096323
CCCCATCACTCCCATACCGACGCCGCCCCTACCCCTGACCAGCGAAAACACAGTCGTCAGACTCGGAAAGACAACAGCGTCTAAGGGCTGTCCCGCCGAGCGGGTCTGCCCGTGTCGACCGTTCACCGCATGCTCGGTGAACTTCTCACCTGGGGAGCGCTGGAGCGCGATGCACAGGGACGCTACCGCGTCGGACTACGACTGTGGGAAGTTGGGTCCCTCCCACCCCGCAGCCAAGGAATCCGCGAACTGGCGCTCCCCCACCTGCATGACCTCTCTTCTCTCACCCGCGAAAACGTACAACTCGCAATCCGCGACAGCTCGGAGATCGTCTTCGTGGAGCGCATCGGCGCCGACGGCGCCGTGCCCACTCCGACACGGGTGGGAGGACGGCTCGCCATCACTGCCACAGGCGCAGGACTCGTACTGCTCGCCCACGCCCCGGGCCATGTGCAGGACGAGGCGCTGGCCCGGCCGGTCCAGCGGCATACCCCGTACACCCTGACCGACCATGTCCAGCTCAGAAGAGTTCTCGCCCAGATACGCGTGTGCGGATACGCAGTGAGTGACCGGCAACTGTCCGCGGACACGCTGTCGGTCGCAGCCCCCGTCACGACCGCAGACGGGGAGGTGGCAGCGGCTGTCTCCGTCGTCGTCCGGCACGGCATCATCTGCGCCGGACAGATCCTGGGGCGCCGCCTCCTGCCCGAGATCCACGCAGGCCGGGTCCTGGCCGACCCGGACCTCCTGCCACGCCGGGGCGACGGCTGGGACGCCCCTGACCGTCTCCCGCGGCGCCACCCGCCTCTGCTCCCCGGTCGTGGACGAACTGACCCCCACGACACGGAACGGGCCCCTCCAGGAGTTCCGGAGGGGCCCGTGTACCTGGGTGTCCAGGCCGGCTACTTGAGAGACAACCCCTTCGGGTCGGTCAGGCCGGTGGGCTCGGCACGGAAGGTGGCGGTCCAGGCGGTGGGGTCGCAGCGCTTGCCGTTGGGGTTCTGTTCCTGCAGGGTCGCCTCGGCCGAGTCGGTGACGATCTCCTTGCCGTCGGCGGTGGTGGTGACGGTGAGCCGGACGGGGACCGGCCCGGGCCCGTCCGCGTCGGGGAGCGGGACCGACAAAGAGCTGAACGGCCGGTCCAGGTCTCCGGACCGGCGCTGCTCACAGACCTCGCCCACGCAAAGACGCAAGGTGGCCGCGTCCGCCGCGCCGAAGTCAGCGGCGCGCCAGAGCAAGGAGACCTCGGACTTCGCGTCGAGGAGGGTGCAGGGCTCGTCCTCGCTCAGCGAACAGCCGGTCAGAAGCGACACCGTGAGCAGGGCGGAGAAGGTGATTCTCTTCATCTCAGTACCTCGCCACCAGTCCGGGGAGCGCGCTGTTGGCCAGCCCGATGTCGGTAAAGATCATCTCGCACGGATCGAACAGGCCGCCGCTGTGGTCGCCGCCACCCCCACCTCCGCCCGAGACGATGCACTTGGCGTAGGCGCGGCCGGAGCTGTCCACAGTGTAGACGGGGCCGCCGGAGTCACCCCCGATCAAGCATGCTCCGGAGGTCTTTCGGGCGACGACCATGTTCCGGGCGGTGGTTCCGCTGGTGTACTTGACCGTGGCCTGCGTCGACTTGACCTTCCATCCGCACCTCTCGCCGGTCTGCATTCCTCCGCTGCACACCTGGTCGCCGCTCTGCGCCCAGCGCCGCCAGTAGTCAGCCACCCGGGAGGAGGTGGATTCCTGTCCGCCCTTGTAGATCCACCGGACTGCCGGTGACCGGGACACCGGTGGACGTTCCGCCGTCCACCTTGTAGGTGAGCCCGGCGACGTCGGTGCCGGCCGTGGCGACCTGGAACGTGCCGGGGGTGCCGGCGGACCCGGCCCAGGCGTCCTCGGGGAAGTCCGTCGAGGTGACGGCCGGGGCCCCGGGGGCGGTGGTGTCGACGGTGACACGGAAGTGCGAGGTCGCGCCGGCGGTCCCGTTGGCGTCGACACCCCGCACGTGCAGGTACCAGACACCTTCCGTGAGCTGCGCGCCGTAGGTGGTAGCGGTGGTCTCGACGACAGCGTCCGGCACCGTGGCGGAGATCTTGTCAAGGGCCACGCTGTAGCCCGCGGAGAAGCCCGAGGGGGCCTTCCAGGAGGCCGTCAGGTCCTTGCCGCGATAGGCGCGCGTCTGGTCGGGATGAGAAGAAGAACTGATCACAGGTGCCGCCGGCAGGGTCATGTCGACCTTGAACGGCAGATGCGCGGCGGTCGCTGACCAGTTGCCGGCCTTGTCCTCGGCCCGGACGTGGAGGTACCAGGTGCCGTCAGCGGTGGCAGTCGCGGTGAAGGAGGTGGCCGTCTGCACCGCACCCGTCGCCGGCGGCAGGGTGTCGGCGGTACGGTCCATGGTCACCACGTAGCCGGCGACTCCCGAGCGGTCCGCAGGGGCAGTCCAGGAGAAGGAGGCGGTCCGGTCGGCGTAGGCACTCCGGCCCGTCCAGCGGCTGCACCGAAACCCTCCCGCCCCGGCCCAGGACGCCCTCGCGGATCGGTCAACCGTACGAGAGCACCCCGCCACACGCCGGGTAAGACCGTCAAGCGCGCCGAGACACTCGACCAGCATTACGGCCGCACAGGTTAATGATCAAGCTGAGGGCGAAGCCGGGGCCGGCCGCGTCGGCGGGGAGATCCTCAGGAGGACGGTCGCGCCTTCGCGGGCTTCGGGGCGTCCCCTGCGAGTTGAGTTCGCACGTCGCGGGGCACGTGCACGCCGTGCCTGCGCATGTTGCCGATGAACAGCGCGGCGAGCGGGTCGAGTGTGCTGGGGGTGACCGCCACCAGTTGCCTGACCCAGTGTGGTGAGAACGATCGGACCGCGCCCGGGAAACCGGCGCTGATCGCGCTTACCGGGCATACCGCGACCCCTAGGCCGGCAGCCGCGAGTTGCGGGGCCACCACAGTGACCGCTGTCCTCATCACGAGCTCCGGCCGGACTCCGGCCTTGGTGAGGGACCGGTCGAGCCACGTGCTGAGGCCGTTCTCCGGGGCGAAGTGAACGAGGCCCACGCCGTCCAGATCCTGCACGGACACGGCAGGCTGCCGGGCGATGGGATGGTCCGTCGGTGCGGCCAGCACGATCTCCTCGTCGGCGACCACGGTCGCCGTGAAGCGGTCGGGCACAGGAGAAGGCATCAGCACTACGTCGGCTTCGTCGGCGTCGATGAAGCCGTGAAGCTCTTCTGCCGACGTGGATTCACGCAAGGTGATCGTCACCTCGGGGTGACGGTGGTGCCACTCGCGAATGACGGGGGCGAGCACGGAGATCAGGCTCTGCGCACAGGCCAACCGCAGTGATCCACCGGTTGCTTCGCCGACGGCGCGAGCCGACCGGACCGCGGAGGCGGCCGCTTCGATCGCTCGTCTGGCATCCGCGACGGCGGCACGGCCGGCAGGAGTGAGCTTGACTCCCCTGGCTTCGCGGCGAAGCAGCATCGTCCCTGTCTCGCGTTCCAGCGCGGCGAGTTGGTGAGAGACAGCGGGCTGCGACGAGTGCAGGAGCCGTGCCGCCTGTGTGACCGACCCGGAGTCCGCGACCGCGACGAGGCACTCCAGCGCCCGAAGAGAAGCCATGCAGAGAAGCTATCGCACACCACCGGAGTATGAATCTTTTCGAGGGAATGGCTCGTGGCCGGAGGCTGCTTCACCCCTATGAGACCTTCTCGCCCCGAGGCAGGCGAGAGGCAGGTACCGATGAAGGAGAGTTTCATGGCCCAGGCATTCGTCACGGGCGGTTCGGGGTTCATCGGCCAAGTGCTGGTCCGTCGGCTTGTCAGTGAGGGGCATACGGTCAGGGCCCTGGTCCGAAGCGAGGCGTCGGCCGCCAAGGTGGCAGCGCTGGGCGCGGAACCCGTGCGCGGCGAGCTGACCGACCCGGCCACGTGGCGGGACGCGGTGAAGGGCAGCGCAGTGGTGTTTCACCTCGCTGCCGAAACCGATGTCTCCGCCGACCGTGCGCGTCAAGAGGCGGTGACGGTCCGCGGCACCCAGGCGGCAGTAGACGCGGCCCGCCATGCCGAAGTTCCCCGGTTCGTTCACTGCGGAACCGAAGCCGCGCTCCTTGCCGGCGATCCGCTCGTGGACGTCGACGAAACCGCGCCCCTGCGGCCGGACTCAGAAGCCACCTATTCTGCGGTGAAGGCCGAGGCCGAGGCAATCGTGCTCGACGCGAACGCGCCGGAATTCGCCACGGTGTCGATCCGGCCCAGGATGGTCTGGGGCCCAGACAGCATCCTCATCAACATGCTGATCGACTTGGCGAAGGCTGGGCAGTTCGCCTGGATCGAGGGCGGTCGCCACACCACTGAGATCACGTTCGTCGACAACTGCGTCGAGGGCCTCATGCTCGGGTGGCAGCGCGGCCGGCCGGGCCAGGCGTATTTCGTCACCGACCAACACCGCGTCACCTTCCGCGACTTCTGGGAGACCATGTTCGAAATCCATGGCGTCAACAAGCCGACCGACGAACTGGACGCCGAAACCGCCGCCCGTGCGATCCCCGTGCCCGTTCGATGGTTCCTCGGGCAGACGTGCACCCTGCGGACCGACAAGGCGGTAGCCGAACTCGGGTACAAGCCCATTGTCTCGCACACCGCCGCTCTGGACGCTGTCAGGAACGCCGCGGCCACGAGCAGGGCCTAAGTTGCGGGCGCGAGCCCAAGTTGATTTTGTGGGTGGGGCGCTCTCGTTGATTTACTGCAACGGGGGCCCGACATGCTCGGTATCGTACTTGACCGCGAGCGCCTCGATGCGCGAGTCATTGTCATTGATGACCCCGCCATTTTCCTGAGCGAGTGCGGCGATCTCGTAGAACAGCCCGTCCGGGCCGGCGGGCGCGAACATGACCAGGAATCTGGCCCGCTCGCGTCCGACCACCCGGGGTGCGTGGACCGTTCCGCGCGGCACCATGACGAGCGTGCCGGACGTCGCGCTTACCCGCTGGTCGCCGATCTGGAAGTCCATCTGGCCCTGGAGGACATAGAAAAGCTCCTCGCTGCTGTGATGGATATGAAGAGGGGGCCCGAAGCCGGGCTCCGCCGTCCCCTCCATCACGGCGATGGAGCCTGAGCCCTGGTCGGCGGTCACCTTGCCGAGCAAGTTGGGGATCAGCAGGCCGTCGCCGGGGATCGGCAGGCCCTCGCCGGCCGGGAGGACGATCGCCCCATTTGGCAGATAGCTCACGAGGTTCCCTTCTGAACACGGAAGCGGACTTTGCGTGCAAGCATAAACGGACTATACCCCGCTTATTTTGTCTCCGCAAGGTGAGCTTTGGAGGATTAGCTGACGATATGTTCGATCCGCCTGTCCCCTGCGTCGGCATGAGCTCCGGCTTTGCGGATGGTCTCGACTGCTGACGGCTTCCAGGTGACCAGATCATCTGGCCGTGGCGTGCGCCCCAAGCCGGGTCTTTCCGCAGCCGCTTCGGGCGGCTGCGGAAAGACTTCATTTCCAGTGCGGTATCAGGGTTCGCCTAATACTCCAGCTGTAGATCGTGATCTTCATGTCTGGGATGCGGCTTGCCGCCGGTAGTGACTGGTGCGTGATCGTGCCTGGTGACGGCGGCGCCAGTCGGACCAGGCAAGCCGGTGGGCCGCGTCGCGGACGGGCCGGACGGCGAGCGCGATGAACAGGCGGCAGATCTCGCTGCAGGACAGCGGGATCAGATCGTCCGGCGTGGGTCGGTGTGCGTGTTCGTCGGCGCGGACGACGGCAAGGAAGGCGTGGGCCAGCATCGCGACAGTGACCCAGCGGGCCCACGAGGGGTAGCGGCGGACCTGGTGCTCATCCAGCCCGGCCAGTCCCTTCTCGGTCTGGAAGGTCTCCTCCACCCGCCATCTGGAACCTGCGACCCTGACCAGGGTGGCCAGGGATGCCGGCGTGGTGGAGTGACAGCGGTAGTAGGCGAGTTCGCCGGTGCTGCGGTTACGGCGGATCAGCAGCTGGTGGCAGCCCGGGGCTGCCTCGGCGAGGTCGATGACGGCCCAGTCGTAGAACCGCTGCCCCTTCGCGCCAGGCCCGGCCGAGAGCTTCTGCCAGGCCCGCTTCGGCACCTTCCGCGCCAAGGCATCGGCGCGGAACTTGCCTGCCCGGGTGGGCAGTTCGGCCGAGCAGGCCACCGCGAGGACATAGCCGATGCCGCGTTCCTCCAGAGCCGTACGGAGTCTTGGGTTGCCGCCGTAGACCTCGTCCCCGGTGACCCAGCCGACGTGGTGTCCGGCGTCCAAAAACCGTTCGATCATCGTGCGGGCCAGGTCCGGCTTGGTCGCGAAGACGGTGTCCTGGCCGAGTCCTGCGGCCCGGCAGCGGTCCGGGTCGCACGTCCAGGAACGCGGGATGTACAGCTCCCGGTCCACTGCCGCGTGCCCGCGCATCCCGGCGTAGACGAGGTAGACCGCGACCTGGGAGTTCTCGATCCTGCCGGCCGTTCCGGTGTACTGGCGCTGGACCCCGAGCGTGTGGGTGCACTTCTTCACGTCGCCGGTCTCGTCGACCACCAGGACCGCGGCATCGTCATAGAGGTGCTCGACGACGTATTCACGCACGTCATCACGGACGCCGTCGGCATCCCATACGGCCCGGCACAGCAGATGCTGCATGCCGTGCGGGCTGGCCTCCCCGGCCCACTCCGCGATCGTCCAGCAGTTCTTCCGCGGCAGGTCCGACAGCAGACCCAGCACCAACCGCCCGGCCCGCAGCCGTGGTTCGACCCGGGTGAACCGGCCCGCGATCCGGCCCATGGCCATCTCGAACGCCTCACGCCAACGGTCGGGATCTATGCTGTGACCTGCGGCCACCGTCTCATCGTTACTCCACACAAGTCACGATGATCAACGGTGGTGCGCCCGTCTCCGCACCGGGCCGGGACCCGACCAGGAAGCAGATCATGATCGCCACTGTCCTTGCCGTCATCGGGACGCTCCTCGGATCGATCGTCACCGGCACGTTCCAACACCTCGCGGCCGGCCGCGCCGAGCGCGCAGCCGCCGCTGAGCAGTTGCGCCGCGACCGGCTCGACGCGGTGACCACACTCGCCTCCGCCGGCTCCGACCACCGCCGGGCCCTGTGGATGCGCGGAGAGGCTCGGCTGCGCGGCGCCGGCAACGATGAGCTCGAAGAACTACGAGCCAAGTCTCATGTCACCCGCGCCGCCATCACCCGACCCCTGGTTGCGCTGCGGCTCCTCGTGCCTGACCCGGCTGTCCACGCCACCGCCCAGGCGATGGTCGTCGCCACATACAACATGGTCGATGCCGCCACGAGCATCGAGGAGCTCACCGCAGCGCAGGACGCCGCACGGGCCGCACACGACCGCTTCATCGACGCTGCCGCTGCATACTTCAGGGCCAACACCTGACAGTGCCTCGGCCCTGCCCGCCCGACGTGACTTGCTCTATGCCGACGGCAAGCAGACATGAAGATCACGATCTACAGCTGGAGTACTAACGAGCTCGTGATCCCTTTGTATTACGTCGTGTTGTTGTCGGCGAGCTTCTTGATGCTGGTCTGGACGAGGCGGACCTTGAGGAGGATCTCGCCGGTGGTCGCGGTCCAGTTGAAAGGTTTCGCGTTCTCGTTCCAGGAGTCGTTGCAGTCGCGGATCTGCTTGATCAGGACGTGCACGCTGGAGAAGGAGCCACGGCGGATGGACTGCCGGGTGATGATGCCGAACCAGGTCTCTATCTGGTTGATCCACGATGACCCGATGGGAGTGAAATGAGCTTGGGTGTAGGGGTTCTTCTTCGCCGCAAGCGCCACGGATCGCGGCCGGGTGGCCGATTTTCGGCGTCTCAGTACTGATGGAGACGGTACGTATGGTCAGCCGCGGACGGTGAGGCCGATGGAGAAGCTGCTGCTGCTGACGGCTTTGCCGAACATGGCGCGCATCAACAGCACGCTCGTTCCTTCGAGCCAACGAGCGCTCGTCAGGTCGCCGACGTCGAGCGGGCGCAGCGCGAGGCTCTCGACGAACGATGACACGCCCGCCTTGGCCCCGGCGTCGTCGCCGGCGATGAACACGTCCAGCGGGCGGGGATCCTCGGGCGTGTAGGCGGCAAGCACGTGGCCGAAGACGGTGTTGAACGCCTTGACGACGTGCGCTCCCGCGGGAGCGCACTTGGTGATCTCCTGCGCGGCGGAACTGCCCTCCGGCGTAACCAGTCCCGTGAAGTCGGGATTGAACGGGTTGGTGATATCGACGATCACCTTGCCCGACAGCGCGTTGCCGAACTGACGCACGAGCGGTACGGCGTGGGCGTAGGGCACGGCGAGGATGACTATGTCGCCGGCCGGGGCTGCGCCGATCGTCCCCGCCGTGGCGCCGCCGATCACCCTGGCCAGAGCGTCGGCCTTGGAAGCATCGCGGCCGATGACCTCGACCGCGTTGCCGCCCGCGACTGCACGGCTGCCCAGGGCGCGGGCCATGTTCCCCGTCCCGATGATGCTGATCCTGCTCATGGTGTGCGCTCTCATTCTTCTCGATCTATCGGATTTCCTCGCCGGCGCCGGGTCCGGCGCACGGTCGAGGGTGTGGGCCGCGTTCAGTTCACGCGGTGAAGCGCAGGTCGAGGTTGATGACGGCCGGGCCCTTCATCATGCCGAGAGGGTTCTTGAGCCCGAACTGCGCCGGATCGATCGTGACGGCGCCGCTCACCACAACCGCATCGGTGCCCTGCTTCTTGAAACTCACCGGGTAACTCAGCCTCCTGCTGGTCCCGCGAACGGTGAGCTTGCCCTCGACATCGGCCGTACTCGAGCCTGTGGGCGTGATGCGTTCGGCGTCGAAGGTGATCGTCGGGAATGCCTCGGCGTCGAGCATCTCCTTGCTGCGCAGGTGGTTATCGCGCTTCGCGTGCTTCGAGTCGAGCGAGGCGACGTCGATGACGAGGCCGCCCTCGGCGGTGCCGTCCTCATCGACGGTGCCCCTGCCCTGTACCGAAGCGAAGACGCCGTTGACGGCCGTCAGGCCCCAGAACGTCTTTCGCTGGAAGCCGACCGCGCTGCGTACCGGGTCGAGTGTGTAGTGGCCGGATGTGATCTGGGTGGTGGACATCTGGATTCCGTTCGGTCGGGCGCCACAGTCCGACGCCGCGCTCGGTGTTGGTCTTCTGATTCCTCGATCGCCGCCGCGCTTGACGGCTGGTAAGGACGAGCGGGTTGAGAGTTCAATCAGGGGCGGGGTGGAGGCGGGGGTCCTGGTGCCGCAGCTCGGTTCAGGTGGCAGCGATGCCGGTGCCGGCCCTGTCGGCTTCCTCGAGAGCCCTGGTGCGCAGCTCGCCGGCAAGATCGCGCAGGCTTTCCATGCCGGGGGTGGTGGCCGCGAGGGTGAGTTCACGCTCGATGACGGTCAGGTCGGCCTCCCAGACATCGGCGAGGATGCGCCTGAGGTAGGGGGTGGAGTGGTCCCAGCCCTCGCGCGGGGTGCCCGGGCCGTAGCCGCCGCCGCGCACGGTGACCAGCACTGTCGGCTTGCCCTTCAGGACGGGCGTAGTCGGTCCTGCGGCGGCGATCACCAGGTCGACCCACGTCTTGAAGTGCTGGGAGACGCCGAAGTTGTAGAACGGCACGGCCAGGACGACGACATCCGCGGACGTCAGCTCCTCGACGAGGTCCTGGGCGTTCGCGAGCGCCTCACGCTGGGCGGGGGTGCGCTCCGATGCGGGGGTGAAGCCGGCGACGGTGGCGCTCGCCCAGATGTGGGGCGGCAGCGGGTCGGTGCCCAGGTGGCGGCGCACCACCGCTTCGCCGGGATGCGCTGCCGTCCACTTGGCCTCGACTACGTCGGCGATCTCCGCGCTGGCGGAAGCCGCGGGCAGGATGCTGGCATCGAGTCGGAACAGGGTCATGGTTGAACTCCTTGGCCGGTCTTGGCGCGCACGTGGGCGGCGGGGGCGGTAATGCGGGCTCGGTGCCTCGCGTATCCGTAACCGGACTTTACCCCGCTTATATTCCCTCGGCTACCGTATGACCGTGGACACCCCCCTGCTGCCCATCGGGCCTCCTCCCGCCGAGCGCGCCGACGCTGCGCGCAATCGCGAACACCTGCTCAACGTCGCCCGCGAGATGATCTCCGAAAGCGGCGCGAGGCGGGTCACCATGGACGCCCTGGCCGAGCGGGCCCAACTGGGCAAGGGAACCGTCTTTCGGCGTTTCGGCAGCCGGGCGGGCATCTTCGCCGCGTTGCTCGACGACGCCGACCGCAAATTCCAGCAGCAGGTGCTCTACGGTCCGCCGCCACTGGGTCCCGGCGCCGACGTGATCGCCCGGCTGGTCGCCTACGGCCGCGCGCGCACCGGATTCCTGCTCGAGCACCATGCGATCGAGCGCGCCGCACTCGATCGCAACCAGAAAGTGGCCATCGCCGCCGGAGGGATGTCGACCACCCACATCCGGATGCTCCTCGGGCAAGCCCGGCGCGAAGGCCTCCTGCACACCGCCGATATCGACAGCCTGGCAATGCAGCTCGCCGCAGCCCTCGAGGGCCCCTTCGTGATGTACCTGGCGCCCGCGGAGAACACCGACCCGGAAACGGCACGCCAAGAAGCCGCACTCGCCGACAGCTGGCAATCACTCGTCGAACGCGTGTTGAACTTCAGATGACCGCGAAGATCGAGTGGACGCGGGGCAAGCCGAAGCGGCTCACCACCTGAACAAGGGATGGCCGATCGCCACGGGCTCCGTCGAAGGCCCCTGCAGGCACTCGATCGGCGACCGCCTCGACATCACCGGCGCCCGCCGGGCCTGGCCGACGCCGAAGCGGCCCTCGAACTCCGCGCCGTCCACACCAACGACGACCGGGACGACGGTTCTTGATCCTTGATTTTGGGACGCACGGGACACTGGATCCTCAGGATCTGAGGACGGACATCTCGCGATCATGAAGGGCTAACCGCCGCAGTTGACCTGGACGCCATGGGCCCGCCTCCACCGTGAAGATCACCGGGTCCGGCATCGACGATCCCGACTTCGCCGCCGTCCGGTCAGATAGGCGCTCAGTACTCGGTGGATCGGCTACACGGCCTCCCGTACAGTCGGTGGGTGATGATCAAACCGGGCGACCCCCGCACGCTCGGCGTCCCGTCCTCCGAGGCACGGTTGCGCTTCGATGTGGAACTGCACGAGCGCAGTGGCGGGCCGCGGCGCCGCTTGCTCATGGTCGACAACGAGCCTGCTTTCGAGCTGAGCTTCTATTGCGGAACGTGCCCGCTCCTGTTTCGCCGGCTGGAAACCGCCAAAGAGAAGTTGTCCCTCGAGGACATGCAGGAACGGCTCAGCGGGCCACTGGACGATCCGGATGACGGCGGCGTGATCGATGCGTTCGCTGCGTTGCTGCCGGAGGGCGAGTACCTTCCGCTGCTCCTGAGCGTGGAACCGCGGCTGGTCATCCCCGGCAAGGAAGGTGACTACTTCAGCCATGAGCAGGTCACGTCCTGGGGGGTCAACCAGTTCTGGGGCCTCCCGGAGTACCCGCACACCCCGTACTACCGGACCTTCGAGACCACGGTCGACACGAATGCCCACCTCTACGAATTCGTCGTTCCCATGGTTCCCCCGACCTGGAACGAACGAGAGCGTGTCGAGGACTACGTCGCGCTCATGGAGCAGGGAACGGTCCCCACAGCGGTGGCGGTCTCCACGCTGGATGTGTGCCAGTCCTCCACCGGCCTGGCAGATGACCCGTCCGCGCACTGGGGCCTGACCCACTTCCTCCTCGACGGCCACCACAAGCTGGAGGCTGCCGCGGCGGCCGGCCGGCCGGTGCGGCTCCTCTCCCTCCTCTCCCTGGGCGAGAGCCTCGCCGAAGCGGACGACCGCGCCCGGCTGCCTGCGCTGCGCGCCCAGTCCCGCTCTACCCGAGCGACCGACGCCTGAACCAGGGCGGAGGATCACACCAGCGGGCCGCGCAACAGCACACACAGCGCTGACGGATCAGCCGAAGCGCTCGGCTCGCGAGGCTCTGTCCAGGGAAGCGTCCAGCGGCGCATCCGTATCCGACAGGTGGATCTCTGCGGAGACTGCGGTCCTGGGGGGGGCGTACGCGGGCTGACTTGTGACGGCTCGGGGACAGGTGGAGCGGGCGTCCTGACGTTGGCCGTCAGCGCCGATCAGGTCTTGCTCCGCGCCCGCCGGCGCCCAAGGGCTGTTCAGACCGACGAGGCGACGTCACGCGGGGACGTCGAGCGGCGGGTGCTCGAGCACACGGGGCTTGTACTCGACCAGCTGGATGCGGCCGTCGAAGGTACGGTGCTCGATCATCTCAAGGGCAACGTCCGGATAGCCGTCATAGATGCGTTCTTCGCCCGTGGCCCCGGTGATCACCGGGAACATCACGACCCGGAAGCGGTCGACGAGCCCGGCTCGTAGCAGGGACCGGCACAGACTGAGGCTGCCAATCGTGCTGAGGAGCCCCGAGCCCTTCGACTTCATGGCACGGACCGCCTCGACGGCGTCGCCGCGGACGAGCGCGGAGTTGGCCCACGTCAGCGGCTCCTCGAGCGAGGAGGAGAACACCACCTTGGACGCTTGCGTGAGCTCGTCGACGGATGCCTCCTCTTCGGGCCTGAACTCATCCTGGCCGTTCGGGACCGCGCCTGCGGCGAAGCCCGACATAAGGCGGTACGTGTTCGCTCCCATCAGGTACGTGGCCTCGGGCTGCCCGCCGAGCCATGCGAGGTACTCCGGGCCCTCGAGCCCCCAGAACCCGGGCCACCCCTCTCCTGATGCGTGGCCGTCGAGGGAGGTGATGAAGTCGACGAGAAGCTCCGGCATAGCGGTGTCCTTTCCTGGGTGCCACCAGTTTGACCGGCCGGGCGCCGCAAACTAATCGGCGCGCTGTGGAGTGACGAGAAAAAGGACCTTGACGCTGTAGCCGATCAGATCGTCGGAACGCCACCCGCGAAACACCCGGGCCAACCGTCACGCTCAGCAGGGCCCAGTACAACGCTCATGTTGATGTGCCACTGGCGAGAAGGGCTCAAGAGCGGTGGCGGCGTCATTGCCCGGTTGCCCCAGTCGGCCGCCGGGAATCGGTACTCCGTCGGCTTCAGCGCTTCGTAGAGGTGGCTGAAGTACTCCGTTTCGCCGTTCCGCTGAGCCCAGCCGACAGAAAGGCCAGGCACCCCATGTCGTGATGCTCCGACAAGGAGACGCGCTCCTCGTTGTAGAGCACGGTCCACTCGTCGGGATGCTGACCGGGCCGCGCGAGCCAGTACGGGAACGCCTCTTGTGCCCTCCGCGAATGCCCACGGCAGGACCTTCGCTCCCGCGTCCAGTAGGTCAGCCGGCTTGTCTTCGAACCCCTCGGTCAGGATCTCGCCCGCCTCCGCCGCCTGCGCGTGCAGATCGCAGACGGAGCCCGGTACAACCAGCCAGATGGTCTGGGTCAGCCGCTGACCGTGAGCCGGATGTTGCTGATCCGCCCTATCCGGTCGAAGGAGACAACGACGGCGTTCCCGGTCGGCAAATCGGCGATCAGCCGGTCGCCCTCCACGCGCTGCGGCACACCGTGGTGCTCGAAGTACCCCGTGACGGCCTGCCGCGGCGAGCGCCCGATGAGTGAGGCTCCGGCCATGAGCACGCGCGGCAGGGCGACCGGGTCGAGCTCGGCGCCCGGTACCTTCGGGTCGTCGGGCAGGAAGTACACCTGGGTGCCGGGCCCGGCCGGCTGCCCGATGTATCCGGGGGTGTTGGCCACCCCCATCCCCGCGAAGGCCAGCAACTCGGCGGCCCGCCGGGGATCGTCGAACCCGGACAGATCGAGTTTCTCAGCGGTGAACTCGGGAATCCCGTGCGCCCGCCCGTACCGCGCCACGGCAGCGGACAACGCCACGACGTCGCTTCTGCCGAGCCCCGGATGTGCCCAGCCCCACAGCCAGGACGCCTGCTCCATGTCGTACGTCCCAAGGACACCGACCCGGAGCCGCACTTCCCCCTGCTGGTACGAACACGTCGGCAGGTCCGCGCTCCACGGAGCCTCGGGCAGGAACTCCATGAGCGCCTCGAGCTGAGCTGCGCCCCAGACGGAGTGCCGTTCCGCCTCGAGCAGGAACTGGTCGCTGAATCCGATTGCCATGATCACGAGCGTACGGGGTGAGTCTCAACGGCCGTCAGCCCGGGCTCCGTTCCCTTGCGTGCACTGCCTGGAGCAACGCCCGGCTTGACGTACCACCTCTCCGTGTCCTGACGTTGTGTGCCCAGGCGGGCCGCCGGGTGTACCGGCGGCCCGCCCTCGAAATGATGCGCCCGCAAAGGACGCCACCCGATGGCCCTCGCGGTCAGCTGAAGTTCACGTCGCTGCAGAGGAAGTACGTCTGGTCCATGTGCGAGGCCTGCCAGATCGTGTAGACGACGTGGCGACCGCTGAAACCGGATGTACTCACGGGGATCGAGTAGTGCTGGCTGGGCCCGTACCTGCCGGTGCGGGCCACCAGTTGGAGGTCGCTCCAGCGCAGCGGCTGGGTGGCGGGGTCGAAGCCCTGCCTGGTCACGTAGACCAGGAAGTAGTCCGCGCCGTGGCTGGCCTGGTCGTCCAGCTTGACGGTGAAGTCGGCGCCGACGTCCGTCGTCTTCCATGGGCCCACGGCGTCCATCGCGTCGTAGCGGCCGCTCTCGGTCCGGCCGCCGCTGCACAGCTGCCCGTCCGGGACGACCGACTGGAAGTTGCCGCCGGAGCCGTTGCGGTACAGGCCGTTCCAGTTCCACATGGCGTTGGGGTTGGCCTGCCAGGCCTGCCAGCACATGGGGTCCTGCTGCGCCATGGCCGGGTTCTGGAAGTCGCTGCCCCAGCGTTGCCAGCAGCCGTAGTTGCGCGATGCCGGGTCCACCACCGATCCGTGGGCCGCGGCGGTGCCACTCCCGGTGATCAGGCTGAACAGGACCGCGACGAGAGCGCTCAGGACGAGCGTCAGACGGCGGCGTGGGACACGGTGAGCGTGCAGATGATAATCCATGATCTCCTTCTTTCCGTGGGGGGAATCCAGGATCTCTGCGGGTGATCAACCGCTGTGGGAGCGCTCCCGCGACCCAGGTTGCTCGTGACGTAACGCGGCGGCAATGTCGGTTTCCGCCAATTCCGCGCCGCAGATGGCGCAAAGGTGGCTCGATCGCCGGTCTTCGACTGCCGCCGACGCCGCCGGCGCCGTCAACAATCTCCGTTCGCCCGGTTGTCGGGAACACGACGCGGCTCCTACAGTCCTGACCGTGACTTGGGAGCGCTCCCATGACCCGAGGTTCAGGAGCGCCCCTCGGTTCCGTACGCGAATCCGGTTGCCGGGGTCACGACCCGGCCGGCTCCGTGTTCCCCACGCCCCACGCCCCGTGCCCCCGACGCTTCGCGCTCCCGGCGTCCCGTGCTTCCGATGCTCCGTGCCGCTCGCTCCCCTGCCCCGTCCGGCCACACCCGGGAAGGCCCTCATGATCCCGATTCTCACGCCCTCCACCCGTCGCCCCGGAATGATCGCCGTCCTGTGCGCCGCGGCTCTCGCCGTGACCGTGCCGGCCGGTGCCGCTCCGCCGGCCGGCCCGCCGCCCACTGCAGCGCTCCCGTACCAGGACCCGGCCCTGCCGGTGCAGGACCGGGTCGCCGATCTGCTGTCCCGGATGACGCTCGACGACAAGCTCGGGCAGATGACGCAGATCGAGAAGGACATGCTCGTCCCGCAGTCCGACCTCGCCGCCTACCGCATCGGCTCGGTGCTCTCCGGCGGCGACTCCACGGTCAGCCCCAACAACGCCCAGACCTGGGCCGACACCTACGACTCCCTGCAACGCACCGCCCTCGGCACCCCGCTCTCCATCCCGATGATCTACGGCATCGACGCGGTGCACGGCCACAACGCGGTACGCGGCGCCACTGTCTTCCCGCACAACATCGGTCTGGGTGCCACTCGGAACCCCGCGTTGGTGGAACGCGTCGGGCACGCGGTGGCCGAGGAGGTGGCGGGCACCGGCATCGACTGGAGCTTCGCCCCCTGTCTGTGCGTCGCCCGCGACGACCGCTGGGGCCGCACCTACGAGTCATTCGGTGAGACGCCCGAACTCCCCACCGCCATGGCGTCGTTGATCACCGGCATGCAGGGCTCCACCCTGGGCGGCGCCCCGGCCTCCGTACTCGCCACAGCCAAGCACTACATCGGCGACGGCGGCACCACGGGCGGCATCGACCAGGGCAACACGGTGGTGTCGGAGGCCGAGCTCCGCGCGGTCCACCTGCCGCCCTTCAAGGAGGCGGTCCGGCGCGGTGTCGGGTCGGTCATGCTCTCCTACAGCAGCTTCAACGGCGTCCGTTCGCACGCCAACAGATACCTCGTCACCGACGTGTTGAAGGGCGAGCTGGGATTCACCGGGTTCGTCGTCTCGGACTGGGCGGCGATCGATCAGCTCGACGGCCAGACCGGCTTCAGCGGGGCCGAGATCACCACGTCCGTCAACGCCGGCGTGGACATGGTGATGGTCCCGTACGACTACAAGAAGTTCCTGACCCTGCTGCGCGGCGAGGTGAACGCCGGCCGGATCGCCACGGAACGCGTCAACGACGCCAATCGCCGCATTCTCACCAAGAAGTTCGAGCTCGGGCTCTTCGAACGGCCCCTGACCAACCGCTCCCTCACGCCCGGCGTCGGTTCCGCCGAGCACCGGTCACTGGCCCGGGAGGCAGTGCGTGATTCGCAGGTGCTGCTGAAGAACGACGGCGGAGTGCTGCCCCTGGCGAAGACCGGAAAGCTGTTCGTGGCGGGGAAGTCCGCGGACGACATCGGTAACCAGAGCGGCGGCTGGACCCTGGGCTGGCAGGGCCGCAGCGGGCCCGTCACCGAGGGCACCACCGTCCTCCAGGGCATCCGCGCCACCGCCGCCGACCCGTCCCGGGTGACCTACGACCGCTACGGCAACGGCATCGACAGCAGCTACACGGCGGCGGTCGCCGTCGTCGGCGAGACCCCGTACGCCGAGATGCGCGGTGACCGGCCCGGCGGAATGGGACTGGACCAGGAGGATCTGCAGACGCTGGCCCGCTTGAAGGCGAGCGGCGTGCCCGTCGTGGTGGTGCTGGTCTCCGGGCGTCCCCTCGACATCGCCGCCCAGCTGCCGGACTGGAAGGCTCTGCTGGCCGCCTGGCTGCCGGGCACCGAGGGCGGCGGCGTCGCCGACGTGCTCTTCGGCGACCACGCCCCGACCGGCAAGCTGCCCATGAGCTGGATGCGCAGCGCCTCTCAGCAGCCGATCAACGACGGTGACGGCAAGAGCGCGCTCTTCCCGTACGGCCACGGTCTGACGTTCACCGCGAATCCGGACCCCGGCACCGAGCCGGGCACCGACCCGACGCCCACGCCCACGCCCACGCCCACGCCCACGCCCACGCCCACGCCCACGCCCACGCCCACGCCCACGGGCAAGGTGTGCACCGCCACCCCGCGGGTCGTCAACTCCTGGCCGGGCGGCCATCAGGCGGAGGTCACCGTCAAGAACACCGGCACCGTCGCGCTGACGGGCTGGACGGTCGACTGGGACCTGGGCGGCACGACGGTCACCAGCCTCTGGAACGGTGCCCTCACCGTCGCAGGTGGCCGCGCCACCGTGCGCAACACCTCCTCCAACGGCACGCTGTCCGTCAACTCCGCGACCTCCTTCGGCTACACGGCGAACGGCACCGCGGGTGCCCCGGTGCCACGCTGCACCCCCGGATGAGCACATCGCGGCGGCTGCCCCCCGGTTCGGCGGGGCCGGGCAACCGGCGTACCGTGCAAGGCAGTTGGGCACGCCCTTGCGAGAGGGTTCACGCAGTACGCGCGACCGGGCGACGCCGCCGGCCGTAGCCGCCTCCGGCCCGGGACGGACCACACGGCCCGCCCCGGGCCGGCGGCCGTCCCGCGCCCGGCGCTCAGCAGCCGATCCGCCTGCCGTCCAGCGCGATGTCGTCCATGCGCACGTCGTACGAAGACGGGCTCGGGCTGCCCTGGTAGAGCTGCCAGCCGATCTTCACCGTACGGAACCGGGGGAAGACGAAGTCGGCGTCGGCGCCGCCGTGCCGACGGGTGGAGACGGTGAGCTCCGGCTTGGCCTCGCCGTCGATCCAGACGGAGACCGTGTTGTCGCGGGCGTCCATCCGCCACTCCACGCAACTCCAGACGCCCGCGCGGGCCGGGGCCGACTCGCGCCAGGCCGTCCAGTCTCCGGTAGGCCCACCGTCGGAGCCGACGCCCCACAGGTTCTTTCCCGCCGTGGGCACGTACTGTCCGCCGAGCGGCCTCACGTAACCGGGCCCCTCGCCGGCGGCCTCGACCAGCGTCCAGTGCGCCCAGTCCGGGGCGGACGGGAAAGCGTCGACGCGCAGACGGACACGGCCCCAGAAGCTGTTGGCGGGCGGTCGCACATCGTTGACCTGTAGGAACGCCCGCCCGTTACCTTCGGTACGTATGCGCAGGTGCTTGCTGCGGCGGGTGGCGTCCCGCTCGATGGTGAGTGTGCCGTTCGCGGCGTCGGTGGTCCAGCCGCGTCCGTGGGCCTCTCCCGGTGGCAGGGTGGCGAAGTCCTCGCAGAACATCAGCGCGCGGGCGGCGCATGTGCGCGCCTCGCGCTGCCCGGAACCGTTGTCCGGGCCTGACGTCGAGCTCCACGAGGCGGGTGCCGCCGCGGTCGTCGCCGACAGCAGCGCCGCAAGAGCGGTGAGCAGGTGGGTCTTTCTCATATGCACAGCCTCCAGTTCCGGTGCCACCGGTGCGGCACCACTCGGACGTCTTCAGTGCCGTGCGAGCGGAGCCTCTGCCCGTGCGTCGCCGCGCCGTGTCAGGACCTGGTCCAGAGCCCAACGGCCCGGCCCCATGGCCGCGATGAGGAGGAACGCCCAGCAGAACATCGCGGATGCCTCGCCGCCGTTCTCGATGGGCAGCAGCGCGTTCCCCTGGTGGACGCGGAAGTAGGCGTACGCCATGGAGCCGGAGCAGATCACCGCGACTGCCCGGGTGCCGCAACCCAGCAGCACCAGGACGCCGCCGGCGAGCTGGATGACCGCGGCCCACCACCCGGGCCACTCCCCCGGGCTCGGGGACTCGCCGTGGGAACCGCCGAGCACGTCGAAGAGGGTGGCCGCCCCGTGGCAGGCGAACAGTAACCCGAAGACGACGCGGAACAGGCCGAGTACATGGTCACGGTACTTGTCGAGCAGATTCATGGGTTTCCTCACTCTCGCGTGGGCCCGGACGAGGAGCGTCCGTCCGGGAGGGCATGGGCATGACACAGATGTGCGTGCCGAACGCTTTGCCGCACCGCACGTCCGGTGCGGCGTGGCACGGAACGAGTGGTGCCTGCGCCGGGCGGGGAGCCCGGATGCTCCTGAATACGGGTGTCGTGTCCTCAAAAAGCCCGAACAGTACTGGGAGCGCTCCCACTCGCGACTGGGAGCCGTCGGGCCGAGACGGTACACGGCGTCCCGGAACGCGTACAGAGATGCGGCAAGCTGAGTGGCCGATGGCCTGAAACAGCTTCGAGAGTGCCACTTGAGCCCGTGCGCGAAGAGAGATCGGACTCGACACGTGACCTGCTGCCTTCGAAACGTCGTCGACGGCTTGGTGCGCGGCCCCCTCGTCAGGAACAGGGGGGCCTCTTGGAGTCTCATGCGAATCGAGAGCGGGAGCGCTCCCATCTGTCGAGGGACGGGCGCCAGGCGACTCGGCAGGCGTCGTGTGACGCGGCCGGGCTCGGCCTCCGCCGAGCCCGCCGCGCCGGCTCCCTGCCGGAGCCGGTGTCACACCGTCAGCGCTGCAGTGTCAGCAGACCGGGACGGTAGGGCAGCAGCCCGTAGTCGCCTCCGGAGTTGGGGCTGCGGCCCTGGTAGAGCAACTGCAGATTGCAGGGATCAACGGTCATGGTCTGATCGGGGCCGGTGCGGATCAGTTCGCCATGGCTGATGTCGTTGGTCCAGGTGGCGCCGCTGTTGGCCTTGCCGGCGAAGGGACTGCTCTCGGTCGCGGCCTGGGGTGTCCACGAACCGTTCAGACCGGTGGCCGTGAACGAGCGGAAGTAGCGGCCCTGCGAACCGATCGCCTCGACGATCATGAGGTAGCGGTTCTGTCCCTGCAGCTTGTAGACCTGCGGGGCTTCGAACAGGTTGTTCGTCGTATCGCTCATGACCACGGTCGAGGACGTTCCGAAGCTGCCCGGGAAGTTCCCGATCGGCATACTGGCCCGGTAGATCTTGCCGTTGTCACCGGCGAAGAACAGGTACATGTTCGTCCCGTCACCGATGAGTGTCTGGTCGATCGGTCCCGTTCCGGAGCCGCTGATGCTCCCGGAGAAGAGCACCTGCGGGGCGGACCACCCATTCGGGTTGGCGGGGTCGCTCGACGTCCGGTAGGAGAAGGCCGTCCCGCCCCACTGGTAGGTGAGAACCCAGATGTTCCTCGGTGCGAAGTAGAAGAGCGTGGGCGCGACGGTTGCGGACGACATCGTGTTCTGGCCGGCCGATGCCATCTCCGGCCAGTCGGTGAACAGGCTGAAGTTCATGGACCCCCAACTCGTCCCGTTGTCGTGAGTCGTCGCATAGACGAGCTGCTTGCCGTTGTAGGGAACGACGGTGAAGTCCTTCAGCGAGGCCCACCCCGGTTTGGGCTGCGCCAGCGCACCCGTCGACGACCAGCGGTATGCCGACGGAAGATCGCACGTGCCGGGGGTTTCGCCACCGGCCTTGACCAGCTTCCACTGCTGGTTGGTGCCACCCCAGTCGTCGTACTGGACGATGTTGGCGTTGTCGGCGGTGGAGGCGCCCTGCACTTCGAGGGCCTTGCCGCTGTGGCGCGAGACGAGCCGCACATAGCCGTCGGTGCTCTCCATCAGCCGCCACTGCTGGTTGGTGGCGTTCAGATCGGTCCACTGGACGATCGAGCCGCCGTTCGCGGTGGACCAGTTGTGGACGTCCAACACCTTGTTGGAGAGGCGGGACTTGATGCGGTAGTAGCCGTCCCCGGCATCGACGAACTGCCACTGCTGCTGGTTCTGATCGTTCCGGGTCCACTGGGTGATCCGGGCGCCGTCACCGGTCGCCATGTTGTAGACGTCCAGGGCCTTGCCGCTGTTGCGGTTCAGCAGCACGTACGAGGCGTTGGGATCGATGGTCGCAGCGGCAGCGGGCTGGGCACCGAGGAAGGTGGCCACGAGCAACAGGGGCGCGAGAGCAGCGAGTAAGCGTCCTGGACGGACGGAGAACGGGTGGTGAAACCACATCAGAGAGCCTCCTGGAAGGGGGTGGCGTGAGGTGACCCGACGGCCGGAGTGGGGGTGCAGGAAGGCGAAGCGTGCTCGAAATATTTCGAGGACACTTCGGATTCGGATGTCACAAGCTAGAAATGTTAGCGCTCTCAGTCAAGGTGCGTTGCGGATCCATCTGCAATCAGCACCTCGCGGTCGGGCCGGCGATGTGTCGTTCTCATTGGCTTTTCTCCCGTTATTAGATCCGGGTGGGTTATCGACGAGCGCATCGAGAGTCCACCGATGGGCTTGGCCCTGTGCCGAAACATTTCGGAAAATGAGCGGAAACAGTTTATGCGCGAGCTATTGACGATGCATCGTCAAGGCCTCGATCATCCATGTCTGGGACACCGGGCACCGGTCCGAGGTGTCCGACCACGTCGGGCACCGAACGCTCTGTACTGCCCGGCAGACCCACGCACACCGCACGACAGATCCAGGCACGCACCGGCCCGCTCGCCCGTCGACCGAACGAGGGCGGACGACACACCCTGCCGTGATGCGGTCGCCTTCCGTTATGTCTACTTTGGAGGTGCAGTCATGGGTTCCTACGCCCTTGCGGGATCCGCTCTCAGCCGACCACTCCGCGCTCTGCTGCCGATGCTCGTCGTCGGCGTCCTGGGTGCGTCGGCCGCACTGGTCGCACCGTCGAACGCGCACGCCGCCGAGAACACGCTCGGCGCCGCGGCGGCGCAGAGCGGCCGCTACTTCGGCACCGCCATCGCCTCCGGCAGGCTCGGCGACTCGGCGTACACGACGATCGCCGGCCGTGAGTTCAACATGGTGACGGCCGAGAACGAGATGAAGATCGACGCGACCGAGCCACAGCGGGGCCAGTTCAGCTTCACCGCCGCCGACCGCGTCTACAACTGGGCGGTGCAGAACGGCAAGCAGGTACGCGGCCACACCCTGGCCTGGCACTCCCAGCAGCCCAGCTGGATGCAGAACCTGAGCGGCAGCACCCTGCGCCAGGCGATGATCGACCACATCAACGGCGTGATGGGTCACTACAAGGGCAAGATCGCCCAGTGGGACGTCGTGAACGAGGCGTTCGCCGACGGCAGTTCGGGCGCCCGCCGCGACTCCAACCTTCAGCGCTCCGGCAACGACTGGATCGAGGCCGCGTTCCGCGCCGCGCGCGCCGCCGACCCGGCCGCCAAGCTCTGCTACAACGACTACAACGTCGAGAACTGGACCTGGGCCAAGACCCAGGCCATGTACGCCATGGTCAAGGACTTCAAGCAGCGCGGCGTGCCCATCGACTGCGTCGGCTTCCAGTCGCACTTCAACAGCGGCAGCCCGTACAACAGCAACTTCCGCACGACCCTTCAGAACTTCGCCGCCCTCGGCGTCGACGTGGCCATCACCGAACTCGACATCCAGGGCGCCTCGGCCACGACCTACGCCGACGTGACCAAGGACTGCCTGGCCGTCTCGCGCTGCCTCGGCATCACCGTCTGGGGCGTGCGCGACACCGACTCCTGGCGGTCGGGGGACACACCGCTGCTGTTCAACGGCGACGGCAGCAAGAAGGCCGCCTACTCCGCCGTCCTCAACGCACTCAACGGCGGCGGTTCCACCACGCCCCCCTCGGATGGCGGAGCGATCAAGGGTGTCGGTTCCGGCCGTTGCCTGGACGTGTCCAGCGGCAGCACGGCCGACGGCGCCCAGGTCCAGCTCTGGGACTGCAACAACGGCACGAACCAGCAGTGGACGTACACGGAGGCAGGCGAGTTCAGGGTCTACGGCAACAAGTGCCTGGACGCCGCCGGCACGGGCAACGGCGCCAAGGTCCAGATCTACAGCTGCTGGGGCGGCGACAACCAGAAATGGCGCCTCAACTCCGACGGGTCCGTCGTCGGTGTCCAGTCGGGCCTCTGCCTCGACGCGGTCGGGACCGGCACCGCCAACGGCACGCTGATCCAGCTCTACTCCTGCTCGAACGGCAGCAACCAGCGCTGGACCCGCACCTGAGGGCGCTGTCGCGGACGGAGGGCTGAACCGGTGACGACCAGGATCTCGGCCCTCCCCCGCTCTCTCATGAGGGAGCCAGTACCTCGCGCACGTAGCGGCCGGTGACGCTGTCGGGGTGGTCGGCGATCTCGCCGGGGGTGCCGGTGGCGGTGATGCGTCCGCCGCGCACGCCGCCGCCGGGGCCGGGTTCGGTGGTGAGCTTGAGCCGCTGGGCCTCGCCGCCGGACAGCGCGGGGGTGGCTTCGCCGAGAGTGAGGTAGCCCAGGCCCAGGTCGACGAGGGTCTGCAGGCGGGAGCGGACCTTGTCGAGGTCGCCGGTGTGCTCGATGGCCTGGGTGACGGTGCCGGCCGGCAAGTGCGGCAGGGTCGGCCCGTCGTCCTCGTCTCCGCCGCGCGGCACGCGAGAACGGCACGTCGGTACGTACGCCCAGCTCGGCGGCCACTTTCGGCACGGCTGCGAGGCCGAACATCGACCACGGCACGACCGCGCCCTCGTCGATGGTGCGCGAGGGGTCGGGTACGAGGGCGTCCTCGTCGACCTCCCGCACGGTGCCGGTGCCGGCGCAGCGCGGGCGGGCGCCCTCGCTGTCGAACGCGAACGACTCGGCGCTCGGCGGCCCGAACACCGCCTGGCACTCGGGGCAGGTCAGGGGCAGGTCGAGGGCGACGTCCATGGTCGGCTCCAGGCGGTGCCGTTGGGGCACTGGTGGCGGCCGAGCCGGGAGAAGATCAGGCGCAGGCTGTTCAGGAGTTCGGTGGAGGTGCCGAGGGTGCTGCGCACTCCGGGACTGCCGGGCCGCTGGCGCAGCGCGAGCGCGGCGGGCACGTGCTCGACGCTGTCCACGGCCGCGTGCGCCGCCTGGGTGAGGCGCCGCCGGGTGTAGGTGGACAGCGCCTCCAGGTAGCGGCGCGATCCCTCCGCGTACAGCACACCGAGGGCGGGCGAGGACTTGCCCGAGCCGGAGACGCCGGCGATCGCGACGAGCTTGCCCAGCGGCACCGTGACGTCGATGTCCTTCAGGTTGTGCACGCGCGCCCCGCGCACCGTGATCATGTCCGGCACGGCAGCTGGCACCGAGCCCTTCGCCCCCTTCACAGACTTGCGCTTGCCCACTGGCTGATCTCCGGCGCGCAACTGCTGCTCCTTTGCCGTTCTCCGAGTACGTCAGTGTGGGCCGGCTGCTGCTGACCGGCGCGGGATGCGTGCTTCTCAGTCGTCGAGCAGCACGACGTGCTTGCCCGGCGTTGTGCCGGCCTCGACGTCGGCCTGGGCGGCGTGAATCTGCTCCAGGCCGTGGTGGACCTTCGCGAGCGGGAGCTTGAGCCGCCCGTCGGCGATGGCCCGCAGCTGGTGCTGGAGCACTTCGGCGGGCAGGTCGCCGGCCTCGCCCGCGTAGGAGGTCAGCCGCACTCGTCCCGGAATCATGAACGGGCTGAAGTCCGGGATCGTCCACTGACCCGCCAGGGCTCCGGTGAAGCAGACCGTGCCGTGGCGGCGGACGGAGCGGAGGGTGTCTTGGAGCACCGAGCAGCCCACCAGTTCCAGGGCTGCGTCGACGCCGTCCGGCATCAGCTCGCGCACCTGGCCGGCGATGGTGCCGTCGTCGACCAGAGGATGGTCCACGCCCACGGCCCGCAGCTCCGCGACCCGTTCCGGGTTGCGGGTCGTGGACACCACGGTGGCTCCGAGGTCCTTCGCGATCGCGGCCGCGCTCAGCCCGACCGTGGAGGTGCCGCCCCGGATCAGCAGGGACTGTCCGGCCCGGAGAGCGAGGCCGGCGGCGAGGGAGCCGTAGGCGGTCTGGAACATCTCCGGCAGCGCACCGACCACCTCCCACGGCAGATCCGTCTCGAACGGGATGAGCTGCCCCGCGGGGGCGGTGACGTACTGCGCGTACGAGCCGTCGAAGGACCGGCCCATGCCGCCCATCATGGTCGCCACCTGCTGCCCCTGGCGCAGTCCGCTGTCCCGACCCGGCTGGTCGATCACACCGACGCCCTCGATGCCGGGGATCCGCGGATAGGTGACATCCGAGTCCGCCTCGCCCTTTCGAGTGGTGACCTCGGATTCGTTGACGCCGAACGCCTTCACCTTGATCCGCACCCATCCGGGCTGCGGCTCGGGCTTCGGCACCGTGGTGACCTGGAGGGCGTCCAGGCCGCCGGGCCGGGTGACGACGATCGCCCGCATCGTCGCAGTGGGGGCACTTCCGGATGCGTCGCGCTTGTCCATGCCGGTTCCTTACCTGTCGGGTACGGCCCCGCGGGATGTGCGGCCTCGGTGCCGGGCACCGCAGCACCTCTCGATTCTCTGCCGAAACGCGGCGAATCGCTCATTCAGGTGCGGACCTCACCACGTAACTCAAGGGTTAACTCAAGACAGAAGAAAAGTGGTGTCAGAGTTGTTGACCGGGTGTCAGAGGGGCGGCATGGTGTGGCAGGGCGCTCTCCGATGCGCCTCTTCCCCTTCAAGGAGAACTCCCTATGTCGTCTCTGTTTGGCATGCCCCTGACCGCCCCGCCACCAGCTCGTGGGCGGGTGCGGCGTGCTCTCGCGGGCGCTGTCGTCACCGCGCTGGCCGCCACGCTTCTCACGGTCCTTCCGACCACGGCGGCACAGGCCGCTCCTTCGCTCCTGTCCCAGGGCAAGCCGGTGACGGCGTCGAGCCAGGAGCACTACGGGACCGCGCCGGCCGGCGCGGTCGATGGGGACCTCGGTACTCGCTGGTCGAGCGCGGCGTCCGACGCCCAGTGGCTCCAGGTCGACCTGGGCAGCTCCGTCGCGCTCAGCCAGGTGGTGCTGCGATGGGAGGCGGCGTACGCCAAGGCGTACCGGATCGAGCTGTCGACGGACGGTACGAACTGGTCGACGGCCTACTCGACCACCACCGGAGCAGGCGGGAATGAGACCGTCGCCGTTTCCGGCACGGCCCGGTACGTGCGCATGCAGGGCGTGACGCGAGCGACCGGCTACGGCTATTCGCTCTGGGAGTTCCAGGTGTACGGGGGCGGCGGCGACGGCCCGGCTCTCCCCGGCGGCGGTGACCTCGGGCCGAACGTCCACATCATCGACCCGTCCACGCCCGGCATCCAGGACAAGCTGGACCAGGTCTTCAGGGAGCAGGAGTCGGCCCAGTTCGGCAGCGGCCGGCACGCCTTCCTCTTCAAGCCCGGCACCTACAACAACCTGAACGCCCAGATCGGCTTCTACACCCAGATCGCCGGTCTCGGCCTCAAGCCCGACGACACCACCATCAACGGTGACGTGACCGTCGACGCCGGCTGGTTCAACGGCAACGCCACACAGAACTTCTGGCGCGGCGCGGAGAACCTGGCCCTCGCCCCGGTCAACGGCACCGACCGCTGGGCCGTTTCGCAGGCCTCGTCCTTCCGGCGCATGCACGTCAAGGGCGGCCTCAACCTCGCGCCGAACGGTTACGGCTGGGCCTCGGGCGGCTACATCGCCGACTCCAAGATCGACGGCCAGGTCGGCAACTACTCGCAGCAGCAGTGGTACACACGCGACAGCTCGATCGGCGGCTGGTCCAACTCCGTCTGGAACCAGACGTTCTCCGGTGTCGAGGGTGCTCCCGCCACCGGTTTCCCCGAGCCCCGCTACACCACGCTCGACACCACCCCCATCTCGCGCGAGAAGCCCTTCCTGTACCTGGACGGCAACGAGTACAAGGTGTTCGCGCCGGCCAAGCGGACCAATGCCAGGGGCACCTCGTGGGCGAGCGGCACCCCGCAGGGTGAGTCGATTCCGCTGAGCAGGTTCTACGTGGTCAAGCCGGGCACGAAGGCCGCCACGATCAACCAGGCCCTCACCCAGGGCCTGAACCTGCTGTTCACCCCCGGCATCTACCACGTCGACCAGACCATCAACGTCAACCGTGCCAACACGATCGTGCTCGGCCTCGGCCTCGCCACGATCATTCCGGACAACGGCGTCACCGCGATGAAGGTCGCGGACGTCGACGGCGTCAAGCTCGCCGGCTTCCTCATCGACGCCGGCCCCGTCAACTCGCCGACCCTGCTGGAACTCGGGCCGCAGAACTCCTCCGCGGACCACGGCGCCAACCCCACCACCGTCCAGGACGTCTACGTCCGCGTCGGCGGCGCGGGAGCGGGCAAGGCCACCACGTCGATCGTCGTCAACAGCGACGACGCCATCATCGACCACACCTGGGTCTGGCGCGCCGACCACGGCGAGGGCGTCGGCTGGGAGACCAACCGCGCGGACTACGGGATCCGGGTGAACGGCGACGACGTCCTGGCTACCGGTCTGTTCGTCGAGCACTTCAACAAGTACGACGTCGAGTGGTACGGCGATCGCGGCCGGACGATCTTCTACCAGAACGAGAAGGCGTACGACGCACCCAACCAGGCCGCCATCCAGAACGGCACCACCAAGGGGTACGCGGCCTACCGCGTCGACGACTCGGTGAACACGCACGAGGCGTGGGGCCTGGGCAGCTACTGCAACTACAACGTGGATCCGAACATCCGCCAGGACCACGGCTTCAAGGCCCCGGTGAAGCCCGGTGTGAAGTTCCACAGCCTGCTCACCGTCTCCTTGGGCGGCAACGGCCACTACGAGCACGTCATCAACAACACGGGTGCCTCGACGGTCCCCGCCGGCACCTCCACCGTGCCTTCGACGGTCGTCTCCTACCCCTGAGCCGCCCCCGTCCCACGCCACCAGGCGTTGACGACTCCGATTCCCTTCCGGGCCGGGCCTCGACTGCCCCGCGGCCCGGCCCGGAAGGGCCGCGCACCACAGCACCGTGCACCCCTCCACGAAGAACGCCGCACTCCGGAAACCCCACGAGGCGGTTCTCCGGCCCGGGCGACCTCAATCAGCCAGGAGCACTCGTGTCCCCCAGACCCCCCTCCATGCCCGCCGCCTCGCGCCGGCGCCGCGGCATGTCCCTCGCCACGCTCGGCGCCCTCCTTACCTCATCGCTGACCCTGAGCCTGGCCCCGCAGGCACAGGCCGCCGACGCACTCCTGTCCCAGGGCAAGCCGGCCACGGCCTCTTCCCAGGAAGGCGAGGCCTACACCCCGGGCGCAGCCGTCGACGGCAATCTGACCGGCACCCGCTGGTCGAGCGACCGGCGGGACGCCGAGTGGATGCAGGTCGACCTCGGGGCGAGCAAGAACCTGAGCCGCGTCGTCCTGCACTGGGAGGCCGCCTACGGCAAGAACTACGAGATCCAGGCGTCCGACAACGGCACGAACTGGCACACCCTGAAGGCCGTCACCAACAGCGACGGGGGCACCGACGACCTCGCCGTCTCCGGGTCGGGCCGCTACGTCCGCATGCAGGGCGTCACACGGGCGAACGGTTACGGGTACTCCCTGTGGGAGTTCCAGGTCTACGGCAGCGACGGCACCACCGACCCGCCCCCCGGTGGAGCGGTCAAGGTGACCGGCACCCAGGGCAACTGGCAGCTGACCGTCGGAGGCCAGCCGTACACCGTCAAGGGCCTCACCTGGGGCCCGTCCGTCGCCGACGCCCCCACGTACCTGCCCGACATCAGGTCCATGGGTGTGAACACCATCCGCACCTGGGGCACCGACGCCTCCACCAAGCCGCTCCTCGACGCCGCCGCCGCCAACGGGCTCAAGATCGTCAACGGCTTCTGGCTCCAGCCCGGCGGCGGCCCCGGCGCCGGCGGCTGCGTCAACTACGTCACCGACGCGACGTACAAGACCAACATGCTCACCGAGTTCGCCAAGTGGGTCGACACCTACAAGAGCCACCCGGCCACCCTCATGTGGAACGTGGGCAACGAGTCCGTCCTCGGACTGCAGAACTGCTACGGCGGAGCCGAGCTGGAGGCGCAGCGCAACGCCTACACCTCCTTCGTGAACGACGTCGCGAAGAAGATCCACACCATCGACCCCGACCACCCCGTCACCTCGACCGACGCCTGGACCGGCGCCTGGCCGTACTACAAGCGCAACGCCCCGGACCTCGACCTGTACTCCATGAACTCCTACGGCAACATCTGCGGCGTCCAGAAGGACTGGCAGGACGGCGGCTACACCAAGCCCTACATCATCACCGAGTCGGGCCCGGCCGGTGAGTGGGAGGTGCCCGACGACGCCAACGGGATCCCCGACGAGCCCACCGACGTACAGAAGGCGGACGGCTACACCAAGGCCTGGAACTGCGTCACCGGCCACCGGGGCGTCGCGCTCGGCGCGACCCTCTTCCACTACGGCCTGGAGCACGACTTCGGCGGCATCTGGTTCAACCTCGTGCCCGACGGCCTCAAGCGGCTGTCCTACTACGCCGTGAAGAAGGCGTACACCGGCTCCACGGCGGGCGACAACACCCCGCCGGTCATCACGAACATGACCGTCACCCCTGCTTCCGCGGCCCCGGCGGGCCGAGAGTTCACGGTGCGCGCGGACATCCGTGACCCCGAGGGAGACCCGGTCAGATCCAGGATCTACCTCAGCGGGAACTACGCCAACGGCGACAAGCGGCTCGTCGACGCCCAGTACCGCTCCACGGGCAACGGCACCTTCGCCGTCACCGCCCCCGACAAGCTGGGCGTCTGGAAGGTGTACATCCAGGCCGAGGACGGGCACGGGAACGCCGGCATCGAGACCAAGTCGGTCAAGGTCGTGGCCCCGCCCGTGGTGGGCACGAACATCGCCCTGGGCAGGCCCACCACCGCGTCCTCCTTCCAGGCCTCGTACGGCGACTGCCCCTGCGCCCCGGGTCTGGCCACGGACGGCAACACCACCACGCGCTGGGCCAGCGACTGGAGCGACCCGCAGTGGATCCAGGTGGACCTCGGCGCCGCCAAGGCCATCCGCACGCTGCAGCTCGTCTGGGATCCCGCCTACGCCAAGTCCTACGAGGTGCAGGTGTCCGACGACGGCACCACCTGGCGTCCGGTCCACAACACGACCGCGGGCAATGGGGACATCGACACCATCGACGTTTCCGTGACCGCCCGTCACGTCCGCCTCCAGCTGACCGCCCGGGGCACCGGATACGGCTACTCCCTGCACGAGTTCGGCATCTACAGCTGACACGGCCGAACCCCGTGAACGGTGGCGGAGCCCGCAGCGAGGCTCCGCCACCCGAACCACCGCACAGGTCCACCTCACCAGTCGTGCGACGTCTCCGCGTCCGCGCGAAACCACCCCCCATGGGCAGGAGATCCCCATGAGATCGAGTCCGAAGCGGCTCTCCGTACTCCTCGTCGGCACAGCTCTCATCGCCAGTGTCCTCGGCGTCGGCACCATGGCCTCGGCCACGGACCCCGCCGACGGCATCCCGCCCGCCGTCGCCGCGGCGGTCAACCACACCGGGCATCAGATGGCCGCGTCCACCCAGGCGTCGGGCGACGACGCCGACGGCGACGGTTACATTCCCGCCGTGCCGCCGGTCACCGGTGTCGTCCCGTCCGGCGACACCCCGCCGCAGGCCTACTTCCACGAGTTCCAGGCCAACTGCGACGCCACGCACACCGCCCCGGACGACCCGATCGTCTACCCGGGCCAGTTCGGCAAGTCCCACGACCACACGTTCATGGGCAACCGTTCCACGAACGCGGCCAGCACCACCGCTTCGCTCTACGGCGGGAGCACCACCTGCAAGGCGCCGGCGGACGCCTCCGCGTACTGGATGCCCTCGCTGTACAAGGGCGAGCAGAAGATCCTGCCGGTGGGTCCGCAGGTCATCTACTACAAGGCGGGCGTGACGGACTACCGGAGTGTCCGTCCGTTCCCCAAGGGACTGCGGTTCGTCGTCGGCAACCCGATGCAGACCGCCCAGGAGTTCCGCGCGCACAAGGGCTTCGTCGAGGGCTGGGAATGCGGTGACAGCTTCTTCAACACCGACTTCCCGGCAAGCTGCCCGAGCCGGCCCGACGTACAGCTCAACCTGCGTATGCAGGCTCCCAGTTGCTGGGACGGCCTCCACCTGGACACGCCCGACCACAAGAGCCACATGGCGTACCCGGTCGTCAAGCCCGGCACCAATGACAACATGTGCCCGGCTTCCCACCCGGTCGCCCTGCCGATGATCGAGTTCAAGATGGCATGGCCGGTCAACGGCGACATGAGCCAGGTCCGTCTGGCCAGCGGCCGGGGCTACTCCTTCCACTACGACTTCTTCAACGCGTGGGAGGAACGCACCCTGAAGGCCATGGTCGATCACTGCATCGTCGGCGGTCTCCAGTGCGATCCGCGCGGCTACGACCAGAACAACCCGGGCCGCGGCGCGGTCCTGAACGCGGACTACCGCATGCCCTGATCACCGCCGAGCTCCGCCGTACGGCCCGGTCGCCCGCGCTCACCGCGGGGCGGCCGGGCCGTTGCGCCGCAACGACCCCGCGGAACGCTCAGTGTGCCGCCCTCTCGCGCAGCGAGGCTTTCCAGGCCGGCGAGTTCTCCTTGACCTTCTCAGGCGCCCGGCGGCCTCCCAGGGCGAAGAACTCGGCCAGCGGCAGGATGGCCGCTCCCACCGTGACGGCGTCGGGCCCGAGGGTGCCGAGCTCGATGCGTACGAGCGAGGACGGGTAGGCCAGGGCGTTGGAGGTGGCGTATGTGCGGACGCTCTCGAGAAACCGGGTGCCGAGCTGGAGGCCCGCCCAGCCTCCGACGAGGATCCGCTCGGGCTGGAAAAGGTTGATCAGGTCGGCGAATCCGGCGCCCAGATACTCGGCGGTCTCCTCCAGGACGGCGAGCGCGGTCGTATCGGCCTGCGTCTGAGGGTCGGACGGGTAGGCGGCGGCGAGTATGGCGGTCAACGCCGACTCCTCGTCCGCTCCGGCCAGCGGGGAGCCGCCCGCTTCGCGCCAGCGTTCCAGGAGGGCCTCCGCTCCCGCGTACGCCTCCAGACAGCCCTGCGCGCCGCAGCGGCAGCGGCGCCCTCGGACCTGCACCTTCAGATGACCCCACTCGATGGCCCGGCCGGAGCGCAGGTCGTCGCTGACGACGCACGCGCCGACCCCGGAGCCGAAGAGCACGACGACGGCGTTGCCCGCCCCGCGTCCGGCACCGAACCACATCTCCGCCTGGCCGAGCGTCTTGGCCCCGTTGTCGATGAAGTACGGCACCGACTGCGGAAGCGGCACCGACTCCCGCAACAGGCGTTCCAGGGGCACGGCGTCCCAGCTGATCGTCTGTCCGTGCACCACCGCGCCGTCCTCCGGATTTCTGGACACGATGCCCGGAACACCCACCCCCACGCCGAGGAGCTGTCCGGGATCGACCCCCGCGGTGCGGATGACCTCGTCGATGCCGTCGCGCACATGCCCGATCACGACGTTGACGTCGTAACGGTCCTCCCGGCGCGGTCCGCCGGCGGTCAGCGGCTTCTCCACGCGCGCGAGTTCGGTGAGGCCCAGGTCGAAGAGCTCGATCCGGATCCGTGTCTCACCGACGTCGACGCCGATCATGCAGGCACTGTCCTGCCGGATACGCAGGAGCGTGCGGGGGCGGCCGCCCGCGGAGTCCACGCTGCCGGCCTCCTCCACCAGGCCTTCTGCCACCAGTTCCGCCACCACGTTGCTGACGGATCCGGAGCTCAGACCTGTGACCGGGCCCAGCGAGAAGCGGCTCATCGGCCCGTCGAAATACAACCGTTGCAATACCGCCGTGCGGCTCTCCCTCCGCAGGTCATGCACGGTACGACCGTTGCGCTCTCTCACCACACACCCTCTCCGTAGGCCCTCAGCGCAACATACCGCTGCGACGCCCCTTGACGCGACCTTCTCCGCGCGTTTAACTCACGGCATAAATTAAGTCGAGAGGCAAGGCGAGTGGGCCCACGCGGGACAGTGCCCCTCCCCCTCTCCGCTTCCGACACACCCTGAAAAGGACTCCCGGACCATGCGCAGAATCAGAGTCGCGGCCGCTGGCGCCCTCACGCTCTCCCTCGTCCTCACCGCGGCCGCCTGCGGCGGCGGCACCACCGGGGGCTCCGGATCGGGTTCGAACGAGCAGCCCAAGACCCTCACGTACTGGGCCTCCAACCAGGGCGCCAGCATCGAGGTGGACAAGAAGGTCCTCCGGCCCGAGCTCGACAAGTTCGAGAAGGAGACGGGCATCAAGGTGAAGCTCGAGGTCGTGCCCTGGGCCGACCTGCTCAACCGGATCCTCACCGCGACCACGTCCGGCCAGGGCCCCGACGTCCTCAACATCGGCAACACCTGGAGCGCCTCGCTCCAGTCCACCGGCGCACTCCTGCCCTTCGACGCGAAGACCTTCGAGGCGATCGGCGGCAAGGACCGCTTCGTCGACTCCGCGCTCGGCTCCACCGGAATGCCTGCGCAGGACCCGGCCGCCGTCCCGCTCTACTCCATGGCGTACGCGCTCTACTACAACAAGCAGATGTTCAAGGACGCGGGCATCGCCAAGCCGCCGGCAACCTGGGACGAGCTGACCGCCACCGGCAAGAAGCTGACCAAGGACGGCAAGGCCGCCATCGGCGTGGAGGGTTCCAACCTCTCCAACAACATCCACCAGGTCTTCGTCCTCGCCAAGCAGCACGGCGCCGACTTCTTCACCGCCGACGGCAAGGCGGACTTCACGTCCGACGGGGCCGTCGCCGCCGTCAAGCAGTACGTCGACCTCATGGCCGCGCAGAAGATCGTCGCCCCCGGTAACGCCGAGTACGCCCAGAACCAGTCCCTCAGCGACTTCGCCAAGGACAAGACGGCGATGGTCCTGTGGCAGACCGCCTCCGCCACCTTCAAGGCACAGGGCATGAACGACGACGAATGGGGCGTGGCGCCGGCCCCGGTCCCCTCGGGCAAGCCCGGTGCGGACGCCCAGACCAACTCCATGGTCGCCGGCATCAACATGGCCGTCTTCAAGAACACCAAGAACCGTGACGGCGCGCTGAAGTTCGTGAAGTTCATGACCAGCGACAGGGAGCAGGTCCTCCTCAACAAGACCTACGGCTCCATCCCGCCGGTCAAGAGCGCACAGCAGGACTCCGCGTTCAACGCCCCCGCGCTGACCGTCCTGCGTGACACCCTCGCCACCAGCGCCGCCGCGCTGCCGCAGGTCCCCGAGGAGTCCCAGTTCGAGACGGTCGTCGGAACCGCGGTCAAGAATCTGTTCGCCGACGCCGCGGCCGGCAAGCCGGTCACCACCGAGTCCGTCAAGGCCGAGCTCGACAAGGCCCAGCAGCAGATGCCGAAGAAGTAGGCGCCTGCACCATGACCCATACCGTCGTCACTCCTTCGCGGGAGTCGGCGGTGCGCAAGGCCGCACCCGGAGAGGCGCCCGCACCGCGCCGCTCCGGGCGTCGCCGCATCGCACTGCCCTACCTCCTGCTCCTGCCCGCTCTGCTCCTCGAACTGCTCGTCCACCTCATCCCCATGCTCATGGGCATCACCATGAGCTTCCGCGAGCTCACCCAGTTCTACATCGGCAACTGGTCCGGAGCCCCGTGGTCCGGGTTCGACAACTTCTCCGTCGCGATCGACTTCGACGCCCCTGTCGGTAAGGCACTCCTGAAGTCCTTCCTGACGACGTGCGAGTTCACCGTGCTGTCCGTCGGCCTGTGCTGGCTCCTCGGTACCGCGGCCGCGGTCTTCCTCCAGGAGAACTTCCGAGGCCGGGGCATCCTGCGCACCCTCTTCCTCGTCCCGTACGCTCTGCCCGTCTACGCCGCGGTCATCACGTGGGCGTTCATGTTCCAGCGGGACAACGGCATCATCAACCACGTCCTCCACGACCAGCTCGGCATCGGCGACAGCCCCGCCTTCTGGCTCATCGGCGACAACAGCTTCTGGGCCCTGCTGATCGTCTCCGTGTGGAAGGGATGGCCCTTCGCCTTCCTCACCGTCATGGCGGCACTGCAGAACATCCCCCGGGACATGTACGAAGCGGCAGCACTCGACGGGGCCGGCGTGTGGAAGCAGATCCGGCACATCACCCTGCCGTCGCTTCGCTCCGTCAACCAGGTCCTGGTGCTCGTCCTGTTCCTGTGGACGTTCAACGACTTCAACACGCCGTTCGTACTCTTCGGCAAGTCGGCACCCGAGGCCGCGGACCTCATCTCGCTCCACATCTACCAGTCGTCCTTCCAGACGTGGAACTTCGGCACCGGCTCGGCCATGTCCGTGCTCCTGCTGCTCTTCCTCCTCGTCGTCACGGGCGTCTACCTCCTGCTCACCAGCCGGGGAAAGAAGGCCACCGATGCCTGAGGCCACCCACGCGCGCACGGCCCCGCGGCGCTCCCCGATGGCCGCGCCCAGCTCCTTCCTGTGGACCCGGCGGATATTCCTCACCCTGCTCACCACGTTCGTGGTGCTGCCGGTGTACGTGATGGTGTCCAGCTCGATGAAGCCGCTGGAGGACGTCTCGGGGAAGTTCGAGTGGATCCCGTCCCACTTCACCCTGAGTCCGTACTCCGACATCTGGGAGACGGTCCCGCTCGCCCACTACTTCGGGAACTCGATCATCGTCGCGGGTGCCGCCACCGTCTTCTCGGTGACCATCGCGATCTTCGCCGCGTACGCGGTCAGCCGCTACGACTTCCGCGGCAAGCGGGCCTTCACGGTCACCGTCCTGTCGACGCAGATGTTCCCCGGCATCCTTTTCCTGCTGCCGCTGTTCCTCATCTACGTCAACATCGGCAACGCCACCGGCATCGCCCTGTTCGGCTCCCGCGAAGGCCTGATCCTCACCTATCTGACCTTCTCCCTGCCCTTTTCCATCTGGATGCTCACCGGGTACTTCGACTCCATCCCGCGCGAGCTGGACGAGGCGGCGAAGGTCGACGGGTGCGGCCCGGTCAGCGCGCTGTTCCGCGTCATCATCCCGGCTGCCCGGCCCGGCATCGTAGCCGTCGGGATATACGCCTTCATGACCGCCTGGGGCGAGGTGCTCTTCGCCTCGGTCATGACCAACGACGAGACCCGCACGCTCTCCGTGGGACTCCAGGGCTACTCCACCCTCAACGACGTCTACTGGAACCAGGTGATGGCCGCCTCCCTGGTGGTGAGCGTCCCCGTCGTCGTCGGGTTCCTCCTGCTCCAGCGCTACCTCGTCGCCGGCCTCACCGCTGGTGCCGTCAAATGACACCCTTCTCCACACCGCACACGAAGAGGTTTCCCGTGTCCGAGTCCAACGGCTCCCGCATCCCGCTCGACCTGGAGGCCTTTCCCTCCCACTTCACCTGGGGCACGGCCACCGCCGCCTACCAGATCGAGGGAGCCGCCGCAGAGGACGGCCGGGCCCCCTCCATCTGGGACACCTTCTCCCGCGTCCCGGGCGCTGTCGACAACGGCGACAACGGCGACACGGCCTGCGACCACTACCACCGCTGGCCCGAGGACATCGCCCTCATGAAGGAGCTCGGCACCGACGCCTACCGGATGTCGATCGCCTGGCCCCGGATCATCCCCGGCGGCGACGGGCCCGTCAACGCCGCCGGGCTCGACTTCTACGACCGGCTCGTCGACGGACTCCTCGACGCCGGCATCACCCCGTCCGTCACCCTGTACCACTGGGACCTGCCGCAGGCCCTCCAGGACCGTGTCCAGGACAGCCACGGCGGCTGGACCGAGCGGGCGACCGCCGAGCATCTCGCCGGGTACGCCTCCGTCGTCGCGGAGCGTCTCGGCGACCGCGTCACCCAGTGGGCCACGCTCAACGAGCCGCTCTGCTCCGGCTGGATCGGTCATCTGGAGGGGCGTATGGCCCCGGGCCTGACCGACATCACGGCCGCCGTCCGGGCCTCGTACCATCTCCTCCTCGGACACGGGCTCGCCACCCAGGCGATACGCGCCGCCGCGCCCGGGGCTCAGATCGGCCTGGTCACCAACCACTCCACCGTCGCGGCCGCCTCCACCCGGCCCGAGGACGTCGCCGCGGCAAGGCGCGCGGACGGCCACACCAACCGCTGGTGGCTCGACCCGGTGTACGGGCGCGGCTTCCCCACCGACATGCGCGAGCTGTACGGGGTCGAACTGCCCGAACGCCCCGGTGACCTGGACACCATCGCCGCCCCGCTGGACTGGCACGGCCTCAACTACTACTTCCCGGTCACCGTCGCCGACGACCCGGCGGCACCCGTCCCGTACACCCGCGAGGTACGCCTCGCCGACGTGCCCCGCACCGGCATGGACTGGCAGATCGACGCCGACGGCCTGGAGTCCTTCCTGCTCCGGCTCACCGAGGACTACGGCATACGGAAGCTCTACGTCACCGAGAACGGCTCGGCCTTCCCCGACACCGTCGGCCCCGACGGCGAGGTCCACGACCCGGACCGCACCCGCTACCTGGATCAGCACATCGCGGCCTGCGCCCGCGCCGTCCGCAAGGGCGCCCCGCTCGCCGGGTACTACGCCTGGTCCCTGCTCGACAACTTCGAGTGGGCCTACGGCTACGACAAGCGCTTCGGTCTCGTCCACGTCGACTACGCCACGCAGCGCAGGACCGTGAAGACCAGCGGCCGGCGATACGCGGACATCGTCCGCGCCCACCGGACGGCGACCGGCGGCTGACCCAAGACCCCGTCGTCACCCCTGGAAGGCCGCTCTCGCACCGCGAGAGCGGCCTTCCAGGGGTTTGGCCTCCTCCATCGCCCTCCGGCTACCGTCCCGCTTCCCGGGACCGGTGCTTGCGCGGTATCGAGTCGAGGACGAGGTCGTAGGAATGGCCGACGAGTTCCTTCACCGTCCCCGTAGCGATGTCCCGGCCCGCACTGACGGAGATCCAGTGCCGCTTGTCGAGGTACCGCCCGGGAGCGACGCTCTCGTACTCCTGCCGCAGGGACCATGCGCGATCGGGCTCGGCCTTGACGGTGATGATCTGGTCGTCGGGATCGTCCGTGACGATCAGGAACACCTTCCCCGCCACCTTGTAGACGTCCAGCTTGGGCGTGAACGGGCGACCACTGCTGACACCGGGCAGGTTCCCCGCGGTACTGTGCGCGACATCCTGGAGCCGCTTTCCGGTGATCGTCATCGAGCGTCTTCCTTCCTCGGCATCGCGCTCCGAAGGCGTCGGTCACAGAGCACTCTTGTCCACCATGGAGCTGTTGCCCTGCGTGCGCCAGGTCAGCGGCCCCCGAGCGGTCAGCGTCGGACCCAGCCCTACTCGTAGGCGTGCCAGCCCATCTGTATCCGGGTGGTGACGTCCGCCAGTTGCATCAGTCGCCGTATCCGCCGCTGCATGGTGCGCAGACTCAGGCCCAGGTAGCCGGCGACGGCGTGATCGGTGAGCCCGGTCAGCATGAGCGACAGGATCAGCGGGTCGGTGTCGTCCGGTCCCTCGGACTGCGGCTCCCTCTCCACTCCGCCCGTGGGTGACAGCAGCACAGGTCCGGCCGCCGCCCACACCCCTTCGAACAAGGCCACCAGCGCGGTCGGCACGTGGACCCGGTCCGCCTCGGCGGCCGACAGGAGGGGCAGCAAGGCGATTGGAGCGATGCCGGTGAGCAACTCCACGAGGTCGGCCCGCGCGTGCCGGGCGGCCGCGAGGTGGAAGTCCTCGACGAGCGCGGCCATCGACGCCTCGGCCTGCTCCAGGGCGTACCGGCGCGCGGCGAGCAGGCCGCCCGGAGCCAGTTGCGGCGGCGCGGCCACGTACCAGCCGGGCTTGCCGTCCGCCCGGGCGACCCTGCCGCGCGCCTCCAGACCCCGCAAGAGCTCGGCCGCGCGGCAGGGCCGATTGTGCCGCAGCTTCGGAACGCGACAGGGGTCGGCCGTCCCCGGGAGGGCGGCCGACCCCGCCCGAGGTGGCCCCCGGCAAACGCCGGGGGCCACCTTTCCCATGGGCGGGCCGGGCCGGGGCCGCCCATTCGGAATCTCCTCATAACGTTCCGGAAACAGTCTCCCCAAAAGACGACACGCGCGCGCACAATCCAACACACCTGTTTCTCGGTCGTTCCGCCCTCAACCTTCTGGGCGTGCCCACAGCACCGGACCGAGCCCTGACGACCTCAAGGATGATGACCATGCGCAACCGCAGAGCCGCACTCGCCGCCATCGCCTCGGCCGCCTCCCTCGCCCTTGCTCTCACCGCCTGCGGCCAGAGCAGTGAGGGCGGCAGCGAAGAGAAGAAGGGAGGCGCGGACGGTGGCACGATCGGGATCGCGATGCCGACCAAGTCCTCCGAACGCTGGATCTCCGACGGCGCCAACGTCGTGAAGGAGCTGAAGGCCAAGGGTTACAAGACCAAGCTGGCCTACGGCGAGGACGACCCGGACCAGCAGGTCTCGCAGATCGAGAACATGATCACGCAGGGCGTGGACGCCCTGGTCATCGCCGCAATCGACAACAAGTCCCTCAACAACGTGCTGCAGCAGGCCAAGGACGCCGACATCCCGGTGATCTCCTACGACCGGCTGATCCTCGGCACGCCGAACGTCGACTACTACGCCTCGTTCGACAACGAGAAGGTCGGCGAGCTGCAGGGCACGTACATCGCGGACAAGCTCGGCCTGACGGACGGCAAGAAGGGCCCGTTCAGCATCGAGCTGTTCGCCGGTTCCAACGACGACAACAACACGAAGTACTTCTTCCAGGGCGCCATGAACGTCCTCAAGCCCTACATGGACAAGGGCGAACTGGTCGTCAAGTCCAAGCAGACCGCCCTTAACCAGGTCACCACCCTGCGCTGGGACGGCGGCACCGCGCAGAAGCGCATGGACGACCTGCTGACGTCCAGCTACCGCAGCTCCCGCGTCGACGCCGTGCTCTCGCCGTACGACGGCATCTCCATCGGCATCCTCTCCGCCCTGAAGTCGGACGGCTACGGCTCCAAGGCCAAGCCGATGCCCGTGGTCACAGGGCAGGACGCGGAGCTCGCATCCGTGAAGTCGATCATCGCGGGTGAGCAGACGCAGACCGTCTTCAAGGACCTCCGCGAGCTCGCCAAGGTCGCCTCGAACATGGTCGACGCGTCCCTGAACGACAAGAAGCCCGAGATCAACGACGCCAAGTCGTACGACAACGGCTCCAAGGTCGTCCCCGCCTTCCTGCTGCAGCCGGTCAGCGTCGACAAGGCCAACTACGAGAAGGTCCTCGTCGGCGGCGGCACCTACTCCGCGGACGACCTCAAGTAACCGGGCCCCTCAAGGATTGGAAGGCACAACCATGGCGGGACCCGTCCTGGAAATGCGCTCGATCGTCAAAACCTTTCCCGGCGTCAAAGCGCTGTCGGACGTCACACTGACCGTCCGCCAGGGCGAGGTCCACGCCATCTGCGGAGAGAACGGCGCCGGCAAGTCGACGCTGATGAAGGTGCTCTCGGGCGTCCATCCGCACGGCAGTTACGAGGGGGACATCCTCTTCGCGGGCGAGACGTGCCGGTTCAAGGACATCCGGGCGAGTGAGCAGCACGGCATCGTGATCATCCACCAGGAGCTCGCGCTCGTGCCGTACCTCTCCATCGCGGAGAACATCTTCCTCGGCAACGAGCACGCCAAGCGCGGGCTGATCAACTGGAACGACACCCTCCGGCACGCCGGCGAACTCCTGCGCCAGGTCGGCCTCGACGAGCACCCGGAGACCCGCGTCGCCGACATCGGCGTGGGCAAGCAGCAGTTGGTGGAGATCGCCAAGGCGCTCTCCAAGAAGGTGAAGCTGCTCATCCTGGACGAGCCCACGGCGGCGCTCAACGACGAGGACAGCGGCAAACTCCTCGACCTGATCCTTTCGTTGAAGGAACAGGGCATGACCTCGATCATCATCTCCCACAAACTGAACGAGATCCGCCGGGTCGCCGACTCGGTCACGATCCTGCGCGACGGGCGCTCCATCGAGACGCTCGACGTGAAGGCGCGGGAGACGACCGAGGACCGGATCATCAGCGGGATGGTCGGCCGCGACCTGGAGCACCGCTTCCCGGAGCGGACGGCGCACCATCCGGAGAAGGGCGCGGCGCCCGCGCTGGAGATCCGCAACTGGACCGTGTACCACCCCATCGACCAGCAGCGGAAGGTCGTCGACGACGTCTCGGTCGAGGTGCGGCGCGGCGAGATCGTCGGGATCGCCGGGCTCATGGGCGCCGGCCGCACCGAGCTGGCGATGAGCGTCTTCGGCCGCTCCTACGGCCGGTACGCGGGCGGCACCGTCCTCAGGGACGGCGCCGAGATCCGTACGAAGTCCGTCCCGGAGGCGGTCAAGCACGGCATCGCGTACGCCACCGAGGACCGCAAGCACTACGGTCTGAACCTCATCGACACCATCAACCGGAACATCTCGCTGACCGCGCTGGGCAAGGTGGCCAAGCGCGGGGTGGTCGACGAGCACGGTGAACGGCAGGTCGCCGAGGGATTCCGTACGTCCATGAACATCAAGGCGCCGACCGTCTTCGAGCCGGTGGGCAAGCTGTCCGGCGGCAACCAGCAGAAGGTCGTCCTCAGCAAGTGGATCTTCGCGGGTCCCGAGGTGCTGATCCTGGACGAGCCCACCCGGGGCATCGATGTGGGCGCCAAGTACGAGATCTACACGGTCATCGACCAACTGGCCGCCGAGGGCAAGGCGGTCGTCTTCATATCCTCCGAACTGCCGGAACTGCTCGGCATGTGCGACCGGATCTACACGATGGCCGCGGGACGGCTGACGGGTGAGTTCTCGCGGGCCGAGGCCTCGCAGGAAGCGCTGATGCGTCAGATGACGAAGGACAAAGAGGTAAAGCGATGAGCACGGACGTGACCGCCAAGACTCCGGCCCCCACGCCGCCCGGCAAAATCAAGCCGGCCTCCGGCGAGAGCATGCTGCAGCTGATGCTCGGCGGCATGCGCCGCAACATGCGCCAGTACGGCATGCTGATGGCTCTCGGCCTGATCGTGGTGCTGTTCGCGGTGTGGTCGGGCGGCGATCTGCTGCTGCCGCGCAACGTCTCCAACCTGGTGCTGCAGAACAGCTACATCCTGATCCTCGCGATCGGCATGATGCTGGTCATCATCGCGGGCCACATCGACCTCTCGGTCGGCTCGCTGACCGCGTTCATCGGCGGGATGGCCGCCGTACTGATGGTCGAACACCAGCTGGCCTGGCCGCTCGCGGTGGTGCTGTGTCTGGCCATCGGCGCCGCCGCGGGCGCGGCGCAGGGCTTCCTCATCGCCTATCTCGGCATACCGTCGTTCATCGTGACCCTCGCGGGCATGCTGGTCTTCCGCGGTATGACGGAGATCTTCCTGAAGGGCCAGACCCTCGGCCCCTTCCCGAAGGACCTGCAGAAGATCGCCAACGGCTTCCTGCCCGAGGTCGGCCCCCACACCAACTACCACAACCTCACCCTGCTGCTGGGCTTCGCCCTGATCGCCTTCGTGGTGCTCCAGGAGGCCCGTGACCGCAAGCGGCAGCAGGAGTTCGCCCTTGAGGTGCTGCCGGCCAAGATGTTCGTGCTGAAGCTGATCGCTCTGATCTCGGCCGTCCTCGTCGTCACGCTGCTGCTCGCCAGCTACAAGGGCGCCCCGGTCGTGCTGCTGATCCTCGGCGTGCTGGTCGTCGGGTTCGGCTACCTGATGCGCAACGCGATCATCGGCCGCCACATCTACGCCATCGGCGGCAACCTGCCCGCGGCCAAGCTGTCGGGTGTGAAGGACAAGAAGGTCACCTTCCTGGTCTTCCTGAACATGGGCATGCTGGCGGCCCTGGCGGGTCTGGTCTTCGCCGCCCGCTTCAACGCCGCCTCGCCCAAGGCGGGCCTCAACTTCGAACTGGAGGCCATCGCGGCCTCGTTCATCGGCGGCGCGTCGATGAGCGGCGGTGTCGGCACGGTCCTCGGCGCGATCATCGGTGGTCTGGTCCTGGGCGTGCTGAACAACGGCATGAACCTCGTCGGCATCGGAACCGACTACCAGCAGGTCATCAAGGGCGCGGTGCTGCTGGCCGCGGTCGGCTTCGACGTCTGGAACAAGCGCAAGGTCGGCTCGTAGCCCGAAACCTGCCCGTACACCGGACGGCGCCCTCCCCCGGCGGGGAGGGCGCCGTCCGTCACGCGGGCTCCGGAACGACCGGGGTAAAGTGCGCGCCGGCAGTCCCGTTACTCGAGGAGGGCAAGCGTGACCGACACCAGCGAGGCCCGGTCCGCGGACGGCGCGGCTCCGGCGGACGAGCAGAGCCGGCTGCGCCGCCTGACGCGCTACCTCCCGTTGATCGCCCCCGTCCTGCTGTGGGCCGTGCCCTGCGGGGTGCTGCTGTACGCCGGCCAGCACTGGCCGCTCCCCGTGGCGCTGGGCGGCACCGCTCTCTCCGTCCTCGGGCTGGTCGTCATGCCGCTCGCGATGATGCGCGGCCACGGCCGGCGCCAGCAGGACCGGGCGGCGATCGTCGGCGACACCCTCCTCGGGGCCGCCTGGGTCCTGTTCACCTGGTCCGTCCTCCTCGGCGTGCTGCTGCGCCTCGCCCTGACCGTGGCGGGCGTGGGCGACGGGCAGGAAAGGGCCCGGATCGTCACCTGGGCGGTCCTCGGCGTCACCGCCGTGCTGCTCGCCTGGGGGTACGCCGAGGCCCGCCGCGTGCCACGGGTGCGACGCCTGGACGTGGAAGTCCCGCGGCTGGGAGCGGGACTGGACGGCACGCGCGTCGTCCTCATCACCGACACCCACTACGGCCCCCTCGACCGCGCCCGCTGGTCGGCGCGGGTCTGCGACAAGGTCAACGCCCTGGATGCCGACCTGGTCTGCCACACCGGCGACATCGCGGACGGCACGGCCGAACGGCGCCGCGCCCAGGCGGCTCCGCTCGGCACCGTGCAAGCCACCCGGGCCCGGGTCTACGTCACCGGAAACCACGAGTACTACAGCGAGGCCCAGGGCTGGGTCGACCTGATGGACGAGCTGGGCTGGGAGCCACTGCGCAACCGTCATCTGCTGCTGGAGCGCGGCGGCGACACCCTGGTGGTCGCCGGTGTGGACGACGTCACGGCCGAGTCATCGGGCCTGGCCGGCCACCGCGCCCACCTCGCCGGAGCCCTGGACGGCGCGGACCCCGGCCTGCCCGTCCTGCTCCTGGCCCATCAACCCAAGTTCATCGACCGGGCCGTTGCGGGCGGCGTCGACCTCCAGCTCTCGGGCCACACCCACGGCGGCCAGATCTGGCCCTTCCACCATCTCGTCCGCCTCGACCAGCCGGCCCTCGCCGGCCTCAGCCGCCACGGCGACCGCACCCTGCTCTACACGAGCCGGGGCACCGGTTTCTGGGGCCCGCCGTTCCGCGTCTTCGCTCCCAGCGAGATCACCCTGCTCGTCCTCCGCTCCGCGCCGGGGCGCAACGAGGGCTGAGCGCTGCTCGGGGACGGCCCCGGCCGCCGCGGCCCCGCACGACGGTCCGGAGCCCGCCCGGGGCCAGGGAGCGTCCGGCCCGGGCCCCGGGCCTCGGCGGACGGCCGGATCAGCGCAGTCCGGCGAAGAGGTCGTTCTCGGGTACGGCCGTGCCGGTGGCGTCCTTGACCCGGAGGAAGGTCTCCACGCCCATCAGCTCACCGAACCTCTCCTTGCCCATCTTCAGGAAGAAGATGTTGTCGCCCTGACTGGCGTGCGCGGCCAGGGCGTCGTACTTCTGGCCGCTGAAGGCCTTGGTGTCCACCCACGTGGTGATCTCGTCGTCGGGGAGGCCGATCTCGGCCATCGCGGCGGCCTCGGCAGGGTCCGGCTCGGGCATGTCCTCATTGAATTCGCGCATGGTCTCCCCGAACCGCTTCATCACCGAGTGCGGCATCGTCGTCCAGTACACCTTCGGTGTCAGCTCGGTCAGTTCGAGCGCCGCCATGGTGATGCGGTGGGCCTGGATGTGGTCGGGGTGGCCGTAGAAGCCGTTCTCGTCATAGGTGACGACCACATCGGGCCGGTAGTGCCGCATGAGTTCCGCGAGCCGGGCGGCGCCTTCCGCCACGGGGGTCTGCCAGAAGGCCGCGGGAGCGTCGTTGCTCGGCCAGCCCATCATTCCGGAGTCGGCGTAGTCGAGCATCTCCAGGTCGCTGATCTCAAGGGCTTCGCAGCTCGCCTTGAGCTCCTGACGACGCATCAGGGCGACGGCCGCGGGATCGTGTCCGGGGTCGCCGGGCTTGGCGCCCCCCGGTCCGTCACCGCAGCCGCCGTCGGTACAGGTCACGAGAACGGTGCGGATGCCTTCCGCCGCATATCGCGCGAGGACGCCTCCGGTTCCGGTGGCCTCGTCGTCGGGGTGGGCGTGCACTGCCATGAGCGTCAAAGGCCGGTCAGTCATGAAGAGTCCTCCTGCAGCGAAACGTCTTGGTCCGGGGCCGGTGCGGTTCCCCGGTCCCTACAACCGTGCGGGCCGGACCGGGTGTTCCCCGGGCGGACGGTCAGTCTTCGGCCGCCGGTGCGGCGAACTGCCGCTCGCCCCGGTCCGGGAGCCTGAACCGGGCTGAGTGTGCGCGCTAACAAACCCCGTCCGGAAGTGCTGCGCGAAGCCTTGACGGGCCTTTTCGGCTGACCCATAGTCATAGCCATCGCTCGACCCACACCCTCCCACCCCATGGAGGGCAACCCCGCATGGCCGAACAACCCCTGAATTGTTAGCGCTCACAACAATCGCGGGCGGCTGGTCACCGGGCTCGTAGCGCACACGAGTAATCGCGCCCACCCGCCACGGTCGTATCGCTTTCCCCCATTCAAGGAGTACATGGTGCTGTCCGCACAACGGCAAGGTGCGGCGAGACGAGCCCTTCTGCTCGTCCTCGCCCTCATCACCGCCATGGGCATGAATCTGTTCGGTCCCGAAGAGGCCGAGGCTGCCGCGCCCGGTCCCTCCTTCACCAACCCCGTGGTCAGGGAGCCCAACAGCGCCGACCCGACGCTGGTGTACGACAACGGGTTCTACTACTACGTCGCGACCACCTGGTCCTCCGATGTCGTGATGCGCAAGTCGTCGACCATCGCGGGGCTGCGCAGCGCCCCCGAGCACCTGGTCCACCGCAGCACCGGTACGCAGATGTGGGCGCCGCACCTGGAGAAGGTCGGCGACCGCTGGTACCTGTACTACTCCGTCGAACAGTGCTGCGCCGCCCGCCGCACGCACGTCCTGGAGAGCGCCGGGTCCGATCCCATGGGCTCGTACACCGACCGCGGCGTCATCAACCTGCTGCCGGGCGACGGCTGGGCGATCGACGCGAGCCTGCTGAAGCTCAATGGCGCCCTGTACATGACGTTCTCCGCGTTCAATCCCGGGGACGGGCTGCAGTCGCTCTACATCGCCCCCATGTCCAACCCGTACACGGCCAGTGCGTTCGGGACGCGGATCTCCGCTCCGACGCTGGCGTGGGAGCGGCAGGAGGGGGCGGTCAACGAGGGCCCGTTCGCTCTGCAGCGGGGCGGCCGCACCTTCCTGACCTATTCGGCCAGCCACTGCAACGGCCCGAACTACAAGCTGGGCATGCTGGAGTACCGCGGCGGCAGTCCGCTCGCGGCCGCGTCGTGGACGAAGTTCGCGAACCCGGTCTTCCAGCGCAGCGACGCGAACGGGGTCTTCGGCCCCGGCCACCACTCGTTCTTCTCCTCACCTGACGGGACGGAGACCTGGATCGCGTACCACGCGAACTCCTCGGCGTCCGACGGCTGCGGGACCACGCGTACGACCCGGGTGCAGAAGATCTCCTGGAACGCGGACGGCACCCCCAACCTCGGCGTCCCGGTCTCGACCTCGACCGTTCTGCAAGGCCCCTCCGGGGAGACGGGCGGCCCGGGGGCGCCGGTGGCCATCCGCAACCGCCACAGCGCTCTCTGCCTCGACGACTACAACTGGGCGACCGCGCCGGGCTCGGAGGTGCGGCAGTGGACCTGCAACGGCGTTGCCGCCCAGCAGTGGGACCTGACACCGACCGGTGACGGCTACTACCGGATCAGCAACCGCCACAGCGGCCTCTGCCTGGACGACAAGGACTTCGCGACCGCGCCCGGTTCGGTCGTCCACCAGTGGACCTGCAACGAACTGGCGGTCCAGGAGTGGAAGAAGACCGACGTGGGCGGCGGCTACTCCACCCTGGTCAACCGGCACAGCGGTCTGTGCCTCGACAACTACAACTGGGCGACCACGGCCGGGTCCGAAGTCCGGCAGTGGACCTGCAACAACCTCAACGCCCAGCAGTGGGCCATCGCCTAGAGCCATGGACCGGGGTCCGGGGCCGGACAGGCCCCGGACCCCGGACACCCCCAATCACCGACAGAGGAAGAGCAGTCCATGAGACCTGAACTCAACCGTCGCACCGTGCTCGGCATGATCGCCGGCTCGGCCACCGTCGGCCTCACCGGCGCCTGGGCCTCCACCGCCCACGCGGCCGTGCCCGCATCACCCGGAGTGACGTACATGAACACCCTCGCCGAGCAGCGGGCCGATCCTCACATCTGGAAGCACACCGACGGCTTCTACTACTTCACCGCGACCGTTCCCTCGTACGACCGGATCGTGCTGCGTCGCGCCACCACGATCCAGGGCCTTTCCGCGGCCACCGAGACGACCATCTGGACGAGGCACACCAGCGGGGCGATGGGCGCGCACATCTGGGCCCCCGAAATCCATCACATCGACGGCAAGTGGTACATCTACTTCGCCGCCGGTGACGTGAACGACATCTGGAAGATCCGGCCGTACGTGCTGGAGTGCACCGCCGCCAATCCGCTCACCGGCGCCTGGACGGAGAAGGGCCGCATCGCGCTGCCGCTCGACACCTTCTCGCTGGACGCGACGACCTTCGTCGTCAACGGCACCCGCTACCTCGCCTGGGCGCAGAACGACCCGGCCGTGGGACCCGGCACCAACATCTACCTCGCGCGGATGTCCACTCCGTGGACCATCACCGGCAGCCCCGTCATGCTCAGCCGGCCGACCGCCTCGTGGGAGACCGCCGGTGGCCAGACCGTCAACGAGGGCCCGGCCGTGATCCAGCGGAACGGGAAGGTGTTCATGACCTTCTCGGCCAGCGCCACCGACTCCCATTACTGCATGGGCATGCTGACCGCGCCGGCTTCCGCCAACCTGCTGAGCGCGGCCTCCTGGACGAAGAGCGCCGGCCCGGTCTTCGCGAGCAATGCGGCCACCAGTCAGTACGGCCCCGGGCACAACCAGTTCACCGTGTCCGAGGACGGCCGGTCGGACATCCTCGTCTACCACGACCGCGGTTACGAGAACATCGCCGGCGACCCTCTCGCAGATCCCAACCGGCGCACCCGCGTCCAGAAGATCTACTGGAAGGCCGACGGCACCCCCGACTTCGGCATCCCGGTCGCCGACGGGCAGACCCCGGTCAGGCTCTCCTCGTACAACTACCCCGGCCACTTCGTCCGGCACCGGGATTCCCGGGGCCGGATCGATCCGGACGTCTCTCCGCTGGCCGACTCGCAGTTCCGGGTCGTCACCGGCCTCGCCGGCGGCGGCACCGTCTCCCTGGAGGCGGCCAATTTCCCCGGCTTCTTCCTGCGCCACAAGAACTATGAGGTCTGGCTGGAGCGGAACGACGGGACCACCCTGTTCCGCGGCGACGCCTCCTGGAACGCGCGCGGCGGACTCGCCGACTCCGCCGGTGTCTCGTACGAGTCGTCCAACGTGCCGGGCCGCTACATCCGTCACTACGACTACCTGCTGCAGGTCCAGGTGGTCAGCACGGCGACCGACCGGGCGGACGCCACCTTCTACACCCAGTGAGCCACTGGCCGAGGGGCCGGAGCGTCTGCTGACGCTCCGGCCCCTCGGCGTTTGGTGGTTACCGGTACCGGTGACTGCGGCCCGTGGCCGTCACTTCTCCCGGATTCTCAGGAACGTGACGGAGTTGGCCGGGAAGGTGTACGTGAAGCTGTCCGACACCCCGGTCAGGGTGGTCGTCACCGGAGCGACGGGCGTGGCGGTCTCACTGTTCACGGCAGCCGGGGCCGCCGCCAGGGTGGTGACCCGCGCCCGGGAGGCGACCCGTGCCCCGCCGAGGTCGACGCTGGTGCGCGCATCGGCCGCCTGGGCGTTGACCACCTTGACGATCAGATCGCCGGTCTTCTGGTCCCGGGTGACGACCTGGCGGAAGGGCTCGGCCACCTTGTCGTCGGTGAAGGAGTCCCACTCCTTGCCGTCCAGGTAGAGGGTCACCTGGCGGCCGCGGACCTTGACGTCGATGTCGTAGGCGCGTCCCGACTCGATGGTGCCGGGCTTGGTGACGAGGGTCGACTTCACACCGTTGTCCGCCCGCTCGACGGCGTGGGCGGTGTTGCCCCAGCCCCCGAGGTTCCACCAGTAGTAGTTACCGGTGTCCTTGACGCCGAAGGCGACCAGGAACCCTTCCTTGCCGTCCTTCTTGGTGGCCTTCACGTGCAGGTCGTAGTCGTGCCAGCCCGGGTCGCCGGCGGAGACCGTGGTGTCCTCGGCGGCGATATCGGTCTGGGTGTACTGGCCGTCCTGCACGGTCCAGCTGCCGCCGCCGGTGTGCTTCCACGCCGAGGGCTCACCGGAGAAGTCGTCGGCGAGGAGAGGGGTGCCGTCCGCCGCGGTGACCCGTACGTCGTCGTAGGCGGCGGTCGTCGCCCAGGTGGACAGGCCCACGGCGCCGGAGATCGGGCCGGCGACGGAGGGTGTGCCGGAGGCCGTGGAGGGGACGACCCGGTCACCGACATTGTTCATGAAGAGCTTCTGGACCTCGTAGTTGGCCGAGCCCCAGGCGGAGTGGTGGTTGAACCAGATCATGTTGGGCTGCCACTGCACGTAGTCCTCGTTGGCGAGGAGAGGTGCGTAGGAGGCGAGCTTGACCACGTCCGCGTTGCGTTCCAGACCGGTCATGAAGGCGGCTTCGGCGAGGCCGTTGCCGAAGGTGTTGCCCCGGGAGGCGTACTCCCCGAGGAAGACCTTGGGTCCGGAGCGGTCGTACGTGTCGTAGCGGTCGTTGTTCTCCAGGAACCACTGCGGGCTGTTGTAGTAGTGCTCGTCGACCATGGCCACGCCGGCGTCCCGGTTGAGCTGCCACGCGGTGTCGAAGGTGGTGCCTGCGGCGGCCGGTCCGGAGTTGGAGATCACGGTGACGCCGGGGTACTTGGCCTCGATGGCCGTACGGAACTGAGTGAAGCGCTCGAAGAACTCCCGGGGCAGGTTCTCCTCGTTGCCGACCTCGATGTGGGTGAGGTGGAACGGCTTCGGGTGGCCCATCGCGGCGCGCTTGCGGCCCCAGGTGGACGTCACGGGTCCGTTGGCGAACTCGATGAGGTCCAGGGTGTCCTGGATGTGGCGCTTGAGCAGGGCGTCGTCGACGACGGCACGGTCCTGCCCGCAGCCGGTGACCAGGGCGGGCACGACCGGCAGGGGCATCGCTCCGACGTCCTGCGCATAGCGGAAGTACTCGTAGTAGCCGAGGCCGTAACTCTGGTTGTATCCCCAGAAGTTGGCGTTGGTGGCACGCTGCTCGACCGGCCCGATGGTGTCCTTCCACTGGTAGGAGCGGGCACGCTGCCAGCCGGACTTCTCGCTGTAGTCGTCCATCGACCCGGTGTTGACCAGGCAGCCGCCGGGGAAGCGCAGGAAGCCGGGGCGCAGTTCGGCGATCTTCTGGGCGAGGTCCTTCCGCAGACCGTTGCTCTGGTGCTTGTAGGTGTCGCGCGGGAACAGCGACACCATGTCGAGGGCCACCACGCCGGAGGAGGCGACGGCGAGCCTGCCGCTGGTGCTCGTGCGGGTCGCGGTGAAGCTGACGCGGTACTGCTTCCACCCTCCCTTCACGGCCTTCTGCCGGGCCGTGGCCAGCGCGCCGCCCGCGTCCTTGAGCGTGACGGTGAGGTCGGTGCGGGCGTCCGCCCGGGCCCAGACCGAGAAGTCGTACGTCTCACCCGCCCGCAGCGACAAGCCGGTGTTGTAGCCGGAGTTGGTGAGCGTCGAACCGGGCGCCAGCTCGGCGTAGTTACGGTTGTTCGCGTTGAGGCGGCCGTCGTCGTTCACCACCTCGGCGGACCCTTCGACGGCCCATGAGGTCAGCGGGGTGTAGGACCGGTTGTCCGTAGTGGAGTACTCGAAGGACCTGTTCTGTACGAGTTCGGCGTACAGGCCACCGTCCGCGGCGCGGTTGATGTCCTCAAAGAAGATCCCGTACATGGTGTCGTCGATCGCGGGCCCCTGCTTGGCGGGGTCCACGGTGAGGGCGTAGTCGGTGACCGGTGCCTCCGCGACCGGCGTCTCCGCGAGGGCCGGAGTGGGCACGACGGCGGTGGCCGCGAGGACCGCGGTGGCCGTCAGGGCTAGCTGCAGACGGGATCTGCTTCTGCGGTGCATGGGTACTCCGAGGGTCGTGGCGCCGTGGAGCGCCGGTGGGCGGGAGGAAGGGGAGGCGTGCGGCTGCTCCGGGTGTGCGGCTGCTTCCGGTGTGCGGCTGCTTTCCCGGTCAGTGCGCCCCGGCGACCGCACCGTTGCCGTAGTAGGCGTCCGGCCCGTGCTTCCTGGTGAAGTGCCGGTCCAGGAGGTGCTGCGGAGGCGCCGAGGCGTCCCCGAGGGCAGCCGACCGGAGGGCCAGGGTGTGCAGCGCCATCTCCGCGACCGCCTCGCAGATGATGGCGTTCTCCAGGGAGGCGGTCGCGGTGGCTCCCCAGGTGAAGGGCCCGTGCCGGGAGACGAGCGCCCCGGGCACGCTCTCGGCCCGCGACGGGTCGTCTTCCAGCATGGCCACGATCACCTGGCCGGTGTTGTACTCGTAGTCCCGCGCGCACTGCTCGGCGGTGAGGTCCTCCGTCACCGGGACGGGGCCGTTGAAGGTGTCCGCGTGCGTCGTGCCCAGCACCGGGATGGCACAGCGGGCCTGGGCGAAGGCGACCGCGTGGGCCGAGTGGGTGTGGGTGACGCCGCCCACGGAGGGGAAGGCCCGGTAGAGGCAGCGGTGGGTCTCCGTGTCGGTGGACGGCCGGAGCGCCCCCTCGACCACACGCCCGTCGTCGAGGGCCACCACGACCAGATCCTCCTCGGTGAGGTCGGCGTAGGAGACCCCGGAGGGCTTGATGACGAAGACGCCCGCCTCCCGGTCCACCCCGCTCACGTTTCCCCAGGTGAGCGTGGCCAGGCCGGCCTCCGGGATGCGCAGATTGGCGGCCAGCACCTCTCGCCGAAGGCTCTTGAGGCTCGTATCGCTCACTACGCTCTCACCATTTTTCCGCACAAGGCATCCATTCATGGACGCAAAGGACAATTCTGAGCCGGAACGGGAACTGCCGGCCCGGACCCCGCGCGAGGAACTCACGCGGCACAGCTATCGCTCATCGAATTGTGAGCGCTAACATGGCTCACGCTCAAGCCCCTGGCGAGGTTTTTGTCGGCGATCCCGCAGGGGTGCACAGGAAAAATGTGAGCGCAACCGCGCCGAGCTACCCCAAAAGCCTCACCTCGTGGTCGCCCCGGGCGCGCCCGGGGCGGAGCGGTACCTTGGGGGAACCGCTGCTCCCAGGAAGGAAAAGGGTTGTCCCAGGTCCCCGATGCCGTGAGAGCTCCCACCATGACGGACGTGGCGCGCGCGGCAGGCGTCTCGCACCAGACCGTCTCGCGCGTCCTCAGTCAGCACCCCAATGTGAGTCCCGCGACCCGGGCCGCCGTGATGGAGGTCGTCGAGCGGCTCGGCTACCGGCGCAACTCCGCCGCGCGCGCCCTCGCGACCCGGCGCACCCACACGCTGGGCGTCATCGCGGCGAACACCACGTTCCACGGGCCGGCGAGCACCCTGACCGGCGTCCAGGAGGCGGCACGGGACCGCGGCTATCTGGTGTCGGCCGTCACCCTGCGGACGCCCACCCATGCGGCGCTCTCCGAAGCGATGCAGCATCTCGCCACCTGGGGCGTCGAGGGCGTCATCGTCGTCACCTCGCAGCGCGACACGGTCAGAGCGCTCGCGGCCCTCGACGCCCCGTGCCCGATCGTCACCGTCGAAGGCGGTGACACGCTCGGCCTCCCCGGAGTCTCCCTGGACCAGAATCTCGGGGCCCGCATGATCACGGAACACCTCCTCGCCGCCGGGCACTCCACCGTGTGGCACGTCGCCGGACCCGAGAACTGGCTGGAGAGCGAGGCCCGCGTCGCCGGTTGGGAGAGTTCTCTGCGCGAGGCGGGGGCCGAGGTGCCTCCCCCGGTGCGGGGTGACTGGAGCCCGATGTCCGGGTACCAGGCGGGTCAGCAGCTGGCGGGCCGCGTCCTGGCGTCCTCCGGCCGGGGCTCCGGCCTCACGGCCGTGTTCGTCGCCAACGACCAGATGGCGCTCGGGGTGCTGCGGGCCTTTCGCGAGGTCGGTGTGCGGACGCCCGAGGACGTGGCGGTCGCCGGCTTCGACGACATTCCGGAGGCGGAGTTCTTCCCACCGCCGCTCACCACGATCCGCCAGGACTTCACCAAGCTCGGCCAGACCAGCATCGCGCTGCTCCTGGACCTCATCGAGGGCCGCGCCGACGAGCCGCGGCAGCTGACGGTCGCCCCCGAACTCATCGTCCGCGCGAGCACCGCGCGCCGGCGCCCGGGCTGACCCCTCGGGCGTGGCCGCCTCCCTGGAGCCATGCCCGCGACCGACCTGCTGTCAGGCACCCGTCGGCCGGAGCAGGACCTTGCCCACGGCCGGGTCGTCCGCCTTCAGGAGCTCGACCGCCCGGCCGTAGGCCTCCAGAGTGAAGGTGTGCGTGATCAGGCGGCCGGGCGTGATCCTGCCGGACACGAAGGCGCCCACGGCGAGCGCCCACGCCCTCGACGGCGCTCCGGACACGGAGTGGACGGTCAGTTGCCGCTTCACGATCTCCCGGGGATCCAGCGGGTCCAGTGCCGGGTTCGTGCAGACCAGCCGGCCGCCGCTGCCGAGCAGGCCGGCCGGCCGGGCCGCGGTCCGGGGGGCGCCGGCGGTGTGGATGACGACGTCGCACCGGCTGGGCAGGGCCTCGCCGGGGGCGACATAACCGGCCGCCCCCTGCGCCAGGGCCAGCTCCTCGCGGCCGCCGCCGCCCGACCCCGCCACCGTCACCCCGCGCGCGCCCGATGCGGCCAGGAGCTGAGCGACCAGCAGGCCGGGAACGCCGTCCCCGAGCACCGCCACGCTCTCGTCGGGGCGTGCCCTCGCCGCGAGGACAGCCGCCATCGCGCAGGCGGCGGGCTCCAGCAGGGCGGCGGCCGCCAGGTCGGCCTCGTCGGGGAGCACGTACAGGGACCGCGCCGGAACCACCAGGTTCTGCGCCATGCCTCCCGGCCGGGTGAAGCCGGTCTCCTCGTATCCCGAGAGGCACAGGGTGTTCTCGCCCGTACGGCATCGCTCGCAGACCTCGCAGCCCCGGACTCCCTCGCCGACCACCTTCCGGCCGACCAGCCCGCCGCTCACCCCCGCACCGACCCGCTCCACGACGCCCGACCACTCGTGGCCCGGCGTGAGCGGATACCTCACGTACCCGTCCGGCCGTGCGCCGCTCAGGACGTCCGCGTCACTGCCGCAGAGGCCGTTGCTGTGGACGCGGACCAGCGCCTCGTCCGGACCCGGGCCGACGGGCCGCAGGGTGACGAGTTCATGGACTCCCGGCCGGGTGACCAGCACCGCGGTGCTCATCGGCCGCCCCCGTCCTGTCCGAGGGGCCCGTCGGCCGCCGGGCTGCAGGCACGGTGGTCGTTGCGAGGCGTGTGGGTCTTCATGTTCCGGACTCCTCCCGGCCCGCGCCTCCCCGGCCATGCCGAAGAGCCGGCCCCGCGACAGCGGGACCGGTCGGCTTCGGGGAGACGAGGGCTCAGTCGGTGCTGAACCTCAGGATGGTGGTGGACCGGTACGCCGTGCCCGGACGCAGGCGGACGGAGGGAAAGTCCGCGCGGTTCGGGGAGTCGGGGAAGTGCTGCGTCTCCAGGGCCACGCCGGCGTAGGCACCGTAGGCGCGCCCGCTCTTGCCGGTGACCTCGCCGGAGAAGCCGTTCCCCGTGTAGACCTGGATGCCCGGCTCGGTGGTGTGCACTTCGAGGCGCCGGCCCGAATCGGGGGCGTAGAGAACGGCCGCTCTTCGCGGCAGCTCCGGCCAGCCGCCGTCCAGCACCCAGTTGTGGTCGAACCCTCCGCCGGCTACGGCGAGTTGCGGGTCCGGGTGCGTGAGGACATCCGACAGGCGCCGCGGACTGCGCAGGTCGAACGGGGAATCGCCGACGGACCGGTGTTCGCCCCGCGGGATGAGTTCGGCGTCGACCGGCGTGTAGAGCGACGCGTCGACCTGCAGCTGGTGGGCGAGCACATTGCCGCGCCCCTCCCCCTCCAGGTTCCAGTACGCGTGGTTGGTGAGGTTGACGACGGTGGGGGCGTCGGACACGGCGTGGTAGTCCAGGGTGAGATCGCCGTCGCGGTCGAGCGTGTAGGTGACGCGCACGTTCAGCGCTCCGGGGAAGCCCTGATCGCCGTCGGGGCTGTGGAGATGGAGATGGACACCGGTGCGGTCGGCGGAGTGGAACGGTTCGCACCTCCAGAGCCGCTGGTCGAATCCGTCGGGTCCGCCATGGAGTGTGTGGCCGGTGGACTGTGCGGCCAGCTGGTGGACGGCGCCGTCCACCGCGATCCGGCCGCCGGCGATGCGGTTCGCGTAGCGGCCCACCGTCGCGCCGAAGTAGCCCGCCGGTCCCCGGACCTGGGCCGCGTCCCGCGCCCCCAGGACCACGTCGGCGAAGTGACCCCGCCGGTCGGGCAGCAGCAGGGAGTGCAGGCGGGCGCCGAGAGTGTGCACCTCCGCGCGCGCCTGGCCGGCGAAGCCGAACACCCACCGCTCCCCCGTCCCCGTGTCCGGCAGGCACACCGGGGGGCTGGTCCGCTGGTGCGAGGCCGGCCCGGGCCCGGCCGGGTCAGCGGCCGGATTCTGTGTATGTCGCATGTTCTGTGTTCCTTGGCTGTCGCGCCGCCCGGAAACCGCGCCGGGCGCAGGAGGCCCGGACACGTACGGTGTCCGTGCCGGATGCCGGTCGTGTGGCCGTGGTCATTCGCCGACGGGCCGGCGGCCGCCCATCACGCGCTGCAGGACGATGAAGACCAGCAGGAGGGCCCCGATGACGATGCGGGTCCACCAGGAACTCAGCGTTCCCTGGAAGTTGATGACGGTCTGGATCATGCCGAGCACCAGGACGCCCAGAGCGGTGCCCAGCACGAAGCCGGATCCGCCGGTCAGCAGGGTGCCGCCGATGACGGTGGCCGCGATCGCGTCGAGTTCCATGCCCATGGCGTGCAGCGCGTACCCGGAGAGCATGTAGAAGGTGAGCAGCACCCCTCCGAGTGCCGAACACAGGCCGCTGATCGCGTAGACGGCGATCTTCGTCCTTCCCACCGGGAGGCCCATCAGCCGTGCCGAGGTCTCGTTGCCGCCCAGCGCGTACACGTTCCGGCCGAACCGGGTGTGGTGCAGGACGACGAAGGCGATCGCCACGGCGACCAGGGCGATCACCACGGAGATGGAGACGAAGAGGCCCTCGGGGCCGTACAGCCGCGTCTGCGCCATCTTGACCGTCGTCGGGTCGTTGATCGAGATGGACTCGGTGCTGATGGAGTAGCAGAGTCCCCGGGCCAGGAACATCCCGGCGAGCGTCACGATGAACGGCTGGATCTCGAAAGTGTGGATGATCCAGCCCATCAGCGCCCCGCCGGCGCCACCGACGACGAGGACCAGCGGGATGACGGTGGCGAGCGGCCAGTTGTGCTGTTCCACCAGCCATGCGGTGAGCATGGTGGACAGGGCCACCATGGAGCCGACCGACAGGTCGATGCCGCCCGTGAGGATGACGAAGGTGACGCCGACGGCGACGACGAGGAGGAAGCCGTTGTCGATGAGGAGGTTCAGCAGCACCTGGGTGGAGAAGAAGCCCTCGTAGCGCACCGATCCTACGGTGAACATGGCCACCAGCAGGACGGCGGTGACCATCAGGGGGATACGGGTGCGGCTGTGCGGCGACGCCGCCCGGAAGGGCCGCGCGAGGGTCGCGGCGGTGTTCGCGATGCCGGTGCTCATGCGCGGGCCTCCTGCTTCAGCGGAGCCTCGCCCGCCGTGGTGGTGGGGCGGGGTGGGGTGGTTCTGCGCCGCTGCAGCGCCTTGGCCCGGAAGACCGGGGACTGCACGAGGCAGACCACGATGACGACCACGGCCTTGAAGACGAGCGTGGTCTCCGGCGGCACCCCGAGGGTGTAGACCGTCGTCGAGAGCGTCTGGATGATGAGCGCGCCCAGGACGGTGCCGCCCAGGGAGAAGCGTCCGCCGGTCAGGGCGGTGCCTCCGATGACGACCGCGAGGATCGCGTCGAGCTCGATCCAGAGTCCGGCGTTGTTGCCGTCGGCGCTGGAGACGTTGGAGCTGATCATCAGTCCGGCGACGGTGGCGCACACCGCGCTGAACACGTAGACGAGGGTCAGCAGGCCGGCCGCGCGGATGCCGACCAGGCGGCTGGCCGTCGGGTTGCCGCCGACGGCCTCGATCAGCATGCCCAGCGCGCTGCGACGGGTGACGAGGGAGGTGAGCGCCACCACGACGGCCGCCAGGATCACGGCGAAGGGGAACATCAGCCAGTAGCCGCCGCCGATCATCTTGTACGGGGCGCTGGTCACGGTGATGATCTGGCCGTCGGTGATCAGCTGCGCGACGCCGCGGCCCGCCACCATCAGGATCAGGGTCGCCACGATGGGCTGGACGCCCAGCCGGGAGACCAGCAGACCGTTGGCGAGGCCGAGGACCAGGGCCACGCACAGGGCGATGACGACGGCCGTGAGCATGGTGCCGACGCTGCCGGGACTCGACGAGCTCGCTATGTGCTGGCAGGCCAGCGCTCCCGCGATCGCGACGGTCGAACCCACCGACAGGTCGATGCCGCGGGTGGCGATGACGAGCGTCATGCCGAGCGCCACCAGGATGAGCGGGGCGCCGAACTGCATGATGTCGATGAGGCTGCCGTACAGATGGCCGTTGCGGACCCGCACCGAGAAGAAGTCGTGGGTGAAGGCCAGGTTGCCGAGCAGCAGGGCGAGCAGGATGAGCGACGGCCACAGCAGCCGGTGGCGGGCCAGACGCTTCCCGAGGCCGCCCACCGGGGCGACCCGGGCAGGCTGGGAGTTCATGAGTTCGCTCCGGTGGCGATGGTGGCGAGTATGCGTTCGGGGGTGACGGTGTCGTCGTTGGTGAGGGTGGCGACCATCCGGTGGTCCCTGAGCACGCCGATGCGGTGGCTCAGCCGCAGGACCTCTTCGAGCTCCGCGGAGATGAACAGCACCGAGGTGCCGTCCGCCGCGAGTCGTGCGACGAGCTTCTGGATCTCGGCCTTGGCCCCGATGTCGATGCCCCGGGTGGGTTCGTCGAGGATCAGGAGGCGGGGGTCCGTGAGCAGCCAGCGTGCCAGCAGGACCTTCTGCTGGTTGCCGCCGCTGAGGTGGCGCACCTGGGCCTCGGGGTTCGCGGGACGGATGTCCAGCGCCTCGATCCAGTGCCGGGTCAGCTCGTCCTGCTTGGCGCGCGGGAGCGGCCGGGTCCAGCCGCGGGAGGCCTGCAGGGCGAGCACGATGTTCTCGCGGATGGTCAGCTCGCCGACGAGGCCCTCGGCCTTGCGGTTCTCCGAGCAGAAGGCGATGCGGTGGGCGATGGCGTGCCGCGGGGTGCGCAGGGACACCGCCTCGCCCGCCACACGGACCTCGCCGGAGTCCGCACTGTCCGCGCCGAACAGCAGACGTGCGGCTTCGGTGCGGCCCGATCCGAGGAGGCCGGCCAGGCCGATGACCTCTCCGGGGTGGATGTCCAGGTCGTACGGCTCGATGTATCCCGTCCGGGTCAACTGCCGTGCGCTGAGGAAGGGTTCGCCCTCGGATCGCTCGCTCGCCTCGCGCTGGGCACGGTCCGAGAGCTGGTCGAGGGTGGCGAGCTCTCCGCCGATCATGCGCTGTACGAGGGAGACGGGGGTGAGCTCCCCGATCGTGTACTCACCCTCCAGGCGGCCGTTGCGAAGGACCGTCACGCGGTCGCAGATCTCGAAGACCTGGTCCAGGAAGTGGGTGACGAACAGGATGGCCACACCGCGGTCGCGGAGCCGGCGCACCAGGGTGAACAGCTCGGCGACCTCGTCGCGGTCCAGGCTGGAGGTGGGCTCGTCCAGGACGAGGACCTTGGCCGACACGTCCACGGCGCGGACGATGGCGATCAGCTGCTGCACGGCCAGGGAGTGCGCGCCGAGCGGGCTGGTGACGTCCAGGCCGAGGTCCAGTTCCTTCAGCAGGTCCGCGGCCCGCTTGCGCAGCGCGGACCAGTGGATGAGACCGAACCGCCGGGGCTCGCGCCCGATGAGGATGTTCTCGGCGACCGAGATGTTCTGGCAGAGGTTGACCTCCTGGTAGACGGTGCTGATGCCCGCCTGCTGAGCCTGGAGGGGGTCACCGAACGCGTGCGGCCTGCCGTCGACCAGGATGGTGCCGCCGTCGGCGGGGTGAGCGCCGGTGAGCACCTTGATCAGGGTGGATTTCCCCGCGCCGTTCTCCCCCATGAGGGCGTGCACCTCACCGGGAAAGAGCCGGAGGCCGACCCCGTCCAGGGCGAGCACACCCGGGAACTCCTTGCGAATGTCCTGCGCTTCCAGCACCGGCCGCCGCTCGTCGGCGGTCCGGTTGTGGGGGTCGGATGGGGCTGTCATCCGCCCTCCTTCCTGAGTGGGCGGAGGAGGCACGTGGGCGTGCCTCCTCCCGCGTCGAGCGGCCGGCGTCAGTACTTGCGGCTCGGCAGCGCGGCCTTCGCCTTGTCCTGCGGGAAGACGCCTTCCTCGGTCTCCACGCGCTCCGGGACGACCTCTCCGGCGGCGACGCTCTTGGTCAGCTCCATCAGCTGGTCACCGAGCAGCGGGTTGCACTCCACGACGACGTTGATCTTGCCCTCGGTCATCGCCACGAAGGCGTCCTTGATCCCGTCGACCGAGATGACCTTGATGTCCTTGCCCGGCTGCTTGCCGGCTTCCTCGATCGCCTGGATCGCACCGAGGGCCATGTCGTCGTTGTGGGCGTACAGGACGTCGATGTCCTTGTGGGACTTCAGGAACGCCTGCATGACCTCCTTGCCCTTGGCGCGGGTGAAGTCACCCGTCTGCGAGGCGATGATCTTGAACTTGTGGTCACCCTTGATGACTTCGGCGAAGCCGGCCTTGCGGTCGTTGGCGGGGGCGGAGCCGGTGGTGCCCTGGAGCTCGACGATGTTGACGGTGTCCTTGGAGTTCGCGTACTCGTCGGTCAGCCACTGACCGGCGGACGTGCCCTCCTTGACGAAGTCCGAACCGAGGAAGGTCTTGTAGAGCGACTTGTCCTTGCTGTCCACGGCACGGTCGGTGAGGATCACGGGGATGCCCGCGTCCTTGGCCTCCTTGAGAACCGTGTCCCAGCCGGACTCCACGACCGGCGAGAAGGCGATGACGTCGACCTTCTGCTGGATGAAGGTGCGGATCGCCTTGATCTGGTTCTCCTGCTTCTGCTGAGCATCGGAGAACTTCAGGGTGATGCCGGCCTTCTTCGCCGCTTCCTGGACGGACTTGGTGTTGGCGGTGCGCCATCCGCTCTCCGCGCCGACCTGGGCGAAGCCGAGCACGATCTTGCCCTTGGGCTTCGAACCGGAGCCCCCGTCGCTGCCGGCTTCGGGGTTCTCGGTGGAACAGGCGGTCAGCGTGGTGGACGCGAGGAGGGCGATGCCGGCGAAGACGACAGCTCTACGGGCCATGCGGGCCATGGTGGGGTGTCCTTTCGGAGTACACGGAGGGTGCCCCCGGCACGATGAGGGAGCATCCGGCCGGCGGGGTGAGGCTCTTCCTGCACGGAGGTCCCGCGATCACCGGGGGAACCGGTGCCGGGGTCCGACAGGAGCGAACGGCCTTCCGAAGAAGGGCGCCGCTGCATTGTGAGCGCTAACACCACTGGTTCTCAATCCCCAGGTGTGCGTTATTTTTCCGTTATCCGCTCGGTGCGGTCACGCGGGCCCTCGCCGCGACCGCCGCCCGGGCGGTGAACGGCGCGTCCACCGTCGGGCACCCGTCGGTCCACCGGGCCGCGCCAGGCCTCGAATCCGGGGGCGCGCGAACACGGCGGCGGAAGGGGGCGAGCGGCCCGTCGCCCGGCCCGGATGCGACCGCGCACCTCACCTCAAGTGCCCGCACCTCTTGATTCCCCGTTTGTTAGCGCTCACACTGCTGGAAGTCGACCGGCCCGCTCACCAGCGCCGCGCCTCCGCGCCCGCCCCCCGGTCCACTTCTCCGACATCACTTCCCGAAAGGCCGGCCCGGTGACATCAGCCCACCCCTACACCCCCTCAGCCCCTCAACGCGCGGACGACTCCGAGCGGTACACCGTAGGCGTGGACTTCGGCACTCTGTCGGGCCGCGCCGTCGTCGTACGCGTACGGGACGGAGAGGAGCTGGCATCGGCGGTGCACGCCTACACGCACGGCGTGATCGACCGGCACCTCCCCGGCACGGGCGCCGCGCTGCCTCCGGACTGGGCCCTCCAGCATCCCCAGGACTGGCTGGACGTCCTGCGCCACGCCGTACCGGAGGCCGTCGCCGCCGCGGGCGTCGATCCGGCATCCGTCATCGGCATCGCGACCGACTTCACGGCCTGCACGGTCCTGCCCACGCTGGCCGACGGGACGGCCCTCGCCCAGACGTCGCTCGCCGACCGGCCCCACGCCTGGCCGAAGCTCTGGAAGCACCACGCGGCCCAGGGACAGGCCGACCGGATCAATGAACTCGCGCACGCCCGGGGCGAGAAGTGGATCAAGCGGTACGGCGGCAAGATCTCCGCCGAGTGGCAGTTCGCGAAGGCCCTGCAGGTGCTGGAGGAGGACCCCGAGGTCTACGACGCCTGTGCGCGCTGGATCGAGGCGGCCGACTGGATCGTGTGGCAGCTCACCGGCACGGAGTCCCGCAACGCCTGCACCGCCGGCTACAAGGGCATCCATCAGGACGGCGCCTACCCCACTGAGGACTATCTGACGGCCCTGCACCCGGGGTTCACCGACTTCGCCCGGACCCGGCTCGAATTCCCGCTGTCCGACCTCGGTTCACGGGTCGGGTCGCTGACCGCGACGGCCGCCCGCTGGACCGGGCTGAACGCGGGCACGGCCGTCGCGGCGGGCAACGTCGACGCCCACGTCACCGCCGCGGCCGCCCAGGCCGTGGAGGACGGCCGCCTGCTCGCCATCATGGGCACCTCCACCTGTCATGTCATCAACTCCCCGGTCCTCGCGGACATCCCGGGCATCTGCGGGGTCGTCGACGGCGGCATCGTCGAGGGAACCTACGGCTACGAGGCGGGACAGAGCGCCGTGGGCGACATCTTCGCCTGGGTTCTGAGCCAGGGCGTTCCGCAGGAGTACTTCGACGAGGCCGCCGAGCGCGGGGAGGACCTGCACACCCTGCTGACCCGCAAGGCCGCGGGCCAGCCGGTCGGCGGTCATGGACTGGTGGCGCTGGACTGGCTGAACGGCAACCGCTCCGTGCTGGTGGACCACCACCTCTCCGGCGTCATGGTCGGCCTCACCCTCGCCACCCGGCCCGAGGACGTCTACCGGGCACTGCTGGAAGCCACGGCCTTCGGTACGAGGATCATCGTCGAGGCCCTGGAGCTCGGAGGCGTCCCGGTGCACGAGTTCATCGTCGCCGGCGGCCTGGCCAAGAACGAACTGCTCATGCAGATCTACTCCGACGTGCTCCGCCGCCCGGTCTCCCTGGCCGCTTCGCAGCAGGGCCCCGCTCTCGGTTCGGCCATCCACGCCGCGGTCGCGGCCGGAGCCCACCCGGACGTGCGCACGGCGACCGCCGCCATGGGACGCCTGCAGCGCGATGTCTACACCCCGGACACCGCACGGGCGGACGCCTACGACGAGCTGTTCGCCGCGTACCGGTCGCTGCACGACCACTTCGGCGGCGGGGAACTGCTTCACCGGCTGCGGGACATCCGCAACCGAGCCGTCACCGCCGGCTGACCGCCTCCGTCGCCTCGCGCGTCTCCACCGAAGTCATCACGTCATCCCAGGAGCCCATGTGTCCAGCTTGAATTCCTCCGACCGCGAGATCTGGTTCCTCACCGGAAGCCAGGGCCTGTACGGCGAGGACACCCTGCGCCAGGTCGCCGAACAGTCGGGGGAGATTGCCGCCGTCCTCGCGGGCACCCCCGGCCTCCCGGCGCGCGTCGTCTGGAAGCCGGTGCTGACCGACGCCTCCGCCATCCGGCGCGTCTGTCTGGAAGCCAACAGCGACGACCGGTGCGTCGGTCTCATCGCCTGGATGCACACCTTCTCCCCCGCGAAGATGTGGATCGCCGGCCTGGACGCCCTGCGCAAGCCCCTGCTGCACCTGCACACCCAGGCGAACGTGGCGCTGCCCTGGGCCACCATCGACATGGACTTCATGAACCTGAACCAGGCCGCCCACGGCGACCGCGAGTTCGGGCACATCCAGTCACGCCTCGGTGTGGCCCGCAAGACGGTCGCCGGCCATGTCACCGACCCGGTGACGGTCGGGCGCGTGGCGACGTGGGCCCGTGCCGCGGCGGCGCGCGCCGAGCTCGCCACCCTCAAGGTCGCCCGCTTCGGCGACAACATGCGCGATGTGGCCGTCACCGAGGGCGACAAGGTCGAAGCCCAGCTCCGCCTGGGCGCCTCCGTCAACACGTACGGAGTCAACGACCTGGTCGCGTACGTCGACGCGGCCGACGAGACCGAGGTGAGGACCCTCGTCAAGGAGTACGAGGACGTCTACCGGCTCGCACCCGAGCTCAGGAACGGCGGCGACCGGCACGATTCGCTGCGCTACGCGGCCCGGATCGAGGCCGGACTGCGGACCTTCCTCACGGAGGGCGGATTCGGCGCCTTCACCACCAACTTCGAGGACCTGGGCGGTCTGCGCCAGCTGCCGGGCCTCGCCGTCCAGCGCCTGATGGCGCAGGGGTACGGGTTCGGCGGCGAGGGCGACTGGAAGACCTCGGTGCTGCTGCGCGCCCTCAAGGTCGCCGCCGACGGCCTGCCCGGCGGGACCTCCTTCATGGAGGACTACACCTACGACCTCACGCCGGGCGGCGAACTCATCCTCGGGGCGCACATGCTGGAGGTCTGCCCGACCATCGCGTCCCAGACGCCGAGCTGCCAGATCCACCCGCTCGGCATCGGCAACCGCGAAGACCCGGTGCGCCTCGTGTTCGACGCCGCCCCGGGCCCCGCCGTCGTCGTCGGCCTCGCCGACCTCGGCGACCGGTTCCGCCTGGTCGCCAACGACATCGACGTGGTGCCCCCGGTGGAGCCGCTGCCCGCCCTGCCGGTCGCCCGTGCCGTGTGGCGTCCGCACCCCGACCTGCGTACGTCGACGGAGTCCTGGCTCACGGCCGGAGGACCGCACCACACCGTCCTGAGCACCGCTCTCACTTCGGAGCACCTGGACGATCTGGCGGAGATGCTGCAGATGGAGCTGGCTCTCATCGAGCAGAGCACCACGCCGAGGCAGTTCCGGCGCGACCTCCGGTGGAACCAGGCCTACCACCGGCTGGCGCTCGGCTTCTGATCCGGCGTACAGGACGGAAGAACGGCCCCGCACCGGCATCGCCGGCGCGGGGCCGTTCTTCCGTCTGCGGCTACCACCCGGTCCAGAGCAGATGGTTGACCGCGAGAGCCACGACCGCCTGAGCGGCCACCCAGCCGCGTCGGCCCTTCGAGGGCAGGAGTGCGGCCGCGGGAAGCAGCCAGAGCATGAAGGGCTGCCAGATGCGTTCCGTCTCCGCCTTGCTCATCCCCGACAGGTCCGCCGCCAGCAATGCCAGGAGTGCCGCCGACACGAGCAGGATCAGGCGCTGCGGCGGAGCCGCCGGCCCGGTCCGCAGGGCGCGTGCCGTTCCCAGGGCGCCCGCAAGCGTCCGGCCCAGGCCCGCGAGCACGGCCGGTCCGACGGCGATCGCGGTGCAGGCGAGGTTGGCCCAGACCCAGTAGGAGTACGGGCGGACACCGCCGGCCCCCTGGTAGTAGCGGTCGACGAGCAGACGGTACGCCTCCCACCAGTTGAAGCCCGCGAGGGTGAAGGCCACCGGCACCACCAGAGCTCCCAGTAGGAAGAGGGGGAGCGGCCGGGTGGTCCGGGTGAGCAGGAGAACGGCCAGCAGCGGGAGCGCGATGAGCGTCAGTCCGTAACTGAGGTAGCAGGTCAGCCCGTAGAGGAGGCCGGCGCCCAGTGCGGCGGCTGCGGGGCTGCGGACCGTGCGTGTCGCGGCCAGGGCCAGCAGCGCCACGGACCAGGCGGCGACCGCGGTGAAGTAGCCGTCGGCCGAGGTGCCGGCCCAGACAGCGACCGGGGCGAGGACGACGAACGGCGCCGCGCGGCGGGCGGTGTCCTCGTCCGCCAGGGCGCGGACGGTGATCAGGACGGCTACCGCGGCGAGGGCCCCGGTCAGGATGCACCACACGCCGGCCCAGGCGCCGCCGCCGAGTCCGATGCGGTCCAGCAGGACGAAGGTGAGGGTGGAGCCCGGCGGGTGTCCGGCGACGTGAGCGGGCCAGTTGCCGGGCGGGCCGATCAGGATGTGGTCGTTGAAGCCGCGCAGGGCCGCGCCGATGTCGTCGAAGCGTCCGATGACCCTCAGGTACTCGTGTTTGGTGGTGAGCCGCTCGGCGATCCCGCGGTCCCAGCCGTCGATCAGCGCGAGCGAGAAGACCCAGGCGAGTGCGGTGAGGTAGCAGCCGAGGAGGAGGGCTCGCCAGCGCAGCCGGTCGGCGAGGGCGGGGCCGTAGGCGATGACGGCCGCGGCGACCACGGGCGCGGCCCAGGTGCCGGGCCCGGTATGCGGGTACCAGTGCGCGAGCAGCGGTGGCCAGTGGACCACGAGGACGCGGGCGGAGTCGTCGAAGGCGCGGCCGACGAGCACGGCGGCGGCGACCAGCACGACGCCGGCACCGACGGCTGCCAGGTCGCGTAGGCGTCCTGGGCGCTGCACGGAGATCGGTTCGGCGGCCTGTTCGGTGCGGTCCACGGTCTTCACCCAGGCACCGTACGCACGGCCGGACGCTGGAGACGTCCGGCGGCGGGGCGCGTCACCGAACCGTCAGATTCGCCGGTCGTCCACCGGTCCCATAGGCGTCGGGGGGCGGGGGACGTCATGGTTTCGTCAGGAGTCGCAACCGCCTCACCCCTCCACTCCGGGGATAGCGTCGGGCCATGGGCGACAGCCGTCGGCAGAGTCCGACCCCACCCGCGTTCCTCTCCCGTCTCCTCGGCGGACGTGCGACGACGATCCTCGGACGCCTTCCCTCCGCGCCGGCCTTCTGGCGCAGCCCGGTGCGCGGAGTGCCGTTCACCGCCGTGCTCGGCCTCGTCCTGCTCGTCGGGATCACGGTGCTGTTCGTGACGGGTCTGTTGTCGTACGCCGCCTACAACCCAGACCTGAATCCGGTCAACGACAAGACGCCGGACAAAGGGCTGCTGGGCTTCTACCTCTTCGCCTGGCCGACCGGCCCGCACTGGCTGTACCGGCTGACGCAGGGGCTCCACGTCACTCTGGGCATCGTGCTCGTCCCGGTCCTGCTGGCCAAGCTCTGGTCGGTCGTGCCCCGGCTGTTCGCGCTGCCGCCGGCCCGCTCCGTCGGGCACGCGCTGGAGCGGATCTCGCTGCTTCTCCTGGTGGGCGGGGCGCTGTTCGAGTTCGTCACAGGGCTTCTCAACATCCAGCTGGAGTACCTGTTCCCGGGCTCCTTCTACCCGTTGCACTTCTACGGAGGCTGGGTGTTCTTCGCCGCGTTCCTCGCCCATGCGGGGCTCCGCGTGCCGCAGGCCGCACGGGTGCTGCGGTCGGGAGGGCTGCGCGGGAGCGTGCGGGGCGACCCGCTGGAGTCACCGGCACCATTGCCGCCGACGCTGTCCCGCCGGGGGGCGCTGGCCATGGTGGGCGCCGGTTCCCTGGTCCTGCTGATCACCTCGGGCGGACGGAGCTTCGACGGACCGCTGCGGCGACTGGCCGCGCTCACTCCGCACGGCGCCGCCGAGCCGGGCTCCGGGCCGAACGGCTTCCAGATCAACAAGACGGCCGCCGCTGTGGGGATCACCCCGGCCGATACGGGTGAGGGCTGGTGGCTCACCGTCAGCGGGCCGGACGGGGATCTCCGCTTCACCCGGGAACAGTTGCTGGCCATGGACCAGCACAGCGCGGCGCTCCCGATCGCGTGTGTGGAGGGCTGGTCGACCTCGGACCAGTGGTGGCGCGGGGTGCGGCTCGAGGACCTGGCAGCGCTCGCCGGATACCCGCACAGCCCACCGGGGGTACTGGTGGAGTCCGTCCAGCGCAGCGGGCCGTTCCGCAGGGCCGCGCTGCGCGACAACCAGGTGCGCGACCCGCGCTCCCTCCTGGCCCTGTCGGTCAACGGCGAGCCTCTGACACCCGATCACGGCTATCCGGCACGGATCATCGTGCCGGCCGCCCCCGGCGTGCTCAACACCAAATGGGTGTCCCGGCTGACCTTTGGATCGCTGTGAACAGGGTGAATCCGCGGGCCGTCGTGCGGCGCCTGTACGGGGAGGGGCCGTTGCATCTCCTGCTGATGGCCGCCTCCTTCGCCCTGGCGGGCTACGCGGGGGTACGGCTGCTGGCCGGGGACGCCTTCGGGGTGGCCGTGTGGTTCGTCGGCGCCGCCCTCGTGCACGACCTGGTGCTGGTTCCGGTCTACGCGGCCGCGGACCGGCTGCTGTGCCGGTCGGCCGGACGGCGCTCGGGCCTGGTGAACTTCGTCCGGGTGCCGGCCCTCCTCTCCGGGCTGCTGCTCCTCGTGTGGTTCCCGCTGATCACCCGGCAGACCCGGCGCTACGAGCCGGCGAGCGGGCTGTCCCCCGAGGTGTTCCTGGGGAACTGGCTGCTGATCACGGCCGCGCTGTTCCTGGTGTCGGGCGTGTGGCTGGTGGTCCGGACGGCCCTGCTGCGTCGCAGGGCGACGAAGGCACGGCCGTCGGAGTCCCACTGATCGACGGAGTCCAGGCCGTGCGGGCAGGCGTATCCCAGCAGCGCCGATGTGCCGAGCCGGGCCCACGGAAAGGGGTCGGCGGGTGCCGGTCCGGTGGTGGGGGCTCGTCCGTCGTCCAGCTGCACCTGGACCCGTTCGTCGATGTCCTGCGGTGCGGTCTCGACGATGAGGAGCCCGCCCGGGGCGAGCAGGTCCGTGGTGCGTCGCAGAAGGCGCGAGGGGTCGCCACCGATGCCGATGTTGCCGTCGACGAGGAGGACGGTGCCCCAGCGCCCTTCCCCCGGCAGCGGTTCGAAGACGGAGCGGCGCAGCGCGGTTCCGCCCAGCCGCAGCGTGCGGTCGACCGCGACGTCGCTGACGTCGATCCCGAGTGCGCGGTGGCCGCGGGCCGCCAGGGCGGCGACCAGCCTCCCGGGCCCGCACCCGATGTCCAGGACGGGACCCTCGCAGCGGCGCAGCGCCGACAGGTCCGCCGCGTCCGCCCCGGCGCACCAGCGCTCGACGTCCAGCGGCAGCAGCCAGCCGTCCGTACGGCGGAGGAAGAGCGGGCCGTGGCCGTTGCGCAGCGCGGTGGCGTAGGCGCCGGCGCTCCATGAGCCGGTGGCCCTCGGGGGGACGTCCGGCTGCGGTGGGCTCATCACGCCGCGTTCCCGGCCCGTGGGGTTCATCGGGCCGCCGCCCGGGTCAGCCCGCAGAATGCGGCGGCGAAGCGCCCGTGCGGTGCGAGGGAGGCGACGTGCGCGGCATCGGCTGCCGTGTCCACGTCCCGCAGCCGGGGAAGATCGCGGACGCACAGTCCGGCGTCGACCAGCCGGCGTCGCTGCACGGCACCGGTCTCGGGGACGGACATCGGTACGCCGCGCAGGAGGCCGGGGTCGGGTTCGGCCAGGCCCAGCGCCCAGAACCCACCGTCGACCGCCGGGCCGAACCAGGCGTCGCAGCCGTCCCACGCGGTCGGTGAGAGGGCGGGGGCCAGATCGGCCGCCCCGACCTGCGGTGTGTCCATCCCGATCAGCAGGGCCGGGCCGGTGCAGGCCGCGAACGCTGCGGCGAGCCGTTCGTCGAGCCCTCCCGCGCCCTGCGCCACCACCTCGATGCCGGGCGGCAGCCACGGTCCGGGCCTTCCCTCCAGGACGACGACCCGCCGCGCGGCGGGCAGCGCGCGGATGGTGTGCAGGGTGTCGGCGAGCGCCGCTTCGGCCAGACGCGCCGCCTCGGTTGGAGAGAAGGGCGGGGTGAGCCGCGTTTTGACCCGGCCGGGCAGCGGCTCCTTCGCGATGACGAGCAGGGTCGTCGGCCCGGTCGGAGCCGTACGAACGGGGCCGGGGGCCGGCGCGCTCATCGGGAGGCCCCGACCCGGACCGGGGGCTCGCCCAGCACGGCGCGCATGTCGCGCACCGCGTGCCAGGTGCCCAGCCAGGTGCCGGTGACCTTCGACTTCCCGGTCCGGGCGAGGTAGGGGACGTCCGTCTCGGTGACGCGCAGTCCCGCGTCGGCCGCCCGCACCACCATCTGGAGCGGGTAGCCGCTGCGCCGGTCGGTGAGGCCGAGTCCCAGCAGATCGGCCCGGCGCGCGGCCCGCATCGGCCCGAGGTCGTGCAGGCGCAGCCCGGTGCGGCGGCGCAGCATCCGGGCGAGGGCCGCGTTGCCCGCCCGCGCGTGCAGCGGCCACGCTCCGCGCCCCTGGGGACGGCGACGGCCGAGCACCAGATCGCTCTCGCCGTCGGCGACCCGGCGGACGAAGTCGGGCAGCAGTCCGGGATCCAGCGAACCGTCGCAGTCGCAGAAGCAGACGAACTCCGCGTCGGAGGCGAGAAGTCCGGCGTGACAGGCCGCACCAAAACCGCGCCGCGGTTCACGCACGACCGTCGCGCCGAGGGACCGGGCCAGCTCCGCCGAGCCGTCGGCCGAGCCGTTGTCCACGACGATCGCCCGCCAGCCGCGAGGGACCCGGGCCAGCACCGCGGGCAGGGCGGCGGCCTCGTCGAGACAGGGCAGGACGAGGTCGGCACGGGGACCGGAAGTATCGGGGGAAGGGATCACGCGGCTCACCCTACGGAGCGGAAAGCGACAAATCGGGTTCCGAAGTCTTACGGAATCCGGACGTCGCCGCCCGGTGGCGCAGGAGGGTCCGCGCGCCACGACGGCGGGTGCCAAGGTGGTGGCATGCAGCCGATCCCCGATCCGTCACCGCCCTGCCCCGCCGGCAGGGAGCCTTCCACGCGCCCGGTGGGTGGAGTCCTGTCATCAGCGGTGGCCCCGGCGACGCGGGGCGGCGGGCCGGCCTCCTGCGCCCCCGCCCGCGGCCGGGTACTCGTCGTGGACGACGACCCCACGGTCGCCGAAGTGGTCGAGGGATACCTGGCGGGGGCCGGCTACGAGGTGGCCCGCGCGTCGAACGGCCCGGCGGCGCTGGAGCAGTTCGCCGCCGGACGCCCGGATCTGGCCGTCCTGGACCTGATGCTGCCGGGCATGGACGGGTTCGAGGTCTGCCGCCGCATGCGGGCACACGGACCGGTGCCGGTCATCATGCTCACCGCGCGCGGTGACGAGGAGGACCGCATCCTCGGCCTGGAGACGGGTGCGGACGACTACGTCACCAAGCCGTTCAGTCCCCGCGAACTCGTCCTGCGCGTCGACTCCGTACTGCGCCGCGCCCGGGCGGCGGCGACGCCCTCAGCCCCCTCGGCCCTGCTCGAAGGCGCGGGCCTGGTGCTCGACCCCGCGGCCAGGAGCGCGACGTCGAAGGGCCGTCCGCTGGCCCTCACCCTGCGGGAGTTCGACCTGCTCGCCTTCCTGCTGCGCCACCCCGCCCGGGCCTTCACCCGGGAGGAGCTGATGCGTGGCGTCTGGGGCTGGGACTTCGGTGATCTGTCGACCGTGACCGTCCACGTCCGCCGCCTGCGGGGGAAGGTGGAGGCCGATCCGGCCCGCCCGGAGCTGATCCGTACGGTCTGGGGCGTCGGCTACCGACTGGACCTGCCCACGGTCGGGACCTCCCCCGACACCTCCTCCGACACCGGACCGCGGTCGTGACCGACATCCTCCTCATCGCGCTCTTCGCCTTCCTCGGCGCCGCGGCGGCCGGGCTGCTCGGCGCACTCGTGCTGCGGTTCTCCCGCCGCCGCTCCCTCGTCGTCTCGCTGACGGTCGTGGCCGCCGTGGCCGTCACCGCGATGCTCGCCGGCACCCTTGCCGTCGCCTGGGCGATGTTCCTGTCCCCGCACGACCTCACCGTGGTCACCACCGTGGTCGCCATGGCCGCCGTCGTGTCGCTCGTCACCGCGATGCTGCTCGGCCGCTGGGTGGCGGCCAGGAGCCGCGACCTGACCCTGGCCGCCCGGTCCTTCGGCGACGGCGGTGTCTTCGCGGCCCCCGAGGCCCCGGCCACCGCCGAACTCGCCGCGCTCAGCCGGGAACTGGCCGCCACCAGCGCCAAGCTCGACGACTCCCGCGCGCGGGAGCGCGCCCTGGAGACCTCGCGGCGTGAGCTCGTCGCCTGGATCTCGCACGACCTGCGCACCCCGCTCGCGGGACTGCGTGCCATGTCCGAGGCGCTTGAGGACGGCATGGCCGTCGACTCCCGGCGTTATCTGCGGCAGATACGCACCGAGGTGGAGCGGATGAACGACATGGTCGGCGACCTCTTCGAGCTGTCCCGCATCCATGCGGGCTCGCTCACCCTGTCCCCCACCCGGATCTCCGTCTACGACCTGGTGGGCGACGCCCTCGCCGGCGCGGACCCGCTGGCCCGCGAGCATGGGGTGCGGCTGGTCGGCGACCGGATCGAGGCGGTCCCCGTCGAGGTCGACGGCAAGGAGATGAGCCGGGTCCTGGGCAACCTCCTGATCAACGCCATCCGCCGCACTCCCGCCGACGGCACCGTCGCCGTCGCCGCGCACCGCGCGGACGACGGGGTGGTGCTCTCGGTGACGGACGGCTGCGGCGGCATCCCGGAAGAGGACCTGCCCCGGGTCTTCGACACCGGCTGGCGGGGCACCCATGCCCGTACGCCCCCGGCCGGAGCGGGCCTCGGTCTCGCCATCGTGCGCGGGATCGTCGAGGCACACGCCGGGCGGGCGGAGGTCCGCAACGTCACCGGCGGCTGCTGCTTCGAGGTGATCCTGCCGGTGGCGTGAGCCTCGGCAGTGTCGTCAAACGGCCGGCGCCGCCCGAAGCGGTGCCGCCGCGAACCGCGCCATGCCGTCGGCGAAGCCCACCTCCGGCCGCCAGCCCAGTTCGTCGCGCAGCCGCCGCGAGTCCGCCGTGACATGGCGTACGTCCCCGAGCCGGTACTCACCGGTGACCACCGGGGCCGGGCCGCCATGGGCGAGGGCCAGGGCCTCGGCCATCTCGCCGATCGTGTGCGGCTGCCCGCTCCCGGTGTTGTACGCGGCGAAGCTGCCCGGCGCACGTTCCGCGACCGCCTCCAGCGCCACGGCGTTCGCGGCGGCGACGTCCCGTACGTGGATGAAGTCGCGGCGCTGGCCTCCGTCCTCGAAGACACGGGGCGACTCGCCCCGGGCCAGGGCCGAACGGAAGAAGGAGGCGACACCGGCGTACGGAGTGTCGCGCGGCATCCCCGGTCCGTACACGTTGTGGTAGCGCAGCGCCACCGCGCGCCCGCCCGTCGCCCGCGCCCAGGAGGCGGCGAGGTGTTCCTGGGTGAGCTTGGTCGTCGCGTACACATTGCGCGGGTCCACCGGCGCGTCCTCGCCGACGAGCCCGGGGACCAGTTCCGTACCGCAGGCGGGGCAGCGGGGCTCGAACCTGCCCGCGGAAAGATCGGCCTCGGCGCGCGGTCCCGGCCGGACCCGGCCGTGCCGCAGGCAGTCGTACCGGCCCTCCCCGTACACGACCATCGATCCGGCGAGCACCAGACTCCGCACCCCCGCCCCGGCCATCGCCGCGAGCAGGACGGCCGTCCCGAGGTCGTTGCATCCGACGTAGTCCGGGGCGTCCGCGAAGTCCTTGCCGAGGCCGACCATCGCCGCCTGGTGACACACCACGTCGATGCCGCGCAGCGCACGGTCCACGGCCTCCCGGTCGCGCACGTCCGCCACGACGAGTGGGCCGCTTCCGCCGGGCGGGGCCGGGGGACGGCCGTGCGGGGCCGGGGAACCGCCGTGCGCCGAGGGCAGCAGGGCGTCGAACACCACCGCTTCGTGCCCGGCCGACCCGAGGGTCCGTACGATCTCCGAACCGATGAACCCGGCGCCGCCGGTGACCAGTACACGCATGGCGCCCACGGTAGGCCGCCACGAGCTGAGTCTTCCGCTTCCGCGTCGGCACGTCACGGGACCGTAAGGGATGCGGTCCCTCGGCCGTCACCGCACGACGCCTTCCTCGACCAGCAGGCGCGCGCCGGCCGCGATGCTCTCGGCATCGATGCCGGAGGCGTGCAGCTGCTCCGCGGGGCTCGCGGAGCCGGGCATGTCGCGCACGGCGAGGCGCACCAGACGGGGAACGGGCCGGCCGTCGGCGAACGCCTCGGCGACCGCGTCGCCCAGTCCGCCCTCGGGGTGGTGGTCCTCGACGGTCATCAGGCAGCGGGTCTCCTCGGCGGCCTGCTGGAGCGTCTCGGCGTCCACCGGCTTCACCGAGTACAGGTCGATCACCCGGACGCCGATGCCCTCCTCGGCCAGCAGATCGGCGGCCCCCAGTGCCTCGGGCACGGTGGTGCCCGCCGCGACGAGGGTCAGCCGGTCGTTGTCACCGGCGCGCAGGGTCTTGCTCCCGCCGACCGGGAATTCCTCGTCCGGTCCGTAGATCACCTCGGTGCCGCCCCGGTTGGTGCGCAGGTAGCGGATGCCCTTGAGGCCGGCCATGGCCGCGACCAGTTTGGCGGTCTGGTTCGCGTCGCACGGGCACAGCACGGTGCTGCCGTGGATGGCGCGCATCATGGCGAAGTCCTCGACGCCCATCTGGGACGGCCCGTCCTGGCCGATGGCCACACCGGCGTGGGAGCCGACGAGGTTGATGCCGGCGCGGCTGATCGCCGCCATCCGGATGAAGTCGTGCGCGCGGGTCAGGAACGCCGCGAAGGTGGTGGCGAAGGGGACGTACCCGCGTGCCTGCATGCCGACCGCGCCGGCGACGAGCTGCTGCTCGGCGATGTAGCACTCGAAGTAGCGCTCGGGATGGTGCTCGGAGAACAGCTCGGCCCGCGTGGAGTCGCCGACCTCGCCGTCGAGGGCCACGATGTCGCCGCGGGCGTCGCCGAGGGCCGCGAGCGCCTTGCCGAACGCGTCACGGGTGGCGACCTCGTCGCCCTCGTCGAACACCGGAAGTTCGGGCCGTGCCGTGCGCGGGGGCTGTGCCGCGGGGACCGCCTCGGGCTTGTGGACCTTGATGCGCAGGAACCGCCGGCCACCGAGCTCCTCGACGGCCTCGTCCGCGTCCTTGAGGGGCTTGCCGTGGAAGCCCTCCTTGTCGGCGACGGCTGCCACTCCCCGGCCCTTGACGGTGGCCGCCAGGATCGCGGTCGGTTTGTTGATGGTGGAGCGGGCCTCGTCGTAGGCCAGGTCGATGGCGTGCGGGTCGTGGCCGTCGACCTCGACGGTGTGCCAGTCGAAGGCGCGCAGCCGGCGGCGGTAGGCGGCCAGGTCACGGCCGTGCCGGGTCGGGCCGCGCTGGCCGAGCCGGTTGACGTCGACGATCAGGGTGAGGTTGTCGAGGTGCTCGGCGCCCGCCGCCTCGGCGGCCTCCCAGACGGAACCCTCGGCCATCTCGCTGTCCCCGCTGATCACCCAGACACGGGACGGCCCGTGTTCCAGCCGCTTGCCGGCCAGGGCCATGCCCACGCCGACGGGGAGCCCCTGGCCCAGCGAGCCGGTCGCGGAGTCCACCCAGGGCAGCCGGGGCGTGGGGTGGCCCTCCAGCCTGCTGTCCTTCTCGCGGAAGGTCATCAGCTCGTCGTCGGTGATGGCACCGGCCATGAGATAGGCGGCGTACAGCACCGGGGAGGCGTGTCCCTTGGACAGGATGAGGTGGTCGTTGCCCGGGTGGTCCGGTTCGTCGAAGTCGTAGCGCAGGTGCTGGGCGAACAGGACCGCGACGAGGTCGGCGGCGGACATCGACGAGGTCGCGTGCCCCGACCCCGCCGTGTCGGTGGCCCGGACGGAGTCGACCCTCAGCTGCTGGGCAAGCTCGGTGAGTTGTTCGGCGCGCATGGCACTCCTTGGGTCCGATCAAGGGCCGCCCCCGCCCGTTCCCGGCCCTGCCGCGTTCCCTGACCCGTCCCGGGTGCCCTTCGCGGCCTCCGGTAAACACGACGACAGGCATGATTACCGGGCGTTTCGCCCTGTGCGGAGCGACTGCCGACGCCCTCGAACGGCAACGGAGCGCGCTGCGGCCGGGAGTCAGGCCCCGTAGCGTGCGGCCAGGGTGCGTGCGGTCGCGGCGATGCGGTCGCGGAGTCCGGCCGGCTCCAGGACCTCGATGTCGGCGCCCAGTCGCAGGAACTCCCCGTGGGCGTGGTCGAGCGACTCGATGGGCACCCGGGCCTGCGTCCATCCGTCACTCGCGGGCCTCACACCGAGACGGCGTGCACCCTCCGGAGTGAGCCGCACCAGGGCCTCGCCGCTGTGGAGCCGGGCCCGGAATTCGGTCAGATAGCCGTTCCAGTACGCGGCCAGGTCGAACCCGTCCGGCATGACGAACTCCTCCAGCGGCCGGAAGCCGAGGATCTGGTCGACCCGGTAGGTGCGGATCCCGGACTGCCCGTGCGCGACCAGGTACCAGCGGCCGGCCTTGAGTACGAGGCCGTACGGCTCCACCCGCCGCTCGATCTCCTCCGGCGCCCGCCAGCGCCGATACGTCAGCACCGCCGCCCGCCGCCCCCACACGGCGGCGGCGACCGGGGCCAGGTGGGGCGTGAGGTCCGCGTCGCCGTACCAGCCGGGGGCGTCGAGCAGGAAACGTTCCTGGACGCGCCCGGCGTGCTCGCGCAGCTCCGCCGGAAGGGCGGCCCGCAACTTGAGCTGGGCGGTGGCGAGCGCCTCGCCGAGGCCGAGCTCTGCGGCGGCGCCGGGGAGCGCGGCGAGGAACGCCGCCTGCGCCTCGTCCGTGGTCAGTCCGGTGAGCCGGGTCCGGTAGCCGTCGACCAGCCGGTAGCCACCCGCGTGTCCCGCGGCACCGTACAGCGGGATACCGGCGGCGGCGAGCGCCTCGGTGTCCCGGTAGACCGTCCGTACCGAGACCTCCAGTTCCCCGGCTAGCTGCTGGGCCGTCATCCGGCCCCGGTTCTGGAGCAGGAGAAGCAGGGTGACCAGCCGGCTCGCGCGCATGCCGCTCAGTATTCACTGACACTGGATGTCAGTGAAGCACCCATAGCTTGGGCGCATGAACGACTTCGACTTCCTGCACGGCTCCTGGGACGTGGCCAACCGACGTCTCACCGCACCGCTCGCACCGGGCCCCGGCACCTGGACGGAATTCCCGGGCCACTCGGTGGTCCGGCCGCTGTTCGAGGGGGCCGGCAACATCGACGAGATCACGTTCCCCACACTCGGCCGCCGGGGAGCGACCCTGCGCCTGTACGACCGCGAGACGGAACGCTGGTCGATCTACTGGTCCGACAGCCGGACGGGCCGGCTGGATCCGCCGGTGCTCGGCGGATTCACCGGCGAGCGCGGTGACTTCCACGGCGAGGACACCTACGACGGCCGCCCGATCCGGGTGCACTTCACCTGGTACCGCCTCGGCCCGGACACCGCCCGCTGGGAGCAGGAGTTCTCCGCCGACGACGGCCGCACCTGGGAGCTCAACTGGACGATGGACCTCTCCCGCACCGGGGATGCCGGCGTATGAGCATCGTGGAACTCCGGCAGTACACCTTGCGTCCCGGAGCCCGGGAGACGCTGATCGAGCTGTTCGAGCGCGAGTTCGTGACCGGCCAGCAGTCCGCAGGCATCACCGTCGGCGGCCGGTTCCGCGACCTGGACGACCCGGACCGCTTCGTCTGGGTGCGCGCGTTCCCCGACATGACGCACCGCCGGCGCTCGCTGGAGGCCTTCTACACCGGCCCGGTCTGGCGGAAGCACCGCGACGCGGCCAACGCCACCATGATCGACAGTAACGACGTCCTGCTGCTGCGCGGCCCTGGCTTCACGGTGGAGCCGGGCGCCCGTGAGGTGGTCGCGACCGTCTGCCACGCTCCCGACGCGGCGTCCTTCGAGGCCTACGCCGCCCGGCACCTGGGCCCGGCCCATGCGCTGCACCGCACCGAGCACGCCGAGAACGACTATCCCCTCCTGCCCGTCCGCACCGGGGAGGACGTCCGGGTCTGGTTCGGCCCGGCGCAGCCGCCACCGTGGCCGGCCCGGCGGCTGCGGCTCGAACCGGTGGCGGCGATCCGTGCGGGGGCAGGGCTCGGGAGGGCCTGACCCGGGCGGAGGTCCCGTCGCCCGCCGCCACAGTCTCCAGCCGTCGGCCCGGGTCGAGCAGTCCGAGAGGCAGCCCGGCCCACTGCGGAAACCGTGTGTCGGACAGGCGCCCTGCCGGGCCGGCGCCGATCACGGATGGAGGCGGGCGGCTCTCCCGGGCGCCAAGAGCATCTCCTGCCGTGGCCCGCGCCATCCGGCGGACTCGCAGCGCGCGTCCCGGCACACGCGTCCCGGCTAGCCGGTCAGGGAGTCGACGCGGAGACGACGTACACCACAGGGGACATCGGGTCTGTCATGTCGACCGTGATGTCCTGCGTGGGGCGCGGGTCCTCGTTGGTGTGGGTGGTGCCCGCCCAGGAGACGCCGTCGCCGAAGTGCCAGTCCGCGATCTTCGTGTCGCGCTCGCCGACGGTGACCTCGCCGGTCTCCAGGGCGGCCCGGCCCGTGCCCACCTGGGTCAGGAACCGGTCGAGGCCGTTGGACGTCGTGCGGAACTGCACGTACATCCGGCTGGCCTTCCAGTTGTTGGTCTCGTAGTACTGGACCTCTTCGGCGTCCCCGGGGATCGGCACCTCGAAGATCCGGCGGAGCATCCGGGACGGCCAGCCCTCACGGAGTCCCTGCGCTGCCGCCTCGGCGGCCTTGTCCTGGCCGGAGCGGCGGCTCTGGCCCGCCGAGATCAGCAGATAGCCGGCCGGGACACCGATGAGCAGCACGATGATGGTCGCCGTGATCAGGCGCCGGCGGATCGTCCGGCGCCGCTCCTCGGGCGTCGGGCCCTCGCCGGGCGGCGGGGCCTGGCGCGGCACGACGGGGTGCTCGGCTGTGGTCATGGGCGTGGGGTCCCTAGGAAGTGCGGGTGTTGCGGGTGTTACGGATGGTGCTGGCGGCCTGGTCGTAGATCTGGGCGTACCGCTCGTACCGCTCCACGCGCCGGCGGTTGGCACGCCGGAAGCGGCGGGCCACCAGCCGGGCGAGGTCGGCCGCGCCGACCATACCTGCCTCGGGGCCGAGCTGCGCCTTCGCGATGCGGGCCTCGGGGCGGTAGCCGCGGCCGGTGAGCTGCCGTTTGAAGGCGTCCCTGGCCGGTCCGATCAGCAGGTCGTCGGCGGCGCTGACACCGCCTCCGATGACGAAGCAGGAGGGGTCGAGCGCGGCGGCGAGATTGGCGATGCCTACGCCGAGCCACTGGCCGATGTCCTGGAGGAGCTCGATGCACATCGCATCGCCCTCGCGGGCCAGTTCGGTGATGAGGGGCCCGGTGATGTCGGAGACGTTGCCCTTGACCCGCTCGATGATTCCGTGGGCGACCGGGGAGTCGGCGGCGGCCAGTTCCCTGGCCTCCCGGACGAGTGCGTTACCGGAGCTGTACTGCTCCCAGCAGCCGCGGTTGCCGCAGGGGCAGCGGTGGCCGCCGGGCACCACCTGCATGTGGCCGAACTCACCGGCGACGCCGTACTTGCCGCGCTTGACCTGACCGTCCTCCAGGATCGCGCCGCCGATGCCGGTGCCGAGGGTGATCATGACGAGGTGGTCCTCGCCGCGGCCGGCGCCGAAGCGCCATTCGGCCCAGGCGGCGGTGTTGGCGTCGTTGTCCACCATGACCGGGACGACGAGCCGGGAGGCGAGGGCGTCGCGCAGGGGCTCGTCGCGCCAGGCCAGGTGCGGGGCGAACAGCACCTTGGAGCGGTCCGCGTCGACCCAGCCCGCCGCCCCGATGCCCACCGCGTGGACGTCGTGGCGGTCCGAGAGGTCCAGCACCAGCTCGACGATGGTGTCCTCGACGACCTTGGGGCTCTTGGACTTGTCGGGCGTCTCGGTGCGCAGGGTCTCCAGGATGTTGCCGTCGGCGTCGACGACGCCGGCCATCACCTTCGTCCCCCCGATGTCGATGCCGACCGTGGGCACCCGCGGCGCGGTGAGGTGCGAGCGCCGCTCCCTGGTGCCGACGGTCCGCAGGACGGTGGCGCGGGCGGAGCCGCGGTGGGTGAAGTCGCGGTACGTGCTCATCGTCCCTGAGGGGTCTGGGGGGCCGGTTGGAAGCGCTTCCGGCGGCGGACGGTGCCCACCGGTGACGATTCTGCCATTGCCGGACGGAGCGCGTGCCGCAACGGGCCTGCCGCGGTCCGCCCCGCGGTCCCGGTGACCGGGCGCGCGGGGCGGACGGGAACGGCTGCGGGCGCGGTCACCCGGTGGGGCCGTCCTCGTCCCGGCGGCCGCCCAGCGGGTCCGGACCGGGGGTCCGCTCCAGCTCGTGGCTGAGCTCCTCCAGCTCGCTGCCGCCCGCCATCTGGCGCGTCAGCTCGTCCAGCGTCACGTCGGCCTTGGTGTGGCTGCCCGCCATGGCACCCCGCTTGAGCAGCACGAAGCGGTCACCGACGAGGTAGGCGTGGTGCGGGTTGTGCGTGATGAGGACCACGCCGAGTCCCGCGTCACGGGCGGCGGCGACGTACTTGAGCACCACCCCGGACTGCTTCACGCCGAGCGCCGCGGTCGGCTCGTCCAGGACGAGGACCTTGGCGCCGAAGTGGACGGCCCGGGCGATGGCGACGCACTGGCGCTCGCCGCCGGACAGGGTGCCGATGGGCTGGTCGACGTCGCGCAGGTCGATGCCCATCCGCAGCAGCGCGGAGCGGGTCGTCTCGCGCATCAGAGCGACGTCGAGCCGCTTGAAGGGCCCGGCACCGGTCGTCGGCTCGGAGCCGAGGAAGAAGTTGCGCCAGACCGGCATCAGCGGGACGACGGCGAGGTCCTGGTACACCGTGGCGATGCCCCGGTCCAGGGCGTCGCGCGGGTTGGCGAGGGTGGTCTCCTCGCCGTCGACGAGGAAGCTCCCCCCGTCGTGCCGGTGCAGCCCGGCGATGATCTTGATCAGGGTGGACTTGCCGGCGCCGTTGTCGCCGAGGACGCAGGAGATCTCCCCCGCGTGGACCTCCAGCGAGACGTCCTGGAGCGCCTTGATGTTGCCGTAGTACTTGCTGACGTGGTCCAGCACGATCAGCGCCTGCCGGCCGGTGTGCGCCGGCCCGCTCGATTCCTGGGGAGCCGTCACTTCGTCGCCTCCGCGCGCTTGCGTACCCATGCGTTGAGCAGGGTGGCCAGGAGCAGCATCGCTCCGAGGAAGAACTTGAACCAGTCGGGGTTCCACTCCGCGTACACGATGCCCTTGCTGGTCATGCCGAAGATGAAGGCGCCGACCGCCGAGCCGATCGCGGAGCCGTACCCGCCGGTGATCAGGCAGCCGCCGATGACGGCCGCGATGATGTAGATCAGCTCGTTGCCGACACCCTCGCCGGACTGCACCACGTCGTAGCTGAACAGCAGGTGCTGTCCGGAGACCCAGGCCGCGAACGCCACCCCGAGATAGAGACCGATCTTGGTCCGGATCACGGGGACGCCGACCGCGCGGGCCGCGTCGGCCCCGCCGCCGACGGCGAAGATCCAGTTGCCGAAGCGGGTGCGGAGCAGGATCCAGGTGGCGACCGCGACGAGGACGGCCCACCACAGGATGGTCACCTTCAGCTCGACGCCGCCGACCGTCCAGTGCGAGGCGAACAGTGCGCGGGCCGAGTCGAAGCCCTCCATGTTGCCGATGGTCTTCGTCGAGACGGTCCCGCTGATCAGCTTCGTGAAGCCCAGATTGAGACCGGTCAGCATCAGGAACGTGCCGAGCGTGATGATGAAGCTCGGCAGTTTGGTGCGGGTGAGCATGAAGCCGTTGAACGCGCCGATGGCGAGCGTGACCAGCAGGGACACGAAGACGCCGACCCAGACGTTGGCCGTCATCTGGTAGCTGAACATCGACGAGATCAGCGCGGAGCTGGTGACCATCACGCCGGCGGAGAGGTCGAACTCCCCGCCGATCATCAGCAGCGCCACCGGCGCCGCCATGATCCCGATGGTGGAGGCCGCGTACAGCACCGTGCCGAAGCTGGTGGCGCGCAGGAAGCTGTCGGCGACGACCGCGAAGAACAGGAAGACCGCCAGGGCGCCGACGACCGAGCCCAGCTCGGGGCGGCCGAGGAGCCTCCGCAGCGGCGAGGTGCGCAGCAGTCGCTCGTCCACCACGGCCGAGGATGTACCGGGCCCCGCCGTCATCGGGTTCCCCGGGTCGCGTACTCGGCGAGCTGCGCGGCGTCGTCGGAGGTGATGACCTGCGGACCGGTCAGGACCGGCAGGCCGCCGCCGAGGACGTTGCGGTTGTAGCGGTAGAGCCAGAGCAGGTCGACGGCCTCGTACCCCTGGAGGTAGGGCTGCTGGTCGACGGCGAAGCCGAGGCTCTTGTCCTGGAGCCCGGCGGCGACCTTGGCGTTCAGGTCGAAGGTGTCGATCTCGGCCTTGCTGCCCGCGGTCTCCTTCGCCTTGACTGCGGCGTCCGCGAACGGCGCCCCGAGGGTGACGACCGCGTCGATGTCCTTGTCCGCCTGGAGCTTCGCCTCGATGGACGCCTGGACGTCCGGCATGTTGGTGCCTTCGACGTACAGGTTCTGCATCTGGCCGTCGAAGGTCTTCTTCGCCCCGGCGCAGCGCTGCTCATGGCCGACGTTGCCCTGCTCGTGCAGGATGCACAGGGCCTTCTTGCGGCCGCGCGCGTTGAGCTCGTCGCCGACGGCCTCGCCCGCGATCGACTCGTCCTGGCCGATGTGGGTGAGCGCGCCGTAGCTCTTGGACTCGGCGGAGCCCGAGTTCACCGTGATCACCGGGATGCCGGCCTTGACCGCCTTGGCGACGACGGCCTTCATGGCGTCGGGCTTGGCGAGCGAGACGATCAGCCCGTCGACCTTCTTGTCGATCGCCGCCTGGACGAGCTGGGCCTGCTGCTGCCCCTCGTCGTTGTGCGAGTACAGGAAGTTGATGTTGTCCTTGTCGGCCGCCATCTTGGCGCCCTTCTGGACGATGTCCCAGAAGGTGTCGCCGTCGCCCGAGTGGGTGACCATGGCGAAGGTCCAGCGGGGCGTGTTCACCGCGGACCGGCCCTCGGCCGCGGCCTCGGCCGCACGCTCCTCCGCCCGCTTGCCGCCGGTGCTGCTGCATCCCATGAGGGACACCCCCAGCACCGCCGCAAGCACCGCGCCCATCGCACGTACCCCTGTCCGAACCCTTGCCACGACGCCGTGCCCTTCTTGTGCTGCTCGCTGTGCTGCTGGTGGAGCCGGGGCCATACGGTCCCGGCCCGGCTGGGCAAGTATCCCCGAGCCCGGATCGCGCCCGCCCGGCAGGGGCGCGGCGCGTGTGCCGGACAGGGACGTGTACGGCGCCGGGGCGGCCGGGTGCGGCCGTCGTCACCGTACGGGTAGCCGGGAAGCCTGTGACACCGTACGAGAGCCTGGAGCCCGTGTCACCGTACGAGGAGCTGGAAATCGAAGGCGTAGCGCGAGGCGCGGTAGAGGTGGGAGCCGAATTCGACCGCCCGGCCGGTCTCGTCGAAGGTGAGGCGCTCCATCGTGAGCAGGGCGGCGCCCTCGCTCTCCCCGAGCGGGACGGCCTCCTCGGCGGTGGCGAGGCGGGCGCCGACGGTCTGGCGGGCGCTGTGCAGGGTGATTCCCGCACCGCGCAACATCCGGTAGAGGCCTGTGGAGGCCGCCCGGTCGCCGGAGAGGTCGACGAGTCCGGCGGGCAGGTGGTTGCGCAGGAGGGCGAGGGGCTCGCCGTCCGCCTCCCGCAGCCGCTCGATGTACTGCACCTCGGCGCCCTCCGGGACGCCCAGCGCCTCGGCGACGGCAGCCGTCGCGGGCCGCAGGGCGTTGGTCAGGACGAGGGTCGAGGGGCGCCGGCCCGCCGTCTCCAGGTCCTCGTACAGGCTGCTGAGTTCGAGGGGACGCCTGACCTTGGTGTGCAGGACCTGGGTGCCGACGCCGCGGCGTCGGACCAGCAGGCCCTTGTCGACGAGTGACTGGATGGCCTGGCGGACGGTGGGCCGGGACAGGCCCAGCCGGGCCGCGAGCTCGATCTCGTTGCCGAGGAGTCCGCCGGCGGCGAGCCTGCCGTCCGCGATCGCCGCCTCCAGCTGCTGGGCGAGCTGGTAGTACAGCGGGACAGGGCTGGAGCGGTCCACGTTCAGGTCGAGGGCCGTGGCGTCGGCGGCGGATTTCGGCACGCCGGAAGCGTAACCCCCGCGTCCGCATCGCCGGTAGTCCGATCGTCCTGTTGTCCGGACAGCGCCATCCCCCGTACCTGCCGATCCGGTGAATACCAGCCCCAGTTTGTCAGGACATTCGATTGACACCGTTACGGGTGGACGGCACGTTGGGACCATGCGCATCGGACTCCTCGGCACCGGCCGGATCGGCTCCTTCCACGCGGGCGTCCTCGCCCGCCATCCCGCGGTCCGGGCGCTGGTGGTGGCGGACGCCGACCCGGCCCGCGCGGCCGCGGTCGCCGGCCGGACCGGGGCGCGCGCGGTGGCCACGGCGGCGGAGGTGTTCGACGCCGGGGTGGACGCCGTGGTGATCGCGTCCGCCACCTCCTCCCACGCCGAGCTGATCGGCCGGGCCGCCCGCGCCGGGCTGCCCGCCTTCTGCGAGAAGCCCGTCGCACTGGATCTGGCGGGAACCCTGGGCGCGCTGCGGGAGGCGGAGCGCGCGCACAGCGTCCTCCAGCTCGGCTTCATGCGCCGGTTCGACGCCGGATACGCGGCGGCGCGCGCCGCGGTGCGCGCGGGGGCGCTCGGCCGGCTGCACACCGTGCGCACGGTGACCTCCGATCCGGCGCCGCCGCCCGCCGCGTATCTGCCGCTCTCCGGCGGGCTGTTCCGGGACTGCCTGATCCACGACTTCGACATGGTGCGCTGGGTGACGGGCCGTGAGGTGGCGCGGGTGTACGCCACCGGGTCGGACGCCGGGGACCCGATGTTCCGCGCGGCCGGGGACGTGGACACGGCGGCGGCATTGCTGACGCTCGACGACGGCACCCTGGTCACCGCTACGTCGACCCGCTGCAACGGCGCCGGGTACGACGTGCGGATGGAGCTCGCGGGCGAGCTCGGCCAGATCACGGCCGGGCTCGACGACCGCACCCCGCTGACCTCCGCCGAACCGGACGGCCCCGGCGCCCCGGACAGGCCCTGGCCCGGGTTCCTGGAGCGTTTCGCCCCCGCGTACGAGGCCGAACTGGACGCGTTCGTCCGCCTGGTGCGCGGCGAGGCGGCCAATCCGTGCGACGGCCGGGAGGCCCTGCGCGCGCTGCGGATCGCGGAGGCGTGCGAGGTCTCGCGGCGGGAAGGGCGCCCGGTGGAACTGACGGAGATCCCGTCGGCCTGACTCCGGTCCCGTGAACCCCGGGCGCTCCACCGCCGGCTCACCACCTGACCGGCAGCCCCTCCGGCCCCCGGATCAGCATGCCCGTACGCCAGCACAGCCCGGCCGGGTCCCCGTCCAGCGCCAGCTCCGGGCAGCGCTCCAGCAACGATCTCACGGCCACCGCCGCCTCGATGCGGGCCAGCGGCGCACCCAGGCAGTAGTGGATGCCGTGACCGAAGGCCAGGTGCCCGCGGGCGTCCCGGGTGATGTCGAAACGGTCCGCGTCCGGGTAGCGGTCCGGGTCGCGGTTGGCGTCGGACATCGCGACCAGGACGAGCTCGCCGCCGCCCGGGATCACCGTGCCGCCGATGTCGACCGCTTCGGTGGTGAACCGGTATGTGGGCGTCTCGACCGGGCCCGCGTAGCGGAGCATCTCCTCCACGGCGTTGTCGACGAGACCGGAGTCCGCGCGCAGGGCAGCCAGTTGCTCAGGGTGCGTCAGCAGGGCCAGCACGCCGCCGGTGATCAGGTTGACCGTGGTCTCGTGACCGGCGACGAGCAGCAGCCAGGCCATTCCCATCAGTTCACCGGCGGAGAGCCGGTCGCCGTCCTCGTCGGCGGTGTGGATGAGCGCGCTCATCAGGTCGTCGCCGGGCTGTTTGCGCTTGTCGTCGAGCAGTCCGGCGAGATAGCCGGACATCTCGGCGGTCGCGACGCGCCGCGCCTCACCGTCGATGGAGGACACCACGGTGTTGGACCAGTCGCGAAAGGCCCGGCGGTCCAGGAACGGCACTCCGAGCAGTTCACAGATGACGGACATGGGCAGCGGGAAGGAGAGGGACTCGACGAGGTCGGTCCTGCGGTCCGGCCGCGCCAGCATGGTGTCGAGCAGTTCATCCGTCATCTGCTGGACGCGCGGCACGAGTTGCTGCATCCGGCGGGCGGTGAACTCCCGGGTCACGAGTTTGCGCAACCGGGTGTGCGCCGGTGCGTCCGAGCTGAGCATGGAGGTCCCGGCGGAGATCTGGCTGACGCCGAGGGCGGGCGAGGCATTGCGCCATGACTTGGAGAACCGCTGATCCGCGAGGGCCGCCCTGCCCTCCTCGTACCCGACGACGAGCCAGGCGTCGGTGCCCTCCGGGATGCGGACCCGGTGCACGGGGCCCCGGGCGCGTAAGTCGGCGTACACGGGGAACGGATCGCGGGTGAACCGCTCGCCGAGCGCCCCGAGGTCGAATATCGCTTCGGTCGTCATACGGGACTCCTTCAGGACGAGGTGGCGCTCAGCACGGTTCCCTGGGCGACGGCGCAGAGCGTCTCGGCTCCGTCCTGGCCCACGACGGACAGATCGCAGCGCGCCACGGCCTGCCGGCGGCCGGTGTGCACGACCTCCGCGCGCGCGACGAGCGTGGTGCCGGTGGCGGGGCGGAGGTACTGGATAGAGAAGCCGCCCGTCAGCACGGCCGGGCCGAGCGTCGTTCCGGCGGCGAAGGTGAGGGCGTTGTCGGCGGCGTAGGCGAGCACCCCGCCGTGCAGGAATCCGTTCTGCTGCCTCAGTTCCTCGCGGCTGTCGATCTCCAGCGTGGCCGCACCCTCGCCGAAGGCGGTGATCCGCGCGCCCACGAGGGCGCTGAACGGCTGGCTGTCCAGCACCTTCTGCGCCATCCGCAGGTCGAGTCCGGTCATGGCGGGTCCCTTCCGTGTCACCAGCGCACGGGGAGCCGGCGCACCCCGCGGATCAGCATGCCCGGCAGCCAGTCCGGCTCCCCGGCGTCCGGGTCGAGTACGAGCTCCGGGCAGCGTTCCAGCAGTGTACGGATCGCGATGCGGCCCTCCATCCGGGCCAGCGGGGCGCCCAGGCAGAAGTGGATCCCGTGGCCGAAGGCGAGGTGCCCCTGCGCCTCGCGGCGGATGTCGAAGCGGTCGGGACCGGGATACCGTCCGGGATCGCGGTCGGCGCCGGCCAGGGAGACGAGGACCGGGTCGCCTGCCGCGATGGTCCGCGAGCCGATGGTGACGCTCTCCCGGGCGAACCGGAAGGTGGCGGTCTCCACCGGTCCCTCGTAGCGGAGCATCTCCTCCACGGCCCCGTCGAGCAGCCCGAAGTCGGCGCGCAGGGCCGCCAGTTCATGCGGGTGGGTCAGCAGCGCCCGTACACCGTTGGAGATCAGGTTCACCGTCGTCTCGTGACCGGCGACGAGCAACAGGAAGGCCATGCCCACCAGTTCGTCGGGCGACAGCGTGTCCTCGTCGTCGTACCGCGCGGCGATCAGCGCGCTCAGCAGGTCCTCGCCGGGCGAACAGCGTTTGTCCTCGATCAGTTCGGCGAGGTAGGTGCCCATCTCCCGGACCGCGTCGCCCTCCTCCTGCGCGCCGGCCGGGGAGACCACGGCGTTGGACATCACGCGGAAGGCCGCCCGGTCCAGGTCGGGCACGCCGATGAGTTCGCAGATGACGGTCATCGGCAAAGGGAAGGCGAGCACGTCGAGAAGGTCCGCCCGCCCGGCGGGCAGCATCGTGTCGAGCAGTCCGTCGGTGATCTGCTGGACGCGGGGGCGCAGCGCCTCGATCCGGCGCGGGGTGAACTCCCGGGACACCAGCTTGCGCAGGCGGGTGTGGTCCGGTGCGTCCATCTCCAGCATGTTGGCGTTGATCGGGTCACCGACGCCCGTCTGGCCGGGAAGCGTCCGCCAGTCCTTGCCGAATCGCTGGTCGGCGAGGACGGTGCGTGCCTCGTCGTAGCCGACGACGAGCCAGACCCGGTCGAATTCGTCGGTACGGACGGTGTGCACCGGACCCTCGGCGCGCAGCTTGGCGTAGTACGGGTACGGATGCGCGGTGAAGCCGGCTGCTCCGCGCAGATCCGCGTCGACATCGGACATGGGCCCACCCTCCCGGTCGGTCCGGTCAGACTAAGCGGAGCCCTCCGGCGGGGACGACGGGTTCAGGACAGGCCCGTGTCGCCCTCCTCGTCGAGGAGACCCGCGTCGTGGACCAGCAGCGCGATCTGGACGCGGTTGTTGAAGCCGAACTTGGCGAGAATCCGTGACACCTGGGTCTTCACCGTGGCCACGCTCAGATAGAGGGCGGCGGCGATCTCCGCGTTGGAGCGGCCGTGTCCGACGGCGACCGCCACCTCGCGCTCGCGGTCGGCCAGCAACGCGATCCGCTGCCGCGCCCGTTCGGCCCGGCCGGCGCGCTCCTCCTGGCCCGAGCCCGTGGCGCGGGCCATCAGCTGACGGGTGACGGCGGGCGACAGGACGGGGTCGCCGGCGGCCACGCGGCGCACGGAGTCGACGATCTGCGCGGGCGGGGTGTCCTTGAGGACGAAGCCGGCGGCCCCGGCACGGATGGCACGGAGCACCTGCTCGTCGGCGTGGAACGTCGTCAGGACGACGATCTCGGGTGCGTCCGGGCGGCCGCGGAGCGCCTCGGTGGCGGCCAGCCCGTCCATGACGGGCATCCGGATGTCCATCAGGACGACGTCCGGCCGCAGCCGGTCGACGAGTTCGACCGCCTCGCTGCCGTCCGCCGCCTCCCCCACGATCTCGATGTCGTCGGCACCCCCGAGCATGAGGGTGAGCCCGGCCCGGACGAGCGGGTCGTCGTCGACGATCAGCAGCCGGACGGGGCGGGGCGGGGAGGTGGCGGGGGTCGTCATGCGGACCACGGTAGCCAGGCCCGTACACCGAACCCGCCGGCCGGTTCCGGTCCGTGGTCGAGGCGGCCCCCGGCGAGGGTGGCCCGCTCGGTCAGGCCGATGAGGCCCTGGCCGGATCCGGGTACCCGCTCGAAGGGTTCGCCGGGGGCCGGGTTGCGCACCTCGACGGTGATCCCCCGGCCGGGTCCGCCGGTGACCGTGACGGTGACCTCGGCGCCCGGCGCGTGCTTGCGGGCGTTGGTCAGGCCCTCCTGGGCGATGCGGTAGACGGTGCGGCCGACGGCGGCGGGGGCGGCGGCCGGGTCGTCGATCGCGTTGTCGAGGGTGACTTTCATGCCGGCCGACCGGGATTCGGCGACGAGTGCGTCGAGGGTGGCGAGGGTGGGCTGCGGGCGGTTGCCGTCGCCGTCGCGGGGGCTCCGCAGGACGCCGATGATCTCGCGGAGGTCCTGGAGCGCCTCGTGCGCGCTCTCCCGGATGACCCCGGCGGCGCGGGCGACCTCGGCCGGGGGTGCGTCGGGGCGGAATTCGAGGGCTCCGGCGTGGACACTGAGCAGGGTCAGCCGGTGAGCGAGGACGTCGTGCATCTCGCGGGCGATGTCCTCGCGGGCCAGCCGCTGCGCCTGCTCGGCCCGCAGACCCGCCTCGGTCTCGGCCCGCCGGGCGCGCTCGCGCAGCGTGACGACGAGCTGGCGCCGGGACCGTACGACCATGCCCCAGCTCAGCACGAGCAGGACCAGCAGCACCCCGATGACGGTGGACGCGAGGAACGAGGTGGACGGGTCCGGGCGCAGATACGGCTGTACGGGGGCGGAGATCAGGGCCCCCGCGCCGACCAGGGCGACGGGGCGGAACGGCCGGTGGACCGCGACGCTGAACAGCGCCACCAGCAGGGCTCCGGCCGCGACCGGCTCCACCATGGACAGGAGGATGAGGACCACGGCGAGGCCGACCGGCCACCGCCGCCTCACCCACAGCGCGCAGCAGGCCGCGCCCCCGACGAGCGAGTCGATGAAGACGAAGGCGTCGGGGGTGGTCCGGTCCGCGTCGATCGCGGCGAGGACCGCCATCCCGATGCCCGCCGCGCAGAGGAACGCCGTGATGTCGACGGCCCAGTCCCGCACGGTGCGGCGCTGCCGGCCGCCCCGGTCGCCCGGCAGCTCGGGGTCGGCCATCGCCGAGGGCAGCAGCCACGGGTATTCGGTGCGCGTCATATCGACAAAGCTACGCAGCCGGGGCGGGGCTTCCGGGCGTTCCGGGCGGCGAAGCGACCAAAGTCGCGGAAGCGGAGACTTTCGGACCGGCCGGGCAGACCACCGGCCGACGCGGCATCCGAGCGCGGCCCGCCAGGCTCACTGCCATGAAGAAACTCTGCGAGACGGTCGGCTTCCTGCTCTTCGTCCAGGGGACCGCCGGACTGCTCCACGAGTGGTTCGACTGGTTCCGGTTTCTCGGCGTGGTGCGGCGGCTGCCGTTCATCCGTGACTACGCGTTGTTCGCCAACATCGTGCTTGTGGTGGCGGGGATCGCGGTCATGATCGCCTCGGACTCGGTCAAGGAGGGAAAGGAGGCAGGGCAGGGAGAGGTCGGGAAGTGACCGGCGTCAAGGAGTGACGGGGTCCGCGCTGCGCCGGCCCCATGCCGTTCCGGCCAGCACCAGCACCGCGCCCGCGACTCCGAGGACGCCCAGGCGTTCGCCTCCGATCGCGATGCCGGCAGCGGCGGCCCACAGCGGTTCCGTACCGAGCAGCAGGCTGACCCGGGACGGCGAGGTGCGGCGTACGGACCACATCTGCACGAAGAACGCGAAGAGCGTGCAGAAGACCGAGAGGAACAGCAGCCCGCCCCACTCCCGCGCGCCGAACCCGGCGGCGACCGTCCACGGCGACTGCCCGGTCCCGGGGGCGGCGGCCAGCAGGGCGAAGACGGCGACGGAGCTGCCGAGCTGAACCGTCGTGAGCGAGAGCGAGTCCGCCGACTGCACGGACTTGATGCGCGCCATCAGGAGCACGTGGAGGGTACGGGCGAGTGCGGCGGCCAGCATCAGGAGATCGCCCGCCGAGGGGCTGGTGAATCCGCCGCCCTGGGTGAGGAGCACGACGCCCGCGACGGAGAGCCCGGCGGCGGAGAGAAACGCACCGGTCGGCCGGGTCCGGGTCACGGCGGCCTCGGCGAGCGGAGTGAAGATCATGGTGAGGCTGATGATGAGCCCGGCGTTGGTCGCCGAGGTGTGCACGATGCCGTACGTCTCCACCAGGAAGATCCCGCTGAGTACGAGTCCCAGCAGCCCCGCGCCCCGCCACTGGGCGGCGGTCAGCGTCCGCAGCCGGGACCATCCGGCGATCACCAGGACGGGCAGCACGACGGCGAACCGCAGCACGAGGACGGCGATGACGGTCTGCGTCGTGGTGATGCCCTTGGCGGCCAGATAGCTGGATCCCCACACCACCGCGACGAGCAGGACGGGCAGATCGGTCAGCCAGGCCCGGCGCGGCGGGGCGAGGGCGGGCACGGCGACAGAGGACACCGGGATCTCCTGGTTCTCCACAGGGGTGATGCGGAGACCTCACTGGCTCGCACGCGGAACGGTCACGCTACCGGGCGGGCGGGTCGGGGACAACGTACGGACGACGTGCTGCTCCCGGCGCCACCACCGTAGCGGAGTGGGCGTCCGTTTCCCGCCGGTGTCCCGCGCGCCGAAGAACTTATCTGGGACCTGTCAGCACGAACGGCGACGGACAGGATCCCCTCATGAACAGCAGCACCAGCAGCACGAACCGCACCGCGCTCGTCACCGGCGGCAGCCGCGGCATCGGCGCCGCGACCGCCCTGCGGCTCGCCCAGGACGGCGCCGATGTGGCCCTGACCTACGTGCGGGACGAGGAGGCCGCGCAGGAGGTCGTACGGAAGATCGAGGCGGGCGGCCGCCGCGCGATCGCCCTGCGCGCGGACTCGGCCGACCCCGGGGCCCTCCCCGCGGCGGTCCACCGGGCGGCGGAGACCTTCGGCCGGCTCGACATCCTGGTCAACAACGCGGGCATCGGCGTCCTCGGCCCGATCGGCGATCTCACGGACGCCGATGTCGACCGGGTGCTCGCCGTCAACGTGCGGGCGGTGTTCCTCGCCTGCCGGGCGGCGGCCGGCGTCCTGGAGCAGGGCGGCCGGATCATCTCGGTCGGTACGGCCCTGAGCCGGTACGCGGGAGGGCCCGGCGCCACGCTCTACGCGATGAGCAAGTCGGCGCTGTCCGGACTGACCAAGCCGCTCGCCCGCGAGCTCGGCCCGCGCGGCATCACGGTCAACCTGGTCCAGCCCGGTGCGGTCGACACCGACATGAACCCGGCCGACGGCCCGTACGCCGCCGGGCAGCGGGCGGCGAACGCGCTGGACCGGTTCGGGACGACGGGCGAAGTGGCCGCGCTGATCGCGTACTTGGCCAGTGACGAGGCGGCGTACGTCACCGGTGCGGAGCTGGTCGTGGACGGCGGCCACGCGGCCTGACGGGGGCATCGGCCGGGTGCGCCGCATTGACGACAACGCCGCAGATGGGCGTACCCGGCCCCGCGACGCCGCCCCCCACGTGCCGGTCGGTCTTAGGGTGGCGGGCAACGATCCAGCGAGAAGGGACGACCATGCCCGCCACCCCGGCGCACACCCTCAACGACGGCCGCGCGATCCCCGCGGTCGGACTCGGCACCTGGCCACTGGACGACGACGCGGCCGGGGAAGCGGTGGCCGGGGCGCTCGGCCTCGGCTACCGGCTCGTCGACACAGCGCTGAACTACGGCAACGAGACCGGCACGGGGCGCGGCATCGCCCGCAGCGGCGTACCGCGCGAGGACGTCTTCGTCACCACCAAGGTGCCGGGCCGGCACCACGGATACGACAAGACCCTGGCGTCGTTCGAGGAATCCCGCCGCAACCTCGGCCTGGACTACGTGGACCTCTATCTCATCCACTGGCCGCTGCCCCGCGTCGGTCTGTACGTGGACACCTGGCGGGCGCTGATCCGGCTGCGCGAGGACGGGCTCGTGCGGTCGATCGGGGTCTCCAACTTCACGGCGGAGCATCTGACGCGCCTCGAGGAGGAGACGGGGGTGCTGCCGGCCGTCAACCAGATCGAGATGCACCCGCGGCTGCCGCAGGAGGATCTGCGGGCCGTGCACGCCGCGAAGGGCATCCTCACGGAGAGCTGGAGCCCGCTGGGGCGTGGCCGCGATCTGCTGGACGACCCGGACCTGGCCGCCGTCGCCCGGGCCCACGGGGTGACGCCGGGCCAGGCCGTGCTGCGCTGGCACACCCAGTTGGGCGCCGTCCCGATCCCGAAGTCGGCCGATCCGGGGCGGCAGCGCGAGAACCTCGACGTGTTCGGCTTCGAGCTGACGCGGGACGAGCTGGCCCGCATCTCGGCCGGTCCGCAGGAGCGGTTCGGCGGGGATCCCGAGGTGCACGAGGAGTTCTGAGCGAGCGGCAAGCCGCCCCTCGCGCCTTACGAGCGCGGCTGCAGTTCCGCCATGCGGGACCAGCCCTCGCCCGGCACCTCGACGTTGATGATCTCGGGCACCTCCGCCACCAGGTCCGCCATCGTCTCCATCGCCGCGGCGAAGTGCGCCGACTGTACGTGGGCCGCACCGGCCTCGGGCGACGCGAACGCCTCCAGCAGGACGAACTGGTCCGGGTTCTCGACGCTGTACGACCAGTCGAAGAACACGTTGCCGGGCTCCTGCCGGGTGGCGAGGGTGAAGTCCTCGACGGCGGGCAGCCAGTTGTCGCGCTCGGCGGTGCGCACGGTGAACCTGACGGCGATGAAGATCATGGCGACTCCTGCGGGGGGATGCGGGAACCCGGACAGTCCCCGTATCCCTACGGTATCGCCCGAATACGGACAGTCTCCGGCAGGGTGCGGCTCAGCCGCCCAGCTCGACGTGGCGGGCAGCCAGCCGCGCGGCGCCCTCGCCGGTCAGCGAGCCGAAGAGGCGCAGCCGCGAGATGCCGCCGTCCGGGTAGATGTCGATGCGGACCTCGGCGGCCCGTACGGCCTCCGGCAGGACGAAGCGGTGGTTGGTGTCGGGTTGCAGCCGGGTCCTGGGCAGCATCTCGGCCCAGTCGCCGCTCCCCGCGCCACGGGCCGAAAGACTCGCCCAGCCCGCCGAGTTGCCCTTCAGATACGCGGTGTCGATCTCGACGGCGCGGATCTCCGCCTCCTCGACCAGGTGGTAGTGGATCCAGTCGTTGCCCCGGTCGCGCCGGCGCCGGGTCTCCCAGCCGTCGTCCATCTTGTGGGAGCGGCCGGGCTGGATGGTGTTCGTCGCCGGGGAGTAGAAGCGGTCGGACGCGTCCTCGACGCGGCCGCCGTTCTCCAGAGCGACCAGGTCGAAGGTGCCGAGCGCCGTCAGCCAGGCGGGGTCCGGGGCCACTTCGCCGTACACCCGGAGCCGGGCTATGCCCCCGTCGGGGTGCTGGCCGACCCGCAGGTGGGTGAAGCGCTGCGCCGCGTCGACGGTGAACCCGTTGGCGGCGTGGCCGCCGACTGCCGTACGGGGCACGAGGGTGGTCCACTTCACGTCGGGCGCGCAGAGGTCCTCGGGGGACGGCGATCCGGGCAGGGAGACGGCTTCGACGGAGACCGCCTGCGGGTAGTTGCCGCGGAAGTGGGCGGTGTCGACGACGATCCCGCGCACGATGCCGGGTGCGCCGAGGCGGACCAGCGCCCAGTCGTGGTCCTCGTCCGCCGGGTGGGGCTGTGCGGCGCTCACGCCACGGCGGCGGCGGGTCTCCCAGCCGTCCATGATCTTGCCCTTGTGCCCGAAGTGCTCGGGGTCGAAGTGGGCGGGCTCCGGCTTCAGGAGGTTCTCGCGCTCCGCGAAGAACTCGTCGTTGGCGGCGATCACGCCCGCGCCGAGCCGCCGGTCGGCGAGGTCGACGAGGTGGGTGAAGGGGAAGTCGGCGGTGCGGTAGTCGGCGTACGGGTCGCCGCCGCCGTACGGGTTCGCGTCGCCGGTGAAGTGCGGTGTCGCCGTCATGGTCAGTTGTTCCTTGTCTGGAGGCGGCCGGTGGGCTCGGCGAGGATGCCTTCGGCGGCGATGCGCACGCCGCGCAGCCAGGTCGACCGCACGACGCCGTGCAGGGTCCGGCCGGCGTAGGCGGTGACCTGGTTGCGGTGGAAGAGTTCGGCCGGGTCGACGGTGAAGGTCGCGTCGGGCGCGAGGACCGCGAAGTCGGCGTCGCGCCCGGGCGCGATCGCACCCTTGTGGTGCAGTCCGGCGAGTTCGGCGGGGGCGGCCGACATCCAGCGGGCGACGTCGTCCAGACCGTGGCCGCGCCTGCGGGCCTCGGTCCAGATGGCGGGGAGTCCGAGCTGGAGGGAGGAGATGCCGCCCCAGGCGGAGGCGAAGTCCGGCGTCTTGAGGTCGGTGGTGCAGGGCGAGTGGTCGGAGACGATGCAGTCGATGGTGCCGTCGGCGAGACCCTGCCACAGCGCGTCCTGGTTGGCGGCCTCGCGGATGGGCGGGCAGCACTTGAACTCGGTGGCCCCGTCGGGGACTTCCTCGGCGGTGAGGGTGAGGAAGTGCGGGCAGGACTCGACGGTGACCCGGACGCCCTCGCGCTTGGCGGCGGCGATCAGCGGCAGGGCGTCGCTGGAGGAGAGGTGCAGGACGTGCACCCGGGCGTTGAGCCGCTTGGCGTGGGCGATGAGCCCTTCGATCGCGGTGTTCTCGGCGTCGCGCGGCCGGGAGGCGAGGAAGTCGGCGTAGGCGGGGCCGCCGTGCTGCGGGGCTGCCGCCAGGTGGTGCGGGTCCTCGGCGTGCACGATCAGGAGGCCGCCGAAGCCCGCGATCTCGGCCATCGAGCGGGCCAGCTGCTCCTGGTCGAGTTCGGGGAACTCCTCGACTCCGGAGGGCGAGAGGAAGCACTTGAAGCCAAAGACCCCGGCCTCGTACAGCGGGCGCAGATCCTTGACGTTCGAGGGGATGGCGCCGCCCCAGAAACCGGTGTCGACGTGCACCTTGGGGGCCGCCACCTGCTGCTTGACGCGCAGGTGCTCGACGGTGGTGGTCGGCGGGAGGGAGTTGAGCGGCATGTCGAGCAGCGTGGTGATCCCGCCTGCCGCGGCGGCGCGGGTCGCCGTGTAGAAGCCCTCCCACTCGGTGCGGCCGGGGTCGTTCACATGGACGTGCGTGTCCACGAGCCCGGGCAGCAGGACGTCGTCGCCGAAGTCCTCGAGCCGGGCCCCCTCCGGCACCTCGGCGTCGTACGGCAGGACGGCGTCGATCGTCCCGCCGGCGACGTGGACCGCGGCGGGCCGTGTGCCCTCCGGGGTGACGACGCGCGTCGAGCGCAGTACCAGCTTCACGTCCCTAGCGGACACCCGTGCTCCCCACTCATGAATTCAACGAACTGTTGAAGGAGTCTTCACTCGGGAGTGCGACCCGTCAAGACCTCATCCTCCGCTCGGGCCGCCCAGCCGACCAGCCGCGCCCCCGGCTGTAGGTTTCCACAAAGTAAAAGGCTTATTTCGGATTACGGAATGTAGAATGGACCCAGGCGGCACCGTACGGACCGCCCGACCGCCCCCGGAGACCCGGACAAACGAGCCCTGACCGGTCAGGACGGCGCCCCTGCGACAGTGGGCCGATCAGGAAGTGGCCGGTAGGCTGCTGCCTTGCCCTTCCGCTTCGAAAGGACCGTTGACGTGCCGCCGTCCCACGCCAGCACTTCCGACTCCAAGCCCGCCGGTTCCAGCGGCGGTGTGCAGTCCCTTGAGCGCGCCTTCGATCTGCTGGAGCGGATGGCCGATGCGGGGGGCGAGGTCGGCCTGAGCGAGCTCTCCGCGAGCAGCGGTCTTCCGCTGCCCACCATCCACCGGCTGATGCGCACGCTCGTGGTGTGCGGCTATGTACGCCAGCAGCCCAACCGGCGCTACGCGCTGGGCCCGCGCCTGATCCGGCTCGGCGAATCCGCCGCGCGCCTGCTCGGCACCTGGGCCCGCCCGTATCTGGCCCGGCTGGTCGAGGAGACCGGCGAGACGGCCAACATGGCGCTCCTCGACGGCGACGAGATCGTGTACGTGGCGCAGGTGCCCTCCAAGCACTCGATGCGCATGTTCACCGAGGTCGGCCGCCGCGTGCTGCCGCACTCCACCGGCGTCGGCAAGGCACTGCTGGCCCACACCCCGGCGGACGAGGTACGGGCCCTGCTCGCGCGCACCGGAATGCCGGCCGCCACCGAGAAGACGATCACCACTGCGGACGGCTTCCTGGACGCCCTGGAGCAGGTCCGCAGAGTGGGTTACGCGGTGGACGACAACGAGCAGGAGATAGGGGTCCGCTGCCTGGCGGTCTCGGTCCCCAACTCCCCCACCTCCGCGGCGATTTCGATCTCCGGTCCGGCGGGCCGGGTGACCGAGGCGGCCACCGAACGGATCGTGCCGATCCTCCAGCAGGCCGCGAAGGAGCTGTCCGAGGCGCTGGCCAGCAGCGGGTCGGTCGGCTGAGACGCGGGAGAAGGGGCGGCCGGGGCCCTCGGCTCCGGCCGCCCCTTCGGCGTATCCGCCCCCAGGGCGCTCAGGCCAGTGCCGGAGCGGTCAGGCCAGTGCCGGGGCGGTCAATCTGCCGTCCTGCATCGTGACCGTCAGATCCATCCGGTCCAGATGGGTCCGGTCGTGCGTGACCATGACGGTTGCCGTGGACCGCTGCCGGGTCAGCGAGACGAGGAGATCGAGCACCGCCGCCCCACGTTCGTGGTCCAGGGCGCTGGTCGGTTCGTCGACGAGCAGGACCGCCGGGTCGTTCATCAGGGCCCGTGCGATGTTGATCCGCTGGCGTTGGCCCCCCGAGAGCTGATGGGGCCGGCGGTCCGCCTTGTCCGCGAGACCGACCGCGTCCAGGAGCTCCAGGGCGCGGGCCCGCGCGGTCCGCGCCGCGCCGCCCGACAGGCGGGTCATGACCTGGAGCTGTTCGGCGGCGGTCAGCGACGGCAGCAGATTCGGCTGCTGGAAGACGATGCCGATCCGCTCGCGGCGCAGCGCCGCCTTGTCCGCGCGGCCGAGCCCGGCCGTGTCCGTACCGGCGACGACGACGGCGCCCTCGTCCGGAGTGACCAGCGTGGCCGCCACGGCGAGCAGGCTCGACTTGCCGGAGCCCGAGGGGCCGACGACGGCGGTGAGCGTCCCCGCGGGCACGTCGAGTGCGACGCGGTCCAGCGCGGTGAGCCGGCCGTCGCCGTCCGGGTAGGTGAGCGTGACATCGGTGAGGGTGAGGGTGGTCATCGGGCACTCCCCAGTGCGGTGAGCGGGTCGACGGCGGTGATCCGCCGGATGGACAGGGCCGCCCCGGCCGCGCCGAGGGCGATCATGACGGCGGCCGGGAACAGGACGGTGGACGCCTCCAGAACGAAGGGCACGGCCCCGCCGCTGACCAGCGCGCCGATGCCGGAGGCGAGCGCGGTGCCCACTCCCGTACCGATCGCGAGCATCACCACGGCCTGTCCGAGTGCGTCCCGCAGCAGATACGGCGTGGAGGCGCCCAGTGCCTTGAGGACGGCGACATCACCGCTGCGCTGGATCGTCCAGACGGTGAAGAAGGCGCCGATGACCAGGGCGGAGATGGCGAAGAGGAAGCCGCGCATCAGCTGGAGGGAGCCGTTCTCGGCCTGGTAGGAGCCGATCGCGGTGAGCGAGGCGTCGAGCGTGAGCGTGCTGGTGCCCGCCGCCCGGTCGCCGGCCGCGAGATCGGCGCCGTCGGTGGTGGTGAGCGCGATCACCGTGGCGTGCTCCGTACCGCCACCCTCCGCCCCGAACCGCTGCCAGTCGGCGAGCGCCGTCCACACGACGGGCGTATGGCTGTACGAGGCGTCGCCGGCGACCGCCGCGACGGTGACCTCCTCGCCGCCGAGCCGCAACCGGTCGCGGGCGCCGGCCGCCAGGTCCTCGGCGGCCTGCTCGGAGAGCACGACCTCGCCCGGGCCGACCGGGGCGCCCGACGGTGCCAGGCCGCTCCCCGGCTCCACGCCGAACGCCGAGACTGCCGCGGTCCGCTCCCCCGCCACCGCGGAGGCGTTCAGCGTGCGGATGCCGAGGGGCTGCGCCGAGGTGATCCCGGGCTCCTTGCCCCAGACGTGCCAGGCGGTGTCCCGGACGGTCGAATCGGTGAAGGACACCGACTGACCGTCGGGCGGGGCGGCGAACGCGATGTGGTCGGCGTTCAGCCCCGTGACGGCCGAGGTGTTCTCCCGGGCCAGCCCGGCGGTGAGTCCGGACAGCAGGCCCACGAGCAGCGTGATCAGCACCACGACCGTGCCCATGAGCGCGAACCGGCCCTTGGCGAACCGAAGATCTCTCCATGCGACGAACATGACTCCAGCCTCGGCGTCCCCGGCCGCTGAAACATCGCCCGCGGGCCGGTCGAGACATCAACCTTTCGATTGACCGGCCCCGCGGACCCCGCGTCTACGCTGGACGAATCATGGAAAAGCGTGTCCATCCCCCGGTCGCCGCCGCGCTGCGGCTGTGTCTGCACGCCCTGCTGCTGGGGCTGCTGGCACTCGCCGCCGTCCAGGCCGTCAGCCACGATTCCCCGCACTCCGGGGCCGTCGTCGTGGTCGCGGCGGTGCTGGCCGCGGTGTACGCGGCGGGCGCACTGGCCCCGCCGGTCCGGCCCCGGACCCGGGCGGGAGCGCTCTGGCTCGCGCTGCTGTGGGTGCTCTGGCTGGTGCTGCTGGTCCTGTCGCCGGACGCGCTGTGGCTCGCTTTCCCGCTGTACTTCCTCCAACTGCACCTGCTGCCGACGCGCTGGAGCCTGCCCGCCGTGGTGGTGACGGCGGGAGCCGCCATCGCCGGCTTCCTGCTGCACGGCGAGGAGGTGACCCCCGGCACGTTCATCGGCCCGCTCCTCGGGGCGGCGGTCGCGGTCGCCACGGTCCTCGGATACGACGCGCTGTTCCGCGAGAGCGAGCGGCGCCGCGAGCTCATCGAGGAGCTCGTCTCGACCCGCGCGGAGCTGGCCGAGGCGGAACGCACCGCCGGGACGCTCGCCGAACGCGAACGGCTGGCCCGCGAGATCCACGACACCCTCGCGCAGGGCCTGTCCAGCATCCAGCTGCTGCTCCGCGCCGCCGAACGCACCCTTCCCGTGGACGCTCCCGCCGCCGCCCATGTCCGCCGGGCCCGCGAGGCCGCCCAGGACAATCTCGCCGAGGCCCGTCGCTTCGTACGCGCCCTGACCCCGCCGGATCTGGAGAACGGCTCCCTCGCGGCCGCCCTGGAGCGGCTCTCGGCCCGCACCACCACGCCCGGGCTGACGGTCCAGTTCGCCGTGAGCGGGTCCCCGGTAAAGCTGCCCACCCCTTACGAGGTGGCGCTGCTGCGTACCGCCCAGTCGGCGCTGGCCAACACGGTCCAGCATTCCAGTGCACGACGGGCGGAGATCACGCTGAGCTTCATGGACACCTCGGTGGCGCTGGACGTGGTCGACGACGGCCGCGGCTTCACGGACGGTTCCGCCGCGGGCGCGGGTACCGGTACGGGCGGCTTCGGCCTGCCGGCCATGCGGTCCCGGGCCCGTTCGCTGGGCGGCACCCTGAGCGTCGAATCGGCGCCGGGCCAGGGCGCGGCCGTCGCCCTGACGCTGCCGCTGCCTCTCCCCGACGGCCGGACCGGACAGGATGCCGCATGAACGTGACCACTCCGGTCCGGTTGCTGCTCGCCGACGACCACCCGGTGGTACGGGCGGGCCTGCGGGCCGTCCTGGACACCGAGCCCGACTTCCGCGTCGTCGCCGAGGCCGACACCGCCGAGCGAGCGGTGGCCCTGGCCGCGACCGGCGCGTTCGATGTCGTCCTGATGGACCTGCAGTTCGGTGCGGGGCTGCACGGTTCGGAGGCGACCGCCGCGATCACCGCGGCGCCCGGCGCGCCCCGGGTGCTGATCCTGACGACGTACGACAGCGACGCCGACATCCTGGCGGCGGTGGAGGCGGGCGCGGCGGGTTATCTGCTCAAGGACGCCCCGCCGGAGGAGCTGGCCGCCGCGGTCCGCACGGCGGCGGCCGGCCGCTCCGCCCTGGCGCCGGCTGTCGCGCACCGGCTGATGGACCGCATGCGGATGCCGGCCCAGGCCCTCACCAAGCGCGAGCTGGAGGTCCTGCAGCTGGTCGGCGAGGGACTGTCGAACCTGCAGATCAGCAAGAAGCTGTTTCTCAGCCAGGCGACGGTGAAGTCCCACCTGGTGCACATCTACGCCAAGCTGGGCGTGGACTCGCGCACCGCTGCCGTGGCGGCGGCTACGGCCCGCAGGCTCATCCGCCGCTGAGACGCCTGCCGGAGGTTCAGCCCCGCGGGGGCTCGCCGAACAGATCGACGGCGATCCGGACGTCCCTGAGCGCCGAAGCCAGCGCGCTGACCGAGCCGACCGCCCCGGCGATCAGCAGCAGCGACCGGCGGAGCCGGGGAATCCCGGGCGCGCCGCCGGCCGCTATCGCGTCCAGCGCCGCCAGTTCGTCCTCGGCGATCGCGCGGTCCGGGAACTCCGCGGGATGTGCGGCCAGCTCCCTGCGGAGCCGGGAGACGGCCGTACGCAACTCCGTCACTCTCGGGTCCTCGCCCCTGCTGGTCACCCGCGTCTGCCCCACGCTCTTCAACAAAGCACTGCCCCTCGCACGTCTTTGTGCCGGTGTGTCGACCAAGCCCCGCACGGTGGTCAAGTGTCCGGGGGTGCGGGCAAGTTAACGCCATGGCAGGTGCCGGGCGCCACTCCGCCGACGGAAGTCGGGAGGTTCCGCACATGGACACGGTCCGGCGAGGCGGCCCGGTCCGTGCGGGAACGGCCCGTCCGGTGTATCCAGGCGGAATGACAAGCACACCGCAGCCCCCCTCCCCCCTCCATCCCTCCACCCCTCCCGTCATTGCCGGGCTGCTGCTCGCGGCGGGCGGCGGGCGCAGGCTCGGCGGGCGCCCCAAGGCCCTGCTGGAACACCGCGGCCGCCTGCTGGCCGACCATGCGGTGGACACCTTGCGGGAGGGCGGCTGCGGCCCGGTCCATGTGGTGCTCGGTGCGGCGGCCGACGAGGTGCGGGCGCGCGCCGGGCTCTCCGGCTGCACGGTGAGCGTCAACCCGGAGTGGACCGCGGGGATGGGGTCCTCGCTGCGGGCCGGCCTCGCCGCGCTCGCCGGTAGCGGTACGGACGTGGACGCGGTCGTCGTACTCCTGGTCGACCAGCCCGGCATCGGCGCCGAGGCCGTGGCCCGGCTGCGGGCGGCGTACCGCTCCCGGACGAGCCTGGCGGCGGCCTCGTACGGCGGGGAGCGCGGCCATCCGGTGCTCTTCGGGGCCGCGCTGTGGGGGGACATCGCGGCGGGCGCGGTGGGCGATCAGGGGGCCCGCGCCTATCTGCGGGCGCATCGCGATGCGATCACGCTCGTCGAGTGTTCGGATGTGGCCGAGGCGTACGACATCGACACGGCGGAGGACCTGGCGCACCTTGAGTAAACGCACTGGCACGCTGCGCCGACATGGCCGCACTTCTGTCGACCCGGAGAATCTCGACATCAACAAACCATTGAACTTCCACCATGAGGAAACTACTATCCACTGGTCAGAAGCCCTCTGCACCTCAGACGGCGACCACGGCCGTATCCCGGAGCCCTGGCACGCCGTGCCATTTCAGGCGACCCGGCGGCCGTGAGACGTCCCCGCACCGCCCGCTGAAGGAGTGACAGCTCATGTCCGCACCAGCGCCGTCCTCGCTGGCCATCGTCGATGCCGAGCCCCTGCCCCGGCAGGACGAGGTCCTCACCCCCGCGGCCCTCGCGTTCGTGGCCGAGCTGCACCGCCGGTTCACGCCCCGGCGGAACGAGCTGCTGGCCCGGCGCGGCGAGCGCCGCGCCGAGATCGCCCGCACCTCCACGCTGGACTTCCTGCCGGGGACGGCGGCGATCCGCGCGGACGACTCCTGGAAGGTCGCACCCGCACCCGCCGCGCTGAACGACCGCCGGGTGGAGATCACCGGTCCGACCGACCGCAAGATGACCATCAACGCCCTGAACTCGGGCGCGAAGGTCTGGCTCGCCGACTTCGAGGACGCCTCCGCCCCCACGTGGGAGAACGTCGTCACCGGCCAGCTCAACCTGATGGACGCATACGCCCGTGCCATCGACTTCACCGACCCGAAGTCCGGCAAGTCGTACGCGCTGAAGCCGGCCGACGAGCTCGCGACCGTCGTCACCCGCCCCCGCGGCTGGCACCTGGACGAGCGCCACCTCCAGCTCGACGGCACCCCGGTGCCCGGCGCGCTGGTCGACTTCGGCCTCTACTTCTTCCACAACGCGCAGCGCTTGATCGACCTGGGCAAGGGTCCCTACTTCTACCTCCCCAAGACGGAGTCGCACCTGGAGGCCCGCCTCTGGAACGACATCTTCGTCTTCGCCCAGGACTACGCCGGCATCCCGCAGGGCACGGTCCGCGCCACGGTCCTGATCGAGACGATCACCGCCGCGTACGAGATGGAGGAGATCCTCTACGAGCTCCGCGATCACGCCTCCGGGCTGAACGCCGGCCGCTGGGACTACCTCTTCTCCATCGTGAAGAACTTCCGTGACGGCGGCTCGAAGTTCGTCCTCCCGGACCGCAACGCGGTGACGATGACCGCCCCGTTCATGCGGGCGTACACCGAACTCCTCGTCCGCACCTGCCACAAGCGCGGCGCCCACGCGATCGGCGGCATGGCGGCCTTCATCCCGTCCCGCCGGGACGCCGAGGTCAACAAGGTCGCCTTCGAGAAGGTCAAGGCGGACAAGGACCGCGAGGCGCACGACGGCTTCGACGGCTCGTGGGTCGCCCACCCCGACCTGGTCCCGATCGCCATGGCCTCCTTCGACGCGGTCCTCGGCGACAAGCCGAACCAGAAGGAGCGCCTCCGCGAGGACGTCTCGGTGGCCCCGGGCGACCTGATCGCCATCGACACCCTGCACGCCAAGCCCACGTACGACGGTCTGCGCAACGCGGTCGCGGTCGGCATCCGCTACATCGAGGCGTGGCTGCGCGGCATGGGCGCGGTCGCCATCTTCAACCTGATGGAGGACGCGGCCACCGCCGAGATCTCGCGCTCGCAGATCTGGCAGTGGATCAACGCGGACGTGGTCTTCGAGAACGGCGAGCACGCCACGGCGGAGCTGGCCCGCAAGGTCGCGGCCGAGGAACTGGCCGCGATCCGCGCCGAGATCGGCGACGAGGCCTTCGCCACCGGCAAGTGGCAGCAGGCCCACGACCTCCTGCTCCAGGTCTCCCTGGACCAGGACTACGCGGACTTCCTGACCCTGCCGGCGTACGAGCAGCTGCGCTGACCCGGCGGGGATACGCAAACCGCCCCCGGTGCCGCTCGGCGCCGGGGGCGGCGTATGTCGCGAGGAGAGACCCTCAGAGCTGATTGACCGGTCGCATCGCCAGGCCCTCGGTGCCGGCCCAGCCGTTCACCCGCGCCGCGTCGTCGTAGGAGACGGAGCGCAGACCGCGGGGCAGGTGGAAGACGAGCGTGCCGCTGAGCTCGGTGCCCTCGCCGGCGACCAGGGTGGCGGTGAACCGGTCGGCCTGGTCGTACTCCGCCTCTCCCCCCTCGTCGTTGCCGAAGACGTACAGGCCGGCGTACCCCTTACCGCCTCCTTCGACGACGACGGGCTCGGTGTCCGGCTCTTCGAGCGACTCGACGGTCGGGGCGTCGTCGCCCGCTCCGAGCCGCACCTGCGGTGCCTCGTTGAGGACGCACGGCGACTTGCCGCCGTTGGTGACCGTCAGCAGGAAGTGGCGGGGGGTCTCCCCGGACGCGTCCTGGAGCTCGACGGCGGTGGTGAGGTCGGCGGCCTCGCAGTCGGGCTGGTCGGTGCCGTTGCCGCCGCCGGTTTCGCCACTGTCCCCGGTGGCGTCGCCGGGCGTGCTGCTCGCGCCGGTGCCGGTGTCGCTGGACGGCGCGGTGCTCTTCGCCGGGTTCTTTCCCGCCGAGGCGGTACCCGTCGGGGCGGCGGCGTTGTCGTCCTCCCCGGCGGGCTGGCAGGCCGTGGTCGCCAGCAGGGCCGCGACCACCACCGCCCCCAGGAGGGTGCCGCGCACGGCCTGGCGTACTGAACCGGATCCCACAGTCTTCGTCTTCATGCTGCGTTCCTCTTCCCCCGTGACCGGCCCCGGGGCCGGCTGCCGACTGGCGTCACTGCCGATTCTGACCGTGGGCGTGTCTTCAAGTCACCGGCGGCCGGGCTTTGTTACCGCCCTCGCACGAACCGACTGCCTCGGCGTGACGAAGTCCGGGCGAGACCCGCCCCCGACGCGTTCGGCCGATCGCCCGGGGTCCGGAACCGCCCGCCGGCCGACGGCGGGTGACCGGCCCGCGGAGTCCGCCGGAACTCCGCGGGCCGGACGGGTGCCGTGCGCGCCGCCTACCGGAGCCCGGTGTCGAGCGCGTTCATCAGCGTGCCCTGCGGGGTGTCGCCGGACATCTCCCAGACCATGACGCCCAGCAGGCCCTTGTCCTTCACGTAGGCCGTCTTCTTGCCGAGGGACCAGGTGTCGTCGAACGACCACCACTGATTGCCGGTATATCCGTAAGTCGATATGGACTGTTCGTCGTGACGGACCGTCATCGAGGGGTACGCGCCGATGAGGTTGGAGTAGCCTCGGGTGCCGGCCTCCTCGGCGAACTGACCGGGGGCCGCGCCGCCCGCGGGCTGCCATTCGCCCGCCGCTCCCCCGTCGGTGACGTTCTGCCAGCCACGGCCGTAGAACGGGATGCCCAGGGTCAGTTTGCGCGGTTCGACGCCCGCGTCGGTGTACGCCTTGATCGCGGCGTCCGCGCTGAAGTGGAAGCCGTACGGGTCCTGGGCATCGGTGTAGAGGTTGGCCTGGTGACCGGTGCGGTTCGGCTCCCAGGAGTTGTCGCTGCCGGAACCGTGGAAGTCGTAGCCCTGGACGTTGGCCACGTCGAGGGAGTCGAAGACCTTCGACAGGTCCCAGCCCTCGGCAATCTTCTGCGGGTCGGCGGGTGTGAACGCGGTGAGGAGGCGGTGGCCGCCGCCCAGCGCGTCCAGCTGCCTGCGGAACTCGGCGAGCAGCAGGGGGAGGTTGTTCTTGTCGTTCGGCGAGTAGTGGTTGCCGGGGTGTCCGGTGCCGGTGCCCGGCCACTCCCAGTCGAGGTCGAAGCCGTCGAAGATGCCGGCCGCGGTGCCGGGGCCGCCCGCTCCGTTGTACGCGGGCAGGTTGCCCTTGATGTACATGTCGACGCAGGAGGAGACGAACTTCTTGCGCGCGGCGTCGGTGGCGGCGACGTCGGAGAAGTACTTCGAGTAGGTCCAACCGCCGAGCGAGACCACGATCTTGAGGTTCGGGTGGAGTTTCTTCAGCTTCTTCAACTGGTTGAAGTTGCCGCGCAGTTTGCCCCAGCCGTCGTCCGCGACGCCGTCCACGGACTGGGCGGCGCTGAACGGGCGGGCGTAGTCGGCGTCCGCGTCACCGGCGCCGGTGCCCTGCTCGGGGTCCTGGGGGTCGGCCGTGGTGCCCTTCGTGACGCCGTTGAGGCAGGTGAGGTTGTTCGGGTCGATGTTGGCGAAGGCGTAGTTGACGATGTCGAGCTTCCCGGCGGCACCGGAGTCGTGGAGGTTCTTGACGAAGTACTGGCGGCCGTAGATCCCCCACTGGACGAAGTAGCCGACCTTGGCGTAGTGGCCCGCGCCAACGATGTCGGCGGTCTTCACGGTGAGGGTGTTGCTCGCGGGCGAGGCATTGTCGGCCGCGTCACGCGCCTTGACGGTGAAGGTGTACGAGGTCGAGGGAGAGAGGCCGCCGATGGTGGCCTGTTTCGTGGCGCCGGACACCGTGGTGGCCAGGGTCGGGCCGCGGTAGACGTCGTAGGCGGCGACTCGCTGGTTGTCCGTCGCGGCGGTCCAGGCCAGCGTGACGGACGAGGAGTCGGTCGCCGTGGCGTGCAGGGCGGCCGGGGCCGTCGGGGGAGAGGTGTCGGTGGCCGGGTCGACGGTGGTGACCGCCAGCGGGGCGCTCGCGGCGGAGGTGTTCCCCCGGGTGTCCTTGGCCCGGACGGTGAAGGAGTAGGCGGTGGCGGGGGTGAGGCCGGTGACCGTGGCGGAGGTCGTCGCCGTGGCTGATCCCAGGACCTTGCCGCCAGCCAGGATGTCGTACGAAGCCACGGGGAAGTCCCCCGCGGTGGCGGCGGTCCAGGACAGGGAGGCGGTGCGGGCGGTCACGTCGGTCTGCTTGAGCCCGCCGGGCACGCCGGGCGGCGCGTCGGCGGATCCGTCGCACTTGTCGCCGTTGATCCGGCAGCCGGTCGGCGCGGTGATCGGGCCGGTGGCGACGAACCAGAAGCTGTACGGCTCGGTGGTGCTGTGCGCGGCGACCGTGCCGTTGTAGTGGGCGTTGACCGCGGTGATGTGGCTACCCTGGGTGGTGACGGCGCCGTTGTACGAGGAGCTGATCGCGACCCCGGCGGGCAGGTCGAACTCCAGGCTCCAGCCGGTGACGGCCGTGTCGGAGTCGTTGCGCAGGATGTAGGTGCCCTTCCACCACGGGCCGTTGTCGGCCGAGGTGAAGGTCGCCGTGAGTTTGCCCGCCGCGTGCGCGGGGCCGGCCTGGAGGGCCACCAGGGCGAGAAGGAGGGCGAGGACGGCGAGCAGTGCGGTCGCCGTCCTCCGTCTGAGGGGCATGTGCTCGAACATGGTTCTCCCTTACGGCTGGGGCCGGTGAGGCGGCCCTCGGGAGGTGCGGATGCATGTCGTTCCATGGAGCACAGCGGAAAGTAATTGGTCTGGACCAAGCCGTCAATAGGTACAGACCAATTGAGGTATCGCCGCCCCTCCGGCTCACCCTTCCGTGAGGCCGGCGGCTCCCCTCCCCGCCTCCGGATCGGCGGCCCTTGCCGGGAAACGGCTCAGCGGCCGAGCACGACCATGCGCGCCGCCGAGAAGTCGCCCCACTTCCCGTCCGGGAGCTTGGCGCGGATCTTCATCGAGTGGCTGGTGCCGCGCGGCTCGCTCATGGTGAGCCGGTAGCTCGCCCGGCCGACGGGCGGCTCGCCGCCCCAGACGATCGTGGTGGTCGGCCGGCCGTCCACGTACAGCTCGTACGCCGGAATCTTCCCGCCGGTCTCCGGCTGCTTCCAGTCCAGGTCGACGACGTACTCCTTGCCCTGGGCGCTGCTCGTGATCCGCAGATCGGTGGGGGCGGTACTGGCGGGTGCGCCGGGGGCGGACGCGGTCGTGAGGTCGACGGCGTTGCTGTCGGGTGACGAGGTGTCGGCCGCGTCCCGGGCGCGGACGGTGAAGGTGTAGACGGTGCCGGGGCGCAGCCCGGTCAGGCGGGCCGTGGTCCGCGTGCCGGGCACGCTGTGGATGCGGTTGCCCTCCTGGTAGATGTCGTACGAGGTGACGCCGACGTCGTCCGTGGAGCCGCCCCAGGACAGTGTCGCGGCCCGGCCGCCGTCCGCTTTGCCGCGCAGCTTCACCGGCCGGGTGGGGGCCTCGTGGTCGGCGGGGGTGGGCGCGGGAGTGGTGACGGCCGCGGTGGCGCTCGGTGCGGAGAGGTTGCCGGCGGCGTCCAGCGCCCGCACGGTGAAGGTGTACGCGGTCGAGGCGGTGAGCCCGTCGATGTCGGTCATCACCTTGGCCGCGGGGACGGACTTGACCTTCCTGCCCTGCCGGTAGACCTCGTACCCGGTGACGGCCGTGTCGTCGGTGGCGGGTTCCCACATGACGTGCGCGGAGGTGGCGCTGCTCGCCTGGGCGGTCACCCCGCGGGGCGCGGCCGGTTCCCGGGTGTCCGCCTCGGCGTCGGAGCCGCAGGCGGTGAGCGTGGCGAGGAGCAGAGCGGCGGCGCAGGCCAACGCGGCGGTTGCGTGGGGGCGTTGCACGGTGGTGCCTTCCGTCCGACAGCAATGGTCCAGACCTGTATCGCATGGTGCGGGGGCCGCCGACAAGGGGCGGAGAGGAACCATCCGCAATGTGCCGGTGTGCGTCGCGGACTGCGGTCGCCGACTGAGCGCGGACAAGCCCGCGCTCCGCTCACTCTGCGGACCGAGGCGACGACCACCGCCTGTGCGGCCCGGCAGGATCGTTCTGCGGGGACACGTGGTGCGCTGAGCGATGATTTCCGGGGAGCCGGGCAGTCTGCACAGGTATGGATACACAGACGAACTCCGATTCCGCCCCTCTCCTCGACCTCGGACCCGCCGCCCGGCAGATCGCCGGGATGCTCGATGCCATCGACGATTCCCGGCTGGCCGGGCCGACACCGTGCCCCGATGTCACGGTGGCCGCGATGCTGGCCCACGTCCAGGGGCTGGCCGTGGCCTTCCGGGATGCCGCGCGCAAGGACCTGGGGGCGACGACCGACGCCGCGCCCTCGGTGGAGTCGGCGGTGCTGACGGACGGGTGGCGCAGCACGCTGCCCGTGGCGCTCGACGAGATGGCGGCCGCCTGGCGCTCCCCCGAGGCGTGGCAGGGCATGACCCGGGCGGGGAGCGTGGAGCTGCCGGGCAAGGTGGCAGGCATGGTCGCGCTCAACGAGTTGGTGCTGCACGGCTGGGACCTGGCGAGGGCGACCGGGCAGCCGTACCGGGCCGAGGACGCCCATCTGCGCTCCACGATGGCGCTGCTGGCCGGCCTGGGCGACAACCCGCCGCCGGGCTCCCCGTTCGGACCGCCCGTCCCGGTCCCGGACGACGCGCCGCTGCTGGACCGGGCGGTCGCCCGCGGCGGGCGGCGCCCGGACTGGAAGCCGGAGGGGTGAGCCCGCCGGCCGCCGCTCCGGTCAGCTGGTGAAGAACTCCGTGATCTGGTGCGCGACCTGGTCGGCGTGGACCTGGTGCGGCCGGTGACCGCCGCCGATCGTCATGAGGTGGCAGTCCGGGATCAGGGACGCCATGTCCTGGAGCCGCCCCTGGGGCATGGTGCTGGCCGGACCGCCGGTCAGCATCAGTGTCGGGGCGACGATCTCGCCGAGGCCCTCCGCCCACGCCGGGTCGGGGTCGTCGAGCTGGGTGCGTACGGCCGCGAGCACGGCCTCGTCGTAGTCGACCGGCCCTTCGGGCGGTACGGCGGGGCCCGCCGCGCCGGGGAACGGCGGCGGGGTCTCCACCAGCACCAGCCGCTCCACCCGGTCCGCGTGCTCCTGCGCCAGGAGGTGGGCGACGACGCCGCCCATGCCGTGGCCGACCAGGCCGACGCGGTCGAGCTCGCACGCGTCCAGGAAGCCGAGGACGTCGTCCCGCATCAGCTCGAAGTCGTACTCGTCGGGCCAGTCGCTCTCGCCGTGACCCCGCAGATCGAGCGCGTACACCCGCCACTCCTGACCGAGCAGGCTCCCGGCCGCCTCCCAGCTCGTGGCGGAATCGCCGAGGCCGTGCAGCAGCACGACGGGCGAGCCGAACGGGTCGCCCCAGGTCCGGTACGCCAGACGTACGTCGCCGACATCCACAACAGACTGATCATCCATACCCCAGACGCTACAGCCGAATGAACGAAGATCACTCCCACCGCCTGGCAGGCTGGCGGGGTGAAGCCCACCCCGCGCTCCCCGGCCGCCGCTCTCGCCGCCCTCGCCCTGGCCCTCGCCGTGCTGTCCGGCTGTGCGGGGGCGGGCGGCGGCTCCGCCGGCAAGGGCGGCGCCGGTGCCGGGCTGGATGATCCGGTGAAGAAGGACATCGCCATGCAACTGGTCTCCAGCGCGGAGAACTCGACCCTCGACTGGAAGGGCCAGTACGACTACATCGAGGACATCGGTGACGGCCGCGGCTACACGGCGGGCATCATCGGATTCTGCTCCGGCACCGGCGACATGCTGCGTGTGGTCGAGCGGTACGCGAAGGCCCGGCCCGGCAACGCTCTGGAGCGGTTCCTGCCCGCGCTGCGCGCGGTGAAGGGGACCGACGCGCACACCGGACTCGGCCGCCCGTTCACCGAGGCGTGGCGGAAGGCGGAGGATGACGCGGCGTTCCGGCGCGCCCAGGACACCGAGCGGGACCGGTCGTACTTCGATCCCGCGGTCGGGCAGGGGAAGAAGGACGGGCTGGGCGCCCTGGGCCAGTTCATCTACTACGACGCCTATGTGATGCACGGGGCGGGCGACGCGGACGGGAACGTCGGTTTCCGTACGATGCGCCGCCAGGCGCTCGACGCGGAGCGCTCCCCGGCGCAGGGCGGCGACGAGGCGGTCTACCTCGACGCGTTCCTCGACGCCCGGGTCGCGGCGATCCGCAAGGAGCCCTCGCACACCGACACCGGCCGGGTCGAGACCGAGCAGCGCGTCTTCCTGCGCGAGGGGAAGCTCGGTCTGGAGACACCGCTGCGGTGGAGGGTGTATGACGACAGCTACGTGATCAAGGGTCCGGAAGGCGGGTAGACCAATAGGTGGCACTTCTCGTCCACCACGCCCTTGGCCGGGACCACCCACCGCCACCACGGCGGTTCACCAGCAGGAGGCAGCTGTGACCGGGCTCGACGAACCGGCGAAGAAGGACATCGCCATGCGACTGGTCTGCAGTGCGGAGAACTCCTCACTGGACTGGCGGGGCCAGTACGGCTACATCGAGGACATCGGTGACGGCCGCGGGTACACGGCGGGCATCATCGGGTTCTGCTCCGGCACCGGCGACATGCTCGACCTGGTGGAGCTGTACAGCGAGCGGAAGCCGGACAACGTCCTCGCGGCGTACCTGCCGGCCCTGCGCGACGTTGACGGCACCGACTCGCACGACGGCCTCGACCCCGGTTTCGGCGATGCCTGGCAGGAGGCCGCCCGCGATCCGGCGTTCCAGCGGGCCCAGGACGACGAGCGCGACCGGGTGTACTTCGATCCGGCGGTCGACGCGGGCAAGGGCGACGGGCTGGGCACACTCGGCCAGTTCGCGTACTACGACGCCCTCGTGATGCACGGCGGCGGTGACGACAGCGCGAGCTTCGGCGCCATCCGCGAGCGGGCGCTCGCGAGGGCGGAGCCGCCGGCCCGGGGCGGCGACGAGGTCGTCTACCTCAACGCCTTCCTGGACGCGCGGGTGTGGGCCATGAGGCAGGAGGAGGCGCACTCGGACACCAGCCGCGTGGACACCGCCCAGCGGGTCTTCCTGGACGCGGGCAATCTGAACCTGGACCCGCCGCTCGACTGGAAGGTGTACGGGGACAGCTACCACATCGGCTGACACTCTCCGGACAGGAGAGAGCTGTGGCGCGTACGAGTCGTACGCGCCACAGCTTCCCCGCCGGCACGTCAGTGGACGGCTACCGGCGGCGGCTTGACCGGCTCGTGGTCCGCTGTCTCCGTTTCGGCGTCCGGCTTCCGGCCCAGGTGGTTGAAGGCCAGGTTGAGCACGATCGCCACGACGCACCCGGTCGAGATCCCCGAGTCGAGGACGACGAGCAGGTCCTTCGGGAAGGCGTGGTAGAACTCGGGCGCGGCGATGGGGATCAGCCCGACCCCCACGGCGGCCGCCACGATCAGCGCGTTCTCGCCCTTCTCCAGCGCGGCGGTGGCCAGCGTCTGGATGCCGCTCGCCGCGACCGAGCCGAAGAGCACGATGCCCGCGCCGCCCAGCACCGGAAGCGGCACGAGCGCGATGACGGAGGCGGCCACCGGACACAGGCCGAGCAGGATGAGGATGCCGCCGCCGGCGGCGACGACGAAGCGGCTGCGGACCTTCGTCATCGCGACCAGGCCGATGTTCTGTGCGAACGCGCTGCACATGAAGCCGTTGAACAGCGGGCTGATGGCGCTGCCCAGGGTGTCGGCGCGCAGACCGCCCTCGATGGTCCGTTCGTCGGCCGGCCGGTCGACGATCTTGCCGAGGGCCAGCATGTCCGCGGTCGACTCGGTCATGCAGACCAGCATGACGATGCACATGGAAACGATCGCGGCGATCTCGAACTGTGGCGCCCCGAAGTGGAACGGGGTGGGGAAGCCGACGACATCGGCGTCCTTGATCGCGCCGAAGTCCGTGATGCCGACCGGAATCGCGATGAGTGTGCCGACGACGAGTCCGAGCAGGATCGCGATCTGCTGGAGGAAGCCGCGCAGCAGTTTCCGCAGGGCGAGGACGATCACCAGGGTGACCGCCGCCATCGTGATGTTGGTGGTCGATCCGTAGTCGTCGGCCGTGGCGTTGCCGCCCTGGGACCAGTTGAAGGCGACCGGCAGCAGGGAGACGCCGATCAGGGTGATGACCGTGCCGGTGACGACGGGCGGGAAGAAGCGGACCAGTTTGCAGAAGTAGGGGGCGAGGACGAAGCCGAGGAGGCTGGCGACGATGATCGCGCCGAAGATGACGGCGATCCCGTCGTGTCCCCGGTCCTTGCCGATCGCCACCATCGGCGTCACGCCGGCGAACGAGACGCCGTTGACGAACGGGAGCCGGGCGCCTATGCGCCAGAAGCCGAGCGTCTGGAGCAGGGTGGCTATGCCCGCGGTGAACAGGCTCGCCCCCATCAGGAAGGCGGTCTCCTTGGGGGTGAGGCCCACGGCGGGTCCCACGATCATGGGCGGGGCCACCACGCCCGCGTACATCGCGGCCACGTGCTGGAGGCCGCTGGTGAACATCTTCAGCGGGGGAAGCGTCTCGTCGACCGGATGCTTCCGGTCGGAGCGAAGCGATTCCGGGTCGGGGGCTGCACTTGCGTCGTTGCGAAACCTGGGCGTAGCTGCCACGGCGGTTCCTCCGGTCGGGTACACGTCTGCGGCGACGTGGGTGTCAGGGAGGTGGTGCCGGAGCCGGTCGGGAGGACCGGACCCCGTGTGGTGCGTTGATGCAGGTGGGGCAGGTCGTGCAGCTGGTGCGGGCAGCTGGTTTCACTGGTACGGGAGGTGGTGTCACCGGTACGGGAGGCGCGTACGTCTGGGCACGCGCCTCCCCTACCGTTGCCGTGGACCCCGCTCGGGTCCACGGCGGCCGGCCGAGGGCCGTCCCCCTCGGCCGGCCGGTATCGGGGGGTGCCGGGGACGGGAAGCCGTCAGGCTCCGGCGGCGATCTGCGCGAGGCGGCGGGCCTCGTCGCGGGTGGCGCGGGCGATGGCGTCCTCGTCCACGGTGATCAGGTGGTTCGACTCGACGACGGGCTTGCCGTCGACGAGCGAGAGGGTGACGGGGGCGGCGGCGCCGAACACCAGGGCGGTCACCGGATCGGCGATGGAGGCGTGGGCGAGGGTGTCCAGCTTCCAGAGCACGAGGTCGGCGAGCTTGCCCGGCTCCAGGGAGCCGATCTGGTCCGCGCGGCCGAGGACCTGGGCGCCTCCGTACGTACCCAGGCGCAGGGCCTGACGGGCGTTAAGGGCGCGTTCGCGGTGCGGGCCCAGGCGGTTGATGAGGAGGGCGTTGCGCAGTTCGGTGTGGAGTTCGCCGGACTCGTTGGACGCGGTGCCGTCGACGCCGAGGCCGACCGGGACGCCCGCGGCGAGCATGTCCGGGACCCGGGCGATGCCTGCGGCGAGGCGGGCGTTGGAGGACGGGCAGTGCGCGACGCCGGTGCCGGTGCGGGCGAACGCGGCGATGTCGGAGTCGTTCATGTGGACGCAGTGCGCCATCCACACATCCGCGCCGAGCCACCCGGTCGACTCGAAGTAGTCGGTCGGGCCCATGCCGAACAGCTCGTGGCAGAACTTCTCCTCCTCCACGGTCTCCGAACCGTGCGTGTGCAGCCGGACTCCGCGTCGGCGCGCCAACTCCGCGCCCTGCTTCATCAGTTCGGTGGACACGGAGAACGGGGAGCAGGGCGCGACGGCGATCTGCGTCATCGCGTCGAAGGAGGCGTCGTGGTGCGCGTCGATGGTCGCCTCGGTGCCGGCGAGCGCGCCTTCGAGGCTCTCCACGGCGAAGTCCGGCGGCAGCCCGCCGTCCTTCACGCTGCGGTCCATGGACCCGCGGGCGAGGGTGAAGCGTACGCCCATGTCACGGGCGGCTCCGATGATCGCGCCGGACAGGTCTCCGGAGCCCTTCGGGTACACGTAGTGGTGGTCCATGGCGGTGGTGACCCCGCCGCGGGCCATCATGGCGAGCGAGCCCTGCGCGGCGGCGCGGGCCATCGGCTCGTCGATGCGCGCCCAGGTCGGGTACAGCGCGACCAGCCACTCGAAGAGGTTGTGGTCGGTGGCCAGGCCGCGGGTGATCCACTGGTAGAAGTGGTGGTGCGTGTTGATCAGTCCGGGCGTGACGAGGTGCCCGGTGCCGTCGATGCGGCGTACGACGTTGTCCAGGCCCGCCGGTGCCCGGCCGGCGCCGACGGACTCGATGCGGTTGCCCGCGACGACGACATGGCCCGAGGCGTACTCGGTGTCGTCGGCGTCGACGGTCGCGATCGAGCAGTTCTCGATGACGATGCGTTCCACTCGGTCGGGGGCTGCCGGTGCTGCCATGGTGCTTCCTTCTCTCATCTGCGATGCGGGCACGGCAGGACCCTAGGAGGATTTGAGTGCCACAGCCGTGCGGCTGTGGGTGCCGAGATGGTGGAAGAACAGGTTGAGCAGGACCGCGACGAGCGCTCCGGCGCTGATGCCGGAGCCGAGGACGGTCTGCGCCCAGGACGGGAAGCCCGCGTAGAAGCCGGGCGCGGCGAGCGGGATGATGCCCGCGCCGAGCGCCACGGCGACCAGGATGATGTTGGAGCTGTCGTCGAGTCCGGCCTCGGAGAGCGTACGGATGCCGCTGACCGCGATCGAGCCGAACAGGACGATGCCGGCGCCGCCGAGCACGGGCATGGGGACGAGCGAGACGACCGCGCCGAGTACGGGGAAGAAGCCGAGGACCAGCAGGGCGCCGCCGGCGGCCGCGACGACATAGCGGCTGCGCACCTTCGTCAGCGACACCACGCCGACGTTCTGCGCGAAGGCGCTGGTGGGGAATCCGCCGAAGACCGGTCCGACGAGGGTGGCGATGCCGTCGGTGCGCAGTCCGCGGGTGATGGTCCGGCCGTCGGTGCGCCGCTCGCAGATCTCGCCGAGCGCGAGCATTCCGGCGGAGGACTCCGTCATCAGGACGAGCATCACGATGCACAGGGAGAGAATCGCCGCTGGCTGGAACTCCGGTGCGCCGAAGGCGAAGGGCGTGGGCAGGGCGGCGACCGGCGCGGATCCGATGGCGGAGAAGTCGGCCAGCCCGAACGGTACGGCGGCCAGCGTGCCCACCAACAGCCCGATGAGCACGGCCACTTGCTTGAGGAAGCCGCGCCCGAAGCGCTGGACGACAAGGATGACGACCAGGGTGAAGGCGGCCAGGGCGAGGTACTTCATGGCGCCGAAGTCGACGGCCGTCCTGTCGCCTCCCTGGGCCCAGGAGACGGGGACCGGCATCAGGGTGACGCCGATGAGCGTGATGACGACGCCGGTGACGAGCGGCGGGAAGAACCGCAGGAGCCTGCCGAAGAACGGGCCGACGGCGAGACAGAACGCGCCGGCGACGAGCACCGCCCCGTAGATCGCGGGCAGTTGGTGGCCGGGGGCGCTGGTCTCGACGATGGCGAGCATCGGTGCGATGCCGGCCGAGGAGGCAGCGTTGACGAACGGCAGCCGGTTTCCGGCGAAGCCCCCGATGCCGAGTGTCTGCAGGAGGGTGGCGCAGCCGGCGATCAGGAGGCCGGCCGCGATCAGCCGGGTCATACCCGCCTGGTCGAGGCCGACGGCCTGGCCGATGATGAGCGGTGGGGTGACGACGCCCGCGTACATGGCGGCGATGTGCTGGAGCGCGGCAGGGACGAGCCGCGAGGGGGCGGGCTTCTCGTCCACCGGGTGGACTGCTCGCTCCGGCGGGGTGGGACATGGGCCTTCTGCTTCTGCGGGCCCAAGTGCAGGCTGTGCCATGGGGTTTCCCTCCGGCCCGGCCGGCCCCCGTCCGCTGTGGACGGACGGGAACCGGCGCGGCGCCGCGTCAGAGGTTGGTCATGTCGACCGGGATCTGCGGCTCTATGCCGTCACGCAGCACGGTGGCCTCGATGAGCCCGTACGGACGGTCGGCCGCGAAGTAGACCTCATTGTCGTTCTTGAGGCCGAACGGCTCCAGGTCCACCAGGAAGTGGTGGTTGTTCGGCAGCGAGAACCGGATCTCGTCGATCTCACTGCGACCGTTGATGATGCGCGAGCCCATCTGGTACAGCGTCTGCTGGAGCGAGAGGGAGTACGTCTCGGCGAAGGCCTGGAGCATGTGCTTGCGCGCCTGCTCGTAGGACTTCTCCCAGTTCGGCATCCGCTGTTCGTCGTCGGTCCAGTTGTAGCGCCAGCGGGCGGAGACGTCGGTGGCCAGGATGCGGTCGTACGCCTCCTTGAGCGTCGTGTACTTGTCCTTGACGTAGCCCCAGAACTCGGAGTTGGTCGAGTTCAGCACCGTGAGGTTCTTGAGACCGGAGATGACCTGCCACTTCTCACCGTCGAAGGTGATCTGGGAGGTGCGGATCTCCTGGTTCTTGCGGACGAAGGAGTGCTTGACCTCGTCGGAACCGATGAACTGCGAGTTGCCGTCGGAGGTGGCGATGCGCTCCCAGGCGTACTCCTCGATCCGGATCCGCGCGGTCTTGATCGGCTCCTGCGACGTCACGAAGTGACGGGCGAGGTGGATGCCGAACTGCTCGGCGGACTCGATGCCGTGCTCCTTGGCGAACGCGAACACCGTGTTCTTGGTGGTGTCCGTGGGCAGGACGTTCGCGTTGGAGCCGGAGTAGTGGACGTCGTCCATGTCGCCGGAGAGCGCGACCGAGACGTTCAGGTCCTTGATGTGGTGCGTGTCGCCGTCCCGCGTGATCTTGACGACGCGGTTCTCTGCTTTGCCGTACTGGTTCTGGCCGAGAATCGTGGGCATGTGTCTGCTAGCTCCCTCGGTATACGGAGTAGCCGAACGGGTTGAGCAGCAGCGGTACGTGATAGTGCTCGCCCGGGGTGACGGCGAACGTGATCGCCACCTCCGGGAAAAACGCGCCGCTGTCCCTTACGCGGGGGGCGTCCTGCTGCGCCTCGGCTTGCTTCTTGGCTGTGAAGTACGACTCGGTCTCGAAGTCGAGCCGTACGTGGGTGGTGCCTTCCGGCAGGGCCGGCAGGTCCTTGCAGCGCCCGTCCGCGTCGGTCGCGGATCCGCCGAGCGTCACCCACCGCGCGTCGCCGCCCGTGCGGGCGGCGAGCGAGACGGGGACGGCCGCGGCGGGGCGGCCGATGCTGGTGTCCAGGATGTGGGTGGACACCGATGCGGTGGCGAAGGTGCTCACGACCTTCACTCTCCTTCTTCTGCGGACTCCTCGGAGCCCTCTGATACGAGACGGCTGAGGCGGATACGGTTGATCTTGCCCAGTTCGGTGCGCACGATCTCTCGCTCCTGCTCCGGCGAGTTCCCGGTCCGGGACTTCACCGCGTCGCGCATCTGCTCACCGGTGGCCCCGGTGGCGCAGATCAGGAAGACATGTCCGAACCGCTCCTGGTAGGCCAGGTTGAGTGCGAGCATCTCGGCCTTGAGCTCCTCGGTGGCGCCGGCCATCCCCCGCTGTTCGCGGGAGGAGGTCGGGTCCCCGGGCTTCGGGCGGCCGATCGGCGGGTGACCGGCCATGGCGTCGGCCAGGTCCTGCGCGCCGAGTCCCGCCGTGGCGGTGTCGCTCGCGGAGTACAGGGCTTCTGCGGTGGCGTACGGGCGCTGGGAGAGGATCGCTCTTCCCCAGGCCGCACTGGCACAGACCTCGTGCAGCGCGGTGGCCGCCTCGTCGTCCGCCAGGGTGTTGAACCGGGCGAGGCCCGGCGTGGAGCTCGAAGTCACGGGAGCCTCCGTGGCTGTTTTTCGCTGTGCGTTGGTCGGGCTGCGGATAGCTAACGCCCTCCACAACACCACGTCAACACTTTGTTGAAATTCCGTTCATGTAAAAAGCCGTCGCCCGATGGTCCGGACGACGGCCTGCGCGTTCATCTGCCGTTCACATCTGCTTGAGGGGTCAACTAGTCGCCTTTGGCGGCGTTTTCCCTGTTCAAGTAGTTGTAGACGGTGAAGCGGGACACCCCCAGGGCCCCGGCGACGGTCTCGACGCCGTGCCGTACGGAGAAGGCACCGCGTGCCTCCAGGGTCCGGACGACCTCCTGCTTGGTCCTGCGGTCCAGCTCGGCGAGCGGCATGCCGTGCCGGCGCTCCATCGCGGCCAGGATGTGGTCCAGCGAGTCGGAGAGCTGGGGCAGCCGGACGGCTATGACGTCCTCGCCCTCCCAGGCCAGGACCACGTCGTCGGGCTGCGCCTGCTCGGGTCCGAGCAGCTCGGCGCCCATGGCGTCGACGAGTGGCTTGACGGCGGCGACGAGGGGATGGCCGTCGGCGAAGGCGGGGTGATCCATGGGGGCGACGGGGCCAGGGGTGACGACGGGGTGCTCCGCGGGTCCGGTCACTTCGGGTCCTCCCCGATCACATTGACCTGGAGCGAGACCCGGGTGGCACCGGATGCCAGGGCCTTGCGCAGCAGGGAGTCCACCGCGGTGAGCACCTCGTCCGCGCCGCCCTCCGCCGTGTTGCCGAAGGGGCCGACGTCCACCGCGTCCAGTTCGGCCGACTGGATGACCTCACGGGCCACGACCGCGTGGGCCGGCGCCTCGTCGAGATCGAACGGCTCGGTGGTGAACTCCACTCTCAAGCGCACTGTGCCTCCCACATGTGTCGCACCGCGTCCGGGGTGACCCACGGCTCGCTCGGGCACGACCCTAGCGCCCTTGCGCGGCGGGCGTCGGCGGTACGGGGGCGGGCTCCGGGTCAGTCGCCGGACTGGATGTCGCCCCGGGTGGACGACGTGATCGGGTCCCCCTGGGCGAAGTCCCCCGGCGGGATCCCCGGGTGGTGTCCGCCCTCCACGGGCTCCACGGTGGCCGCCGGGCCGAGGGCCAGGCGGGAGACGATCCGGTAGCGGTCGCCGCGGTAGATCGAGTGCACGTACTCGACGGGGCAGCCGGTGGTGTCCGAGGTCAGCCGCTCGAAGAGGAGGGCCGGGGAGAGCTCCGGCACGTCCAGGAGCCGGGCCTCGGCCCGGGTGACCACGGTGGGCTCGATGGCCTGGACCGCTTCGTGGACGTGCACGTCGTGGCGCTCGCGCAGGTGCTCGTACAGGTCGCCGCTCTCCAGCTCCTGGGCCGACAGGCCCGGGACCAGCTCCGCCCTGATGTGCAGGTGCTCGATCGCCATCGGGGCGCCGTCGACCAGCCGCAGCCGGGCGACGTACACGATCTCCGCCGCGGGCGACATCCGCAGCTTGCGGCCGACCCGGGCGCCTGCCTGAAGGGTGGTGAACTCCAGCAGCCGGCTCGACCAGGTCCCCGCCGCCTGCGGGACCGACAGGGCGAGGTCGGCCGAGACCAGCTCCTGGGTGATCTTCTCGGGTGCGACGAACATCCCCCGGCCGTGCTCGCGCACCAGCAGCCCGGCGGCCACCAGCTCGTCGATCGCGGCGCGCAGGGTGGGCCGGGAGACGCCGAGCGTGGCACAGAGACTGCGCTCCGACGGGATGGCGTCTCCCGGGTGGCGCGACTCGATCAGCTCCAGTACGGCGTCGCGGGCCCGTTCCCGTTTGAGCACCGTCCCCGATGCGTCGGCGTCCATGCGCTGCCCCCTCCTGACCCGTGCCTCACTTACCAGTTGAGCAACCAGTGGGGCCGACTCGGCTACTGGTCAAAGGAAGTGTAACCGGTCTCCGGCAAATCATCTCGGCTCACTTCTACGCGAGATCAAGAAAAATCGTTACGCACCAAGGGGGTTGACGGTCTCATTGGTCTATGCCACCTTCATCCACCATCAAGAGGTGAGCTGCCCAGTGGGCTTCACTGGTCAGGTGGTCAGGTCCTGTCTCCCAGAGGTGAACCGTGAAGTACCGCTTGCTTGCCGGTGGGTCCGCGCTCGTGATGGCCGCCGTTCTCAGTGCCTGCAGCTCGTCGTCCGACTCTCCCGGGAAGTCCGGTGGCGGGCAGAGGGACATCGACGTGTGGCTGATGCGCGACAGCGTCTCCGCACAGTTCCAGAAGGAGTTCGTGAAGGGCTTCGAGGCCGCCCACCCCACGATCAAGGTCCGGGTCCAGATCCAGGAGTGGGACGGCATCGGCGAGAAGATCACCGCCGCGCTCGCCAGCAACGACGCCCCGGACGTGATCGAGAGCGGCAACACCCAGGTCGCGCAGTTCGCCCAGAGCGGCGGGCTGCTCGACCTCAGCGACAAGGTCGACGAGCTGGGCGGCAAGGACTGGCTCAAGGGACTCGCCGAGCCCGGGGCGTACGAGGGCAAGCAGTACGGCATCCCGTACTACGCGGCCAACCGGGTCGTGGTCTACCGCACCGATCTGTTCGAGAAGGCGGGGGTCGACGCGTCCGCGATCAAGACGCGCGAGCAGTGGATCGAGGCAACCGGGAAACTCAACAAGGGTGGCACGCAGGGCATCTACCTGCCCGGACAGATGTGGTACGCGCTGGCCGGCTTCGTCTGGGACGAGGGCGGCGACCTCGCCACCGAGTCCGGCGGGAAGTGGAAGGGCGCGCTGGACACCCCCGAGGCGCTGCGCGGGATGGAGTTCTACGAGCAGCTCCAGGCGCTCGGCAAGGGGCCGAAGGACTCGGACGAGGACTCACCGCCGCAGGCCGATGTGATGGCCCAGGGGAAGGTGGCCCAGGTGATCTCCACCCCGGGCGGCGCCAACGTAGTCATGGAGAAGAACCCGGAGCTGAAGGGGAAGCTCGGCTTCTTCCCGATCCCGGGCAAGAGCGCGGACACCCCGGGCGCCGTCTTCACCGGGGGCTCCGACCTGGTGATCCCGACGGCGTCCGGGCATCAGGACGCGGCGCTGACCTTCGTCAAGGAGCTCACCGGTGACGCCTGGCAGAAGAAGCTGGCCGTGGCCATGAGCTACGTACCGAACCGGACGACGCTCGCCTCGGCGGTGGCGGGTGATCCCGGGGCGGCCGCGATGGCGGTCGGCGCGGCGAACGGGCACGCGACGCCCAACACGCCCGGCTGGGCGGCCGTCGAGGCGGAGAACCCGATCAAGGACTACATGGCCGCCGTCCTGACCGGCGCCGACCCCGCGAAGGAGGCCGCCAAGGCCTCCGCCGACATCACCCGGGCCATGAACACCGCTTCCTGATCCCTTCCCGACCGTCCACCAGAACACCGAGAGGAGGCGCGCCGTGTCGGTCATCCGGGAACGGACCGTACCCAGCGACCTGCGCCGCCCGGCGACCGGCACGGCAGGACCGCCGCGCCGGCGGCGGTCCGGGGAGCCGCGCGGCCTGTGGCCGTACGCCCTGATCGCACCCGCCGTCGGCGGCATGCTGTATCTGCTGCTGTACCCGCTGCTGCGGGCCGTGCTGATCTCGCTCCAGGACTTCCGGCTGCGCCAGCTGATCATGGGCGACGCGGAGTTCGTCGGACTGCGCAACTACCGGACGCTGCTGTCCGACCCGAGGTTCTGGGAGGTGGTGCGGCGCACCTTCCTGTTCATGGCGGTCAACGTGGTCCTGATCATGGTGATCGCGACCCTGGTCGCGCTGATGACCGAGCGGCTGGGCCGGTTCGGCCGGACCGTGGTGCTCAGCTCCCTCGTGCTGGCGTGGGCGATGCCCGTGGTGGCGGCGACCACGGTCTTCCAGTGGCTGTTCCACTCCGAGTTCGGCATCGTCAACCGGCTGCTGACCGAGGCGGGCTTCTCCTCCTTCGACCGCTACCCGTGGTTCGCGCACGGCACCGCCGCCTTCTCGATCCTGGTCCTGCTGATCGTCTGGCAGTCGGTGCCGTTCGCGGCGATCACCGTCTACTCGGCGCTCACCACGGTCCCGGCGGAGCTGTACGAGTCGGCTCGGCTGGACGGGGCGTCCGCCTCCCGGATCTTCCGCTCGGTCACCTTCCCGATGCTCCGGCCGATCTTCCTGCTGGTCTTCTCGCTCGAAGTGATCTGGACGTTCAAGGCGTTCGTCCAGATCTGGGTGATGACCCGCGGGGGTCCCGGCGACGCCACCACGATCCTGCCCGTGTACGCGGTGCAGACGGCACTCGCGGGGCAGCGCTACGACCTGGGCTCGGCCGCCTCGATGATCACTGTGGTCCTGATGTCCGGCGTGCTCGTCCTGTACTTCCGCCAGATGCTCCGACAGGAGGACGAGTCCTGATGACCCTGCTGCGCCCGAGGGTCCGGCGGCTCCCGCTGAACGCCGCCGCCGTACTGACCGTCCTGGTCTGTCTGTTCCCCGTCTACTGGATGATCTCGACCGCGTTCAAACCGTCGAAGGACATCCAGTCCGCCGATCCGAAGCTCTTCCCGCACACCTGGACGCTCGACCACTTCCGCACCGCCGTGCAGGCCGACGGGTTCGAACTGTTCTGGCGCAACAGCATCCTGGTGACGCTCAGCGCGATCCTGCTGGCCCTGCTCGTCGCCATCGGCTCGGCGTACGCGGTGGCCCGGATGCGCTGGAAGGGGCGCCGGCAGTTCATGCTCATGGTCTTCATCGCGCAGATGGCGCCCTGGGAGTCGCTGATCATCCCCATCTACATCATCTCCCGCGACACGGACATGCTCGACCGGCTGCCGACCCTCACGCTCGTCTACTTCATGGTCACGCTGCCGTTCTCGATCGTGGTGCTGCGCGGCTTCATCGCCACCATTCCACCGGAGCTGGAGGAGGCCGCACAGGTCGACGGGTGCACCCGGACCGGCGCGTTCCGGAGGGTGGCGCTGCCGCTGCTCGCACCGGGGCTGATGGCGACCTCGCTGTTCGGCTTCATCACGGCGTGGAACGAGTTCGCGTACGCCAACTTCCTGATCATCAAGCACCAGGACAGCCGCACACTGCCGGTCTGGCTGTCGTCGTTCCAGAACACCTTCGGCACCGACTGGGGCGCCACCATGGCCGCCTCCACGCTCTTCGCCCTGCCCGCGCTGGCCGTCTTCCTGCTGCTCCAGCGCCATGTCACCTCCGGCTTCGCGGCCGGCGCCGTCAAGGGCTGAGGCCCGAGATCCGAATCCGGAGGCCTTCCATGCCCTCGTCACGCCCTGAACAGTCCCTCGTACCCCGCCCCCGCAAGGTCTCGGCCCGCCCCGGCCGCTTCACCCTCGACCAGGACACCCGCGTGCGGGCCTACCCCGGCGCGGAGGGCGCCGCCGACCTGCTGCGCACCCTCCTCGCCCCGGCCACCGGCCTGCCCCTGGCGCCCTCCGCCACCGGCCGCATCGTGCTGGCACTCGATCCGCAGCTGGGCGGACTCGGCGAGGAGGGGTACGGGCTCACCATCGGCCCCGACTCCCTGCTGCTGCGGGCCGCGCGACTGCCGGGCCTGCTCTGCGGCGTCCAGACGATCCGTCAGCTGCTGCCCGCCGAGGCCCTGTCGGGCGCGGCGCGGGGGGAAGCGCCATGGGTGCTTCCCTGTGTCGAGATCAGCGATGTGCCCGCGTACCCGTGGCGCGGGTCGATGCTCGATGTCGCCCGGCACTTCCAGCCGGTGTCCTACCTGCGCCGGTACGTGGACCTGATGGCGCTGCACAAGCTCAACACCCTGCATCTCCACCTCACGGACGACCAGGGGTGGCGGATGCCCGTCCCCGCCTACCCGCGGCTGACCGGCATCGGCGGCCACCGCCGGCAGTCGATGTCCGGCCCGCCGGGACGCGGCGACGAGAGCTACGACGGGATTCCCCACTCGGGGGCGTACACCCGGCAGGAGCTGCGGGACCTGGTCCGTTACGCGGCGGCGCGCGGGGTGCGCGTGGTGCCCGAGATCGAGATGCCGGGCCATGTGCGCGCGGCGCTGGCTGCCCAGCCCGAGCTGGGCAACGATCCGTCGAGGCGGCTGGACGTGTGGACCCGCTGGGGCGTCTGCGACACGGTGTTCGGCGTCCACGAGGAGGTCTTCGACTTCTGCCGGACCGTGCTGGAGGAGGTCATGGACGTCTTCCCCTCGCCGTACATCCACATCGGCGGCGAGGAGTGCCCGACCACCGAGTGGGAGACGAGCCCGGCGGCGCTGGCGCGGGCCGCCGCCGAGGGGCTGCCCGACGCCCGGGCGCTGCACGGCTGGTTCATGGGCCGGATCGGGTCCTTCCTGGCCGAGCACGGCAGGCGCCCGGTCGGCTGGGCCGAGACCGGCACCGAACTCCCCCTCGACTTCACGGTGATGACGTGGCGCGACCCGGCCCACGCCCTGGCCGCCGCCCGCCGCGGCCATCAGGTGGTCACCGCGCACCACCGGACCACGTACCTCGACTACGCCCAGTCCGCGGACCCGGGCGAGCCGGCCGCGCAGCCGGGACCGCCCGTCGGCCTGCGGGCCGTCCACGGCAACCGGCCGGTGCCGGAGGGCTGGGAGGCGGCGGACGCGGACCGGGTGCTGGGCACCCAGGCCCAGTTGTGGACGGAGTACGCGAGCACGCCGGAGCAGATCGAGTACCTGACCTACCCGCGGCTGTGCGCCCTCGCGGACCGCGCCTGGGCGGGCGGTCGCAGCGACTGGCCCGGCTTCCTGTCCCGGCTGGACCGGCACACGGCACGGCTCGACGCCCTGGGCGTGCGCTACCGCCCCTTGAACCCGCGGTCGCTCCAGACCGCTTCCCCGCCTCGATAGGCCTCCAGGAACAGCGCCACCTCCGCAAGAACCACTCCCCCACGACCGTTCCGGAGAGGAACAGGTTTCATGAAGTCACTCGCGAAAACCCGGATCCGCACGGCGGCGGCGGCCGCCGCCACCCTGGCACTGGGCTGCACCGCCCTGGCTGCCGTCCCGTCGCCGGCGAGCGCCGCCGGCGGGCCGCTCGCCGTGCAGTACCGCACCAGCGCGTCCGGGGTCACGGCCGACCAGAGCGAACCCTGGCTGAAGGTGCGCAACACCGGAAGCGGTTCCGTACAGCTCAGCAACGTCAAGGTCCGCTACTACTTCAAGGGGGACACGGCGGGCGACACCTACCGGTTCGCCTGCTCCTGGGCGGTGAAGGGCTGCGCGAACATCACCGGGACGTTCGGCGCGCTCGCCTCCCCGACCGCCACCGCCGACCGCTATCTGGAGATCGGCTTCACATCGGGCGCGGGATCGCTCGCCGCCGGCACCGACACGGGCGACATGCAGCTGCGGTTCTACCGTTCGAACTGGCAGCCCCTGCTGCAGAGCGACGACTACTCCTTCGACGCCGGCCGGACGGCGTACGGCGACTGGTCGAAGGTGACCGCGCAGCTCTCCGGCACCACGGTCTGGGGCGAGGCGCCCGGGGGCAACGACCCGACCGATCCCACCGACCCCACGGACCCGACCGATCCGCCGGAGGGCGCGCCGGCTCTCTTCGACGACTTCAACTACACCGGTCACACGGACCCGCGGATCGCCGCGCACGGCTGGAGCGTCCGCTCGAACTCCGGCGGTCCCGGCGTTCCGGGCGCCACATGGGCGCCCGAGAACGTCACGTTCGCCAACCAGAGCGGGAACTCGGTGATGAACCTCGCGACGTCGACCGCGGGCAGCGGCGAGTCGACGAAGCAGACGGAGATCCTGACGCAGTCGATGAAGTTCCGGAACGGGACGTACGCGGCGCGGGTGAAGTTCAGCGACGCTCCCGTGTCGGGCCCGGACGGCGACCACCTCGTCCAGACGTTCTTCACCATCAACGACCTCAAGGCGCCGATGGCGGACGACTACGCGGAGTACGACTTCGAGTATCTGCCGAACGGCGGCTGGGGCGAGAGCGGCAACATCCTGTACACGACCTCGTGGGAGACCTACCGCCCCGACCCGTGGGAGGCGGTCAACGCGCACAGCGAGGCCCGGCAGAGCTACGCGGGCTGGCACGACCTGGTCGTGACGATCGACGACCACGCGATCACGTACTACATCGACGGCCAGGCCTTCGGCACCCACGGCGCGGCCTACCTGCCGGAGCGGGGTATGTCGATCAACTTCAACCAATGGCTGATCGATCTGGCCGGGCAGACGAGCACGACGCCTCGCTCGTACGACCAGCAGGTCGACTACGTCCTGCACGTGAAGGACCAGGTCCTCACACCGGCGCAGGTCAATGCCCGGGTGAGCGCGTACCGCACGGCGGGGACGGTGTTCCAGGACACGGTGCCGGCCGGGTGAGCCGGTAGGGAAGCCGAGGGCGGGGCGGAGGGCCGTTGGGCCTCCGCCCCGCTTTCGTGCGTCCGGACCTGCCATGGCCGGCCCGAATTTCCGGGCACCCCTTGACACCGCCCCCACCCTCCGGGCAATCTTCCGTTAAGCAGAAACTAACTTCCGCAATACGGAAGGAGCGCCGAAACCCTCATGGGCTACCCGGACCAGCGCTTCGATGTGAACCTTTCGATCCTCTTCACTGAACTCCCGCTCCTGGAGCGACCCGCGGCAGCCGCCGCGGCGGGCTTCACCGCGGTCGAGCTGTGGTGGCCGTGGATCGAGACCCCCACCCCTCCGCAAGCCGAGCTCGACGCGCTGAAGAAGGCGCTCGACGAGGCGGGCACCCAGTTGGTGGGGCTGAATTTCTACGCCGGACAGCTCCCCGGCCCCGACCGCGGCGCGCTCTCCGTGCCCGGCACGGAGTCGGACCGCTTCCGGGCCAACATCGAGGTGGCGGCAGACTTCGCCGCCTCGGTCGGCTGCAAGGCGCTCAACGCGCTGTACGGCAACCGGGCCGACGGCGTCGACCCGGCCGTGCAGGACGAACTCGCCCTGGAGAACCTGGTCCTCGCCGCCCGCGCGGCCGACCGGATCGGGGCCGTCCTGCTGATCGAGACCCTCAACAAGCCGGAATCTCCGCGCTACCCGCTGGTGAGCGCACCGGCCGGCATCGAGGTCGTCGACCGGATCAACGCGGCGACGGGCCTCGGCAACGCGAAGTTCCTGCTGGACCTGTACCACCTGTCGATGAACGGCGAGGACCTCAGCCAGGTCGTCGCGGCGTACGCCGACCGGACCGGTCACGTCCAGATCGCGGACAATCCGGGGCGCGGCGCGCCCGGCACCGGCTCGCTCCCGCTGGAGCAGCTCCTCGACGAGCTGACGAAGGCCGGTTACGACGGCTGGGTCGGCCTGGAGTACAAGCCGGGCGACCGGCCGAGCGCCGAGTCCTTCGAGTGGCTCCCGGCCACCGCGCGGGCCGCCCGCTGACTCCCTGTACACACGCTTATCGGAAGGCACCCTCATGAGCAACAACCTCCCCAAGGTTGCGTGGATCGGGCTCGGCATCATGGGCTCGCCCATGTCCGAGAACCTGATCAAGGCCGGTTACGAAGTCACCGGTTACACCCTGGAGCAGGACAAGGTCGACCGGCTGGCCGCGGCCGGCGGCACCGGCGCCTCCTCGATCGCCGAGGCGGTCAAGGACGCGGACGTGATCATCACGATGGTGCCCGCCTCCCCGCAGGTCGAGGCGATCGCGTACGGCTCCGAGGGCATCCTGGAGAACGCGAAGCGCGGCGCGCTGCTGATCGACATGTCCTCGATCACCCCGCAGACCTCCGTGGATCTCGCGAAGAACGCCGCCGAGAAGGGCGTCCGGGTCCTGGACGCCCCCGTCTCGGGCGGCGAGGCCGGTGCCATCGAGGCCGTGCTGTCCATCATGGTGGGCGGCGAGCAGGCCGACTTCGACGCCGCGAAGCCGCTGCTCGACGCGCTCGGCAAGACCATCGTGCTCTGCGGTCCGCACGGCTCCGGCCAGACGGTGAAGGCGGCCAACCAGCTGATCGTCGCCGTCAACATCCAGGCCTGCGCCGAGGCCGTCGTCTTCCTGGAGAAGTCCGGGGTCGACCTCGCCGCCGCGCTCGACGTCCTGAACGGCGGACTGGCCGGCTCGACCGTGCTGACCCGCAAGAAGGACAACTTCCTGAACCGGGACTTCACTCCGGGCTTCCGGATCGACCTGCACCACAAGGACATGGGCATCGTCACCGACGCCGCCCGCAACGTCGGCGCCGCGCTGCCGGTCGGCGGCGTCGTCGCCCAGCTCGTCGCCTCGCTGCGTGCGCAGGGCGACGGCGGCCTGGACCACTCGGCGCTGCTGCGCTCGGTCGAGCGCCTGTCCGGTCAGCCCGTCCGGGGCTGACCGATGCGGCCGGGCCCTTGGCGGGCCCGGCCGGCACCACCCTCGCCGGGGTGCGGAACTCCCCCGGCCCCACAGACTTCCGGACGGCGTCGGCGCTGACACCTGTCCTGTCGCGCCCAGGCGCCGGCGCCGTCCGGAACACCTCTCGCACCGCCCCTCACCACGAATTTCAACAAACTGTTGACGTCGGGCTCGGAGCGTACTTACGCTCGCGGACACGCCCCCAGGCCCCCAGGCCGTCGCAGTTCAGCAGCCCGTACGGAAGGTCGCCCCGACACCATGACGCAGCGCGTGCTTACGACCGAGTCCGGCGCCCCGGTCGCCGACAACCAGAACTCCGCCACCGCCGGCGCCGGCGGCCCGATCCTCCTCCAGGACGGTCACCTCCTGGAGAAGCTCGCCCGCTTCAACCGGGAGCGCATCCCGGAGCGCGTGGTGCACGCCCGGGGCTCCGGCGCGTACGGCTACTTCGAGGTGACCGACGACGTCACCGGCTTCACCCGCGCGGACTTCCTCTCCGAGGTGGGCCGCCGCACCGATACGTTCATCCGGTTCTCGACCGTCGCCGACTCGCTCGGCGGTGCGGACGCGGTGCGCGACCCACGCGGCTTCGCCCTCAAGTTCTATACGAACGAGGGCAATTACGACCTCGTCGGCAACAACACCCCGGTCTTCTTCATCAAGGACCCGATCAAGTTCCCCGACTTCATCCACTCGCAGAAGCGCGACCCGTTCACGGGACGTCAGGAGCCGGACAACGTCTGGGACTTCTGGGCGAACTCTCCCGAGGCCACGCACCAGGTCACCTGGCTGATGGGCGACCGGGGCATCCCCGCCTCCTACCGCCACATGAACGGATTCGGCTCGCACACCTACCAGTGGACGAACGCCGCGGGCGAGGCCTTCTTCGTCAAGTACCACTTCAAGACGAACCAGGGCGTGCGCTCGCTGTCGGCCGACCAGGCCGCGGAGCTCGTCGGCAAGGACGCCAACTCCCACCAGACGGACCTGCTCCAGGCCATCGAGCGCGGTATGAACCCGTCCTGGACGCTGTACGTGCAGCTCATGCCGGCCGCCGAGGCGGCGGACTACCGTTTCAACCCGTTCGATGTCACCAAGGTGTGGCCGCACGGCGACTACCCGCTCCAGCGGGTAGGCCGGCTGGTCCTGGACCGCAACCCGGACAACGTCTTCGCCGAGGTGGAGCAGGCCGCCTTCTCCCCGAACAACTTCGTGCCCGGTATCGGTCCGTCGCCGGACAAGATGCTCCAGGGCCGGCTGTTCGCCTACGCGGACGCGCACCGCTACCGGCTGGGCGTCAACCACACCCACCTGCCGGTGAACGCACCGCGCACCGCCGTCGTCGACAACTACGGCCGCGACGGGCTGCACGCCACGCGCAACGGCGCCCGGCACGACAAGAACTACGAGCCCAACTCGTACGCGGGCCCCGCCCAGACGGACGCGGCGCACTCCGCCCCGCTGCCCGTCCAGGGCTGGACCGGCACGCACGAGGCGCCCGCCCACACCAAGGACGACGACTTCTTCCAGGCGGGTGAGCTGTACCGGCTGATGTCGGACGACGAGAAGGGCCGGCTGATCGCCAACATCGCGGGCGGCCTCTCGCAGGTCACGCGCGACGACGTGATCGAGAAGAACCTCGCCCACTTCCACGCCGCGGATGCCGAGTACGGCAAGCGCGTGGAGGAGGCCGTCCGCGCCCTGCGCGAGGACTGAGCCTTCGGTAAGCCCTGCCCGCGCCGTCGCGCCCACCCGGATGAGGGGTTGCGCGCGGTGCGGGCAGGACGGGGGTGCGGCGGTGGTGCGATGCCAGTGCGGTGGTGCGGGCGGCGGTTCCGGTCCTTGACCTGAAGGGGCCGGCCCCTTCGCCCACTCGCACCCCGCCGCGGCCCCTGTCATTCCCTTTCGCCAGGGCGTGGAGCACGGATTACGGTCCCGTGCTCCACGCCCTTTCGCGTGCGCGGCGCCCCACTGGGTGACCGGTTCCGTCCTCAAACGCCGGACGGGCTGGGTTGCACAGCCGGACGGGCGGGTTCGCGCTGCCGGATGGCTCGGTTTGCGCTACAGGCGTCCGGCAAAATAGAGCCCGTCCGGCGATCGAGGACATCTCTTCCGCCCGTCCGGCGATCGAGGACACAATGACGCGGCCCCCGCCTCCCGTTCAACGGGAAGACGGGGGCCTCAGGGCCGTACGCGGTCAGGCCGTCGTCAGCGGGCGGATCGCCGTCGGCGCATGGCCCGGCTCCGACGCCACGTCCTCGAACTCGTTCACCGAGGCGATATCCGTACCGCTCATCGCGATGTTCGTGACCCGCTCCAGGATCGCCTCCACGACCACCGGCACCCGGAACTCCGCCGCCAGCTTCTTCGCCTCCTCGAAGGCCGGCAGCAGCTGGTCCGGCTCGGTGACCCGGATCGCCTTGCAGCCCAGGCCCTCGACGACCTTCACGTGGTCCACGCCGTAGACGCCCAGCTCCGGGGAGTTGAGGTTCTCGAACTCCAGGTTGACCTGGAAGTCGATGTCGAAGCCCCGCTGCGCCTGACGGATCAGCCCCAGGTAGGAGTTGTTCACCAGGACGTGCACGTACGGGATGCGGTGCTGCGCGCCGACCGCGAGCTCCTCCAGCATGAACTGGAAGTCGTAGTCGCCGGAGAGCGCGACGACGGAGCCCTCGGGGTCGGCCGTCGCGACGCCGAGCGCCGCCGGGATGGTCCAGCCGAGCGGGCCCGCCTGGCCGCAGTTGATCCAGTGGCGCGGCCGGTAGACGTGCAGCATCTGCGCGCCGGCGATCTGGGAGAGGCCGATCGTGGTGACGTACCGGGTCTCCGGGCCGAACGCCCGGTTCATCTCCTCGTACACGCGCTGCGGCTTCAGCGGCACGTTGTCGAAGTGCGTGCGCCGCTGAAGGGTCGCCTTGCGCTCCTGCGTGGAGGCGGCCCACTGCGTACGGTCCTTGAGCCGGCCGGCCGCCTTCAGCTCGCGCGCCACCTCGACGAACAGCTCCAGCGCGGCCTTGGCGTCGGAGGCGATGCCGAGGTCGGGGGCGAAGATCTTGCCCAGCTGGGTGGGCTCGATGTCGACGTGGACGAACGTGCGGCCCTTGGTGTAGACGTCCAGCTTGCCGGTGTGGCGGTTGGCCCAGCGGTTGCCGATGCCGAGGACGAAGTCGGACTCCAGGAAGTTCGCGTTGCCGTAGCGGTGCGAGGTCTGGAGGCCGACCATGCCCGCGTTCAGCGCGTGGTCGTCGGCGATGATGCCCCAGCCCATCAGGGTCGGGACGACCGGGACGCCGGTCAGCTCGGCGAATTCCACGAGGAGTTCGCAGGCGTCGGCGTTGATGATGCCGCCGCCCGCGACGAGGAGCGGCCGCTCGGAGGCGTTCAGCATCTCCACCGCGCGCTCGATCTGCTTGCGGGTCGCGGCCGGCTTGTGCACCGGCAGCGGCTCGTACAGATCGGGGTCGAACTCGATCTCGGTCAGCTGCACATCGATCGGGAGGTCGATGAGGACCGGGCCCGGCCGGCCCGTGCGCATCAGGTGGAAGGCCTGCTGGAAGACACCCGGGACCTGCGCGGCCTCCAGGACGGTGGTGGCCGCCTTCGTGACCGGCTTCGCGATCGACGCGATGTCGACGGCCTGGAAGTCCTCCTTGTGGAGCACCGCGGTCGGCGCCTGGCCGGTGATGCACAGGATCGGGATCGAGTCCGCGATGGCGGAGTAGAGGCCGGTGATCATGTCGGTGCCGGCCGGTCCCGACGTACCGATGCAGACGCCGATGTTCCCCGGGCGGGCCCGGGTGTAGCCCTCCGCCATGTGGGAGGCGCCCTCGACGTGGCGGGCCAGCGTGTGATGAACCCCGCCGGAGGCCTTGAGGGCCGCGTAGAAGGGGTTGATCGCCGCGCCCGGCACACCGAACGCGTTGCTGACGCCTTCGCGCTTGAGGATCTCAACTGCCGCTCGGGCAGCGGTCATTCGAGGCATTGAGTGCTCCTGCTCGGACCTGGGTGGAGTCGGGCTCTGTCGCGCCACCTGAGAGCGCCAATTCCGCATTACGGAAGTTTGATTCTGCTATACGGAAGCAAATCTAAGGTGCGTCCGGACAGGCGTCAAGGGAGGCAGCCGGCGAGGCCGCGAAGGCGGGCCGGCGCCGCGAAGTGCCTCAAGTCCCTCCCGGCGGCCTCGCTCTTGGTGGAGCATGGAGGTACGGAGCGGAGCCGGCCCGGAATCCGGGCGCCGGCCGCACGGTCGTCTGCCGTGAGGAGTGGCGAGGTGGAATCAGTGCCGGTACGGTGCCCGGCCTGCCGCCGCGACCACGCGTACGTGACGCCCGTCTACCAGTGCCCGTGCGGCGCACCGACCGTCCCGCCCCTGCTGCGCGGCGCCCCCGTCACGCCGATCACCCACCGCACCTGGAACGACGACTGGGTGACCGTGCGCTGCCGCGGCTGCGGCCGGCACGACCAGTGGCCGCAGCCGGAACTGTGCTGCCCGTGCGGCGCGTTGCTGCGGATCCCGGTCCGCCCGGTCGCGGCCCCCGGACCGGCCTCCCGGCACGCACGGCCGGCGCACATCCCGCTGCCACGTACGGCCGCGGCCCCGCGGCCCGCGTTCCGGCCGCTGACGATCCGTACCGCGCGCGACGCGGTCGCCTCCGCCGCGCTGTACCTGAAGTGGCTGGGCTACCGCGACGTCGTACAAGCCGCCGAACGCCCGGCCTCCCGGATCGACCTGCGGGCGGCCGGCCTGGTCGCGCAGGTCGACTCCACCACCCGGCCGGCCACCCTGCGGGACATCGAATGCCTCTGGCTCAACGCGCTCAGCGCCTCGGCCTCGAGCGTGTTCTTCTCCCTCGCCGGATACGCGCCGGACGCCCGGGAGCGGGCGGACGGGCTCGGCATCCCGCTGTTCGTCATGGACCTCACGGGGACTCCGCAGCCGGTGAACAGCCCGGCGGACGAACTCCTCAGCACCGGCGCCTGATCCCGGCAGGAGGCAGTCGGCCCGGCAGGCGTCCGCGCCATACTGAAGCATGCGCATCCGTCCCGCCCGCCGCTCGGATCTCCCGCTCCTCCAGGACATCGAGCGCGCCGCAGGCGAACCCTTCCGCTCCCTCGGCATGTCCCGCGTGGCCGATGACGATCCGCCGCCCCTGGAACTGCTGGACGGCTACCGGGCGGCCGGCCGCGCCTGGGTGAGCACCGGCCCGGACGACCGGCCCCTCGCCTATCTGATCGCCGACCCGGTCGACGGCGCCGCCCACATCGAGCAGGTCTCCGTCCATCCCTCGGCCGCCCGGCGCGGTCTGGGCAGCGCACTCATCGACCATGCCGCGGCCTGGGGCACCCGCGAGAGCCTGCACGCGCTGACCCTGACGACCTTCTCCCATGTCCCGTGGAACGCGCCGTACTACACCCGGCTCGGCTTCCGCGTACTGACGGAATCCGGCCTCACCGACGGACTGCGCAAGATTCGCGCCGAGGAGGCGGAACACGGCCTCGACCACTGGCCGCGGGTCTGCATGCGGCGCGACGTGCCGTACCTCACAGAATCCGTCCGGCCACAGTGAGTGCTTTCGGTCACGTTCGAGCCAGGGGCCACAGATGTTCGGTCCGTTGTCAGTGGCGGGCCCTAGAGTGGGGCGCATGGTCTTAACTCCACGGCTTTCTCCACCCTCGACACCCGCGACACCTGTGGGGCCCGTGACGTCCGCGTCTTGCGTGACACCGGTATCGCCCGCGATACCCGCGACGCCGTCGCACAGCACCACCCCCGCACAGCCGGCCCACCCCGCCGCCGTCGAGGCGAACGAGGCGATCCGTGCGCTCGTGGACGCGCGCGCCGGCCAGGACTGGTCCCCCGTGGAGTCCGCGGCCTACGAGGTACTCCTGATCGAGTGGGCGGCCGCGACCCAGGGCGCCGCCGGCGACATCATCGAAGCCGCCTGACAGCGCCCCAAAGCCGAACCGCCGCCGTCCGCCTGCCGCGCACCGGACCTGCCGCCTGGCGAGCCGCCTACGGAGCCGTCTACCGGCCGTAGTTCTCCCGTAGTTCGATCTTCCGGACCTTCCCGCTGACCGTCATCGGGAAGGCTTCCATGATCTGGAGCAGCCGCGGGATCTTGTAGTGGGCCAGCTGCTCGTGGCAGAAGGTCCTGACGTCCTCCAGGGTGGGCGGGTCGGCCGGGTCCGCGGGGATGACGCAGGCCAGGATCTCCTCGCCGTACCGCTTGTCCGGCACGCCCACCACCTGCACATCGGCGACCTTCGGGTGCCGGTAGAGGAACTCCTCGATCTCGCGCGGGTAGACGTTCTCTCCACCCCGGATGATCATGTCCTTGATCCGGCCGACGATCTGCACGTAACCGTCCTCGCGCATCACCGCGAGGTCCCCGGTGTGCATCCAGCGCCCCGCGTCGATCACCTCGGCGGTCCGCTCGGGCTGTTCCCAGTAGCCGAGCATCACGCTGTAGCCGCGGGTGCGGAGTTCGCCCGACGCGCCGCGCTCCAGCGTGACGCCCGTCGCCGGGTCGACGACCTTGACCTCGATGTGCGGCAGCACGCGGCCGACCGTGCCGGTGCGGCGCTCCAGGTCGTCGTCGCGGCGGGTCTGGGTGGAGACGGGGGAGGTCTCCGTCATGCCGTAACAGATGGAGACCTCGTCCATGTGCATCTCGGCGACGACCCGCTTCATCACCTCGACCGGGCAGGGTGAACCGGCCATGATGCCCGTGCGCAGCGAGGAGAGGTCGTACGAGGCGAAGCCGGGGAGGTTCAGCTCCGCGATGAACATGGTGGGCACGCCGTACAGCGAGGTGCAGCGCTCCTGCTGGACGGCGGCGAGGACGGCGGCGGGCTCGAACGCTTCGGCCGGGATCACGATGCAGGCGCCGTGCGAGGTGGCGCCGAGGTTCCCCATGACCATGCCGAAGCAGTGGTAGAACGGCACCGGCAGACAGACGCGGTCCTGTTCGGTGTAGGCGACCGACTCCCCCACGAAATAGCCATTGTTGAGGATATTGTGGTGGGAGAGGGTGGCTCCCTTGGGGAAGCCGGTGGTGCCGGAGGTGTACTGGATGTTGATCGGGTCGTCGCAGGACAGCCCGGCCTCGCGTACGGCGAGTTCTTCCGCGGACACGGATGCGGCGGCGATGAGCAGTTCGTCCCAGGAGCGGTCGCCGATGTAGTGCACGGCGCGCAGGGCGGGGCAGTCCGCCCGGACCTCGTCGACCAGGGCCCGGTAGTCGCTGGTGCGGTGGGCGAGCGAGGCGACCAGCAGGGAGATCCCCGCCTGCTTCAGCACGTACTCCAGCTCGTGCGCGCGGTAGGCGGGGTTGATGTTGACCATGACGGCGCCGATGCGCGCGGTCGCGTACTGGACGAGCACCCACTCCGGGCAGTTGACCGCCCAGATGCCGACCCGGTCCCCCTGCGCCACGCCCGAGGCCATCAGCGCCCGCGCCAGTTCACCGACGGCCGCACCGAACTCGGCGTACGTCCAGCGCCGGCCGGACGGTACGTCGACGAGCGCCTCGCGGTCCGGGAACGCCTCGATCGCCCGGTCGAGGTTGCGGCCGATGGTGTCGCCGAGCAAGGCGGTGGTGCCGGTGCCGTGGGCGTAGGACGGCTCGGTCATGTCAGGTCCCCCTCGCTGTACTCCGTGCCGGTGCCCAGGGCGGTCCGCTCGCGCAGCTCGATGCGGCGGATCTTCCCCGAGACGGTCTTGGGCAGCTCGGCGAACTCCAGCCGGCGGACCCGCTTGTACGGGGCGAGCACGGCCCGGGAGTGGGCGAACAGCACCTTGGCGGTGTCGGGTCCGGGCTCCCAGCCCTCGGCGAGCACGATGTACGCCTTCGGGACGGAGAGCCGCACCGGATCGGGGGCCGGTACGACGGCGGCCTCGGCGACGGCCTCGTGCTCCAGCAGGGCACTCTCCAGCTCGAACGGGGAGATCTTGTAGTCGGAGGACTTGAATACGTCGTCGGCGCGCCCGACGTACGTGATGTAGCCGTCGGCGTCGCGGGTGCCGATGTCGCCCGTGCGGTAGTAGCCGCCCGCCATCGCCTCGGCGGTGCGGTCGGGATCGCCGTGGTATCCGGTCATCAGGCCGACCGGGTGGCTGGACAGGTCGAGGGAGATCTCGCCCTCGACGGCGCCGGGCTCGCCGCTGACCGGGTCGAGGAGGACGACCTTGAAGCCCGGGCTGGGGCGGCCCATCGAACCGGCCTTCAGGACCTGTCCGGGGGTGTTGGCGACCTGCACGGCGGTCTCCGTCTGGCCGAAACCGTCCCGGATGGTGACGCCCCACGCCCGCCGGACCGTCTCGATGACCTCCGGGTTCAGCGGTTCGCCCGCCGCGACGACCTCGCGCGGCGGGGTCTTCAGCTGGGAGAGGTCGGCCTGGATGAGCATGCGCCAGACGGTGGGCGGGGCGCAGAAGCTGGTGACGCCCGAGCGGTCCATCTCTGCCATGAGACGGCCGGCGTCGAAGCGGGTGTAGTTGAAGATGAAGACGGTCGCCTCGGCGCTCCACGGTGCGAAGAGGTTGGACCAGGCGTGCTTGGCCCAGCCGGGCGAGGAGATGTTGAGGTGGACGTCGCCGGGCTTGAGCCCGATCCAGTACATCGTCGACAAGTGGCCCACGGGGTAGGAGACATGGGTGTGCTCGACGAGCTTGGGGCTGGCGGTGGTGCCGGAGGTGAAGTAGAGCATCAGCGGTTCGTCGGTGTCGGTCTCGCGGTCCGCCGTGAACGTCTCCGGCTGCTCGTCGGCCCCGGCGTACGAGATCCAGCCCTCGGTGGCGGCGCCGACGGAGATCCGGGTGTAGTCGCCGGGCACCTCGTCGAACTTGGCGGTGTCGGCGTCCCGCACCAGGACGTGCCGGACCCGGCCGCGCTCGACGCGGTCGCGCAGGTCGACGGGGCCCAGCAGCGGCGTCGCGGGGATGACGACGGCGCGCAGCTTCATCGCGGCGAGCGCGGTCTCCCAGAGCTCCGTCTGGTTGCCGAGCATGACGAGGATGCGGTCGCCCTCCCGTACGCCCTGGGCGCGCAGCCAGTTCGCGGCCTGGTTGGAGCGGGCGGACATCCTGGCGAAGGACATCTCGGTGCGCCCGCCGTCCTCCTCCACGATGTGCAGGGCGGTGCGGTCGTTGCCCTCGGCGATGACGTCGAACCAGTCGAGCGCCCAGTTGAAGTGGTCGCTGCGGGGCCAGCGGAAGCCCTCGTAGGCCGCGGTGTAGTCCTCGCGGTGCCGCAGCAGAAAGTCCCGGGCGGCCCGGAACGTCTCCGTCGCACTGGATGCCGACATGTGCCCTCCTCATTGCGGACCGGACCGGTCACTCTCTCAGCCCGGTCGCTTAACATCATGTAAACAGTGACCCAGGTCTCACCACCCCCGAACGGGGGTGCCGTGGGGGATGCCGTGTCCCCGGGGCCGGGCGGAGAGGCGTCAGCGTGCCGGAATCGGTCGATGCGGTCGAGATGCAAGCGGCGCTGCTGCGGCTGCGCCGGACGAGCGGGCTGCCCGTGGCCTTCGGCGGGCTGCTCTCCGACACCCGCCACGCGAGGATCGCGGAGCTGAACGGGGCGCAGACCACGGCCCTGCGCGGGCTCGTCATCTCGGCAGGCAGCGGTCTCGGCGGGAAGGCGATCGCGCTGTCGCGGCCGTGCGCGGTGACCGACTACGCCTCCTCGCGCCACATCAGCCATGAGTACGACACGGCCGTGGCCGCGGAGGGCCTGCGCTCGGTGGTCGCCGTGCCCGTCGTCGTCCGCCGCAAGGTGCGGGGGGTGCTGTACGGGGCGCTGCGCGCGCCGCTCACGCTCGGGGACCGTACGTTCGACGCCGCGGTGGCGGCGGCCCGTGACGTGGAGCAGGCGCTGGCCGTCCGGGACGAGGTGCAGCAGCTGCTCGCCGTGACCCGGGAGGAGGTCACCGACCCCTTGGCCGCACCCGGGGCGTGGGAGGACGTCCGGGAGGCGCACCGTGAGCTGCGCGCCCTCGCGCCGAAGGTCGTCGACCCGGCGCTGCGCGACGAGTTGCTCGTGGTGTGCGGGCGGCTGGCCGCCGCGGCGGGTGCCCGGGTGCCGAGGGCGCGCGGGTTCCAGCTGGCGCCGCGCGAGGTGGACGTCCTCGCCTGTGTCGCTGCGGGCGCCACGAACGCGGCGGCGGCGGGCCGGCTCGGGCTGCGGCCGGAGACGGTGAAGGGCTATCTGCGCTCCGCGATGCGGAAGCTGGGCGCGCACACCCGGCTGGAGGCGGTCGTCGCGGCCCGGCGGGCGGGGCTGCTGCCGTAGCCCGCGGACTCACCCGCCGTCTCGGAACATCAGTTGTTGTCGAAGTCGATGAACGGGGCGAAGCGGACGTCGTGCCCCCTGCCGTCCGTCATCGCCGTCGTCATCACGGAGAGCAGGGCCACGGCCTCGTCGGTGACCTCGTCCCGCTCGGTCGCGGTGAACGGGCGCAGCTCCTGCACGGTCACCGTCGTCGGCGCGCCGGCCCCGCCGGGCTCGAGTCGCCAGATCGCCGTGAGGAATCCGTCGACCAGCACGCTGCCGTACGCCTGGTTCCCCACCCCGTTGCGCCCCTTGAACCGTGGCGGGATCACGCGGGTCCGGTCCGCGTGGCCGAGCAGGACGTTGTCGAATTCGGGCAGGAAGCGCGGCGGGGCGGGGGTGTCCTCGTCGGGGCGCGGGGCGTCCGGGAGGTCGAAGAGTTCGACGCCGTTCTCGTCCCGGAAGGTGACCAGCTGCGGGCGGAGCCGTTCGAAGGCCTCGCGCAGCCGGGTCAGCCCGGCCCACGACTGCATGTCCCTGACCGAGGCGGGTCCGAAGGCGGCGAGGTAGCGCAGCACGGTGGCGTCGGGCGCGGGGACCGGTGCGGAGGGCCTGCCGAGCCAGTGCTCCGCCGTGGTCAGCGCGACCTGGCCGCTCTTCCCCCATACCCCGCGCGGGGTGACCTGGACGAGCGGCAGCAGACAGCGGGCGGCCGTGCTCAGCGCCTGCGGGTCGGCATCGGGCCACTCGGCGAGGAGATGCGCGCGGATCTCCTTCGGGGTGCGGGGCGCCTCTTCCACGTACGCCCTGCTGAGGTCCTGCAACCGGTCCAGGTCCACACCCACGAGCCCCTTGCGGAAGATCCTCAGCTCCCGGTCGCGGGCCTCCTGGACGAGGGGACGCAGGGTCAGGGCGTCGTCGGCGGTATGGGTGTGGATGGTGGAGCGCAGGGTGACGATGCGCAGGACGTCTCGCGACTCCATCAGCCCCGCCAGCTCGGCCGGTTGGAAACCCTCCAGCCGGGCGAACAGCTGGTAGTAGGGCGGTTTGGTGTTCTGCGCCTGGAGTCCGACGAGATGGCGGACCGCGTCCTTCGCGCTCATCGCCGTACGACGGAGCAGGAGTTGGCGTTCCAGCGTCGCGCGCCCCAGTGCCCGCGGCGTGAGCACGGTGGCCGGGGCGGCGGCGGAGGGCTTCTTCTTCACGGGCATGAACGGCACGCTACGCGGCCATGCGGTCAGTTCCGGTCCTGATGGCGTGACATCCCCGGCCGGCATGCCCCCGCCATGCCGCTGCCCGGCGGGATCCCGGGCTGCGCGCCGCACCACCCCCATCATGGACCGGTGATCAGCGTCCTGTTCGCCGTCCTGACCGCGCTCAGCAACGGCGCGGCCTCCGTCCTCCAGCGCCGCGCCGCCCTCACCGCCCCCGATAGCGACGCGATGCGGCTGTCGCTCATCGGTCATCTGCTGCGCCAGAAGGTGTGGCTGGCCGGGATCGGCCTGGTGATCGTCGCGGCCGTCTGCCAGGCCGTGGCACTGGCCACCGGCCCCATCGCCGTCGTGCAGCCGATCTTCGTGATCGAACTGCCGGCGACGCTTCTGATGGCGGGCTTCGTGATGCGGGTGCGGGTGCCCCGGCCGGTGTGGTTCGGGGTGGCCGCCGTGACGTGCGGCCTGGCCCTCGGCATGGCGTCGGCCGCTCCGGCCGGCGGCAGCGCCACGGTGCGGGGACTGGCGTGGGTGCCGGCGCTGATCCTGACGGCCCTGTTCGAGGCGGCCCTGATCGCGGGCGCCCTGGCCACCCGCGGCAATGCCCGGGCGGCGCTGCTGGGCCTGGCCGCGGCCTGTGCGTACGCACTCACCGCGGCCCTGATGAAGGACGCCATGGCACGGCTCGACGGCGGCGGCGGGGTGGCGGCCCTCTTCACGTCCTGGCAGCTCTACGCCACCGCCGTGGCAGGCGTCGGGGCACTGTTCCTCCTGCAGAACGCGCTGCAGGCGGGGACGCTGGTCGCGGTCCAGCCCTGTCTGACTCTGGGGGACGCCCTGATCAGCATCCTGTACGGGGTGGCCCTGTTCGGCGAGGAGCTGCGCACCGGCTGGTGGCTGCTGCCGGAGCTGCTGGCGCTAGGCCTGATCGCGGCGGGCTGCGTGGAACTGGCGCGTTCGCCGCTGGCCGCCGGGAACGCCGCGGCCCCGGTCCGTACGCGGCGGGTCGACTGAACGCCGCGTGCGGACCGGGGCCGGGGGCTCACGGGCGAGAGGTGTTACTTGCTGACCGCGAAACGCATCAGGGCCTGCTCGTCGCCCTGCTTGATCTTCCCCGTCTCGTTGATCACCTCGAGCTTCCAGCTCCCGCCGGCCCGCATGGCCTTGGCGACGGCGCAGCCGTTGTCGCTGCTGAGCAGGCTCGGCCAGATGTCGGCGACCTGCTGGGTGGTGCCGCCCGTCGCGTCGTACACCTTGAAGCTGATGTTGCGCGCGCTCTGGAAGGAGCTGTGCTTCTTGTACGCGGCGGCGATGAAGACGATGGACGTGATGTTGGCCGGGATCCTGGCGAAATCGACCGTCACCGTCTCGTCGTCGCCGTCACCGTGCCCGGTCTGGTTGTCGCCGCTGTGGGCGAGCGAGCCGTTGCCCAGCGGGTCCAGGGAGTCCAGGCCGGCCAGGCGTACGGGCTCCGCGCCCTGCATCGCGATCGCGATCAGGTCGAGGTCGGTGCCCTTCTTCTGGCGAAGCTTCCCCATCAGCCCGCCACTGGCGCCGACGGTGGCATCCCACGACACCCCGATGGACAGGTGGGTCACCCCGTCCAGATCCGCCGGGCCGTCTTCCTTCTTCAACGTGATCATGCGTGATCCTCTTCGTGGCCAGATTCCTACAGGTCGAGTGTGCCTGGTGCACCCCGGATGCAGCCCCTCGGGGGCAAAATTTCGACCAAGTGTTGGACAGCTCGCCACGCATTGTCCTGCTTCGGCGCGATGTCGGTGGGCGTGCGCGCGTGATAAAGACCCCGAGGGCGTAGGGACGCCCCCGGGGGCACGGGTGGACGCAGTCAGGCGTTCTGCTCCGGCACCACCAGCGGCGTCCCCAGCATCTGGTGCCCGCCACTGGCGATCATGCGCACCTCTCCGCGTTCACTGATCTCCGCGCGGATGATCCCGGTCTCGTCCTCGTAGACCGGATATCCGCCCGCCCCCGACTGCGTGGTCCGCCGGACGATCACTGCGTCGTCCTCCACGGCCGACGACTGAAACACCAGCTGATAACTCTCCGGGTAATCCATGACGGCCTCTCCCACGACGGCCTTCGGGCAGCCTGTCCGGACCGGGTCTTCCGGACGCGCTCTCCTTCCGCGGCGTCCGCGGTCCGGCCTGCACCCTCCATGGTCTCGCAGACCGGCCCTCCCCGCCCGCGCACGGCCGCACGGTGCGGGCCCCGGCCCCGGCTGCCTATCCTGAAGAAGGTAAGGGAAGTTCATTGGCGATCGGGCTGAAACGCCCCTTGCTCCCGCGTCGTACGGCAGGCATGACCCGGGATCCCCGACACCGGGAAGGGAATTGTCATGGATGGTGCCGACCCTCGCGGCGACGATGTGTACCAGCCCCAGGAGCGGGACGCCTCCGACCCCGTCGAGCAGCTCGACACGGAGGAGACCCTCCACAACCGGCAGCTCGCCGACGCCCTGGACGAGGGGTACTCGCCGCCGGAGCGGCCCTGGGCCGTGGAGGACCGGGGCACCACCGCGTCCGAGCAGCTCACCGGGGAGCCGCTGGACGGCCGGCTGGCACGGGAGCTGCCCGAGGCCGCCGATCCTCCCGGCGACGACATGGGCGATCTGCCCGACGGGGACGGGGAGCCCTGGGACGGGGAGGTCGGGGAGGTCCGCGCCGGCCGGCTGACCCGGGACCTGGACCTCAAGGAACCGGACACCATGGCCGGCGAGGATGTCGGGATCGACGGCGCGGCGGCGTCCGCCGAGGAGGCCGCCATGCACGTGATTCCGGACGGCCGGCTGTAGCTGTGAAGCACGGCCGGCTGTCATTGTGAAGCACCGGACCGACGCGTCTTCCCTTTCGCCCTTACCCCGGAGGTAATCGACGCCTCCGGCCCCGTCGGACATCGTGTTCCTCACCAGCACAGCGCTCCGGCCCAGCGGCCGGGGCCGAGGGAGAGGACCGCACGATGACCGCTTACGACGAGGCCGTCCAGCGCTACTTCGCCGCCTGGAACGCCGCCGGCCCCGAGGAGCTGGAGAAGGCCGTCGCCGCCGCGTTCACCGAGGACGCCACGTACACCGACCCGCTGGCCGACGTACGGGGGCACGAGGAGCTGGCCGCCGCGATCGGCGGCGCCCAGAAGCAGTTCCCCGGGTTCGCCTTCCGGCCGGCCGGCGCGGTGGACGGGCACCACGCCCTCGCCCGCTTCAGCTGGGAACTGGTCGCCGCGGCCGATGGTTCGGCGCCCGTCGCAGGTTCGGACGTGATCACCCTCGCCGACGACGGGCGGATCAGCTCGGTCAGCGGATTCCTGGACCGCGTGCCCGGGGCATGACCGGCAGCGACGGCCCTCGGACGGGGCAGCCGGTGTCTCCCGGCCGCCCCGTCCGGGCAGTCCGTCAGCGGACCTCCGCCAGACCGATGCCGAAGTGGCCCTCACTGCGGTCGACGGTCTCGAAGAGCCGGTTGGCGGGCCGCGGCAGCCCGTAATGTCCGCGCAGGGTGCTCGCCGTGTACTCCGTACGGAAGAGGCCGCGTTCCTGGAGGATCGGGACGACCCGGTCGACGAAGACCTCCAGCCCGGACGGCAGGACGGCGGGCATGATGTTGAAACCGTCGGCGGCCCCGCTGTCGTACCACTGCTCGATGGTGTCGGCGACCTGCTCGGCGGTGCCGGCGAAGGTGCGGTGGCCCCGGCCGCCGCCGAGCCGCCCGATGAGCTGACGTACCGTCAGCCGCTCGCGCCTGGCCAGTTCCACGATGAGGGTGTATCGGCTCTTGGCCCCCTCGATCTCGTCCTCGGTGGGGATGTCCTCGGGGAGTTCCGCGTCGAGGTCCAGGTCCTCGGGCGCGAGCTTCAGGCCCTGCGCGAGCTGGCGCTTGGCGTACTCGGGAACGATGAGGTGGTCCAGTTCGGCGTCCAGCGCCAGGGCCTCCGCCTCGGTGTCACCGATCACGGGCACGATGCCGGGCAGGATCTTGATGCCGTCCGGGTGGCGGCCGAGGGCCTCCGCGCGCTGCTTGACGTCCTTGTAGAAGGCGACGCCCTCCTCCAGGGTCTGCTGCGCGGTGAACACCGCCTCCGCGTACCGCGCCGCGAAGTCCTTGCCGTCCTCGCTCGATCCGGCCTGCACGAGCAACGGATAGCCCTGCGGGGGGCGTTGTACATTCAGGGGGCCGTCGACGCGGAAGAACTCACCGCGGTGGCCGATCTTCCGGACCCGTTCGGCCAGGGCGTGGACGCCGCGTTCCTTGTCGGCGATCACTGCGTCGTCGGCCCAGCTGTCCCAGAGCTTGGTGGACACCTCGACGAACTCGCCGGCCCGCCGGTAGCGGTCGCGGTGCAGCGGGGTGTCGTCCAGGCCGAAGTTGCGGGCCGCGTCGGCGCCCGCGGTGGTGACGATGTTCCAGCCGGCCCGGCCTGATGAGACGTGGTCCAGCGAGGCGAAGCGGCGGGCCAGGTTGTACGGCTCGTTGTAGCTCGTCGACGCGGTGGCGATCAGACCGATGTGGCGGGTGGCCCCGGCGAGCGCGGTGAGCAGGACGGTCGGCTCCAGTTTGGCGGCGGGCCGCCGCCCGGGGTCGCCCATCAGGACGGGACTGTCGGCGAGGAACAGCGAGTCCAGCCTGCCGCGTTCGGCGATCCGGGCAAGGTTCTTGTAGTGCTCGATGTCGGCGTTGGCCTCGGCCGGGCTCTCCGGAAGCCGCCAGGACGCCTCGTGGTGGCCGGTGGACATCAGGAAGGCGTTGAGGTGCAGTTGCTTGCGCTCAGGCTTGCCGGGCATGGGATTCCTTCTGGTCCGGGAGGGTGTGGGGCTGGGTGACCCCCAGGGCGGTGAGCAGGGTGTCGCGGTACTCCTGGAACCGGGGGTCGCGGCGGGAGCGCGGGTTGGGCAGGTCGACGGCGAGGTCGACGGAGATCCGGCCGTCCTCCAGGACGAGGACCCGGTCGGCGAGTTCGACGGCCTCGTCGACGTCGTGCGTGACCAGGAGCACCGCGGGGCGGTGGCGCTCGTAGAGTTCGCGCAGCAGGCCGTGCATCTTGATCCGGGTCAGGGCGTCCAGGGCCCCGAACGGTTCGTCGGCCAGGAGGAGTTCCGGCTCGCGGACCAGGGCGCGGGCGAGTGCGGCGCGCTGCTGTTCGCCGCCCGACAGCTCGTGCGGCCAGGACCGGTCGCGGCCTTCCAGGCCGACCTCGGCGAGGGCGGTGAGCCCGCGTTCGCGCGCCTTGGGGCCACGCAGCCCGAGGGTCACGTTGTCGATCACCCGGAGCCAGGGCAGCAGCCGGGAGTCCTGGAAGGAGAGGGAGACCCGGTCGGGGACGGTCAGTTCGCCGGAGCCCTCGACGGTGTGATCGAGCCGGGCGACGGCACGCAGCAGGGTGGACTTGCCGGAGCCGCTGCGCCCGAGCAGCGCGGTGAACTCGCCCGGTGCGACGGTGAGATCGAGCTCCTTGAGGATGTCGCGGTCGCCGAACCGGCGGACGAGATTCCTGGTGCGGATGGCGGGGTCCGCGAGCGCGGTCGTGCCGGTCCCGTGGGCGGGGTTCACCCCGCCAGCGTGCGTCGCCATGACAGGACCCTCCTCTCGACGGCGCGTACCGCCGCGTCCGATGCGAAGCCGAAGATCCCGTAGGCCACCAGGCCCACGATGATCACGTCGGACTGGGCGTACTGCTGGGCCTGGAACATCATGTAACCGATGCCGCTGGTGGCGTTGACCTGCTCGACGACGATCAGCCCGAGCCACGACGCGGTGACGCCGAGGCGCAGCCCGACGAAGAACCCGGGCAGCGAACCGGGCACGACGACCTTGCGGACGAACTGCGCCCGGCTCAGGTCCAGGCCCTCGGCGAGTTCCACGTACTTGCTGTCGATGCCGGTCAGTGAGGCGTACGTGTTGATGTACATGTTCACCGCGACGCCGAGCGCGATGACGGTGACCTTCATCTGTTCGCCGATGCCGAGCCAGAGGATCAGCAGCGGGAGCATGGCCAGGGACGGGATCGCGCGCTTGATCTGGAGCGGCCCGTCGAGGAGGTACTCGCCGGTGCGGCTGAGCCCGGCGGCGACGGCGAGGAGGACCCCGGCGGCCACTCCGAAGAGCAGGCCGAGCCCGGCGCGCTGGAGCGAGATGAGGACGTTGTCCTGGAGCCGGCCGCTGGAGATGAGGTCGGACGCGGTGGACAGGACCGTGCCGGGTCCGGACAGGATGCGCGGGTCGAGGTAGCCGATGGCCGAGGCGAACCACCACAGGGCGATGACCAGCACCGGGCCGATCAGCCGCCCGAAGGGGATGGCGCGGCCCGGGCCGAGGCGTCTGCGAGTGGTGCGCGGTGCGGGCGCGGTGCTCTTGACCTCCGCAGGGCGCCCCCGGTCCGGTCCCCCGGTCTCTCCGGGCGCGGCGCTGGTGGCCGTGCGGCTTGTCGTGCGGGTGTTCGTCAGCAGTTCGGTCATGACGTCTCCCGGTACCGGTCGGCCACGGCCTTGGCCGCGATCCCCTCGAAGCGGCGGTCGAACAGTGCGGCGACGTCCTGCTTCGGTACGAAGCCGCCCTCGGCCATCAGGTCGGCCGTCTCCTGCTCCCAGGCGATGGCCTTGTCCCAGCTGACGGGGAACTGCGGCTTGTGGAGGGAGGCGATGATGCGCTTGCCGTCCTCGCGGGATACGCCCTGGTCCTTGACGTAGTAGGTGTCGATCCACTCGTCGCTGTTCTCCCAGGCCCAGGTCAGTCCCCGGGCCCACACGGGGATGAAACCGCGGACGGCGGCGGCCTTGGCCGGGTCGTTCAGCACCTCGTTGGGCGCCCAGAGGACCGTGAGCAGGTCCACGACGTCGGTCGTCACCCCGCGCGCCCCGTCCTTCCCGTACTGGTCGAGGTACTTGGTGAGGGTCGGTTCGGCCAACGGTGCCACATCGACCTGGCGGGACTGCAGGGCGGTGAGGAACTGGGTGCTGGGCAGGGCGACCAGTTCGACGTCCTTGTTGGCGATGCCCGCCTTCTTCAACGCGCGCAGGACGACGACGCCCTGTGCCTGGCCCTGGGAGAAACCGATCTTCTTCCCGCGGAAGTCGGCCACGGACCTGATCTCCGAGCCGGGTGCGGTCGCGAAAACGTACGAGGGACGGTTCCGGGCCTGTACGGCGACGATCTTCGCTCCGACGCCGATGGCATGGGCCTGGATCGGCGGAATTCCGGCGTTGACCGCGAGGTCGATGGAGTGGGCCCGGAATCCCTGGATGATATCGGGGCCCGCGGCCAGATTGGGCCATTGCGAGACGGTGAAGTGGAGATCCTTCTCCAGTCCGGCCGGCTTGAGCTGGAGTTGCGTGGTGTGGACGGCTACGGAGAGTTTCGTGCCTGGCGGCGGCGCCCCCGAGGGGAGTTTCCCGGACGGCTCGGCGCTCGCCGCTGTTTTGACCTGGGGTGAGCAGGCGGCGAGAGCGCCGATGGCCGTTCCGCCGGCGAGGGCGAGAAACGACCTGCGGCCGACGGTCCTGTGTGTGTCGTGGCGTGTCATGGTGAATTCCTGATCCGTAGGTTTCCGGGGTGGGCGGCTGTCAGAGGGAGTGGTAGGAGCCGTCGTGGAAGAGGAGCGGGCTGCGTCCCTCGTCGAGCCGGGCGTCCACCACCCGGGCGATGACGATGCGGTGGTCGCCGGCCGGGACGATCTGCTCGGTCTCCAGCCGCAGCCAGCCGGTCACCCCGTCGAGCACCGGCTCCCCCTCCGGCAGGCGGCGCCAGCGGGTGGGCGCGGCGAACCGGTCGATGCCGCTGGTCGCGAAGGTGGTGGCCAGGGTCTGCTGTTCGGCGCCGAGGAAGTTCACGACGGCGGTGCCGGCCCGTTCGATGTGCGGCCAGGACGAGGTGCCGGTACCGATGCCGAACGACACCAGCGGCGGATCGAGCGACAGCGAACTGAGCGAGGTCGCGGTGAAGCCGATGGGGCCGTGGCCCGCGTCGGCGGTGATGACGACGACTCCGGCGGGATAGCGGCGGAACGCCTTCTTGAACCGGTCGGGGGCGACACCCTTCGCGGACGGCGCCAGGTATGAGGACACGGTGACGGTCAACGTCTCTCCCGGGGTGGAAATCTGGAAAGGAGGCAGGGAATTGCCTGGGATGCACGAAAAAAATGCAGGCCGAAAGCGCGAGGCGGCGCATTGTGCGCGGACTCGGACGAAATTCAGCAGGTGTTTACCGGAGGCCCGGACAGGGGCGACAACACAGCGGCCGGGCGGAAATCGGCGCCGGCGCGGCAGCCGAGCGGAAGTCACGCGTCGCCGAGGACGCGTACCTTGAATTCCGCTGTCGGCTGGTCATGAATCCATCATCTCGTTCGGTCCGGCGTCCGGTCAACAATGCAACTGCCTGAATTAAGTCGCGTACGGAATCGAAGGGGCGTCAGGAGGCCGCCGCCGGCGCGGGCCAGGCACCGAGGGGGTCGGCGTACAGCGCACCGAGCGCCACCGCGCCCCCGGCCGTCGCCAGGACCGAACCGGTGAAGCTGGTCGGCACGACGACCCGCTCCGGGTCGTCGCAGACCCAGGAACGCTCCGCCACCTCCGCCCGCAGGTCATCCATACACTCCGGGATCCGGCCGACTCCCGGCTCGACGACGACGAGGACCTCGGGATCGAACATGTCCAGCAGGAGCGCCGCGGCCCGGCCCACCAGGCGCGCCCTGCGGCGGAACAGCGCGACGGCCCGCTCCTCACCGGCCAGCGCCTGTTCCAGCAGCTCCGGAAACGATCCGACGGCCAGCCCCTTCCCGGCAGCACGCCGCACCATGGCCCGCTCCGACACCTCCGACTGGAGGCACCCGGACCGCCCGCAGGCGCACGGTTCCGTGCCGCCCGTCCCGCCTGCCCCGAGCGGCAGATGCGCCACACTGCCGGCCCCGGAGCGCGGACCCCGGTGCATGGCCCCCTCGGTGGCGAAGGCGGCGTCCACGACGGCGCCGACGAACAGCAGGACCGTGCTGGTCCGGGTCGACGTCTCGCCGAACAGCTGCTCGGCCCGCGCCAACGCCCGGGAGTGGCTGTCCACATGGACCGGCAGACCGGTCGCGGCGCCGAGGATGTCGCGGACCGGCACATCGCGCCAGCCGAGCTGGGGATGCTCCACGATCACACCGGCCACGGGGTCGACCCGGTGGCCGGTGGCGAAGCCCAGGGCGAGCACCGTGCGTCCGCTTCCGTGCGCGGCGGCCAACCGGCCCAGACGGGCGACGAGTTCACCGAGCATCCGGCGGGGGTCAGTGGTGCGGTGCGGCTGCCGTTCCTCGGCCACGATCCGGCCCCGCAGATCCATCAGGGACACGGTGGAGTGGGCGACGGCGATGTGCGCCCCGGCCACCAGGTAGCGGCCCGTGTCGATCTCGACGGGGATGTGCGGCCGGCCGAGCCCCTTGGGCCCGGAGGTCTCCGCGCTCTCCCGGACCAGTCCGCGGGCGAGCAGCCGGCCGACGTGCCCGCTGACGGACGCGGGCGAGAGGCCGGTGAGACGGGCGACAGTGGAGCGGGCGACCGGCCCGTGGTCGAGGATCGCCCCGAGCACGGATCCGGTACCCCCGACGCGGCGGGCAGATCCGGCGGAGGGTATGTCGGCGCGAAGCAGCGGGCTGGGGCGGCGGGCGGCCGCGGACGGACTCTTCACGTGTCTTCCAGGTCCTTGATGGCAGCGGGTGACGCGGTGCGCGCTCCTCGAAGGAGGGCGTGGCAGACGCATGCTGACGTGGTGTCAGCTCGGCGGTCTGCTGTCCCGTGGCGAGAAACACCCTGCGTGATCCGGGGACCAACCCGGGGGGAATGTCCCGGTGGCCGGACGCGCGGGCGCCGTGCTCTCAGTCCTGATGACACGCGGCGGAGCACACACGCTTGAGGTCGACATGACCTCGCGTCGTCAGGTGTGTGGTTCGCTGCATGTCGCGCAAGGTAGCCGGAATGACGTAACCCGGTCAAACCACTGCCCGCATCATGGACAGCCGCACAAGTGGCGTGTACAGCCGACACGTTGCGGTGGTGCGCCACCGTCTCGGACGGTAGTGGGGACGGGATCCGGTTGAAACGTGGTCGGCGTATTTCGGTTCCGTTGCGGGATCACCCACAACACTGGCGTCGAAACGTTTCAACCGCCACAGTGCTTCTCTGTCCGCCTCCTCCCCCGCCGCACCCAAGGAGTCCTCACCTCATGACGCCCACGACCCGCCGCGGTTTCGGGGCCCTGGCCGCCGCAGCCGCACTGTCGGCCCTGGTCCCGGCCACCGCAGCCGCGGCACCGCGCCCGCCCCACCCCCGGCGCGGCCGGCTCATCGCCTCCGACTCGTTCCGGCACGGCCTCGGTCAGTGGTCGGCCGAGCTGGAGAGCGGGGGCAGCGTCACCGCCTCGCGCGGCGTTCTGGACATCGATGTGCCCGGCGGCGCCACGGTCTGGTTCAGGCAGCCGCTGCGTGGTCCCTACCTTCTGGAGTACACCGCCACCCCGGTCTCCGAGGGCGGGGCCAACGACCGGGTCTCCGACCTCAACAACTTCTGGAACGCGAGCGATGTCCGCTCCCCCGGCGACCTCTTCGCCACCCGGCGCGGCGGCGCGCTCCCCGAGTACGACTACCTCACGACGTACTACTCGGGCTACGGCGCGAACTACAACACCACGACCCGACTGCGGCGCTACATCGGCGAGGCCGCCGTCCGCCCGCTGCTGCTCGACTACACGGAACCGCTCCTGACCGCCAACGAACCCAACCACGTACGGATCGTCTCGGACGGGTCGACGGTCCAGTGGTGGGACAACGGGCGACTGGTCTTCGACTACCGCGACCCCGAGCCCTACACGGGCGGGCACTTCGCGTTCCGCACCGTGCTGAGCCACTTCCGGATCAGCGACTTCCGGGTCAGCGAGCTGAGGCACCGGCGGTAGCCCGGGCGACGGGCTGCCACGCCCCCTGAATCCCGCGCCCCGGCCGGCCGCCGGGGCGATTCCTGGAATTAACCTCTGATCCCTTGTCACGACCGGTTCTACGCGCATAGCTTATGCCCCTCATCACACTCTGAGGGGCAGTCTCCGTGCGCATATCCAGATCCCGTTCCGTCCTGCTGGCCGGCGCGGTCGCCGTGACCCTCTCGGCGACCGCGCTGCCCGCCGCCTTCGCGGCCCCGTCCGCGACCGCCGTGATCTCCGAGGTGTACGGCGGCGGCGGGAACTCGGGAGCCACGCTCACCCGCGACTTCGTCGAGCTGGCCAACGCCGGCTCCGCCGCGTACGACCTGTCCGGGTTCAGCGTCCAGTACCTGCCCGGCGCCCCGTCCGCGGGCTCCCTGTGGCAGGTCTCGGCGCTGACCGGTTCCGTCGCGCCCGGCGGCCGCTATCTGGTCGCCCAAGCGGCCGGGACCGGCGGCACGGTCGCCCTGCCCGCCCCGGACGCCACAGGCACCGTCGCCATGTCCGCCGCCAGCGGCACCGTCGCGCTCGTCTCCGGCACCACGCCGCTGAGCTGCAAGACCGCGGCGGACTGTGCCGCCGACGCCCGCGTCGTCGACCTGGTCGGCTACGGCTCCGCGGTCGTCCGGGAAGGCAGCGGACCGGCCACTGGCGCCTCCGCCACCGCGTCCGTGGCGCGCGCGGCCTCCCTGGCCGACACCGACGACAACGGCGCGGACCTGTCCCCCGCCGCCCCCACCCCCGTCAACGCCGCGGGGCAGACGTCCGGCGGCGGCACTGACCCGGGCGACCCGGGCAACCCGACCGAGCCCGGCACCGTGCGCGTGCACGACATCCAGGGCACCACCCGGGTCTCCCCGCTCGACGGCAAGGCGGTGACCGGTGTCCCCGGCATCGTGACCGCGGTGCGCACCACGGGTTCGCGCGGTTTCTGGATCCAGGACGCCACCCCGGACGCGGACGCACGCACCGGCGAAGGCGTCTTCGTCTACACGGGCTCCGCCGCCCCGGCGGTCGCGGTGGGCGACTCCGTACTGATCAGCGGCAAGGTCGACGAGTACTACCCGTCGGCCACCACCCAGTCCATCACCGAGATCACCGCCCCGAGGACCACGGTCCTCTCGTCCGGCAACGCCCTGCCGGCGCCGGTGGTGCTCGACGCGGCCGCGCTGCCCGCCGCCTACGTCCCCTCGGGCGGCGGCGGCTCGATCGACGCGCTGCCGCTGGAGCCGTCGGCGTACGCCCTCGACCTCTACGAGGCCCTCGAAGGCAGCCGCGTACAGATCGCCGACACCCGCGTCACCGGTGCCACGACCGCGTACGACGAGATCTGGGTGACCGTCGACCCGGAGCAGAACCCGACCCGGCGCGGCGGCACGCTGTACTCCTCGTACACCGACCAGAACAGCGGCCGGATCAAGGTGATGTCGCTCGACACCACGCGCCCCTTCCCCGTCGGGAACGTGGGCGACGTGCTGTCCGGCACCACCACCGGCGTGATCGACTACGCCTCGTTCGGCGGCTACAACCTCCAGGCGACCGAGCTCGGCACGCTCACCGACCATCACCTCCGCCGCGAGGTCACGCGGCCGCAGAAGGGCGGCGAGCTGGCCGTCGCCACGTACAACGTGGAGAACCTGGACGCGCTGGACGACCAGGCCAAGTTCGACACGCTCGCCGAGGGCGTCGCGGTGAACCTCTCGTCCCCCGACATCGTCTCGCTGGAGGAGATCCAGGACGACAACGGCGCGGTCAGCGACGGCACGGTCGGCTCCGAGGCGACGCTGCAGCGGTTCACCGACGCGATCGTCGCGGCGGGCGGGCCCCGTTACGACTGGCGGTACGTCGCCCCGCAGGACGGCCAGGACGGCGGTGAGCCCGGCGGCAACATCCGCAACGTCTTCCTCTTCAACCCGGACCGCGTCTCCTTCGTGGACCGTCCGGGCGGCGACGCGACCACGGCGGTGACCGCGGTGCCCACCAAGAAGGGCGTCACCCTGTCGGTGTCGCCGGGCCGCATCGACCCGGCGAGCGGGGCGTGGGCCGACAGCCGCAAGCCCCTGGTCGGCGAATTCCGCTTCCACGGCAAGCCGGTGTTCGTCATCGGGAACCACTTCACCTCCAAGGGCGGCGACCAGCCTCTGCACGGCCGCTACCAGGAGCCGTCGCGCAGTTCGGAGACGAAGCGGGTCCAGCAGGCGGCGGAGGTCAACACCTTCGTGAAGTCCCTGCTGGCGGCGGACAAGTCGGCGCGGGTCGTCACGCTCGGCGACCTCAACGACTTCGCGTTCTCGCCGACGATGTCCGCGCTGACGGCCGGCAAGGCGCTCAAGCCGCTCATCACCACGCTGCCGGCGGACGAGCAGTACAGCTATGTGTACGAGGGCAACTCCCAGACGCTGGACCACATCCTGACGAGCCCCGGCATCGGGCGGTTCGACTACGACGTGGTGCACATCAACGCGGAGTTCGCCGACCAGGCGAGCGACCACGACCCGCAGATCGTGCGCGTCAAGGTCGAAGGCCGCCCCTGATCCGGCCGGCCGGGCCGCTCAGCGGCCCGGCCGCGGCAGGACCGTGCCTGCCGCGCCCGTCCTTGGGCGCGGCAGCGCGGCGAGCGGTCGCAGGGCGGGTGCCGCCTCCAGGGGGCGGTCGGTGAAGAAGCGGGCGGCCAGGTCCGCGACGTCGTCGGGCCGTTCGAGGACGACCCAGTGGTCGGAGTCGCCGATCGTCAGGAAGCGGCTGCCCTCGATCGTCGCCGCGAAAGCGCGCTGCCGCTCGGGGGAGGTCACGGTGTCGTGCTCGCCCGCGAAGACGAGCGCGGGCACCCCGCTCAGCCCGCCGGAGAAGTCCGGCCGGTGCCCCAGCGCCCGGCGCAGCGACTGCGCCGCGTGCGGGGAATGGGTCAGCGCGTGCAGGAACGACCGCCGGACATAGCGCCGGGCGAGCTCCCTGCGGTGGACGCGGCGCGCCGGGTCCAGACACATCAGCGCCTCTGCGGTCAGGGTGGCGAGGCCCTCCATGTCGCCGGCCCCCAGCCGCTCGACGGCCCGCCCCCACTGGCTCCGCTGCGCTTCGCTGATGTGCGCGGGCACGCCGCCGAGGACCAGCCGGGCGATCCGGCCGGGGTCCTGCCGGGCGCAGCCGAACGCGATCGACGTGCCGTAGGAGAAGCCGAAGAGGTTGACCCGGTCCACGCCCAGGTCGTCGATGATGCCGGCGACTGCGGCGTACAGGAGGTCATCGCCGGTGCCGGGCGGCAGCGGATCGGCGCCGCCCATGCCGGGTAGGTCGGCGGTGACGACCGTGGCGTGCGGGCCGAGGTGCTCGTCCATCTGCGGCCAGCCGTACATCCCCTGCAGCGCGCCGCCGAGCATGACGACCGGTTCGGTGCGGGGCGAGGGCTGTGCGAGGACGCGGTAGCTGTAGCGCAGCCCGTGTACCGACAGGTTCCGGACGATCTCGTCGGGCATGGTCATTGGTCCTTGGTCCTTGGCTTCTCGTCCTTACGTCCGCTGCGCGGTCAGGCCCGGGTGACGACGAGTGCGGCGTTGTGCCCGCCGAAGCCGAGCGAGGTCTTCACGGCGGCCTCGAACACGCCCGGCCTGGCCTCCTTGCTCACCACGTCGACGGGGATCTCCGGGTCGGGGGCGTCGAGGTTGACGGTGGGCGGCACGAGCTGGTGCTGAAGGGCGAGCACGGTGAGCGCGGTCTCGATGCCGCCGGCGGCGCCGAGGGTGTGGCCGGTCATCGCCTTGGTCGAGGTGACCAGCGGGTGCTCGCCGAGGACCCGGCGCAGCATCGTGGCCTCGATCAGGTCGTTCGCCACGGTCGAGGTGCCGTGGGCGTTGACGTGGCCGATGTCGGCGGCGGCCACCCCGGCGTCCGCGAGTGCGGTGCGCAGGGCCCGTTCGATGCCGAGCCCGTCGGGGTCGGGTGCGACGGCGGAGTACGCGTCGCTGGAGGCCCCGTAGCCGGCGATGCGGGCGCGGACGGTGGCGCCCCGGGCCGCCGCGTGTTCGGGGCGTTCCAGGACGAGGAGGCCGGCGCCCTCGCCGACGACGAAGCCGTCGCGGTGGGTGTCGAAGGGCCGGCACGCCGCCTCGGGGTCGTCGGTCCGGGTGGAGACGGCCTTCAGCTGGCAGGCGCTGGCGATCAGCAGCCGGGAGCAGACGGATTCGGCGCCGCCCGCGACGACGATGTCGCAGGCGCCGGTGCGCAGCATCTGGTGGGCGGTGCCGATCGCGACGGTGCCGGAGGAACAGGCGGTGGAGACGGCCTGGCTCGGGCCGCGTGCTCCGAGGTCGGTGGCGACGCTGCTGGCGGCGCCGTTGACGACGGTGAGCGGGGCCAGTTTCGGCGACACCCGGCGGGCGCCGCGCTCGGTGAGGGCGGTGTGCTGCTCGTCGTAGAAGGGCAGTCCGCCGTGGGCGGAGCCGATGACGACGGCGACGCGGCCGCTGTCCCAGACCGAGGGGTCGAGTCCGGCGTCGGCGACGGCCTCGCGGGCGGCGATGACGGCGAGCTGCGAGAAGCGGTCCATGAGCCGCAGGGTCGCGACCCCCAGCACGGCCCTCGTGTCGAGGCCGGTGATGGTGTACATGAAGTCGCAGGGCAGACCCTGGAGTTCGGGCCGGTGCAGGACCGAGGGGGCGTCGGCCACCTCGGACACGCCGCGCCAGGTGGCGGCGGCGCCGATTCCGGCCGCGGTGACCAGGCCGATGCCGGTGACGGCGGCGGCGAACGGCTCGGGGCGGTGGCGGTACGGGGCCGTCATGCCGCGGCCTTGCGGTGCACGGCGTCGACCAACTGGCCGACGGTGTCGCGCGAGGTCAGCTGGACGTCGTCGAGGTCGACGCCCATCCGGTCCTCGATGAGGAGCCGCAGCTCCTCCAGGGCCAGGGAATCCAGCCTGAGCTGACGGAGCGACGTCTGCGGGCTGATCGCCACCGGGTCGGTTCCGAAATTCGCCACCAGCAAGGTGCTGATCTCGTCTGCCGTGCTCATGAGGCACTCCTCCGCTGTCGTACGCGGTGACGCCTTGCCGCGTGGGGTCTGCGTGCCTTCGGGGGACGCCGGCTGGTCCGGAGGAACCTTTTATACGCCCTGTCGGCGGCGGGTCCCGTCCGCGTTCCCCCGTGCGGTGGGGGGCTGTCCAGGTGTGCGAATCCGCTGACGCGCCCGTGCGGTCCGGCCGCGGCGGACCGCACGGGCCGGAGACTGATCAACGGGCCTCCTCACAGCCCCGCTTCGCCCGTAAAATCCGCGATCATGACGACCGAAACGACGCAGGCAGCCGGCACGGCCGAGGCCGAGGCCCTGTTCTCCACCATGTCCACGATGCGCGCGATGCGCCGCCTCAAACCGGAGCCGGTGCCGGACGAGACGCTTGAGCAGCTCATACAGGCCGCCGTCTGGGGCCCCAGCGGCGGCAACATGCAGTGTTACGAGTACGTGGTGGTGACGGACCGTGAGGTGATGGCTCGTCTGGCGCCGCTGTGGAAGCGGTGCGTGGACGCGTATCTGGCGACGACCGGCAAGTACGCGCCGAAGGGCATGGACGACGCCGCGTACGGCCGGATGGTCGCCGCGATCGAGTACCAGCGTGACCACTTCGCCGACACGCCGGCGCTGATCGTGCCCTGTTACCGCTTCCCGGAGCCCCGGATCGAGGAGGAGGGCCTGGCCGTCTACGCGCAGGCGCTCGGCCCGGCAGGGGTCGAGCACATGATGAGCACCCAGACCCGTTTCCAGGCGCTCGCCGAGGGCTCGTGCGTGTATCCGGGCGTCCAGAACGTCCTGCTCGCCGCCCGGGCGCTGGGGCTCGCGGCGAACATCACCATCTGGCACCTGATGCTGGAACAGGAGTGGAAGGAAGCCCTCGGCATCCCCGAGGACATGCAGACCTTCGCGGCCATTCCCGTCGGATGGCCGCAGGGCAACTTCGGCCCGGTCCGGCGCCGCCCGGTGGCCGACGTCATCCACCGCGACCGCTGGTAGCACCCGCCGTCCGGACCCGCGCCGCCACGGGGGTCCGGACGGCCGGGTCCGGCGCCCGGGACCTGCCGCGCGCCCCTCAACTCCATTGGAGTGAAGGGGAGTTCAACACACCGTTCGGCTCCTTTGTCATGCCCTGGGCGGTGCATACCCTGAGCGGGCTTCGCGGCCCTCCGCCCATCCCACCCGGGCCGGGGGCCGTTCTTCTCCCCCACAGAGCAGGAGCAGGTATGCCCACTCGCGCCGCCGCCCACACCAAGGCCCGCACCTCCGTGCTGGCGGCCCTCACCGCCACCGTCCTGGCCGCGACCGGCGCCCCGGCCCTCGCCGGGACGGACCCCGGGCACCCGATGAACCGGGCCTTCGAGCGGGCCGCCCAGAGGTTCGACGTGCCCCGCGATCTGCTCGCCGCCGTCGGTTACGGCGAGACCCGCCTCGACGGCCACTCCGGGCGCCCCAGCCAGGCGAACGGCTTCGGCGTGATGCACCTGGTCAGCAACCCCACGCACCGGACGCTGGAGCAGGCGGCCGGCCTCACCGGGAAGCCCCTGGCCGAGCTGCGCACCGACACGGCGGCCAACATCCTCGGCGGCGCGGCCGTCCTGCGCGGCTACGCGGACAAGCTCGGGCTGGACGCGCGGGACCGCGACGACCTCGGCGCCTGGTACCCGGCCGTCGCCCGGTACAGCGGCGCCGACGGCCTGGCCGCCGCCCTCTACGCCGACGCCGTCTACACGTTCCTCGCGGACGGGCTCGACACCGCCACCCCGGGCGGCGAGCGGATCTCGGTGACGGGCCGCCCGGTGTCACCGCAGAAGGGTGCGCTCGCCACCCCCGCCCCGGACACCCGGAGCACCGACTACCCGTCCGCGCTGTGGGTGCCCGCCGACCCGAACAACTACGCCACGGGCCGCTCCGCGACCATCGACAAGGTGGTCATCCATGTCACGCAGGGCTCGTACGCGGGCTCGATCAGCTGGTTCCAGGACCCGGTGTCCGAGGTGAGCGCCCACTACGTCATCCGCTCGTCGGACGGCCAGATCACCCAGATGGTGCGGGACAAGGACACGGCGTACCACGCCAAGAGCGCCAACGCATCGGCGCTCGGCATCGAGCACGAGGGCTTCATCGACGACCCGTCCTGGTTCACGGACTCGATGTACCGGTCCTCGGCCGCCCTGACCGCGTATCTGTGCGACCGGTACGGCATCCCGAAGGACCGGGCGCACATCATCGGGCACAGCGAGGCGCCGGGCAACGACCACACCGACCCCGGCCCGTACTGGAACTGGACCCGCTACATGGAACTGGTCGCCGGGAGCACCACCACGACCGCCGACGGGCTGAGCTTCACCTCGTACGCGACCCAGCGCAACGGTTCGACGGGCGAACAGGTCAGGGCCGTCCAGACGCTGCTCAACGCGCAGGGCTACCCGGCAGGCGAGGCGGACGGCAGCTTCGGCGCGGCCACGCAGAGCGCAGTGACGGCGTTCCAGTCGGCGCGCGGGCTGGACGCGGACGGCGTCGTCGGAGCCAGGACCTGGACCGCGCTGCTGTCGGCCGGCACCACCTCCACGCTCGCCGAGGGCGCCTCGGGCGAGGCGGTGAAGCGGCTCCAGCGCGCGCTGACCGCGGCGCTCGGCTCGACGGTCGGCGCCGACGGAACCTACGGCCCGGGAACGGCGACGGCGGTCCGGAGCTACCAGACGAGCCGCGGCCTGACGGCCGACGGGATCGCGGGACCGGACACCTGGGCGGCGCTCCAGGCGGGCCGCTGACCCGGCGCCGGTGCCGGCCCGCGGCCCTGCGGCCCCACGGTCCGGCACCGGCAGGCGCGTTCATTCCCGCTCGTACCGCAGCTCCACCACCCCGTTGCCGAAGGGGCGGGTCCCCGTGAGCCGGAGTGCGGTGAGGGTGTCCGTCGTCGGGAACATGGGCGTGCCGCGGCCGATGAGGACCGGATGGACGTAGACCCGGTACTCGTCGATCAGACCGAGCGCCGCGAAGGACGCGGCGAGGCCGGCGCCGCCGACGGACAGGTCCCCGCCGGGCTGCTCCTTCAGCGCCATGACCTCTTCGGGGACGACGTCGTGGAAGACCTCGGTGGCCCAGTCCACCCGCTCCTGGGTCCGGGAGTAGACGTACTTCGGCATGTTCCGCCAGATGGGGGCGAACTCGGCCATCGGCCCGGCGTTGGCCGGGTCCTGGTCGGCGGTGGGCCAGAAGTCCGCCATCAGCTCGTGGACCACCCGCCCGTGGAGGAATCCGCCCAGCTCCGCGATCCGTTCGTTGAAGTACCGGTGCAGTTCGTCGTCGACCCGGTTCCAGCTGATGTCCCGGCCCGGTCCCTCCATGTAGCCGTCGAGGGACATGGACATGGAGTAGATGATCTTTCGCATCGCGAACCTCACCGGGAGCGTCGGGACGGGGTTGCGGAACGAAACCGACCATACCCGGCAACGGTGCGCGGATGCCGGACCTGACGGAAGCGCTTGACGAACGGCCGGGGCACCCCGTAGGAGTCGGGGAGAGCCCCCCGTCAGCCCAGGTTTCCCCGAGGAGTCCCGCAGGTGAGAGTCGGAGCGGCACGCGCCGCCGCGGTCCGCTGGGTGGCCACCCATGCCCGTACCACCCCCGGTTACCGCGGGGCGTACTTCAGCGGGTCGACGGTCGGCCGGCCGGACGAAGCCGAGCTGGCGCCCTCCTCCGACGTCGATGTCATGGTCGTCACGGAGGACGGAGGCCCGCCGCCCGCCAAGCTCGGGAAACTCTGGTACAACGGCGCCCTGTTGGAGGTCACCTACGTGCCGTGGGCCGAACTGCGCGACCCGGAGGCCGTGCTCTCCTCGTACCATCTGGCGGGCAGCTTCCGCCGTGACACCGTCATCGACGACCCCACCGGCGAGCTGCGCGCCCTGTGCGCGTACGTCTCGCCCCGCTTCCCCGAGCGGGGCCGGGTGCGCCGCCGGTGTCTGGACGCCCGGCAGCGCGTCGAGGGCCGCCTCGCCGCGTTCGACACCTCGGCCCCGTTTCACGAGCAGGTCCCGGCCTGGATGTTCCCCGCCTCGGTCACCACTCACGTCCTGCTGGTCGCCGCCCTGCGCAACCCGACCGTCCGGCTGCGTTACCGCGCCGTACGCGACGTCCTCACCGCGTACGAACAGCCGGAGCTCTACAGCGAGCTGCTGGAACTCCTCGGCTGCGCCGATGTCTCCGAGCGGGTGGTGCGGCACCATGTGGGCGAGCTGACGCGGACGTTCGACGCCACGGTCCCGGTGGCGCGCACCCCGTTCTTCTTCAGCAGCGATCTCACCGCGCGGGCGCGCCCCATCGCCGTCGACGGCAGCCTGGAGCTGCTCGACCGGGGCGAGCACCGCGAGGCGGTCTTCTGGATCGTCGCGACGCTGGCCCGCTGCCACGCCGTGCTGGCCGTGGACGCCCCGGCGCTGCACTCCGCGCGACTGCCCGCGTTCCGGGCAACGGTGGCGGAGCTCACCGGGATCACGTGCACCGAGGATCTGCTGGACCGGCGGGAGAAGGTCCTCGGGTTCCTGCCCCGGCTGGACGAGGCGGCGGAGGCCGTTCTGGCGGCACAACCGGACATCACCGGGTAGGACGGGCCCCTGCCGTCGCGGCGCGCGCTCTGCTAATTTGCCCGCATGTCCATTCCTCGTGCGTAGGACCCCGCGCTGACCGCACCCGCTGACCGGGTGCGGCACTTCGGTGTCCCGCATGCCCGCAGCGCCGGGTCTCTGCGCCGCCCTCACGAGGAATGTCATCATGCTCACGCCTTCTGCCGCGCCCTCGCGCGCGCCTTCGTACGCCGCCGTGCTCCGTACTCCCCATGCCGCACGCACCTTCGGTGCCGCACTGCTGGGGCGCCTCTCGTACGGAGTCGTCCCTCTTGCCCTCCTGCTCGCACTCAAGGACGCCACCGGCTCGTACTCCATGGCCGGTGCCGCGATGGCCCTGTTCGGGGCCGCGAGCGTCTTCCTCTCCCCCGCCCGGGCGGCGCTTATCGACCGGCACGGGCCGCGCCGGGTGCTGCCGCCGATGGCGGGGCTGTACGCGGCACTGCTCACGGTCCTCGCCCTGGCCACCTGGCGGCCGGGCGCCCCGCCCCTCGTCCTGGGCGCTCTCGCCGTGTCGGCGGGCGCCTGCACGCCGCCGCTGGGGCCGGTCATGCGGACGCTGTGGAGCAGCCTCGTCCCCGACCCGGAGCTGCTGCGGCGCGCGTACAGCCTGGACGGTGTCGCCGAGGAACTGCTGTATGTGACGGGCCCGTTGCTGGTGGGCATCGTCGTGGCGGTCACCGAGCCGGCGGCCGGTGTGCTGGCCGGTGCGGTGCTCGTGCTCGCGGGGGCACTGGCGCTGGTGTCGTCGCCGGCGGTCTCCCGTGCGCGGGTGAACACGCTCCCGGCCGACGCGTCCGCCGCGCCCCGGCTGCAGTTGCGCGGCATCACGGCGCTGCGGCACGCGGTGCTGGTGACGGCGACCGTGGGATTCTGCCTCGGGGCGCTCGATCTCCTGGTGGTGGCGTCGACGGACCGGCTCGGGGAGCCGGCGGCGGTGTCCTGGGTGCTGGCGGCTCTGTCCGCTGGGAGCGCCGTCGGCGGCCTGGCCTACGGGGCGGTCCGATGGAAGTCGGCAAGCCGGGTGCGGCTGCCCGTGGCCGCCGCGGCGCTGGCTGCGGCGCTGGTGGTGGCCGGGGTGTCGCCGCGTCTGTACGTGCTGGTCGGCGTCGCGGCGGTCGCCGGGCTCTTCGTCGCACCGGCGCTGACGACCGCGTATCTCATCGCCGACGAGTCGGCCGGCGCGGACCGGCGCACGCAGGCGGGCGCCTGGGTCAACACCGCGTTCAACGCCGGGGCGTCGGGCGGCACCGCCGTGGTCGGGCTGCTCGTGGACCGGCTGCCGCTCGCCCTGTGCTTCGCACTGGCGGCGGCCCCGGCGCTGGTGTGCGCGGCGGCGGTGACGCGTCCCGGTCTCATCTCCGGCCGTGAACGGGCGGTGCAACATCCCAGGGTGTGAAGAGGGGCGGCCGCGCACCCTTCCCACGGGTGTGCGGCCGCCTGAACCGGAGGGCTCAGCAGGTCACTTCAGGCCGAAGGCCCGGATGATCTCCTGGTCCACTGCCAGACCGTCACCGGCCTCGGCGTGCGCCTTGAGCGAGACGGCGGTGGCGCCCTTCTTCGGGGTCTTGAACCGGGCGGTCCAGGAACCGGCCGAGTCCTTCTTCAGCTGCACCGCGCTCCAGGTCCTCCCGTCGTCGTAGCTGACCGACAGCGAGGCCTTCGACGCCTTCACGGCACCTTCCAGCCACTCCTGGGTCGTGGACGACAGACCGATCTCGGTCCACTCCCCGGCCTCCACGTCACCGGCCAGGTCGGTCGCCACGTCGTAGTCCAGCTGAAGCATCGGGATGTCCGCCTGGTACGGGCCCTCGGGGTCGAGCGCGCCCGAGACGAACGACCACTCCGAGTGCGTGCGGACGGAGGTCTTCCAGGTGTCCGCGTCGCGCGAGGCGTCGAGGACGAGACGGTAGGGCAGCTTCTCCGCGGCCAGGTTCCCGACGTAGCCCGCGCGGCCCGGGGACTCGTCGAGCAGCTTGTCGCCCTGGTACACCGCGGCCTTCCCGGTGTCGTACTCCATGTCCGGCATGGCGCCGGAGTGACCGGCGCCGCCGTCCGTCCACGGCGTGATGTTGTACTGGATGTCGCCCCACTGCGAGCGGAAAGGCCCCCAGTATCCGGTCCCGAGGCGCGGCCGGGTGACCGGTGCGAACCAGTCGGCGCGGTAGGTGCGGCCCGCGGTGTAGTCCAGTTCGGCGCTGCGCTCCTCCAGCGCGGTGTCGGTGCCGGCGGCGTTGTAGACCGCGTGGTCCTCGTACCAGAACGAGGCACCCGGCAGCGGGTTGACCCATTCGGTGCGGGTGGCGGGGTACTTCTCGTACTCGGCGAAGCCGATGCCGAAGCCGTAGTCGGGGATGTCGTAGCGGTAGCCGCCGCCGACGACGTCCCGGTGGCCGTAGAAGGTGTTCTCCACCTTCGCGAGCCCGCGGGTGTCCGGGGCGAAGGCGAGCGAGCGGTCCGGGATCGTGCCGTCGTGGCGGTCGACGAGGTCGTACACGTAACGCGCGAACTTGCGCTGGTCGACGGTGACCTTCTGGCCGTGCTGGGCGGCCTTCACGAGGCCCTCGCCCGCGAGGCGCTGAACGGAGGCGACCGGGATGGGGAGCGTGGTGCCGTAGTCGGCGTAGGGCTCCATGAGCACGCCGTCGCCGGTGTTGACGACGAACAGCGCCTTGGCGCCGGCGGCGATCGCGGCCGCGGCCCGGTCGGTGGGGGTGACCGCGTCGCTGCTGCGGATCACGACGGCCTTGCCCCTGGCGTCGAGGCCCGCGTAGTCGGCGGCGGCGCCGTTGCCCGCGAAGACGCCGGCGAGCTGCTGCCGGCTGTCGTCGGCGACGGCCGAACCGCCCTGCACGGCCACCGGGACGTCACGGCCACCGGCCGTCAGGTCGATCAGCTTCTCGCCCTGGCGCCAGCGCGTCAGGAAGCTGAAGGTGCCCTGGGTGACCTTCTTGGTGGGGCTCGCCCACAGCTGGTCGTACGTCAGCGGGATCTGGTACGCGTCGCGCTGGACGGTGCCGTCCGGAGCGGTGCGCGCCATGTCGTAGCGCAGCTGCCGGGTCTCCGTCTCCTGCGGCGTCCGCACGCTGACCCTGTGGGCCTCGGAGGCGTCGAGCGCGACGGTGGTGGGCTTGTCCAGGATGATCTCGGGGGCCGCCAGGAAGGCGAGGGCCCGTGAGTCCGCGGTGTCGCCCTTGATGTCGGCGGCGGACCAGGCGGTGTACGTGCCCGGGGGCATCCGCAGGGTGGTGCTGCCGGACACCTGGACGGGGGTCAGGTACGGGTCGCCGAGCGCGGCGAGGACGACGACGCCGTCCATCGGCTCGCCCGAGCGGTCACGCAGCTCCAGCGTCAGGTCGTAGAGCTCCTGCTCCTTGTTCAGCGCGAACCCGGTGTGCGCGACGGTGGCGCCCGAGGCGTCCTTCGCGATCACCTGTCCGGAGAACGTGGTGTTCGCCGCGACCTTCGACGGGTCGAGCGAGAGGACGGCATCCGCCGTCGAGCCGGCCGGGACGGTCAGCTGCTTCGCCGACAACGTGTACGCGTCCGATCCGCTGTCCGTCGCCAGGTCGAGCGCGACGTCCTCTACGCCGCTGTTGCGGTACGTGATCGTCCGCTCGGCGACCGGGTCGGACGCGCTGTGCGGCCAGTCGTAGGTGGCGACCGCGACGGTACCCGTCGCCTCGATCCGGGTGTCGACGGCCGCCTTCACGTCGAGGCGGCCCGTGCCCTGCTCGTACGGGGTGTAGGCGGGCAGCACCTTGGACGAGGTCATCAGCGCGTCCTTGATGCGCTGACCGGTCCAGTCGGGGTGACGCTCCTTCAGGAGGGCGGCGGCGCCCGCGACGTGCGGGGTCGCCATCGACGTACCGGACATCGACTGGTACATGCCCTCGATGCCGGGGACCGACTGCGAGGCGGCCGCGCTGATGTCGACGCCGGGTGCGGAGAGGTCCGGCTTGAGGCCGTAGGAGCGGGTCAGCGGGCCCATGGAGGAGAAGTCCGCGCGGTTGTCCTGCTTGTCGACGGCGGCGATGGTGAGGGCCTTGTCGGCGGAGCCGGGCGAGCCGATCGTGCCCGCGCCGTACGCGTTGCCCGCGGCGATGACGAACAGCGGGCCACCGTCGGCCGAGAGCGAGTCGACGGCCTGGGCCATCGGGTCGGAGCCGTCGTCCGGGATGCTGGAGCCGAGGCTCATGGAGACGACGTCGGCGCCTTCCGCCTTCGCCCACTCCATCGCCTCGATGATGCCGGAGTCGGCCCCCGAGCCCTCGTCGCTCAGTACCTTGCCGACGAGCAGGCCGGCCGCCGGGGCGACGCCCTTGTTGACCCCGTCGGAGGCGGCGCCGGAACCGGCGATGGTGGACGCGACGTGCGTTCCGTGCCCGTTCTTGTCGTCGACCTCCTCGCCCGGCACGAAGCTCCGGGTCTCCAGGATGCGGTCCTTGACGTCCGGGTGGTCGGTGTCGATGCCGGTGTCCAGCACCGCGACCTTGATGCCCTTGCCGTCGTACCCCTCGGCCCATGCCTGCGGGGCGTTGATCTGCGGTACGGAGTCCTTGAGGGCGGCCTCGACGCGTCCGTCGAGCCACAGCTTCGCGATGCCGTTGTCCAGCGCACGGGCCGTGGAGGTGCGCGCGATGTCGTCCCAGAAGGCGCGCGCGGTGTCCTTGCCCGCCTTCAGTGCCGCGCCGTGGACGGACTCCAGCGTCCGGACGGTCCTGCTGCCGCGCGGGGCGGCGGGCAGCGAACGGGCCTTGCCCGCCGGGTAGGTGGCGATCAGCGGGATGCCGTTGCTCCGCGCGTCGTCGTAGCCCATCTTCGCGAGCGCGGTGACGTTGAAGAGGCGGCGGTCCAGCTTGCCGGCGGCGATCAGGCCGCCGGCCTCGTCGGGCAGGACGTAGACGTCGTCCCCGGCCTGCTGGACGTGGACCCCGCCCACCGCGCCGTCGGGGCGGTCCACGGTGACGGTGTCCTGCTTGCCGGCGCCGTCCGCGTAGTGGACGACGTCGCCGGTGATCAGGGTGATGTCGTACGCGCGGACGGAGGCGGCCCGGTCGGCGGCCGGTGCGGGTCCGGCCGTGGCGGACGCGGTTGCCGTGACGGGAAGCAGCGCGCCGCCCACCAGGGCGACGGAGATCGCTATGAGGAGGGCTCGGCGCCGCGCGCGAGCGGGTCTCGCCCGGTCGGCGGCGGTGGAGGGCGTAGATGTCATGCAGCTGATCTACCGGTTGTCGTACCGGTTCGTCAGCGACTACCGCTGGCGGAAAGCCGCCGCGGCGGAGAACCGCCGTTTCCCGGACAGCACCGGCGGCCCGTTTCAGGCCACGAAACCGATGCGCCCGGCCGGTGGCAGCGGGCCGCTGTGATGGATCGGGGTGTGGGCACCGGTGAGGGGGACTCCGCTGCCGCCGCGTCGGTCGGCGACGATCTCGGCGGCGATCGACAGGGCCGTCTCCTCGGGGGTACGGGCTCCGAGGTCGAGGCCGATCGGCGAGTGCAGCCGGGCGAGTTCGTGTTCCGTGACACCGGCCTCGCGCAGCCGGTCGTTGCGCTCCAGATGGGTGCGGCGCGAGCCCATCGCGCCGACATAGGCGACCGGCAGTTTCAACGCCGCCTCCAGGAGCGGGATGTCGAATTTGGCGTCGTGCGTCAGGACGCACAGCACGGTACGCGCGTCGACCTGCGTGGCGGCCAGGTAGCGGTGCGGCCAGTCGACGACCAGTTCGTCGGCGTCCGGAAAGCGTGCCTCGGTCGCGAAGACGGGACGGGCGTCGCACACCGTGACGTGGTAGCCGAGGAACTTCCCCGCCCGCACGAGGGCCGAGGCGAAGTCGATGGCCCCGAACACGATCATCCGGGGCGGCGGGACGCTGGATTCGACGAGCAGCGTGAGCGGCTGCCCGCACCGGGAGCCGTCAGCGCCGATGGTGAGGGGGCCGGTGCGGCCCGCGTCCAGCATGGCGCGGGTCTCCGCTGCCGCGGTGCGGTCCAGCTCCGGGTGTCCGCCGAGCCCGCCCTCGTAACCGCCGTCGGGGTGGACCAGCAGCGGCCGGCCGAGGAGTTCGGCGGGCCCTTCGGTGATCCGGGCCAGGGCCGCGGGCTCCCCGCGCGAGGCGGCGGCGAGCGCGGCGGCGAACACCGGGCGGGCGGGGTCGTCCGCCCGGACCGGTGTCACGAGGATGTCGATGACGCCGCCGCAGGTCAGGCCGACCGCGAAGGCGTCCTCGTCGCTGTAGCCGAACTGCTCGCGGACGGTCGTGCCGTCGTCGAGGGCCTGTTGGCACAGTTCGTACACCGCGCCCTCCACACATCCGCCGGAGACCGAGCCGATCGCCGTGCCGTCACGGTCGACGGCCAGTGCGGCACCCGGCTGCCGGGGCGCGCTGCCGCCGACGGCCACGACGGTGGCGACGGCGAAGTCGCGTCCCTGCCCGGCCCACCGGTCGAGCTCCTCGGCGATGTCCAGCATCTCGGTCTCCTTGGCGGATGTGTGGAGGACGGCTCAGCTGACGCCGAGCCAGCTCTCGATCGGGTGCAGGGCGAAGTAGACGACGAAGATCACCGTCAGCCCCCACATGAAGGCCCCGATCTCGCGGGACCGGCCCTGGGCCGCCTTGATGGCGACGTAGCTGATGACACCCGCGGCCACACCGGTGGTGATGGTGTACGTGAACGGCATCAGGACCACGGTCAGGAAGACCGGGATGGCGACGGAACGGTCGCTCCAGTCCACGTGCCGGGCGTTCTGCATCATCATGGCACCGATGACGACCAGGGCGGCGGACGCCACCTCGGCCGGCACGATGGCCGTGAGCGGGGTGAAGAAGAGGCAGGCGGCGAAGAAGAGGCCGGTGACGACGGAGGCGAGCCCGGTCCGGGCGCCCTCCCCGACGCCGGTCGCCGATTCGACGAACACGGTCTGGCCGGAGCCTCCGGCGACACCGCCGATCGCACCGCCCGCGCCGTCGATGAACAGCGCCTTGGACAGGCCCGGCATCCGGCCCTTGTCGTCGGCCAGCTCGGCCTCCGTACCGACACCGATGATGGTGGCCATCGCGTCGAAGAAGCCGGCCAGCACCAGGGTGAAGACGATGAATCCGACGGTCATCGCGCCGACGTCGCCCCAGCCGCCGAACTCGACGTCCCCGAAGAGCGAGAAGTCCGGCGAGGAGACCGCGGAGCCCTTGAGCTCGGGCGGGCCGCTGCTCCAGATCTTCGGGTCGACGCCGGCGACCTTGTTGATCACCACGGCGACGACGGTGCCGACCACGATGCCGATGAGGATCGCGCCGGGGGTGTTGCGGGCCTGGAGCATGAAGATCAGCAGCAGGGTCACCGCGAAGACGAGAACGGGCCAGCCGGCGAGCTCGCCGGTCGGGCCGAGGGTCACCGGCGTCGCGGTGCCCTTGCCCACGAAACCGGCCTTGTAGAGGCCGATCAGGGCGATGAACAGCCCGATGCCCATGGTGATGCCGTGCTTCAGCGGGAGCGGGATCGCGTTCATGATCAGCTCACGCAGACCGGTGACCACCAGCAGGCAGATCACCAGGCCGTACATCACGCACATGGCCATGGCCTGCGGCCAGGTCATGTGCGGGGCGACCTGTGAGGACAGGACGCCGGAGACGCTGAGTCCCGCGGCGAGCGCGAGGGGGACCTTGCCGACGAAGCCCATCAGCAGGGTGGTCGCCGCCGCCGCGAGCGCGGTCGCGGTGATCAGCCCCGGCTGGCTGAGCAGGTTTCCGTCGACGTCCTTGCCGCCGAGGATCAGCGGGTTGAGCAGCAGGATGTACGCCATGGCCATGAAGGTCGTGACGCCGCCCCGCACTTCACGGGCGACCGTGGAGCCGCGCTCGGATATGTGGAAGTACCGGTCGAGCCAGGATCTTCCGGCGGGGACGCGCGAGCCGGGGCCCGCGTCCTGCGCACTGGTCTTCGGCTCTACTGACTGCTGGGTCATGATGCCTGACTCCCAAGGTTCACAGGGGCACCCGCGATGAAGAATCGAAATGCGGGATTTGGGATGAATGCTCTGGCTGCACGACCCGGGGGACGGCCCGAGGCGAACGGGTTACTGCTGGTGCGGTGCGTGGGGGCAAGCCCGCGAGCGGTGCGGGACTTGGTTCCTCCGGGCGGTGCGGGCCGAGGAAGTGTGACGTTCCCTGGGGGCGCGCACCGCCCGGAGAGCTGGAGGGGAGCCGCCGGTCAGGTGCCGGTGAGGTGCTCCGGGCGGACCGGGGTCCGGTTGAGCTCGAGACCCGTCGCGTTCCGGATCGCCGCGAGGACGGCCGGGGTCGACGACAGGGTGGGGGCCTCTCCGACGCCACGGAGCCCGTACGGGGCGTGGTCGTCGGCGAGTTCGAGCACATCGACCGGGATGGTCGGGGTGTCGAGGATGGTGGGCAGGAGGTAGTCCGTGAAGGACGGGTTGCGCACCTTCGCGGTCTTCGGGTCGACGATGATCTCCTCCATGACGGCGACGCCCATGCCCTGGAGGGTGCCGCCCTGGATCTGCCCGAGGACGGAGAGCGGGTTGAGCGCCTTGCCGACGTCCTGCGCGCAGGCCAGTTCGATGACCTTGACCAGGCCGAGCTCGGTGTCGACCTCGACGACCGCGCGGTGCGCGGCGAAGGAGTACTGGACGTGGCCGTTGCCCTGTCCGGTACGGAGGTCGAAGGCCTCGGTGGGCCGGTGGCGCCACTCCAGCTCGACGTCGACCGCCTCGCCCTCCAGTACATCGGCCAGATCGGCGAGCACCTCGCCGCCGTCGGTGACGACCTTGCCGCCCTCCAGGAGGAGTTCGGCGGTGGCCCAGGCGGGGTGGTAGGTGCCGAACTTGCGGCGGCCGATCTCCAGGACCTGCTCGCGGACGGCCTCGCAGGAGTTCTTCACGGCGCCGCCGGTGACGTACGTCTGACGGGACGCGGACGTGGAGCCCGCCGATCCGACGCGGGTGTCGGCCGGGTGGATGGTGACCTGGGAGACGCCCAGTTCGGTACGGGCGATCTGGGCGTGCACGGTGACGCCGCCCTGTCCGACCTCCGCCATGGCGGTGTGCACGGTCGCGACGGGTTCGCCGCCGATGACCTCCATGCGCACCCGGGCGGTGGAGTAGTCGTCGAAGCCCTCGGAGAAGCCGACGTTCTTCAGGCCGACCGCGTAGCCGATCCCGCGTACGACGCCTTCGCCGTGCGTGGTGTTGGACAGTCCGCCTGGCAGCGCCCGTACGTCCGGGTGTTCGCCGGCGCTCTCCCACTGGCGCTCGGGCGGCAGCGGCCTGGCCTTGACCCGGCGCAGCAGTTCGGCGACGGGGGCGGGCGAGTCGACCCGCTGGCCTGTGGGCAGCAGGGTGCCCTGCTCCATGGCGTTGAGCTGCCTGAACTCGACAGGGTCCATGCCGAGTTGGGCGGCCACCTTGTCCATCTGCGCCTCGTAGGCGAAGCAGGCCTGGACCGCGCCGAAGCCGCGCATCGCGCCGCACGGCGGGTTGTTGGTGTAGAGGGCGATCGCCTCGATGTCGACGTCGTCGATGACGTACGGGCCGACGGAGAGCGAGGAGGCGTTGCCGACGACGGCCGGGGAGGCGGAGGCGTAGGCGCCGCCGTCGAGCACGATGCGGCACTTCATGTGCGTGAGCTTGCCGTCACGGGTGGCGCCGTGCTCGTACCAGAGCTTGGCGGGGTGACGGTGCACGTGCCCGAAGAAGGACTCGAAGCGGTTGTAGACGATCTTCACCGGCTTGCCGGTGCGCAGCGCCAGCAGGCAGGCGTGGATCTGCATCGAGATGTCCTCGCGGCCGCCGAAGGCCCCGCCGACGCCGGAGAGCGTCATGCGGACCTTGTCCTCGGGCAGGCCGAGGACGGGGGCGATCTGCCTGAGGTCCGAGTGGAGCCACTGGGTCGCGACGTACAGGTCGACGCCGCCGTCCTCGGAGGGCACGGCGAGACCGGACTCCGGGCCGAGGAAGGCCTGGTCCTGCATGCCGAAGGTGTACTCGCCCCGCACGATGACGTCGGCCTTCTTGGCGGCCTCGTCCGCGTCGCCGCGGATGATCGGCTGGCGGTGCACGATGTTGGGGTGCGGGACGTGCCCGATGTGGTGGTCGTCGCGGCCCTCGTGGATGAGGGGTGCGCCCTCGGCGGTCGCGGAGGCCTCGTCGGTGACGACCGGCAGTTCGCGGTAGTCGATCCTGATCTTCGCGGCGGCGCGGCGGGCGGTCTCCGGGTGGTCGGCGGCGACGATCGCCACCGGCTCGCCGTGGTGGCGGACCTTGCCGTGGGCCAGGACCGGGGTGTCCTGGATCTCCAGGCCGTAGTTCTTCATCGCGGCGGGCAGGTCGTCGTACGTGAGTACGGCGTAGACGCCGGAGGTGGCGAGCGCCTCGGAGGTGTCGATCGAGACGATCTCGGCGTGCGCGACGGTGGAGCGCAGGGTGTGGCCCCAGAGCATGTCCTCGTGCCACATGTCCGAGGAGTACGCGAACTCGCCGGTGACCTTCAGGATCCCGTCGGGGCGCAGCGTGGACTCGCCGATGCCGCCCTTGGTGCGGGTGCCCTGGTTGATGTTGGTGGGGGAACCGGTGACGCCCATGGTTCAGACCGTCTCTTCCGCGCGGGCGGCCGCGAGGCGGACCGCGTCGAGGATCTTCTCGTAGCCGGTGCAGCGGCAGAGGTTGCCGGAGAGCGCCTCGCGGATGTCCGCGTCGGACGGCTCCGGGTTGCGCTCCAGGAGCTCGTCGGCGGCGACCAGCAGGCCGGGGGTGCAGAAGCCGCACTGGACGGCTCCGGCGTCGATGAAGGCCTGCTGGACGGGCGAGAGTTCGCCGGTGTCGCGGGTCTCGTCGCCGGCCGGCCTGGCCTCCCAGCGCCGCGCCTGGTCGAGCGCGGTGCCGCAGGCGCCGGACGCGCAGCCGGTGCCGGGGTGGGCCTCGGCGCGGTGGGCGGCGAAGTCGGCGAGGCCTTCGACGGTGACGACGTCGCGGCCTTCGACCTGACCGGCGGCGACCAGACAGGAACAGACCGGCACCCCGTCGAGGCGGACGGTGCAGGAACCGCACTCACCCTGCTCGCAGGCGTTCTTGGAGCCGGGAAGGCCCATCCGCTCACGCAGGACGTACAGGAGGGACTCGCCCTCCCAGACGTCGTCGGCCTCGTGACGGCGGCCGTTGACCGTGAAATTGACACGCATGATCAGGCGGCTCCTTCGGTGCTGCGGCCGTTGCCGCGGTACGACTCCCAGGTCCAGCCGAGGGTCCGGCGGGCCATGATCCCGACCGCGTGCCGGCGGTAGCTCGCGGTGCCGCGCACGTCGTCGATCGGGTTGCAGGCCGCCGCGGCGAGCGTGGCGAACTGCTTGGCGACGGAGGGGGTGATGATGGTCCGGCTGTCCCAGAACCCGCCCTCCTCCAGCGCGGCGTTCAGGAAGTCCTCCGCCTCCTTCGCCCGTACGGGTGTCGGGGCGGCGGATCCGATGCCGGTGCGGACGGTGCGGGTCTCGGGGTGCAGGGCCATGCCGAAGGCGCAGACAGCGATGACCATCGCGTTGCGGGTGCCGACCTTGGAGTACTGCTGCGGCCCGTCGGCCTTCTTGATGTGCACGGCCCGGATCAGCTCGTCCGGCGCCAGGGCGTTGCGCTTGACGCCGGTGTAGAACTCGTCGATGGGGATGAGCCGCGTTCCGCGGACGGACTCGGCCTCCACCTCGGCGCCCGCGGCGAGCAGCGCCGGGTGGGCGTCTCCGGCGGGTGAGGCGGTGCCCAGGTTGCCGCCGACGCCGCCGCGGTTGCGGATCTGCGGCGAGGCGACGGTGTGCGAGGCGAGCGCGAGGCCGGGCAGCTCGGCCCGCAGGTGGTCCATGATCTGGCTGTACGGGACGGAGGCGCCGAGCCGTACGCTCTCCTGGCCCACCTCCCACTCGGACAGCTCACCGATGCGGTTCAGGTCCAGGAGGTATTCGGGCCGCCGGTGGTCGAAGTTGATCTCGACCATCACATCGGTGCCGCCCGCGATGGGCACAGCCGTCGGGTGCTCGGCCTTGGCGGCGAGCGCCTCCTCCCAGCTGGCGGGGCGAAGGAAGTCCATGAGTGGCTCTCTTCTTCTCAATCGGTTGTTCGCCGGGGCTGGGAACGGCCGGCCCTCGAGACTTGTTCATGTCTTGTTCACGTGGTGTGTGACTCAGTACACAAGCCCTGCTCCACCTGGTGCAGTCACCGAAACCATGAAGGAGTTGGCTGGTCTCCGCCCTCGTCTTGTAGATTCGAACGAATGGCGGGCATCGGTGACCTCACCGCAATACCCAGTTTTCACCCGCACCAACGAATGAGATCGGCGGCGACGAGATGCGGCTGCGCGCACTGCTGGAGACCGACGCGCTGGGCCTGCGGCTGCTCGGCGGCGACGAGGAGCTGGACCGGTCGGTCCGTGGCGTGATGACCACTGACCTTCGGGACCCCAGCCGCTACCTCACGGGCGGCGAACTGGTGCTGACCGGCCTGGCCTGGCACCGGGACGCGAAGGACTCGGAGCCGTTCGTACGGATCCTGTCGGGGGCCGGGGTCGCCGGGCTCGCGGCGGGCGAGGCGGAGCTCGGCGCCATCCCGGACGATCTGGTCGAGGCGTGCCGTCACCACCGGCTGCCGCTCTTCGCCGTCCACGAGACCGTCGCGTTCGCAACGATCACCGAGCATGTGGTCCGCCAGGTGTCCGGCGAGCGGGCGGGCGATCTGGCCGCCGTGGTGGACCGGCACCGCCGGCTGATGACCTCGGGCCCGACGGGCGGCGGTCCGGAGGTGGTCCTCGATCTCCTCGGCTCCGACCTCGACCTGCACGCCTGGGTGCTCTCGCCCACCGGCAGGCAGATCGCGGGCGCCGGGGCTCCGCTGTCCGGCCCCGTCGGCGCGGAGCTCGCCGGGCTGCACCTGGCCGCCATGCGCTCCGGCCGCCGCGCCCCGCACCGGGTCACCGTCGACGGGGTGACGTATTCGCTCTTCCCGATCCGCAACCACGGCCGGGGAGCCGTGCCGGCCTCCCGCGATGTGCGGGAGTCGGTGCTCTCGGACTGGCTGCTTGCCGTCGAGGCCGACGCCGGCGACTGGCCGGCCGCGCGCCTCGACCTCCTCCAGGGCGTCACGCAGCTGATCGCGGTGGAACGGGACCGTCGCGACGCGGCCCGTACGGTGCGCCGCAGGCTAGCCCAGGAGGTCCTGGAGCTGGTCCAGGCCGGCGCCCCGCCCGCGGAGATCGCGGCGCGGCTGCGGGTGGCCGCCCCGGTCCTGCTGCCCGGCCTCGGCAGCGCGCCGCACTGGCAGGTGGTGGTGGCCCGGGTCGAGTGGGACCAGGCGGACGCGCCCGGCGGCTCCGGGTCCGGCATCGCGGGCGGCCCGGTCGCCCAGGCGCTGCTGGAGGAGATCCTGGTCGACCCGGCCGTGACCGGGCCGGATTCGGCCGACCGGTTCGCGGTCGCCCATACGGGTGACGAGGCCATCGCGCTCGTACCGCTGCCCGCGCTCGCCGATGTCCGGCCGGAAGCGGACGTCTCCCAAGACCCGGCGCGGGGCCCCGCGCAGGACCCCGCGCTGCACGCCGACTCCCTGCTGGCCGCTGTGCGCACGCCGCTCTCGGCGGGCCTCGCGGACGACGGCCGCCTGACACTGGGTGTCAGCGCCTCTGTGCATTCGCCGGAGGGGCTGCGCGGCGCCCTGGAGGAGGCCCGGCACGCCCGCCGGGTGGCGGCGGCACGCCCGGGGCGGGTCTGCGCGGCGGGCCACCACGAGCTGGCCTCGCACGTGCTGCTGCTGCCGTTCGTGCCCGACGACGTCCGTCGTGCGTTCACCGCTCGGCTGCTCGACCCGCTGCGCGACTACGACGGGCGCCACCGCGCGGAACTCATCCCAACCTTGGAAGCGTTCCTGGACTGCGACGGATCGTGGACCCGCTGCGCGGCCCGGCTGCACCTCCACGTCAACACGCTGCGCTACCGCGTCGGGCGAATCGAGCAGTTGACGGGTCGTGACCTTTCGCGGCTCGAGGACAAGCTCGATTTCTTCCTCGCCCTGCGCATGAGCTGATTTCACGGGGCACGGAGGCCCCCACGGGATTCGGCCGATTGTGAAAAGTTTCACCTGACATTGCCTCGACCTCTTGGCCCGGCGTGCCATTCCGTGCTGTGATGCGGCCAGACTCAGAGCGTCCGGCCGTGGGGGTAGGTGACGACCCTCCCTTGAACGACCGGACGTTCTCCAAGCTCGACGGCGCGCTCGGGGAGGGCAATGTGGCGGATACCGCCATGTCTGGTTCCGGAACGACAGCAGATGACGATCCGCCGCTCCAGACAGCGGTATGGCGGCTGCGGTCACGCGCCTGCTGGACGGACGCCGCGGCACTGCTCGAACACGACGCCGCCACCGACCCGGCCGCGGCCCTCCAGCGCACGGCGCTGCTGATCGAGCGGTGTCTCTACACCGGAGAGGGCTGGACCGAGGCGGAGGACGCGCTGCGCACCGCCGAGGCCATGGCCCACGACGATGCCGAGCGGGGCGCCGCCGCCTGCGAGCGCGGCTATCTCGCCTACGCCTCCACCCTGCTCGGCGTACGGGACCGGGCCGACGAGGCGCGGGTGGCGCTCAGCCGCGCCGCGGCGCTCCTGGCCCCGGCCGCCCCGGGCCGCCCGCTGCTGGACTTCCGGCGGGGCCTGATCGCGCAGAACATCGCCGACTCGCCGCAGGCCGCCCGCGCCGCGTACCGCAGGGCCCATGCGGGCGCCACCGCCCAGGGGGACGCGCTGCTGCTCTCCTCCACCTGGCGCCATCTGGCCCTGATCGCCCTGCGCGAGGGCGAGTTGGCGGAGGCCAGGCACGGCTTCGCGGAGTCCCTGCGGATCAGGGAGGAGCTGGGCTATCTGGTCGGTACGGCTCCGGCGCTCATCGCCATGGCGGACGCCGAGCCCGAGCCGGAGGCGGCGACGCGGCTGCGCGCCGAGGCGGGGCGGCTGTTCCGGCTGCTCGGCGGCGTGCCGACCTGGCTGGCGCCGCACCTGGACCTGCCGGGTCCGCGGACGGCCGAGGCGAACTGAGGCGACGGGCGGGGGCCGGCCCCCGCCCGTCCTCAGCCGCCCGAGCCGGCGAAGTGTTCTCGTACGAGTGACTGCACCACGGTCACGTCCTGGGCGATCAGCGCGTCGAGCAGGGCCGTGTGCTCGGACGCGTCCGCCAGCAGGTCCGCGCGGCGGGTGACGGGGTTGCCCTCCAGGGGCCACTGGGAACGGCGGTGCAGTTCGTCGGCCACCATCACCAGTTGGCTGTTGCCTGCCAGGGCGAGCACCGCTCCGTGGAAGGCCCGGTCGGCCTCCGCGTAGCTCGCCCGGTCGCCGACGGCCGCCGCCGCGACGGTGGCGTCGGCCAGCGGGCGCAGGGCGCACCAGCTCGTCGCCGGCACGGTGCGGGCGAGCCGCAGCATGACGGGGACTTCGAGCAGCGCCCGCACCTCGGCCAGCTCGGCCAGCTCGCCCGGCCCACGCTCGGCGACCCGGAACCCGCGGTTCGGGACGACCTCGACGGCCCCCTCCACGGCCAGCTGCTGCATCGCCTCGCGCACGGGGGTGGCGGAGACCCCGAAGCGGGCGCCGAGCGCCGGGGCGGAGTAGACCTGCCCGGGGATCAGCTCGCCGTCGACGAGGGCGGCGCGCAGGGCTTCCAGGATCTGGCCGCGTACCGAGTGCCGCTGGATGGTGACCCGGGGGGCCGGCGGCTCGCTGTGGGTGTGCTCGCCGCGGGCCTGCTCCGGCACCCGGAGGGACGAGGAGGCGGACACGGGAGAGACGGACGTGTGCGGCGCCCACGCGTCCTGGCGGGCTCTGCCCTGCTCCACGGGTACCTCCTCGGCCGGTCGCGGGCGCGGCTCGCGTGCGCGGCGCCTCCTGTGCACGATAGGCGCAGGAGGCTGCAGTTCAAACATCGATCCGGTCGGGTAAGGTAAGGCTAACCTGCAAACGATCGCGATTCGGTGGTCCCTGCATGACCCTTCCCACTCTGCTTCCGGGCACAACGGCCTCGGCGGTGACGGACGCGTACGCGCGTCTGGCCGAGGTCTTTCCCGGGCTGCGAGCCGAGGCGCTCGACGACGGCGAGCCCGCCCCCGGCGGCGTCGGCTGGGTCGGCGCCCAGGAGCTCGCGGCCGGGGGCGGCGGGCTGGACGCCTTCCTCGCCTGGGACGACGCGCAGGTGCTGCGGGACTACGGGCAGCGGGCGCGGCCCGATGTGGTCGCCGGATTCGGACTGCACCGGTACGCCTGGCCGGCCTGCCTGCTGGTGACGGTGCCGTGGTTCCTGCACCGGCGGGTGCCCCGGATCCCCGTCGAGGACGTCTTCTTTCAGCGGGCGCTGGGCCATCTGACCGTGCGCGTACGGGAATTCACCTGTCTGCCCGGCGATCCGGCGGCTGAGCTGCCGGGGGCGCGCGTGGTGGCGGACGAGGCCGCGCTGCGCGCCGAGGTGCTCGCGTCCGTGGCCGGACACCTCGGCCCGGTGCTCGACGGCTTCGGCCCGCGGATGCGGCGCGGCAAGCGGGCCCTGTGGGGCATGGCGACGGACGAGATCGTCGAGGGCCTCTGGTACATCGCCCATCTCCTCGGTGAGGAGCGCCGCGCGATGGCCGAACTCGAGGTGCTTCTGCCCGGAACCACGAAGCCGTACGTCGGCACCGCGGGCTTCCGGGAGCTGACCGGTCCGGACGGCGAGTCGCTGCCCACCCGCGACCGGGCGAGCTGCTGCATGTTCTACACGGTGCGGCCCGAGGACACCTGCGTCACCTGCCCGCGGACCTGCGACGCGGACCGGGTCCGGAAGCTGACACCCGCCCCCTGAGACCGACGGGTCCGGAAGCCCGCACCCGCCCCCTGAGACCGACCGGGCGGCCCGGGATCCACACCGCCCGCGAGGGTGACACGAATCGAACGCATCTCCCCTGCGTCGTACGGCTATTCGATCAGATCGCGGATATCCGTCGACTCCGCCACCCCATTGGCGTTCTCTTGCCCCGAAACCACCTGAACGCGCGGCAATCCCCGGCACGATGGCGGCCGAAACGCCCTCTCGCGACACAAGGGACCGCGCATGAGACTGACCGACATATCGCTTGACTGGCTGCTTCCGGCCGCCGTGCTGCTGGCGGGGGTCATGGCGGCGGTGGCGGTGGTCGCGCGCGGCAAGCGCGCCTCTGACGCATCCGCGGCCGAGGACTCCTGGGAACGCAGCGAGGAACGGCGCAGACGCAAGGAAGCGCTCTACGCCACCGCTTCGTACGTGCTGCTGTTCTGCTGCGCGGCGGTCGCCGCCGCGCTCTCCTTCCACGGGCTCGTCGGCTTCGGCACGCAGAACCTCGGCCTCTCCGGGGGCTGGGAGTACCTGGTGCCGTTCGGCCTCGACGGGGCGGCGATGTTCTGCTCCGTGCTCGCTGTGCGCGAGGCCAGCCACGGTGACGCAGCGCTCGGTTCGCGGCTGCTGGTGTGGACGTTCGCAGGCGCCGCCGCCTGGTTCAACTGGGTGCACGCGCCGCGCGGCCTGAACCACGCGGGCGCTCCGCACTTCTTCGCGGGGATGTCGCTCTCTGCGGCCGTGCTCTTCGACCGGGCCCTGAAGCAGACCCGCGTGGCCGCGCTGCGCGAGCAGGGTCTGGTGCCGCGTCCGCTGCCGCAGATCCGGATCGTACGGTGGCTGCGCGCGCCCCGGGAGACCTTCGGCGCCTGGTCGCTGATGCTGCTGGAAGGCGTACGCACGCTGGACGAAGCGGTCGACGAGGTGCGCGAGGACCGCCGGGAGAAGGAGCAGAACCGCCTTCGCAGGAGGGATCAGGAGAAGCTGGACCGGGCGCAGATCAAGGCCCTGAACCGGCAGAACCGCGCCTGGGGACGGGGCGGCCGGGGCGGCTCCCAGGTGGACGTCCAGGCCATCGCCCCCGCGACGGGCTCCGCGCAGTCCGTCGCGGAGCCCGCCATATCCGAGCCGGGACAGCTGCCCCTGCGCCCCCGGCCATCCCTGCAAGCCGTGAACGGCCCGAACTCCGAGGGCGTCCCGGAGCTGAGCGCGACTGATCCCAGAACGGACGACCTCACCGCCGAGGACGACACCCAGGCACTGCCCCGGCTCGACTCGCTGGAGCAGAAGCTGAAGGATCTGGAGCAGCAGTTCGGCTGAGCGCCGGGCCACGGCCTGCCGGAAGACGGCCCTGACGGACCACCGGGACCGTCAGGGCCGTTCACCGTCCAGCTCGAACCAGACCACCTTCCCCAGCGCATGCGGGCTGATCCCCCAGGAGTCCGCGAGGCTCTCCACCAGGACCAGTCCCCTGCCGTGCGTACCGTCGTCGGCGTCCGGTACGTGCGACACGGGCATGCCCGGGACGAAGTCCCGTACCTCCACGCGCAGCCCCTGCTGCGCCACGCTCACGGCGACGACCGCTCCGTCATCGGTGTGGACCAGCGCGTTGGTCACGAGCTCGCTGAGCAGCAGCTCGGCCACCTGCGCGGGCTCTTCCTTCCATCGGTACCGCAGTAACTCCCGTACCGCACACCGCACTTCTGCGACGGCCGCCACATCGGCCCGGCCGACTCTGCGGTGCAGTCGGGCTTGTTCCTGACGCTCCATCGTTTCCCCCGCCCACACAGTGAATCGCCCCCCTCCGCTTCGGACTTCCTCACGCAATGCATGCCCCGCGTACGCGCTGTCACGCTTCCGTTGGCATCAATCCGTGCGAAACCTCCCCCGCACGCGCCGTTCCGGCACACAGAACGGCGGCCGGCGACCCTCACGGTCAACTTCCAGAAAATTCACTCTTGTTGGCGTTGACGGGAGCGCGTCTACGCGCGTCATCATGGTGGCTATGCGAATCCCCCCACGGATCACCACGCTCGGCGGCGTCGCCGCCCTCCTGTCCGTCCTCTTCGTCGGCGGACCCGTCACGGCGCCCGCGACCGCCGCCACCGCAGCGGTCGGCAGCATCTGTTACTCGGCGCTGCCGTCCGAGGCGCACGACACCCTCGATCTCATCGACGCCGGCGGCCCCTTCCCGTACGACCAGGACGGGACCGTCTTCCAGAACCGTGAAGGCGTGCTGCCTGCCCAGGGCACCGGCTACTACCACGAGTACACCGTCATCACTCCCGGCTCCCCGACCCGCGGCGCACGACGCATCGTCACGGGCGAGGAGGTCCAGGAGGACTACTACACCGCCGACCACTACGAGACCTTCGACCTCGTCGACCACGGCTGCTGAGCCGCACCCCGGTCCGGTCCGCGTCGTAGCCCCCCACCTGCGGCGCGGATCACCGGACGACGCGCTTGTACGCTCCCCCCATGACCGTGACCTATGTGATCGACGGCTCCCGGGTCACCGGCCCGGAGCGCTTCTGGGACGTGATCGGCGAGGCGGTGAACGGGCCCGGCGGCTACTTCGGCCGGAACCTCGACGCCTTCGCGGACTGCCTGAGCGGCGGAATGGGCACGCCGGACGACGGCGACTTCGTCATCGAGTGGCGGGACCACGCGCGGTCCGCACGCGCGCTGGGGCACGAGGAGACCGCCCGGTACCTGCACCGGCTGGCCGGCCGGGCCCACGCGAGCAACCGGCCCGGCCTGCTCGCGGAGTCGGCGCGGGCTTCCCAGGGCCTCGGGCCCACTCTCTTCGACCGGCTGGTGGAGATCATCCAGGACCGTACGGGGCCCGGGACCCTGCGTCTGCTCTGAGGCCGGCGAATCCTGCTCGACCTGGTCGCGCCGGGAAGAGATCCTGTACGCATGGAGTTCCTCTGCTATCACCGCGACCGGCCCGGATCCCTCCCACTGCGCGACGAGCTGCTGGAAGACCACTGGTCCTACATGGACGAATACGCGAAGGAGTTGATCGCCCGGGGCCCGACCCTCGCCGACGACGGCGACACGCCCACCGGAAGCGTGCACATCGTGGACCTGGTGGATCCCGCCGCCGCCCGCGCGTTCGCCTTCGACGAGCCCAACTACCAGGCCGGTGCCTACCGGGACGTGTTGCTGCGACGATGGCGCAACCTGCTGGGGCGCACCATGTGGGACTTCCCCGGTGGCCGGACCGGCGGCAACCGCTACCTGGTGCTCGGCCTCGGCGCCGGGCAGGCCGCCGACCTCGCGGTGCCTGCCGACCCGGACGAGCTGATCGCCTACGGGCCGTTGCTGTCCGACGACGGCGACACCTGGCTGGGCACGGCCGCGCTGCTCCGGGCGCCGGACCCGGGCGCGGCACGCGCCGTCCTGACCCCGGACCGGTACGCCGGCATCGAGGTCCACAACTGGCAGTTCGGCGGGCGTTCCTGACACCAGGCGGGCGCGGACCCGAGGGCCCTACGGGCGAGGCACGTTGCGCAGGTTCGACCGGGCCATCTGGACCATCCGGCCCACCCCGCCGTCCAGCACGATCTTGCTGGCGGAGAGCGCGAAGCCGGTCACCATGTCCGCGCTGATCTTCGGCGGGATGGAGAGCGCGTTCGGGTCGGTCACGACGTCGACGAGGGCAGGGCCCTTGTGCTTGAAGGCGTCCTTGAGCGCGCTCTCCAGCTGCCTGGGCTTCTCGACGCGGACTCCGTACGCCCCCGAGGCCCGGGCGACGGCCGCGAAGTCCGGGTTCTTGTTGGTCGTACCGAACGACGGCAGTCCCCCGACGAGCATCTCCAGCTCGACCATGCCCAGCGAGGAGTTGTTGAACAGGACGACCTTCACCGGCAGGTCGTACTGGACGAGGGTCAGGAAGTCCCCCATCAGCATCGTGAACCCGCCGTCCCCGGACATCGAGACGACCTGGCGGTTCCGGTCGGTGAACTGTGCGCCGATGGCCTGCGGCAACGCGTTGGCCATCGAGCCGTGGCTGAACGAACCGATCACCCGGCGCTTGCCGTTCGGCGTCAGATAGCGGGCGGCCCACACATTGCACATACCGGTGTCGACGGTGAACACGGCGTCGTCGTCGGCGAGTTCGTCCAGGACCGAGGCCACGTACTCCGGGTGGATCGGGACGTGCTTGTCGACCTTGCGGGTGTAGGCGCTGATCACACCCTCCAGCGCGTCCGCGTGCTTCTTGAGCATCCGGTCGAGGAACTTGCGGTCGCTCTTGGCCTTCACCCGCGGCGTCAGACAGCGCAGCGTCTCCCGGACATCGCCCCAGACCGCCAGGTCGAGCTTGGAGCGACGGCCCAGGTGTTCGGGGCGCACGTCGACCTGCACGATCTTCACGTCGGTGGGGAGGAAGGCGTTGTACGGGAAGTCCGTGCCGAGCAGGATCAGCAGATCGCACTCGTGCGTGGCCTCGTACGCGGCCCCGTAGCCGAGCAGCCCGCTCATGCCGACGTCGTACGGGTTGTCGTACTGGATCCATTCCTTGCCGCGCAGCGCATGGCCCACGGGGGCCTTCACCCGCTCGGCGAACTCCATGACCTCGGCGTGCGCGCCCGCCGTGCCGCTCCCGCAGAACAGCGTGACCCGTTTGGCCTCGTCGACCATCCGGCAGAGCTTGTCGATCTCCGCGTCACCCGGCCGCACGCTGGGCCGTGACGTGACCAGGGCGTGCTCGGCTGCCTTCTCCGGCGCGGGCTGCGAGGCCACGTCGCCGGGCATCGAGACGACGGCGACCCCGCCCCGGCCGATCGCGTGCTGGATGGCCGTCTGGAGCAGCCGCGGCATCTGCTGCGGGTTGGAGATCATCTCGTTGTAGTGGCTGCACTCCTGGAAGAGCAGCTCGGGATGGGTTTCCTGGAAGTAGCCGAGTCCGATCTCGCTCGACGGGATGTGCGAGGCGAGCGCGAGCACGGGGGCCATGGACCGGTGGGCGTCGTAGAGGCCGTTGATCAGGTGCAGGTTGCCGGGGCCGCACGAGCCGGCGCAGGCCGCGAGCTCGCCGGTCACCTGCGCCTCGGCGCCGGCGGCGAACGCGGCCGTCTCCTCGTGCCTGACCTGGATCCAGTCGATGTCGGGGTTGCGGCGGATCGCGTCGACGACCGGGTTGAGACTGTCGCCGACCACCCCGTACAGGCGTTTGACGCCCGCCCGGGCGAGGATGTCGACGAACTGCTCCGACACGTTCTGCTTGGCCATGGGTGCGCACTCCCTCTGCCTGTGCTCCGTGCACGTCCGGCTGTCCGGCCGCCGGGGCGTGAAACCTCGGCCGGACGGGTTCTTCGGAGTCCATCAACCCATGCCCCGGGCGGTTACGCCTCCCAGACGCCGACCGCCGTCCGGTCGTCGGCGTACCCCTTCACCCGCAGCCGGGTGTCGGCGAGGAACACGCCGAGGCCGGGCGCCTCGGCGGGTGCCCATCGCTCGGCGAGCTCCTGGGCCAGGGCCGGTTCGCCTCGCAGCGGCTCGGCGAGGCCGGGGCTGCACAGCAGCAGGGTGTCGCCCGGCCGGGCGACCGACGCCCGGAAACGGAACGGCTCGGCGGGCGGCGGGACCGGGGCCTCGATGTACGGCGGCGGGGCGGTGGCGACGCCCAGATCCATGGTCAGCCGGTCACCCTCGGGGCCGCTCTCGGGCGCGGCCGAGCCGAAGCCGACCACGGCCTCGCCGGTGAGCGTGCCGGTGGGCGGCACGAGCGGTTCGAGGTCGTGCCAGCTGCCGTCCCGCAGCCGGAACAGCCCGCCGCCGCCCACGCCGAAGAAGACCCGGGTGCGGCATGCGGGGTCGGCGGACAGCAGGAGGCAGCGCAGACCCGCCGTGTACGCGTGCGGCTCGCGGCCGAGCTCGGCGGCGCGGGCGCGCAGCTTGCCGTAGGTGCGGTCGGTGAGCCGGTGCAGCCCGGACTTGAGGTCGCCGCGGCGGCCCGCTCGTATGTCGTCGGAGAGGCGGGCGTGGCTGCGTCCGACGGCTTCGGCGATCCAGCGGCAGGCGTCGGCCGCGGCCAGATGCGCGCTCTCGGACGACCGGGCGCCGCCCGCGACGGCGACCAGGACCAGGGCGCCCTCCGCGGCGCCGAACCGCGCCGTGAGCAGCGCGTCGCGCCGGGGTTCGCCCCGGAACCGGGCGGAGTCGCCCCGCACCGAGGCGGCCCGCAGGGTGTACGTGCCGTACCGGGCGCCGTCGAGCACGGTGTCGGCGACGAGGCCGTCCAGTGCGCCCGGGTCGCTCGCGGGCAGCGCGGTGGGTTCGGCGTCGTACGTGGGCGGCCTCGCGCCCACGTGGGCGACGGGGGGACGCGGTGGCGCCGCCTCGGGAACGGGGGCCGGTTCGGGGGCGGGTTCGGGCGGAACGGGGTCATGGGGCCGCTCGGCGATTGGGCGCCGGGGCAGTGGCGGAGCGGCCGTGTCGTGCGCGGCCGCGTCCCGCGCGTCGTGCGGACGGGCCACGACGGTGGGGGCCTCGGCGGGTGCCGGCGGTGCTGCGGGCGCTTCCGGCGGCGCGGGCGGGTGTTCCGGCGGCGCGGGTGCGGCCGGCGGCGGTGCCGCGCCGTCCCCGGCCGGAAGGCTCTGGGCGATGCGGGGGTCGGCGGGCGGCGGCGGCTCGGGGGCCACCGCCTGCGGTGACGGTTCCGGTGCCCGGACCGGCGCGGGCGGGGCCGCGGGGGCGGGGGGTGCTGGTGGCGGCCCCGCGAAGGTGCGGGGCCGTGGTGGGCCGGCCGGCGGCTCCCACGGGGCACGCGCGGCCGCCTCGTGCGGCGGGGTCGGTGACGCCTCCGCCGTACGGGTGGGGCCCGACGGCGCGACCCTCGGCTCGGGCACCCCGGCGCCGGCCCGGTACGCCTCACCGCTCTCCGGCACGGCGGCGGCCTCGTACGTCTCACCACCCACCGGCGTCGCGTACACGTCACCACCCACCGGCTCCCGGGCAGCGGCCCCGTACCCGTCACCACCATCGGGTGCCACCGCGTCCGACGCCGAGTCGAAGCGGTCGTCGAGACTGTCGGCCGCCTGGCTCGCCCCGGTGTCCGGGGCCGCATCGTCGTACAGCCTGCGCCACCAGTCGTCCTCATGGGCGGCGGGCCGCCTCTCCCCCTGCTGACTCATGCCCTTATTGTCCACCGCGGAGGCCGCGCGAAAACGGGACATCCGGAAAAATTGGCCGAGGGGGCACCACGAAAAGGTCCGCCGGGCGGCCCCACCCCCCACGGGAAGGACGCCCGGCGGACCGGTCGGGTGACGCGACCTCAGCGCACGGCGTAGGCGTCGGTCACGGTCTGGACGACGGAGTTACCGAGGGAGTCGGTCAGTTCGGTGCGCAGCGTGACCGCCTTGCCGGCCGCGTCCGCGTGGTTCACGGTCGCGGTCCAACGGCCGCTCCGCTGTGCGGTGGTGGCCTCGGTCCAGGTCTCGCCGCCGTCGTACGAGTACGCGACCCTGGCTGCCGTGAGCGTGCCGGGCGTGTAGCCGGCGTGGCCGGTGACGCTCAGGCCGATCCGCTGACCGTCCTTCGCCGCAAGGGTCTTCAGGCCGTCCGACGGCAGAGCGTAGCCCGGGAAGAGCAGCGGAATGCCCTGGGAGTAGGCGTTCTCGTCGCGGTGCGAGCGGAACTTCCAGGTGGTCTCGGTCATGGTCGACCGCTTCCACACGGCGGCGGGCTGACCGGCCTTCATGGTCCTCATGGTGAGTTCGTACGCGGCGTCCCCGGCCGGGACGGTGAACACCCCTGACGGCCAGCCGGTCTCACCGATCACCGTGCCGCCGCTCCTGAGGCTCAGGCTGCCCATGTCCCCGAAGGAGCCCTGGAGCCCGCCGTGTTCGCTGTCGCTCCAGAAGCCCGGGGCGACGCCGATCAGATTGTCCTGGCGTTCGGCGGCGAGTTGCTCCTCGCCCTGGTCGTCGCGGGGCGCGGAGGGGGCGAGGATGCCGCCGTACCAGTGCTCGGCGCGGTGCGAACCGGCCTCGTACGTACGGGTCCTGTCGACCATGGACTCGCCCCAGGGGAAGCTGGAGGAGATGTAGCGCTGCCAGGAGCCGTCGCCCGCCGAGTAGTACTCGGTGCGCTGTCCGGGAGCGGCGACGGTGTCCATTGCGCCGACACCGAACCTGGCGCCGTAGGGACGGGCAGCGAGAAGGGTGTCCACGTAGTCGGCCGCGACGCCCATGGACTCGTACGCGGACTCGACCGTACCGAGGCTCCTGTCCCTGACCCTGTACGTGCGGTCCGAGGTGACGGTCCCCGTCTCGGGGAAGGCCAGGTTGTAGACGAACGGGCTGACCGCGGTGGCCTTCCAGCTCAGCTTCACCGGTCCGGCGGCCAGCGCGGCGCTCAGGCCGGCCGCCTCGTCCGCCTGGATGCCGAGCGTGGGCAGGGGCGCCGCGCCGTATCCGACGGACGGCTTCCACGGGCCCGCGGACGGGCGGTGGGCGATGACCGCCACGGCTCCGGCGGCCTTGGCGTTGCGGGCCTGGGTGGCCACGTAGCCGTCGTCCGGGACGCGGACCAGCGCGATCCGGCCGGCGACACCGGCGGCCTTCAGCTCGTCGGGGGTGCCGGTGCCGGCGTCGACGAGCGCGGCCTGGCCCGTTCCGTCGAGGTTGACGGATCCGGAGGACGCGGGGGTGGGGTGCAGCGTGGCGCCGCCGACGACCGCGAGCTTCTCGATCTGCGGGGCGTAGGCGCGCCAGAAGCTGTCGAACTCGAAGTCGCCGTCGCGGGCCCTGCCCTGGATGTCGACCAGGTAGTCCTTGATGACGCCGTTCCCGGCGATCGACCCCGCGTGCAGCCAGGCGTCGTCCCAGCTGCGGCCGAAGGCGAGGGTCGCGCCGCGGGTCTCGGTGGTCCGGTCCTCGGTCTTCGCCTTCAGCCGGTGCGCCCTGCGGGCGTCCAGCACCAGGACGGTGTCCTTGGTGACGTTCAGCTGGGGCCTGGCGAGGTAGCCGACCGATTCGGCGAGCCGCCCGGTGACGTCGTCGCGGTCGGCCGAGATGACGAAGCTGGAGACGAAGTAGGCGCCGGGGCGCACCTCGTAGACCTGGTCCGCGGAGCCGTCGTTGAAACGGCGCTCCCCGGTGGCGGTGTCGGTGCCGATGACGTCGAGCGAGGACGAGCCGGCGGCGGGCTCGCCGTTACGGTCGATCAGCTTGACGCGCAGGGTGACGGTCTCGGCACCCACGTACAGGGAGAACGGGGTGGAGACCTTGACGCCGCCCGCGGCGGTGGCCAGCACCCGGCCGGTGACGTCGCCGTACTGGCTGTCCTGAAGACGGGCGGCCGGGTCGAGCTTCAGTGGGACCTCGACGGTCGCTCCGGCGGGCACGGTGACGCTCTTCGCGCCGAGTGCGGCGACGGAGGAGCGGACGGCGGAGCCGTCGTTGCCCGTCACGCCCTGGACGGTGAGCGACAGCTTCACCGGTGCGGTGCCGGTGTTGGTGTACGGGACCTGCACCGTGGTGCGGTCCGTCCTGTCCTGCGGCCAGTTGAAGGTGCCGCCCTGGACGGCGGGCGCGCCGGTGAGCGTCGTGTCGATGGCGGCCTTGACGTCGAGCCGGCCACCGCCGGTCTCGCGAACGTCGCCGGGGATGTCGCTCTTCGCGGACGACACGAGGGCCGCCTTGACCTGCTGGGCCGTCCAGTCGGGATGGCGCTGCTTGACGATGGCGGCGGCGCCCGCGACGTGCGGGGTGGCCATCGAGGTACCGGACATCGACTGGTAGGCGTAGACGCCGCGGCCGCCCGCCGCGGCTGCGGAGATCCCGACGCCGGGGGCGGCGATCTCGGGCTTGAGGGTGTGGGCGCCGATCGCGGGCCCGGGGCTGGAGAACGAGGCGGTGGAGTCGTCGCGGTCGACAGCGCCCACGGTCAGCACGCTGGGCGCGCATCCGGGCGAGGAGACGGTGTTGAGCGACGGCCCGGAGTTGCCGGCCGCGATGACGAACAGGGTGTCCTTGCTCCTGCCGAGCTCCTCGGCGGCCATGCTCATCGGGTCGGTGCAGTCGGTGGGCGTCTGGGTGCCCAGGCTCATGGAGACGACGTCGGCCTTCTGGTCGACGGCCCACTGCATGCCCGCGATGATCCAGGAGGAGTCGCCGGAGCCGCTGTCGTTGAGCACCTTCCCGACGAGCAGGTCCGCGCCGGGGGCGACGCCCTTCTTCTTCCCGCCGCTTGCCGCGCCGGAGCCGCCGACGGTGGAGAGGGTGTGGGTGCCGTGGCCCTGGAGGTCGTCGGTGGTGTCGGAGTCGGTGAAGTTCCTCGACTCGGTGATCCGGCCCTGGAGGTCGGGGTGTCCGGCGTCCGCGCCGGTGTCCAGGACGGCGACCTTGGTGCCCTGGCCGTCGTAGCCCGCGGCCCAGGCGAGGTCGGCGCCTATCTGCTTGGTGGAGCGGTCGAGGCTGGCCTCGACCTTGCGGTCCAGCCAGAGCTTCTTCAGCCCGGCGGCGGAGCGGGACCGGCCGGCTCCGGTTCCGGTGACGTCCGACCAGAATCCGGCGGCCTGCTTCTTGTCGGCCTTGAGCGCCACACCGTCGATGGCCGGCAGTGCGAGGCCGCGCTCGGCGCCGTGCGGGGTGGCCGGCGCGCTGCGTGCGAGGCCCTGGGCGTAGGTCGCGATCAGCGGGACGGAGTCCGTGTGCGCGTCGTCGTATCCCTGGCGGATGAGCCCGGTGACGTTGAACAGTTCCTCGTCGACGGTGTGCTCGGCGAGCGCCTTCGCCGCGGTGTCCGGGTAGACGTACAGGTCCTTGCCCGAGCGGCGGGTCTGCACGAGGGCGACGGTGCCGTCCTCGCGGGGCAGCGCGACGGCCGAGGCGTTCCCCGAACCGTCCGTGCTCACCAGGACCTTGTCGCCGGTGACCAGGGTGACCGTGACGGGCTTGTTCCCCTGGGCGGTGGCGGCCGCGCTGCCGGTCAGCGGTCTCTTCGTGCCCGCGTCGTCCTGTGGCGCTGCCACGGACGGCGCGATCACCGTGACGGCGAGGACGGCGGCGGTGGCCGCCCCCAGTGCCGTACGCGATATCGGACGCATCGCTCTCCCCAAGTAAAACCGGAACGGACAGGCCCAAAGGCCCGCATTCCGGAGGTTGTTGGTGCTGCGGTGGCGCCACATTGGCAGAGTGACGGGCGGTACGGGGATGATGTGCCCCGGCGGGTTTACGCCGTGGCCGCTTTCCGCCACGACCGGTCGCCGAGCAGCACGGCAGCGGGGAAGCGACACGGTCGGAGGGGTCCGGGGATGCTGGGAGCCATAGGTCTCGACGAGACACAGGAGTCGGCCTACCGCGCGCTCGTGGCGGTGGGGGCCGCGGAGGTCACCGATCTCGCGCACCGGCTCGCGCTGCCCGAACGGGACACCGAGCGGGCACTGCGGCGGCTGGAGCAGCACGGACTGGCCGCCCAGTCCTCCGCCCGTACGGGGCGGTGGGTGGCGGCGCCGCCCGGCGTGGCGCTGGGAGCACTGCTGACGCAGCAGCGTCACGAGCTGGAGCAGGCGGAGCTGGCGGCGGTGCTGCTGGCCGAGGAGTACCGGGCGGACGCCGCCGAGCCGGCCGTGCACGATCTCGTCGAGGTGGTCACCGGGGCGAGCGCGGTGGCGCATCGTTTCCATCAGCTGCAGCTGGGGGCGGCGAGCGAGGTGTGCGCCCTGGTCACCGGGAACCCGATCGCGGTCAGCGGGCTCGACAACGAGTCCGAGGAGCAGGCCGCCACGCGCGGGGTGTCGTTCCGGGTCGTCGTCGAACGCGAGGTGCTGGGGCTTCCGTCGGGCATCGTGGAGCTCTCGGCCGCGCTGAGCCGCAACGAGCAGTGCCGCGTCGTGGACCGGGTTCCGACGAAACTCGTCGTCGCGGACGGGGCCCTGGCCATGGTGCCGCTGACCGGCCGCGGCGCGGAACCCGCCGCTCTGGTGGTGCACGCGTCCGGGCTGCTGGAGTCGCTGATGGGGCTCTTCGAGGCGGTGTGGCGGGAGGCGATGCCGCTGCGGCTCGGTGAGAGCGGCCGGATCGGGGAAGGGCCGACCGGGCCCGATCCGACGGATCTGGAGATCCTGTCGCTGCTGCTGGCCGGCCTGACCGACGCCAGCGTGGCGAAGCAGCTGGACCTGGGACTGCGGACGGTGCAGCGCCGCGTCAAGGGCCTGATGGAGCTCACCGGGGTGTCGACCCGGCTCCAGCTGGGCTGGCATGCGTACGAGCGGGGCTGGGTCGCCCGCGAGCCGCGCCCCTAGAGAGTGCCGTCAAGCCTCTGAGCTGCGTCTACGGGCCCGGGGCAGGCTCCGACGACGGGCGGGACCGGCCGGATTCCGGCAGGCTGGTCAGATGAGTGTGTGGCAGCTCGTCGCCGTCGGCCTGGTCATGCTGCTCGGCCTGATCGGCGTCCTGGTGCCCGGTGTGCCCGGTCAGGCGATCGTGTGGGCCGCCGTCCTGTGGTGGGCGCTGACGGACATGACGCCGGCGGCTTGGGGGGTACTGATCGGGGCCACGGCACTGCTGCTGCTGAACCAGGCGCTCAAACCGCTGCTGCCGCCGCGCCGCCCCCGCGAGTCCGGGGCGCCACGCCGGACGCTGATGCTCGGCGGGATCGGCGGGATCATCGGATTCTTCGTCGTCCCGGTGGTCGGAGCGATCGCCGGGTACGTGGGCGTGATCTACGGGGCGGAGCGGCTGCGGCTGGGCAGTCGCGGGGCCGGCTGGGCGTCGGTCCGCTCGGTGATGCGGGCGACCGGCTACTCCGTGCTCGCCGAGCTGTTCGCGTGCCTGCTGGTGACGGGGGCGTGGCTGGGTGCGGTGATCTGGGGCTGAGACCTGGTGCCCGGCGGGATCCCCGTGGTCTCCGCGCGTCGTACGCCGTAGGAGCGCCAGGGCCGCCACCGGTCCGAGCCCGGCGTCCCGTACGGGTCCACATCCGGGTCGCCCAGGCTGCGCATCCGGATCAGCGCGGCGGTGGCCGGGCCGATACCGGGCAGCCGCGACAGCGCCTGCTCGGCCTCGTCCCGGTCGGCGCCGGCGTCGAGCCGCACCTCACCGTCGGCGAGGGCGGCGGTGAGTGCCCGCAGACCGGGGTGCGACACCGCATCCCCCAGCACGCCCGGTTCGGGGAAGACATGGGTGAGCCCGCCGCAGGGCACGTCCAGGACCTTTCCGTACGCCGCGACCAGCTCCCCGGCGGCCGCCGGGCCCAGCAGCGCCCGTACGGCGAACTCCTCCGGGTCCGCCGTGCCCGGCGAGCGCACCCCCGGGCGGGCGGCTACCCCGGCGGCGAGCAGCGGATCGGCGCCGAGAAGCTCGTCGACGGCGTAGGGGTCGGCGTCCAGGTCGAACAGGCGGCGCAGCCGCTGCACCGCGGTGGTCAGGTCGCGCAGGTCCGTGAGGTGGATGCGGGCCTCCAGCCAGTGGCCGGCGGACCGCTCGTCCACGGCGGCGATGCCCGTGCCGTGCGGCAGGCGCAGGGTGCGGCGGTAGGTCCGGGCTCCGGGCTCCCCGCTGACCTCCTCGATCCGGGCGACCGTCTCGGCGGCGAGCAGGTCGAAGACCTCACGGGCCGCGTACGGGCCCCGGTGCGCGAGCCGGAGCGGGATGCCCGTGGTGCGGGCCTCACGGACCGCGGCTCCGAGCCCGGTGCCGGCCTCGGAGCGCAGCTCGCTCGGAGTGCGGGCGTAGATCTGCCGGACGGTGTCGTTGAACTGGCGCACGCTGGCGAAACCGGCCGCGAAGGCGATGTCGGTGACGGGCAGCGCGGTGGTCTGGAGCAGCACCCTTGCGGTGTGCGCGCGCTGGGCGCGGGCCAGGGCGACGGGCCCGGCGCCGAGCTCCGCGTTGAGCTGCCGCTGAACCTGCCGCGCGCTGTAGCCGAGGCGGTGGGCGAGACCGGGGACGCCTTCCCGGTCCACCACACCGTCCCCGATCATCCGCATGGCGCGGCCGACCACGTCCGCCCGGACGTTCCAGTCCGCGGAGCCGGGGACGGCGTCCGGGCGGCAGCGGCGGCACGCCCGGAAGCCGTTGCCCTGGGCGGCGGCCGCGGTCGGGTAGAAGCGGACGTTCTTGCGCTTGGGAGTGACGGCGGGGCAGCTCGGCCGGCAGTAGATGCCGGTCGTCTCGACGGCGAAGAAGAACTCCCCGTCGAAACGCGCGTCGCGGCTGCTCACCGCCTCGTACCTGGTCTCTTCGTCCATCACACCGTCCAGTGTGCGGCCTCGGACACCGCCGTACTCGCGGTTTTCGGACGCCGACCAGGGCTCCGGCTACCGCACCCGGCCGCGCTTGGCCTCCATGGCGGCCCGGCCCTCGGCCCCCTTGCGCTTCCAGTCGCGCCGGATCTCCGCGCGGACCCGGGCATCGGTCTTGGCGACGATGCGCTGGTTCTCGCGCAGCAGCTTGCGGTAGCTGTCGTAGCGCCGCTCGGGCAGGGATCCGTCCTCGATCGCCGCCAGTACCGCGCAGCCCGGCTCGGCCTCGTGGGAGCAGTCGTGGAACCGGCACTGCGCGGCCAGCTCCTCGATCTCGGAGAACACCTGGCCGACGCCCGCCTCCGCGTCCCACAGGCCGACCCCGCGCAGCCCGGGGGTGTCGATCAGGACACCGCCGGACGGCAGGACCAGGAGGTTGCGGGTTGTGGTGGTGTGCCGGCCCTTGCCGTCGATGTCACGGATGGCCTGCACTTCCATCGCGTCGTGCCCGAGCAGCGTGTTGGCCAGCGTGGACTTGCCCGCGCCGGAGACGCCGAGCAGCACGCTCGTACCGCCGGAGACGATCGCGGAGAACACGTCGACGCCCTCGCCGGTGGCGGAGCTGACGGGCAGCACCTGCACGCCGGGCGCGAGACGCTCGACGTCCTGGACGAGATGGGACAGGGTCACGGCGTCCGGGACCAGGTCGGCCTTGGTCAGGACGACGAGGGGTTCGGCGGCCCCGCCACCCGCCGGCGCGACGTCACGCAGGAGCGCGTCACCGTCGGTACTCGACATGGCCAGGGCGAGGAACCGCTCCACCCGGCCCAGGTCGAGCTCCACCGCCAGCGAGACACAGATGGCGATGTGGTCGACGTTGGTGGCGAGCACCTGGCCCTCGGAACGCTTGGACGAGGTCGAGCGGACGAAGGCGGTGCGCCGCGGGAGCAGCGTACGGACGAACTGCGGGTCGCCGTCGGGGTCGACGGCGGCCCAGTCGCCCGTGCAGACGATCCGCATCGGGTCACGGGGCACGACGAACGCGGTGTCCGCGCGGATCGTGCCCTGCGCGGTGACGATGTCGCACTGCCCGCGGTCGACGCGCACCACGCGTCCGGGCAGCAGCCCCTGTTCGGCGTACGGGGCGAACTCGGCGGCCCAGCCGTCGTCCCAGCCGTAGGCGGACAGGGGGTGCGACGGTGAGGAGCCCTGAAGAGTGGAGAGAGAGGAGGAAGGAGAAGAAGACGGGAAAGACAAGGGAAACCCTTCACAGGGTGGCCCCGGCAACGCGCACTGCGGCGCGGACGTGCTCGGTGGAGGTCAGCCGGCGGCCACGGGGGTGGGAACGATGCTCTTCGGCTTGTGGGCAGCGCCCATCGCAGCGACAGTCATCAATGTCCTCACCTCCGGTTTCACGCACGGCCCGGACCGGCGGTCTTCTCCGCCGTCCGCAACGCTGCACACGATAGCCCGCGGCGGCCCGGTGGCGTCAACGTATTTATGACGGCACTCCGTTCGGACGGGCAGCCGATGCGGCGGGCTGTGGACGGAATGTCACGCGGTCTCCCTCGATCGGGTGATACGCATGGAGATCGACCGGTCGCGGACGGTTAGGGTGCCGGACATGACCTCCCCCCAGACAGCCTCCGGCTCGTTCACCCAGGCCCAGTTGGGCACGCTCATCCTGATCGGCTGGAGCGGCGAGCACCCCCACACCGGGCGCGATGTCGCCTTCCTGCTCGCCTACTCGCTGGGCGACGGATCGGAGGGGCCGGCCGTCGGCGAGGCCGCGATGCGCATCGCGCTGGGCCGCTGCGGGCTCCCGGTCGGTGGCGGCCCGGTGCGCGCCGACGAGAAGCCGGGCCTCCCCGTGAAGCTCCTCGTCCAGGCGGGCCAGGCCGTCCTGACGCTTCCTCACTTCACGGCCCAGTACCCCGTGCCGCCCCAGTGGCTGGCGGCCGCCACCGAAGAGGGCGAGGTGCACGCGATGTTCGCGACCCGACCGTGGCCGCAGGGCGCCCCCGGGCTCCCGGTGGGCGAGGAGGAACTGCGGCTGTTCGCGGGCGACCCGGAGGTCATCGCGAGCTCCGCCCACTGCGTGCTTCCGGTAGGCAGCCTGCGCTGACCGCCCGCGCGCGACCTGCGCCTGCCGCCCCCCGTACGCACGATGCCCACCGCCCCCCGTGGAGCGGTGGGCATCCGCGTGTGCAGGCGCCTCACCACACATGCCGCGGGCGGCCCGGACCTGCCGGGCCGCCCGCGGTGGTGTGTCCGGACTCAGTTGTTGGCGATACCGTTCCCGGAAAGGACGGGGATGCCGTTCACCAGGTGCGAGAGGGCCTCGTCACCCTTGGCCTGGGTGGAGTTGTCGGCGCACTGCTGGTTCTGCGGGGAGGACAGGACGTTGATGTCCTGGACCGCCACGGGCACGAGGATGCCCACGAGGGAACCCACGTTGGCCTTGACCGGCGCTCCGACGCAGAGCTTGTTCAGCGACCCCTGGACCAGCTGGACCTGCGGGCTGCCGTCGCCCCGGGTCACGCTGTTGCCGAACGAGCTGTGGGCGCCGTTGCCGTTGACCGACGTGGTGCCCCCCTCGTTTCCGATCGCCATGGCCGTGGGGGCCGCGGCGGCCGACAGGCCGACCAGGGACACGGCCACTGCCGCGCCGGCCATCATCTTCTTCATCACGCTTCACCTTTCGGAGCGTTCCGTTCTGGAACGTACTGATCAACCTCTTACGGAGGCTTCGGTTCCGCGGTTCCACTCAAATGGGTTCCATCCGGCATAAGTTCGACGTCCCGGCGTCAACCCCGTGAGCCCTCGCCGGAGACGCGCGCCCCGGGAACGAGGCTGCCCGCGCACGGCGTTCCGGGCTCCGCACCACCCGGCGGAGCGGCATCACGGCGCGCCGCCGCCTGCCACTCGGCGAGGAGGCGGTCATAGATGGGTGTGCCGTCCTGCGGGTACCGGTGCGGGTCCCGCCGTCGCTGACTGTCGTACTGGTCCATGAAGGGCCCTTACCCGGTACGGCGATGCACGTCCGCCACCGCTACGGCAACCGGCCCAGCGGACCCGTCCTTTCGGGGCAGCTTCCGGCCGCGCCCCGGCGCACGAAGTGGGGCCGACTCGTCCCGGGCGGCCGGAGATCCGGCTGCCGCGAGGACGGGTCGGCCCCATGTGTGATGCAGGAACCGCGGACGCCTCAGAAGCCGTGGTCGCCTCGGGAACGACTAGTCGTTGGCGACACCGTTGCCCGACAGGACGGGGATGCCGGACAGGATGTGCGACAGTGCCTCGTCACCCTTGGCCTGGGTGGAGTTCTCGGTGCACTGCTGGTTCTGCGGCGACGACAGGACGTTGATGTCCTGGACCGCGATCGGGATGGCACCGAGCAGCGAACCGACGTTGGCCTTGGCCGGCAGGGCGATGCAGGGCTTGTTGAGCGAGCCCTGGATGAGCGCGAACTGCGGGCTCCAGTCACCGTGGGTGGCGGAGTTGCCGTAGGACTGGACGGCGCCGTTGCCGTTGACCGAGGTGGTGCCGCCCGCGTCGCCGATGGCCATCGCCTGCGGTGCGACCGCGGCGGAGACGCCGACGATCGAAGCGGCGACGGCTGCCGAGGCCATAATCTTCTTGATCATGTAATAGCCCTTCTGGGGTTTTCTGTTGCCCGCCTGTCCGGAGCGACCTGATCAACTCGCGGTGGCGGGAATGGTTGTGGCGCTTCACTCGAACGGTGCTTCCGCGGTCCGTGCGGTTACGCGGTGCGCGGCACCGGAGCGATGCGCGTGCCTCGGTGAGAGGCGGGAACCGCCGTCGTGGGGACCGGTCAGCCGCCGATCGGGAGGCCGCCCATGAGCGGGGCGGCACCCTTGGCCGCACCGGTGGCCTGGCCGGCGACCTTGGTGAGGGTGCCGTCCTTCTGCAGCGATTCGGCGGCGCCGCCGACGGTGTCGACGACCGGGTCGACGGCCTGCGGGGCCGCGGCCACCACCTGGTTGACACCGCCGTCGAGGCTGAAGCTGGGGGCCGTGGCGTTGGTAACGGCGAAGGCGGGAGCAGCCGTTCCGAGAGCAACCACGGAACCGGCGACGAACGCAGCTGTCTTCGCGTACTTCACTTTCGGGTTCCCTTCTGCAGCGGCATCCGTTTCGGTCGCGTCCCCGCGCCGCACCAGCCTTCTTTAGCTGTGACTTCTGCCGCTTTCTCTCTGGGTAACGATCCGATTGCGGCCGGGCAACTGGGCGGTCGGGTTTTTCTCCGGACCGCTTTCCCTGCTGCTTTCCCGAGGTCTCGGCAGATTGCATGACTAATCACCGGTTCGGGTACGGGGGAGGACACCGGACACGATTCGGTGATGGACTGTGGGTAATCCGTCCCGCGCGCCCGCCCGGATGTCCGCCCCCAGCCGCCGGCGCACCGCGCCCGGGCCGGCGGAATCGCTTTCGGCCGTTCCGCCGCATCGAGGAGGGCTGCGCACTCCCGGGACGGACGCAGAAAAGAGGAGAGCCCCGGATCGCAGAGAATGCGATCCGGGGCAGACCGGTGCCGAACGAATTCGGCGCGCGCGAATCAGACGTTGGCGCAGGTGTTGCCGAAGGCCGGGTTCAGCAGCGCGATGATGTTCACGGTGTTGCCGCAGACGTTCACCGGGATGTGGATCGGAACCTGGACGACGTTGCCGGACAGGACGCCCGGGGAGTGCACGGCCGCGGCACCGGCGCCGGAGTCGGCGAAGGCCGGGGCGGCAGCACCCATCGCCATGAGGGTTCCGGCGGCGACGGCGGCAATCTTGGTGTACTTCACTTTCATCCCTTTCTTCGACGGAGTCCGGAGCGGCCACGACTTTCGTGCCGCACGAGCGCGGTCCTGATCGCTCGTAACTCCGCCGCTGTGATTCGTAACGATTTCAGACGGTAAGCGAAACTCTTCGCCGAGGAGATTCTTCGGAATCCGCCCGAATGACGCAGTCTCGGTCACGGACCGTCACCGTGGTGGTCGTCCGGTTGCTTCTTGTTTCTCGGCTCCCTCGGATTCCTCGGAAGAACCGGGAAGGCAGCAGCAGGCCCGGGCCGCCGGACGGGGAACGCCGACGGCCCGGGCCTGTTGGCGGCTGGATCAGCCGTTGTGGGCGCCGTTGCCCGAGAGGATCGGGATGCCGGACAGGATGTGCGACAGCGGCTCGTCGCCCTTGGCCTGGGTGGAGTTCTCGGTGCACTGCTGGTTCTGCGGCGACGACAGGACGTTGACGTCCTGGACCGCGATCGGGATGAGGCCGATCAGCGAACCGACGTTGGCCTTGAGCGGCAGGCCGACGCAAGGCTTGTTCAGCGACCCCTGGACCAGGCCGAACTGCGGGCTGCCGTCACCGTGCGTCTCGGCGTTGCCGAAGGACTGAGAGGCACCGTTGCCGTTGATGGAGGTCGTGCCGCCGGCGTCGCCGATGGCCATCGCCTGCGTCGCGCCGAGACCGAGGATGGAGGCGGCGACGGCTCCCGTAGCCAGGACCTTCTTGATCACGATGAACCCTTCTCGTACTGGATGCCCCGTACCGGAGCCCACTGACCAACCGACTTCCGGACGTTTGGTTATCACTATTCACTCGAATGCCGGGAGTGTGCGGACGCCCGTGCGAAAGGCGGTCACGCACCATGGGGACAGAACCCGTAGGTGCACGCATACGCGTATATCGATCGCCCGCCCGCAGGCGAACGTATACACGTAGCCCGTCCGAGTGATCACAGAATTTTCACCGGTTCCACGTTTCTCCCTCGCTTCGGCGTCGTTAGGGGTGTCGTCAGACTCGCCCGACGGGACGCCCACCCAGCTGAACTGGCAGGCCCGCCGGTTCCGCACCGGCTGATGAACGAATTGCGGGTCAATACCGCCCGCGCGAAATGTCCTAAGAAGGGGCAACCATGCGAAAAGCCTTGAGTAAAAGCGTGCTCGTCATGGCGGCGGCGTCAGGCATCCTGACCGCCTCCGGCGGCTACGCGTTCGCCGACGCCGCGGCCGACGGCGCCGCGATCGGCTCGCCCGGTGTGGGTTCGGGCAACGCCGTGCAGGTGCCTGTGCACATCCCGGTCAACGTGTGCGGCAACACGGTCAACGTGATCGGTGCGCTGAACCCCGCGTTCGGCAACGAGTGCGAGAACGAGGGCGGCGGCTCGGAGGCCGGTGACGCCCAGGGCGCGGACGCCCACGCTGTCGCCGCCCACTCCCCCGGCGTGCTCTCGGGCAACGTGGTCCAGGTCCCGGTCGACGTTCCGGTCAATGTCTGCGGCAACACGGTCAACGTGATCGGCGCGCTGAACCCCGCGGCCGGCAACGAGTGCGAGAACGAGTCGGGTGCGGTCGAACCCCCGAAGCCCCCGCACCACCACAAGCCGCCGACGCACCACAAGCCGCCGAAGCACCACGGCCACGACCACGACTGCGCCTGCCAGCCGGGGCACCCCCATCACCCGCCGAAGCCGCACAAGCCGCCGAAGCCCCCGAAGCACCACCACGACCACAACTGCCCGCCCAGCCACCACCACAACCCGCCGACCCACCCGCCGCACAACCCGCCGTCGCACCCCCCGCACCACCCGCCGCACCACAACCCGCCGACGCACCCCCCGCACCACAACCCGCCCACGCACAACCCGCCGACCCACACGTGGCACCCGCACAACCCTCCGACGCACACCTGGCACCACACGCCGTCCAAGCACCACAAGCCGCCGCAGATGGCGCACACCGGTACCAACGACAACCTGGGCATCGCGGGTGGCGCCAGCGCCGCCCTGGTGCTCGGTGGCGGCCTGCTGATGCGCCGCAGCCGCGCCATGCAGAAGTGATGTAGCACCGCGTACGCGTGAAGGTCCGGCCGGCCAGCGAGCAGCTGTCCGGCCGGACCTTCGCGGTTTCGCGGGCCGGTGCCCGCCCGGCGGCTCAAGATGGGTGCCGGGCACGAACGGGAGAAAGCGGTGGCGGACGTGGCGGGAGCCGGATTACGCGTCGGGGTGGTCGGCGGGAGCGTCGCCGGCTGCGCCATGGCGATCGCCGCGGTCAGGGCCGGGGCCGACGTCACGGTGTACGAACGCAGCGACGGGGCGCTGGAGGACCGGGGGTTCGGCATCGTCGTCCCGCCTCCGCTCCACGCGGAACTGGTCGGGGCCGGGTATCTGAACGCCGGCATGCCGACGGCACCGGTGCCTTCACGGGTATGGCTCGCCCGGGTGCCGGGGCAGCGCACCGCACGGGAACTGGCCCGGCACGACAGCGCGGTGACGCCCTGTCACTGGGGCCTGCTCTGGCGCACCCTGCGTGCCAATGCCGACGGCGTGACGTACCACCGGGGCCGCCCCGTCACGGAGGTGGTGCGCCACCCGTCGGGCGGGGCGGTGATCCGTACGGTGGACTCGGAGGAACGGTACGACATCGTCGTCGGGGCGGACGGGCCGCGGTCCGTCACCCGTTCGGCCGTCGCGCCGCTGGTGCGGCCGGTTCCTGCGGGATACGTGGTGTGGCGCGGCACCCTCCCGCTCGACGCGCTCGTGGCCCAGCCGCATCTGCGGGAACTGCTGCGGACCGCCTGGATCACGCTGGGGTTCCGTGGCGGGCACGGCGTGTTCTATCTGATCCCGGGCGCCGTCGAGGGGTCCCGGCTGTTGGCCTACGCCGTCTACGGCCCGCCTCCGCCGCCGTCGTGGGCCGCCGGCCGCGAAGAGTACGTGCGGCGCGTCGCCGAGGAGCATTTCCCCCCGGACTGGGCCGAGGTCGTCGGCCGGGGCGTGCACACCTCCCTGGCGTGCCACGACGTCGCCGACTTCCATGTGCCCCGGGTCGCGGAGCCGCCCTTCCTGCTGGCGGGCGACGCTGCGAGCATCACCCGCCCGCACACCGCGAGCGGCGCGACGAAGGCGCTGCAGGACGCGCTCTGCCTCGAGCGGGTCCTGCGCGCCTCGTCGTCCGCGGCCGAGGCGCTGCGACGGTACGCCGACGAGCGGTCGGACGAGGGCGCCCGGCTGGTCGCCCTGGGCCGCAGGCTGGGGCACGCGATGGTCGAACGGACCCCGGACTGGGCGGCGATGGGCCCGGCCGAGGTGGCGGAGTGGAGCCGGGCCACGCTGAACGGCGCCGCGAGCTATCTGTACGGGGGGCGAAGCGGGGACGCAGATTCCCGCGGCCGGCGAGCGCGTTCCCCTGGAACGGCAGGTAATTCGGTGGACGGCGGCGGCGGGACGGCCTAGCTTCCCCGGCGTGGACCTTCCCCGTGCCTTCACCATCCGCGAGAGCGGCCATCGCGTACACAATCCGTTCACCGAGGAGAACCTGGCCACCCTGGGCCGGGCCCTGCGCCTGACTCCGCGGACCCGGATCCTCGATCTGGCCTGCGGCAGCGGCGAGTTGCTCTGCACCTGGGCGCGCGATCACGGCGCCACAGGGACCGGGGTCGACATCAGCACCGTCTTCCTCGCCGCCGCCGGCGAACGGGCGGCGGAGCTGGGCGTCGCGGACCGGGTCGCCTTCGTGCACGGTGACGCGTCCGGGCATGTCGCACCGGAACCCGTCGACCTGGCCGCGTGCGTGGGCGCCACCTGGATCGGCGGCGGCTTGGCCGGCACGGTCGGGCTGTTGGAGCGCTCGGTGCGGCCGGGCGGCATGCTGCTGATCGGTGAGCCGTACTGGCGCCGGGAGCCGCCGGACCTGGAAGCCGTCGAGGGGTGTCACGCCACGGCCCGGGACGACTTCTTCGCCCTGCCCGAGCTGCTCGAACACTTCGGGGAGCTGGGCTGGGACGTGGTGGAGATGGTGCTCGCCGACCAGCAGGGCTGGGACCGGTACGTCGCGGCGCAGTGGCTCAGCATCCGCCGCTGGCTCGACGCGAACCCCGACGACGAGCTGGCCGGCGAGATGCGCGCGGAGCTGGCCACCGCACCGGCGCTGCACGTCCGTTACCAGCGCGAGTACCTGGGGTGGGGCGTGTTCGCCCTGATGAAGCGCTGATCCCGGAACCCGGCGCGCGACGAGCCCGGCGCCGGTTCGTCACGAGTGGTAGAGGACCCGCACGACCATGGTGTCGCCGGGCAGGCCGTCCAGGTAGGCGTTGAACATCTGCTCGTGGTCGGGGCCCCCGCCCTCCACCCAGCGCCCGTCCAGGGTGAGCAGGGCGGGGGTGGGCAGCACGGCGGTCACATGGCGGGCCACGTAGGTCTCCCGGTCCTCGTCGAAGTGGAAGACCGGGTCGGAGCCGAAACGCTCCTCCAGGGCGGGGTCCGCCTCGATCGCCTGGATCAGGGGCTGCGCGCCGAAGGAGGCCAGGGCTGCCTCCCTGGCGTGCTCGGGCTCCAGGGTCCTGGCCCGCTCGGCGAAGTGGTGGAAGGGCAGCGCCGGTGGGTAGCGGTCGGCGAAGGCGTGGTACGCCGTCCACGTGCCGCCCGCCCGGCGGGCCTCGGCGGCGCGGGGCGTGTCGAGGTCGAGGAGGGCGCGCGGGCCGCCGTGGCAGCGGGAGGGCGGCAGGTCCTCGGGGTCCTTGATCCAGTCGTCGTAGCGCACCAGGCGGGGGTCGTCCTCGTGACCGGGCAGCACGTCGAAGAGGCAGCCCGCCCCGGAGACGAACCAGTAGCTCCACGCCCCCACCCAGTCCGGGTGGGGGCGGTCCTCACGGTCGTACCAGAAGGGGGCCATGGCCTGCCCGATCGCCTGCCTCAGCGCGTCGGGGTGGACGGGCGGCAGACAGACGGTGATGCGTTGTCTGCCCATGGTCTCCCCTTGCGTGGTGCGGCGCGTGTTCGTTTCGTGCGGCCGAGCTCAGGCGAGCAGATCGGTCTGCGTCCCGATGCCACGTTGTCCGGCTTCCCGGTACGCGAGCCAGGCAAGGGCGGGCCCCGTGCGCCAAGCGGTGATGGTGGCGGAGTCCATCAGCGCGCGATGCGCTCGAAGACCGCGGCGAGGCCCTGGCCGCCGCCGATGCACATGGTCTCCAGGCCGTAGCGGGCCTCGCGGCGGTGCAGTTCCCTGGTGAGGGTGGCGAGGATGCGGGCGCCGGTGGCGCCTACGGGGTGGCCGAGGGACACGCCGGAGCCGTTGACGTTGATCCGCTCCTCGTGGTCCTTCTCGCCGAGGCCCAGTTCGCGGGTGCAGGCCAGCACCTGTGCGGCGAAGGCCTCGTTGAGCTCGATCAGGTCGAGGTCGGCGAGGGTGAGCCCGGCGCGGGCGAGCGCGGTGCGGGTGGCGGGGACGGGGCCGATGCCCATCGTGGCGGCGGGCACGCCCGCGCGGGCGAAGGAGACCAGGCGCACCAGCGGGGTGAGGCCGAGGCGCTCCGCGGTGGCGGCGCTGGTCACCAGGCAGGCGGCCGCCGCGTCGTTCTGGCCGCTGGCGTTGCCCGCGGTGACCGTGGCCTCCGGGTCGGACTTGCCGAGGATCGGGCGGAGCGCGGCGAGCTGTTCGGCGGTGGTGTCGGGGCGGGGGTGTTCGTCGGCGGTGACCACCGTCTCGCCCGTGGGGGTCCCCCCGCTCGAGCGCAGCCGAGAGTGGGGGAGTGTCTTCACGGTGACGGCGACGGTCTCCGCCTCGTACCTCCCCTCGGCCATGGCGCGGCCGGCGCGCTGCTGGGAGCGCAGGGCCAGGGCGTCCTGGTCGGCGCGGCTGATGGCGTACTCGCGGCGGAGGTTCTCCGCCGTCTCGATCATGCCGCCGGGCACGGGGTGGTTGACGCCGCCGGCGGTGACGCGGCCGCGGGCCAGCGAGTCGTGGAGCTGGAGGCCGGGGCCCTTGATGCCCCAGCGGCCGTCGTGCGTGTAGTACGGGGCGGCGCTCATCACGTCGACGCCGCCGGCGATCACCACGTCACTGAACCCGGCCCGGATCTGCATCGCCGCGTCGAGGACGGCCTGGAGCCCGGAGCCGCAGCGGCGGTCGGTCTGGAGGCCGGTGACGGACTGCGGGAGCCCGGCGTCCAGGGCGGCGACCCGGCCGATGGCGGGGGCGTCGGAGGACGGGTAGGCGTGCCCGAGGATCACCTCGTCGACCCGGTCGGGGTCGATTCCCGTACGGGCGACGACCTCGGCGATGACGCGGGCGGCGAGGGAGGCCGGCGTCTGCCCGGCGAACGCCCCGCCGAAGCGGCCGATGGGGGTGCGCAGCGGTTCGCAGATCACGACGTCGTTCGGGTCGGGCACAGCGGGACCTTCCGGGAGCGGGACAGACAAGGGCAAGGGTGTGTCCTGACCTTCCCACTCGACGACTGAGTCGGTCCAATATCGAGTTCCCTCTGATTCAAGACGCGGCGCGTCTCAATGAGCGGGCGCTACGGCGTGGGCAGCGCGTCCTCCGCGACGGCGAGTACCGCGCGCAGGGCGGCCGAGGGGTTGTCGGACCGCCAGGCCAGCGCCGCCTGCCGCCTGATCGGCGGCCCGGCGAGGGGCCGGTAGACGAGGCCGCTCTGCTGGATGTGCTGGACGGAGGTGACGGTCAGGGTCACCCCCACGCCCGCGGCGACCAGCGCGAGGATCGTGTACGAGTCGGGGGCCTCCTGCACCACCCGCGGGTTGAACCCCGCCGCCTCGCACGCCCCGACCATCGCATCACGCACGGTGGAGCCGGTGTTCGCGGGGAACGAGACGAACGGCTCTCCGGCCAGCACCTCCAGCGGAACGCTGTCCCGGGCGGCGAGCGGATGGTCGGAGGGCAGGGCGCACACCAGCTCCTCCTCGTCGATGACCCGGAAACTCACGCCCGGCTGCGTCACCGGCAGGCGTACGAATCCCAGGTCGAGCGAGCCGTCGGCGACCCGGGCGAGTGCGACGTTGGCGTACGTCTGGCCGGTCATGACGAGTTCGATGGCGGGGTGGGCGGCGCGCACCGCCCGGGTCAGCCGGGGCAGCGTCTCGTGGCTGGAGGCGCCCGCGAAGCCGATGCGGACCCGCCCGTACTCGCCGCGGCCGGCCGCCCTCGCGGCCCGTACCGCGGTGTCGAGGTCGTCGAGCACGGTCCGCACCGGCTGGAGGAAGGACTCCCCCGCGCTGGTCAGCCGTACCGAGCGGGTGTTGCGTTCGAAGAGCTGGACGCCCAGCTCCTTCTCCAGCTGCCGGATCTGCTGGCTCAGCGGCGGCTGGGCCATCTGAAGTCGCCTCGCGGCCCGGCCGAAGTGCAGCTCCTCGGCCACGGCGATGAACGCCGACAGATGACGCAGCTCCATGCCCGCCTCTTCCTCAGCACCCATTGATTAATCAGTCGTCTTGATCCGAGCTTAATTCGGTATTGGACAGCGAACAATGGCCGCTGGCACCGTGGGGCGACGCGCGCGCCCGCACCCGCAGAGGAGCACCGTGGCCCCGACGGACCGACCGGACCGAGCCGACAAGAGGATGTCGATGAAGGCGGCGATCGCCGCCTTCGTCCACGACGGCACCACTGTCTGCCTCGAAGGCTTCACCCATCTCGTCCCGACCGCGGCGGGGCACGAGATCATCCGCCAGGGCCGCCGCGACCTCACCGTCGTACGGATGACCGCGGACATCGTCGTGGACCAGATGCTCGCCGCGGGCTGTGTGACCCGGCTGGTCTCCTCGTTCGTGGGCAACTCGTCGGCCGGCTCGCTCGGTGAGCTCCGCCGGCGGGTGGAGAGCGCGGATCCGGCGCCCCTCGCCTTCGAGGAGTACAGCCACTACGGGATGGTCTGCCGCTATCTCGCGGGGTCGCAGCGGCTGCCGTTCTACCCGCTGCGTTCCTACGGCGGCAGCGATCTGCCGTCCGTCAACAGCGCGCTGCGCAAGGTCACTTCGCCCTACCCGGGTCCGGACGGCGCGCCCGAGCAGATCTATGTCGTACCGCCTGTCAACCCGGATGTGACGATCATCCACGCGCAGCGCGCCGACCGCCGGGGCAACACCCAGATATGGGGGCTGACCGGCGTCCAGGCCGAGGCGGTGTACGCGGCGGACAAGGCGATCGTCGTCGTCGAGGAGATCGTCGGCGACGAGGTGATCCGCGCGGACCCCAACCGCACACTGGTCCCCGCAAGCGCGGTCGACGCGGTGGTCCACTGTCCGCGCGGGGCGCACCCCTCGTTCGCGCAGGGCTACTACGACCGGGACAACGCCTTCTACCGGGCCTGGTCGCACATCAGCAAGGACCCGCGGCGGCTCCAGGACTGGCTGGACGAGTGGGTGCGCGGCACGGCCGACCATGCGGAGTACGTCGACAGGCTCGGCGAGGAGTTCTGGGCGGGGCTCGCGGTCGGCGAGGCGCTGAGCGAGCCGGTCAACTATGGGCGGCGGCTGTGAGCGCCTTGGGAGGGACCGCCGCGTGGGGACAACAGAAGGAACGGACCATGACCGCCACCGCGTCCGAGCTGCTCTCCGTCGTCGCCTCCCGCGAACTGGCCGCGCGCCGCACGGTGTTCGCCGGGATCGGGCTGCCGACCCTCGCCACCGAGCTGGCCCGTCTGACGGTCGCCCCGGACATCGAGGTGGTGTACGAGTCCGGGGTCTGCGGCGCCCACCCCTCGCACCTGCCGGAGACCATCGCCGACGCGGTCCTGATCACGGGCGCGGAGGCGGTGATCTCGATGCCCATGCTCTTCGGCTGTGTGCTCCAGGGCGGCCATATCGACGTCGGCTTCCTCGGTGCCGCGCAGATCGACCGCCGGGGCAACCTCAACACCTCGGTGATCGGTGACTGGGACAGCCCGACGGTCCGGCTGCCCGGTTCGGGCGGCGGCGTCGAGGTAATGGCCAACGCCCGCGAGGTCTTCGTGGTGATGCGCCGCCACCATCCGCGCTCCTTCCCGGCCGAGCTGGACTTCTGCACCACGCCGGGGCCCGACCGCGCGCTCGCCGAGGGCATCCGCCCGCTGGGCGCCGGCGTGACCCGGGTCATCACCGAGCTGGGCATCATGGCCCGCGAGGGCGTGGGCGGGGAGCTGCGACTGGTCGCCGTCCAGCCCGGGGTCACCGTGGAGCAGGTCAGGGCGGCCACCGGCTGGGACCTGCGGGTCGCCGACACGGTCGACGAGGTGCCGCCCCCGACCGCGGCGGAGTTGCGGCTGCTGCGCGAGGATGTCGACCCGGGCCGCGTGTACCTGCGCTGATCCGCGCCCGCCCGTCCGCCAACCCACCCACCCACCCCATCGAGAGGACCATGACCACCATGCGTATCAGGATCGTCGGCGCCGGAGCCATGGGCCGCGGCATCGCCCAGTGGGCGGCCACGGCCGGACACACCGTCGAGCTGTGCGATGTGCGGACGGAGGCGGTGACGGAGGCCGCCGGCTTCGTACGGTCCATGCTGGAGCGGGCCGTGCAGAAGGGCCGGATGTCCGCCGAGGACGCGGACGCCGCCGTGGACCGGCTGGTTCCGCTGGACGATCCGTGGGCCGACGGCCCCGACGTCGAGCTGGTCGTGGAAGCCGTACGGGAGGATCTGGCCACCAAGGCGGAGGTCTTCGGCAGGCTGGAGCAGGCGCTGCCCGCCTCGGCCGTCTTCGCCACCAACACCTCCTCGCTGTCGGTGACCCGGATCGCCGCCGGGCTGAAGGACCCGACGCGCCTGGCCGGGCTGCACTTCTTCAATCCCGTCCCGCTGATGCGGATCGTCGAGGTCGTGCCCGGCGCCGCCACGCGCCCGGAGATCCCGCCGCTGCTGACCGCGCTCGTGGAGAGCTGCGGACACCGGGCGGTGACCGTCGCCGACACCCCCGGCTTCCTCGTCAACCACGCCGGGCGCGGCCTGGTGACGGAGGCGCTGGCGCTGCTGGAGGAGACGGTCGGCGACCCGGCGGACATCGACCGCATCGCACGTGACGTGCTGGGCCTGCGTATGGGTCCCTTCGAGCTGATGGACCTCACCGGACTCGATGTGACCGCCGCCGTCATCGACTCCATCTGGGAGGGCTTCCGCTACGAGGACCGGCTCCGCCCCTCGTATCTGACCCCGAACCGTGTGACGGCCGGGCTCCACGGCCGCAAGACGGGGCGCGGCTGGTTCCCGTACGGCTCCGAGGCTGCCGCGCCCACGCCCGAGGCGCCGGTCACCGGCGATGCGAACCGGCCGGTGCACGTCGTCGCCGCGAGCCGGGCCGGGGAGGCGGACGCCGCCGCGCTCCGGGAGGCGCTGACGGCGGCGGGCGCCACGGTGGGGTCCGGCGCGCGGCCGTCGGCCGGGGCGCTGGTGCTCGTTCCGGTCTGGGGCAACACGGTCGCCTCGGCCGTGGCCGCGGACGGGCTGCCGGCGGGGCGCACCTTCGGGGTGGACCCGCTACCGCCGGCCGGGCGCCGCCGGGTGCTGGCCGTGACCCCGGCCGCGGAGCCGGCGGCGGCGCGGGACGCCCGCGCGGTGCTGGCGCGGGCAGCGGACGGCGGCGAGCCGTTCGCGGTGTCGGTGGTACGGGACACGGCCGGTTCGGTCGCACAGCGGCTGCTCGCGTCCATCGTGTCGGTCTCGGCGTCGATCGCGGAACGCGCGCTGGCGACGCCGGCCGACATCGATCTGGCGGTGACGACCGGTCTCGGCTACCCGGTGGGCCCGCTGGCCTGGGGCGACCGGATCGGCGCGGCCCGGATGCTGGAGCTGCACCGGGCACTGCACGCCACGACGGGCGACCCGCGCCACCGCCCGACGCGCTGGGTCACCGAACGCGCGGCCCTCGGCCTGGCGCTGACGGACCCGGGCACGTCACCGGCGGACTGCCTCCCGGCCGGACAGGGCACTAGTCTCGTCGACTGACAGCGGACAGGCGGAACGCGGGGGCGGTCATGGCGGCACTGATGCAGTTCACCACCGACAGCGGCGAGACGGTGACGGTCGAGGTCGACCGGCACGCTCCGGGCGCGCAGCTGGTCGCCCGCGACGGGCATGCGCTGGCCCGGGCGGAACGGACCTTCGACGAGGCGCTCCAGGGCATCCGGTCGGCGGCGCAGTCCGCGCTCGCGGTGTTCCGGGACGGGTCCCTGAAGCCGGACGGGGTGGAGCTCGAATTCGGGGTGAAGATCACCGCCGAGGCCGGGGCGGTGATCGCCAAGAGCGCGCTGGAGGGCCATCTGACCGTCAAGCTGTCGTGGTCGCCGGGCTCGTCCGCAGAGGCGCCGACGGCCCCGGGAGCCCCTCCCGCCGCTTCCGCCCCTCCCGCCGTCTGACGGGCCGGACCGGTCTCAGTCGCCCTGCGGGTGCGGCTTGTCCTGGTCCTTCTCCCGGCTCGGCTGCAGCCGGGACTTGACGTCGTCGGGCGGCAGGAACCGCGACCACCGTTCCGGGAACTCGGACGGCATGTACGGGCTGTCGCCGTCGTCCCCTTCGTCATCGTCGTCGTAGAGGCTGCCGTAGCGGGCCTCCGCCTGGGCGCGGGCCACGATCTCGGCCGCCTGCACCGCGCGCACCCGGTCGTTGGCGGCGCGGGCCGCAGCGGTCGCCACCGACGGCCACACCCGGTCGATGGCCGCGTTGACCGCGGCGCCCACCAGGACAGCGAACGCGGAGATGCCGATCCACAGCAATACGGCGATGGGGGCGGCCAGTGACCCGTAGATCGTGGGCCCCTCGACCGTACTGGTGAGGTAGATCCGCAGCAGGAAGCTGCCGAGCACCCACATCGCCAGCGCCATCAGGGCGCCCGGCATGTCCTCGATCCACGGCGAGCGGACGGGGACGGACACGTGGTAGAGCGTCGTCAGGAAGGCGATGGAGAGCAATATGACCAGCGGCCAGTACAGGACGCTTATGACCTCGGTGCCCCAGGGGATGAACTCCACGACCCGGTCGGGGCCGACCACCAGCAGCGGCAGCACGACCGCGCCCAGCAGCAGCGCCACCACGTACAGCAGGAAGGCGAGCATCCGGGTCTTGACGATGCCGCGCTGACCGTCGAGCCCGTACATCACGGTGATGGTGTCGATGAAGACGTTGACCGCGCGCGAGCCGGACCAGAGCGCGATCGCGAAGCCGATGGAGATCACGTCGGGCCGGGCCCCGGTGGTGACGTCCGCCAGGAGCGGTTTGGCGAAGTCCTTGACGCCGCGCTCGGAGAGCACCGTATGGGCGGCGCTGAGGATGTTGCGCTCGATGGAGGCGACCGTCGTGGTGCTGGTCCACTCGTCGACGTACCCGAGCAGGCCGATCAGTCCGAGGAGCAGCGGGGGCAGGGACAGCAGGGTGAAGAACGCCGCCTCGGCGGCGAGTCCCAGAATGCGGTACTCCATGCACGAATTGACGGTGTCCTTCAGCAACTGCCAGACCAGTTGGCGCTTGGACACGTTGCGATAGAGCACTCTGGCCCGGTGGAGCCGGCCCGGTGACCGCTCGGGTGTTTCATTTGCTGCCTGCACGTCCTTACCGTATCGGCATGGCAGCCAGCACCCACACCGTGTCCAACCAGGCCCCTCCGCTCCTCGGCTACGACGTCTTCGGCGCGGACCGGGCCCTCTCCGAAGCCGTGGAACGGCACCTTCCGGCGGACGTGCTCGACGATGCGCGGGCCGGTCTCACCGAGCTCGGCCGGTCCGCCGGTTCCGCCCAGGCCGCGGAGTGGGGAGCGCAGGCAGACGAGAACCCGCCGAAGCTGCGGACCCACGACCGCTACGGGCACCGCATCGACGAGGTGGAGTTCCATCCGGCCTGGCACCGGCTGCTCGGCCATGCCGTCACCGCGGGCCTCACCGACGCGTGGGACCGCCCCGGCGGGCATGTGCGCCGGGCCGCGGGCTTCCTGGTGTGGACCCAGGCCGAGGCGGGCCACGGCTGCCCGCTCTCGATGACGCACGCGGCGATCCCCGCGCTGCGGACCGAACCCGCGGTGGCGGCGGAATGGGAGCCGCTGCTGACCTCGCGGGTGTACGAGGAGGAGGTGCGGCCGGCCGGGCAGAAGGCCGGGGCACTCCTCGGGATGGGCATGACGGAGAAGCAGGGCGGCACGGACGTGCGGTCCAACACCACGCGGGCCGAGCCGCTGTCCGGTGAGGGCGAATACCTGCTCACCGGGCACAAGTGGTTCTGCTCGGCTCCGATGTCCGACGGGTTCCTGGTGCTGGCGCAGGCTCCCGGCGGGCTGACGTGCTTCCTGCTGCCCCGGGTGCTGCCGGACGGCACGCGGAACGTGTTCGCGATCCAGCGGCTCAAGGACAAGCTCGGCAACCGTTCCAACGCCTCGGCGGAGGTCGAGTTCGACGGGACGTGGGCGCGCCGGATCGGTGAGGAGGGGCGCGGGGTTCGCACCATCATCGACATGGTGGCGGCGACCCGGCTGGACTGTGTGACGGGCTCGGCGGCGCTGATGCGGCAGGCCGTGGCGCAGGCCGTGCACCACGCCACGTACCGCAGCGCGTTCGGCGGGGTGCTGGTCGACAAGCCGCTGATGCGCAACGTGCTGGCCGATCTGGCGCTGGAGTCGGAGGCCGCGACGGTCCTGGCGATGCGGCTCGCGGCCGCGTACGACGCCGGGACGGAGAGCGAGTCGGCGTTCCTGCGCATCGCGGTGCCCACGGCGAAGTACTGGGTGACGAAGCGGTGCACGCCGCTGGTGGCCGAGGCGCTGGAATGCCTGGGCGGCAACGGGTACGTGGAGGAGTCGGGGATGCCCCGGCTGTTGCGCGAGGCTCCGCTGAACTCGATCTGGGAGGGCTCGGGGAACGTACAGGCGCTGGATGTGCTGCGCGCCCTGCGGCGCGAGCCGCTGGCGCTGAACGCGTTCCTCCAGGAGGTGGGACGGGCGCGGGGCGCCGACCACCGGCTCGACAGGGCGATCAAGGGCCTGCTGACCGAGCTCGCCGATCTTGAGGGGATCGAGGCGCGCGCCCGCCGGCTCGTGGAGCGGATGGCCCTGGTGCTTCAGGGTTCGCTGCTGGTGCGCTGGGCTCCGCCGGAGGTGGCCGACGCGTTCTGCGCGTCACGCCTGGGCGGGGAGTGGGGTGCGGCGTTCGGGACGCTGCCGCACACGCTGGACCTGGCGTCGGTCGTGGAACGGGCCCGGCCCGTGGAGCGCTGACCGGGGGGCCAGCAACAGGGGGTGGTGCTGCGCCGACACGGCACCACCCCCCATGCTGTACACACCGGACTTCGGAGCCGGAACCCCGCTGCTCGGTGTTCCGCCACTCTTGTACGGCCGGGGGGCCGTCGCCAGAGTTGCAGAGGGTTGCAACCATTGGGTGGAGTTGCGACACCGGGACCTCGCGACGCGGCAGGATGGCCACGTAGCCCTTGGCACGGTCCTGGTACGCACTGACTGTGGCACTGGCACCGAGAGGTCCTGGGGGGAGTCCGACGTGGAGGCAAGGCCTGCTGAGGTGATGCGGCCGGCCGGGCAGGAGTCCGACCGGTCCACGCGCCTGCTCCACCGTGCCCGGGAGGCGCGGATGACCGGTCAGCCGATGCCGGTCCGGCCGCGGGCGGAGATCGGCGCCTCCTGGGACCGGGTGCTGCGCAGCGGTATCGACCCGGAACAGACCACCCAGAGCGTCCTGCTGGAGCAGGAGGAGATCGAGCACCGGCGCCGGAGCTCGGTGCTGGGCGAGGTGATGCCGCTGCTCAGCGACGGTCTGGTGAGCATCGCGGACGCCTCGCAGCAGATCATGGTGGTCACCGATCTGGAGGGCCGGGTGCTGTGGCGCCAGGGCAACACCGGGATCCTGCGCCGGGCCGACGAGATCTGTCTGGCCGAGGGCGCGGCCTGGTCGGAGGAGATCACCGGCACGAACGCGATCGGTACGGCGCTCGCCTCGCGCGCGCCGGTGCAGGTCCACTCCGCGGAGCACTTCGTCCGCAGTCTGCACGGGTGGACGTGCGCGGCGGCGCCGGTGCGCGATCCGCGGGACGGCCGGCTGATGGGGATCGTCGACATCAGCGGGCCGGCGAACACCTTCCATCCCACGACGCTCGCCCTGGTCGGTTCGGTGGCCCGGCTGGCGGAGAGCGAGATCAGGGTCCGGCACCTGCGGTCGGTCGACCGGCTGCGTTCGGTGGCGGCGCCGATGCTGAGCCGGCTGGGGGGCCGGGCGCTGGCGGTGGACGCCAACGGCTGGCTGGCCGCGGTCACCGGGATGCCGCCGGTGGAGCGGCTGCCGCTGCCGAAGTCCGTGCAGCCGGGGCGGGTGTGGCTGCCCTCGCTCGGGATGTGCCGGGTGGAGCCGCTGCCTGGCGGCTGGCTGGTGCAGGTGGCGGACGGTGCGATGGACAGCCCGCCGCGCCGGGTGGTGCTCGATCTGAGCCTGCCGGGCGGCCTCCTGGTGAACGTGGTGAGCCCGGTGGGCACATGGACGCAGCGGCTCTCCCCGCGCCACGCCGAGCTGCTGTACGCGCTGGCCCTGCACCCGGAGGGGCGTACGGCCTCCGAGCTGGCGGAGGACATCTTCGGCGATGCGACCAGGACAGTGACGGTCCGGGCCGAGATCTCGCGGCTTCGGCGCCATCTCGCGGAGGTGCTGGCGCACCGCCCGTACCGCTTCCGTGAGGGGGTCGAGGTGGAGGTGATCGGCCCGGAGCACCCGGGCGATCTGCTGCCGCGGTCGAAGGCGCCGGTGGTGGTGGCGGCCCGCGGCGCCTCCTGAGCGCGCTGTTCCCGCAGGTCCCGGTCGTCCGCTCCGCGGGACCGGCTTGGGGCGGGGCGGTGGGGCGTGGTTCCCTGGCAGTCATGAGCAACCCCGCGCGTCCAGCCGATTCCGCCCTCGCCGAGGTGACCGTCTGGTCCCTCGAGCAGACCTCCCCCGACGACCTGCAGCCCGCGGCGGCGCCGGGGCCCGAGGTCCGGATCGTCCGGTCCGAGGTGCCGCTGCCCGAGTTCAGCCGGTTCCTCTACACGGCGGTCGGCGGCGACATCCAGTGGACGGACCGACTGCCGATGACGTACGCGCAGTGGCAGGAGGTGCTGGACCGGCCGGGCGCGGAGACCTGGGTCGCGTACGCCAACGGGACGCCGGCCGGTTACGTGGAGCTCGATCCGCAGGACGACGGCGTGGTCGAGATCATGTACTTCGGTCTCCTCCCGGCCTTCCGGGGACGCCGGATCGGGGGCCATCTGCTCTCGTACGGGGTCGCCCGTGCGTGGGACCTGGCGGAGCGGTGGCCCGAGCGGCCCGCGACGAAGCGGGTGTGGGTGCACACCTGCTCCAAGGACGGTCCGCACGCCATGGCCAACTATCTGCGCCGGGGCTTCCGGCTGTTCGACACCCGCACCGAGCTGGAGCCCGATGTCGCCACCCCGGGGCCTTGGCCGGAGTCCGGCCGGTAGAGCCGTGCAAGAAATGCACATGGATGTCCGGCTTTCCGGTCGGCCGGCGCCTGTCCCGCATGTGACGGGCGCCACATCATCTCACCTGTCGGGACAGCCCCGTCCACATCATGGATAGTGGTGGACTGCCCCGAGACCCGCGTGACAGGCTTCCGTCATGTCTGGAACTGGAATTGCCTTGGTGAGTCGACGCCACGTCGACCTCGGCCGCATGTCCAGCGCCATCTGTCCGGCGAGCTGAGAGTCCCAGCACCGCCGCGCTCCCCCTTTCTCTGCAAACCCTGCGCACCGCCGCGCCTCAACGCGAGTGTGCAGTTCAGAGCCGCCCTCCTGCAGTCCCGAAGGACGTACTGTCATGGCCGCTACCCCGGAACAGCCCGCGCCCGCCGCGCCCCGCCGTAAAGCGGGGCGTCACCGTGGCGAAGGTCAGTGGGCCCTGGGGCACTACACCCCGCTGAACGGCAATGAGCAGTTCAAGAAGGACGACGACAGCCTCAATGTGCGGGCACGCATCGAGACGATCTACTCCAAGCGCGGGTTCGACTCGATCGACCCCAACGACCTTCGCGGACGCATGCGCTGGTGGGGCCTGTACACGCAGCGGCGCGCCGGCATCGACGGCGGGAAGACGGCGGTCCTGGAGCCCGAGGAGCTCGAGGACAAGTACTTCATGATGCGGGTCCGCATCGACGGCGGGCGGCTGTCCACGGCGCAGCTGCGCGTCATCGGCGAGATCTCCGAGGAGTACGCCCGGGGCAGCGCGGACATCACCGACCGTCAGAACGTCCAGATGCACTGGATCCGCATCGAGGACGTCCCGGCGATCTGGGAGAAGCTGGAGGCCGTCGGCCTCTCCACGACCGAGGCGTGCGGTGACTGCCCCCGCACGATGATCGGCTCCCCCGTGGCGGGCATCGCCGCCGACGAGATCATCGACGGCACCCCGGCGCTGGACGAGATCCACGAGCGCTACATCGGCAGCCCCGAGTTCTCCAACCTGCCGCGCAAGTTCAAGACCGCGATCTCCGGCTCCCCGGTGCAGGACGTGGTGCACGAGATCAACGACATCGCCTTCGTCGGCGTCGAGCACCCCGAGCACGGTCCCGGCTTCGACCTCTGGGTCGGCGGCGGCCTCTCCACCAACCCGCGCCTGGCCGAACGCCTGGGCGCCTGGGTGCCGTTGGACGAGGTCGCGGACGTGTGGGCCGGTGTCGTGGGGATCTTCCGCGACTACGGCTACCGCCGGCTCCGCAACCGCGCCCGGCTGAAGTTCCTGGTCGCCGACTGGGGCGTCGCGAAGTTCCGCCAGGTGCTGGAGGACGAGTACCTGAAGCGCCCGCTGCTGGACGGACCCGCGCCGGCGGAGCCCAGCAGCCGGTGGCGCGACCACATCGGCGTACACGCACAGCAGGACGGCCGGTTCTACGTCGGCTTCGCGCCGCGCGTCGGACGGGTCGACGGCTCCACCCTGGCCAAGATCGCGGACCTCGCGGAGGCGCACGGCTCCGGCCGGGTGCGTACGACCGTCGAGCAGAAGATGATCATTCTCGATGTGCAGCAGGACCGGGTCGAGTCCCTGTCCGCCGGTCTCGAGGCGCTCGGCTTCCAGGTGAAGCCGTCCTCGTTCCGCCGGGGCACGATGGCCTGCACCGGCATCGAGTACTGCAAGCTGGCGATCGTCGAGACCAAGGCGCGCGGCGCCGCCCTCATCGACGAACTGGAGCGCCGCCTCCCGGAGTTCGACGAGCCGCTCACCATCAACATCAACGGCTGCCCCAACGCCTGCGCCCGCATCCAGACCGCGGACATCGGCCTCAAGGGCCAGCTCATGCTGGACGACGAGGGCAACCAGGTGGAGGGCTACCAGGTCCACCTGGGCGGGGCGCTCGGCCTGGAGGCCGGCTTCGGCCGCAAGGTCCGCGGTCTGAAGGTCACTTCGGCGGAACTGCCCGACTACGTCGAGCGGGTCCTGGCGAACTTCCAGAAGGAGCGCGAGGACGACGAGCGCTTCGCCACCTGGGCCGCCAGGGCCAGTGCCGAGTCGCTGTCATGAGCGAACGCGCCGCGCCGTTCCACTGCCCCTACTGCGGCGACGAGGACCTGCGCCCGCACGAGGCGGGGCACGGGGCCTGGGAATGCGCGTCCTGCAACCGGGCGTTCCAGCTGAAGTTCCTGGGCCTGCTGACCCGGGGGCTTCAGCGCAACGACGGTGAAGGGGACGGGATATGACGGGCACTCTGCAGGCCGGGGAGCTTTCCGCGGCCGAGCTCAAGGACCTGGCCGAGCGCGCGGGCCGGGAGCTGGAGGACGCCTCCGCACTGGAGATCCTCCAGTGGGCCACCGCGACCTTCGGCAAGCGTTTCTGCGTGACCTCGTCGATGGAGGACGCGGTCGTCGCGCACCTCGCCTCCCGGGCGCTGCCCGGCGTGGACGTCGTCTTCCTCGACACGGGCTACCACTTCCCCGAGACGATCGGCACCCGGGACGCCGTGGAGGCCGTGATGGACGTCAACGTCATCACGCTGACCCCGCGGCAGACCGTGGCCGAGCAGGACGCCCAGTACGGGGCGAAGCTGCACGACCGCGACCCGGACCTCTGCTGCAAGCTGCGCAAGGTCAAGCCGCTGGAGGAGGGTCTGACCGCGTACGCGGCCTGGGCGACCGGACTGCGCCGCGACGAGTCCCCGACCCGGGCGAACACCCCGGTGGTGGGCTGGGACGAGAAGCGGCAGAAGGTCAAGGTCTCGCCGATCGCCCGCTGGACCCAGGACGACGTCGACGCGTACGTCGCCGAGCACGGGGTGCTCACCAACCCCCTGCTGATGGACGGTTACGCCTCCGTGGGCTGCGCCCCCTGCACCCGGCGGGTGCTGGAGGGCGAGGACGCACGGGCCGGACGCTGGGCCGGGCGCGGCAAGACCGAATGCGGGCTGCACGACTGATGACGACTGATCAGGAGACTTCGATGAGCGTGACGGAGACGGGAGCCACCGTCTGGCTGACCGGTCTGCCGAGCGCGGGCAAGACCACCATCGCGTACGAACTCGCCGGGCGGCTGCGCGGCGAGGGCCACCGGGTGGAGGTGCTCGACGGTGACGAGATCCGCGAGTTCCTCTCCGCGGGCCTCGGCTTCACCCGCGAGGACCGCCACACGAACGTCCAGCGGATCGGCTTCGTCGCCGAACTGCTGGCGGCCAACGGCGTGAAGGTGCTGGTCCCGGTCATCGCCCCGTACGCGGACAGCCGTGACGCGGTCCGCAAGCGGCACCAGGCCGAGGGCACCCCGTATCTGGAGGTGCACGTCGCCACTCCGGTCGAGGTGTGCTCGGTACGCGATGTGAAGGGGCTCTACGCCAGGCAGGCGGCGGGCGAGATCAGCGGGCTGACCGGGGTGGACGACCCCTACGAGGCACCCGAGTCGCCCGATCTGCGGATCGAGTCGCACCAGCAGACCGTCCAGGAGTCCGCGGCGGAGCTGTACGCGCTGCTGAGCGAGAGGGGTGCAGCGTGACGACCGTCGCGACTGTGTCGGAAGGCACCGCCAACCCGTACGCACTGAGCCACCTGGACTCCCTGGAGTCGGAGGCGGTGCACATCTTCCGTGAGGTGGCGGGGGAGTTCGAGCGGCCGGTGATCCTGTTCTCGGGCGGGAAGGACTCGATCCTGATGCTGCATCTGGCGCTCAAGGCGTTCGCGCCCGCGCCGGTGCCGTTCACGCTGCTGCACGTGGACACCGGGCACAACTTCCCCGAGGTCCTGGAGTACCGCGACCGCACGGTCGCCGAGCACGGGCTGCGCCTGCATGTCGCCTCCGTCCAGGAGTACATCGACGCCGGGAAGCTCCGCGAGCGCCCCGACGGCACCCGCAACCCGCTGCAGACCGTGCCGCTGACCGAGGCGATCCAGCAGCACCGCTTCGACGCCGTGTTCGGCGGCGGGCGCCGCGACGAGGAGAAGGCGCGCGCCAAGGAGCGGGTCTTCTCCCTGCGCGACGAGTTCTCCCAGTGGGACCCGCGCCGCCAGCGCCCCGAGCTGTGGCAGCTCTACAACGGCCGGCACGCCGTCGGGGAGCACGTCCGCGTCTTCCCGATCTCCAACTGGACCGAGCTCGACGTCTGGCAGTACATCCAGCGCGAGGGCATCGAGCTCCCGCAGATCTACTTCGCCCACAAGCGCGAGGTGTTCAGCCGTTCCGGCATGTGGCTGACCGCGGGCGACTGGGGCGGGCCCAAGGAGCACGAGAAGACCGAGACGCGCCAGGTGCGCTACCGCACGGTCGGCGACATGTCCTGCACCGGCGCCGTCGACTCGGACGCCACCACGCTGGAAGCCGTGATCACCGAGATCGCCGCCTCCCGGCTCACCGAGCGGGGCGCGACCCGCGCCGACGACAAGATGTCCGAGGCCGCGATGGAAGACCGCAAGCGCGAGGGGTACTTCTAAAATGACCACACCCACCCAGCTGGCCGACCAGTTGTCGACCACCACCCTGCTGCGGTTCGCCACCGCGGGGTCGGTCGACGACGGCAAGTCCACCCTCGTCGGACGCCTGCTGCACGACTCCAAGTCGGTCCTCACCGACCAGCTGGAGGCCGTCGAGGACGCGTCCCGCAAGCGCGGCCAGGAGACGCCGGACCTGGCGCTGCTGACCGACGGGCTGCGGGCCGAGCGCGAGCAGGGCATCACCATCGATGTGGCCTACCGCTACTTCGCCACGCCCCGGCGCCGGTTCATCCTCGCGGACACCCCGGGCCATGTGCAGTACACCCGCAACATGGTGACGGGCGCCTCCACGGCCGAGCTGGCCGTGGTCCTGGTCGACGCCCGCAACGGCGTCGTGGAGCAGACCCGCCGGCACGCCGCCGTCGCGGCCCTGCTGCGCGTCCCGCACGTGGTGCTGGCGGTGAACAAGATGGACCTGGTCGACTACGCGGAGCCGGTGTTCGCCGCCATAGCCGAGGAGTTCACCGCCTACGCTGCCTCCCTCGGCGTCCCGGAGATCACCGCGATCCCGATCTCGGCCCTGGCCGGCGACAACGTCGTGGAGCCCTCGGCGCACATGGACTGGTACGGCGGCCCGACCGTCCTGGAACACCTGGAGACGGTCCCGGTCAGCCATGACCTCACCGCCTGCCACGCCCGTTTCCCCGTCCAGTACGTCATCCGGCCGCAGACCGCCGAGCACCCCGACTACCGGGGTTACGCCGGCCAGATCGCCGCCGGCGTGTTCCGGGTCGGCGAGCCCGTCACCGTGCTGCCCTCCGGCCGTACGTCGACGATCTCCGGGATCGACCTGCTCGGGGACAGCGTGGACATCGCCTGGGCCCCCCAGTCGGTCACCCTGCGCCTGGCCGACGACGTCGACGTCTCGCGCGGCGACCTGATCGCGCCGGCGAACGACTCCCCCGCCGTCACCCAGGACGTCGAGGCGACCGTCTGCCACGTCGCCGACCAGCCGCTCACCGTGGGCCAGCGGGTGCTGCTCAAGCACACCACCCGGACGGTCAAGGCGATCGTCAAGGACATCCCCTCCCGGCTGACCCTGGACGACCTCTCCCAGCACCCGGCGCCCGGGCAGCTCGTCGCCAACGACATCGGCCGCGTCGTCGTCCGCACCGCCGAGCCCCTCGCGCTCGACGCTTACGCCGACTCGCGCCGCACCGGCTCCTTCCTGCTGATCGACCCGGCGGACGGCACCACGCTCTCGGCCGGCATGGCGGGCGCCTCCTTCGCCGCTGTGGCCGAGGCGAAGGCCCCGGCCGACGACGACGCGGAGTGGGACTTCTGATGAGCACCGACGTCTTCTCGACCTTCGCGAAGGAGGGCGGCCGTGTCGGCAGCGGTGCCCTCGGCAGCGGCCAGGGCGGGGTTGCGCGATGTGCGCGTTGACGTACGCGCACTGCCTGCGCGCCCGGCAGCACCAACCGCACCGCCCGCATCGCCAGTTCAGACGAAGACCTGCCGACTTCCCGGCCGCGCCCCCGTACTTGCGAGGGGCGTGAGCTCCGGGCCTCCGAGAGGAAATCCTCCCGTGCCTGCCTCCCGTACCACGCTCCGCCGCAGCATCGCCGCTGCCGCCGCCCTGCCGCTGCTCGCCGTGGTGCTCACCGCCTGCGGCTACGGCTCCGAGGCGAAGGACGACGACGTCAAGAAGAGAGACGTCTCCGCCGACGGAAAGAAGCTCTCCGCCGACACCGTGCGGATCGGGTACTTCCCTAACCTCACACACGCCACCGCGCTCGTGGGCGACCAGGAGGGTCTGTTCCAGAAGGAGCTCGGCGGCACCCGGCTCAAGACCTCGACGTTCAACGCGGGCCCCTCCGAGATCGAGGCGCTGAACGCCGACTCGATCGACATCGGCTTCATCGGCCCCTCGCCGTCCATCAACGGCTACACCAAGTCGCACGGCAAGAACCTGCGGATCATCGGCGGTTCCGCCTCCGGCGGTGTGAAGCTGGTCGTCAACCCGGAGAAGATCAAGACCCTGGACGACGTCAAGGGCAAGAAGATCGCCACCCCGCAGCTCGGCAACACGCAGGACGTGGCCTTCCTCAACTGGATCTCCGAAAAGGGCTGGAAGGTCGACGCCCAGAGCGGCAAGGGTGACGTCTCCGTCCTCCGCACGGACAACAAGGTGACCCCGGACGCCTACAAGTCCGGCTCCATCGACGGCGCCTGGGTCCCCGAGCCGACCGCGTCCAAGCTGGTCGCCGAGGGCGCCCAGGAGCTGCTGAACGAGTCGACGCTGTGGCCGGACGACAAGTTCGTGATCACGAACATCATCGTGTCGCAGAAGTTCCTCAAGGAGCACCCCGACGTCGTCGAGGCGGTGCTGCGCGGCTCGGTGAACACGAACGCGTGGATCAACGCCAACCCCGACAAGGCGAAGGCGTCCGCGAACGCCGCGCTGAAGAAGCTCACCGGCAAGGAACTGCCCGCCAAGATCATCGACCCGGCCTGGAAGTCGATCCAGATCACCGATGACCCGCTGGCCGCCACGCTCGACGCGCAGGCCGAGCACGCGGTGAAGGCCGGCCTGCTGGAGCAGCCCGACCTGGGCGGCATCTACGACCTGAAGCCGCTGAACAAGGTCCTCAAGGCCGCGGGCAAGCCCGAGGTCGCCGACGCCGGTCTCGGCGTCAAGTAACCCAGCCGCTCGAAGATCCCAGGAGGTGACGACCATGGCGAACGCCCTCACCAAGGCCGAGGACCGTGTCACGGTCGGGCACGCCGCCCGTATCGCACACGTCTCGAAGTCCTTCGCCGGACCCACGGGAGCGCAGCTGGTCCTGGACGACATCACCCTCGATGTCGCCCCGGGCGAGTTCGTCACCCTCCTGGGAGCCTCCGGGTGCGGAAAATCGACGCTGCTCAACCTGGTGGCCGGACTCGACCGCCCGACCGGGGGGACCATCGAGACCCCCGGCGGGCGGCCGGCCCTGATGTTCCAGGAGCACGCGCTGTTCCCGTGGCTGACCGCGGGCAAGAACATCGAACTGGCGCTGCGGCTGCGCGGCGTACCGAAGTCGGAACGCCGTACGGAGGCGGAGCGGCTGCTGGAACTGGTGCGCCTGAGCGGGGCGTACGGCAAGCGGGTCCACGAGCTGTCGGGCGGGATGCGGCAGCGGGTCGCGATGGCCCGCGCGCTCGCCCAGGACAGTCAGCTGCTGCTGATGGACGAGCCGTTCGCCGCGCTCGACGCCATCACCCGGGACGTGCTGCACGACGAGCTGACCCGGATCTGGCGCGAGACGAACGTCTCGGTCCTGTTCGTCACACACAACGTGCGCGAGGCGGTACGGCTCGCCGAGCGCGTCGTGCTGCTCTCGTCCCGCCCCGGCCGGATCGCCCGGGAGTGGACGGTCGACATCAAGCAGCCGCGCCGCATCGAGGACACCGCGGTGGCGGAACTGTCCGTCGAGATCACCGAACAACTGCGTGGGGAGATCCGCCGTCATGGCCAGCACTGATATCAAGTCGGACGCACCGGGGTCCGGCGGGATCGGGCCCGACGCGGTGAAGCAGGACGACCTGGCCGGTCTCGAGGCCGGTCTTGACGCGCTGGACGCCGTGCAGGTGCACCGCACGCCGCTGCGCGAGGTGCTGCTCCGCAAGGTGCTGCCGCCCGTGCTGGCGGTGGCCCTGGTCGTGGTCATCTGGCAGCTGCTCGTCTGGGCGAAGGTGACCGAGGACTACAAGCTGCCCGCGCCCTCCGCGGTCTGGGACAGCGCCGGCGACATGTGGCGGCAGGGAACCCTGCTCGAGGTCGTGTGGACCAGCGTCTCTCGCGGTCTGCTCGGCTTCCTGCTCTCGGTCGCCATCGGTACACCGCTCGGACTGCTGGTGGCCCGGGTGAAGTTCGTCCGGGCCGCGATCGGCCCGATCCTGTCCGGGCTGCAGTCCCTGCCGTCCGTGGCGTGGGTGGCGCCGGCGGTGATCTGGCTCGGCCTGAACGACTCGATGATGTACGCGGTCATCCTGCTCGGCGCGGTGCCGTCGATCGCCAACGGTCTGGTGTCCGGCGTCGACCAGGTGCCTCCGCTGTTCCTCCGGGCGGGCCGGACCCTCGGTGCGACCGGTCTGCGGGGCACCTGGTTCATCGTCATGCCGGCCGCGCTGCCCGGATACCTGGCCGGCCTGAAGCAGGGCTGGGCGTTCTCCTGGCGCTCGCTGATGGCCGCCGAGATCATCGCCTCGTCGCCGGACCTCGGCCTGGGGCTGGGTCAGTTGCTGGAGAACGGCCGCAACAACGCGGACATGCCGGGGATCTTCCTCGCCATCATCCTGATCCTGTTCGTCGGCATCGCGATCGATCTGCTCATCTTCAGTCCGCTGGAGCGGTGGGTGCTGCGCAGCCGCGGTCTCCTCGTCAAGAGCTGAGTGACCATGACATCTCCGGTCCTTCTCGTCATCGCCCACGGCAGCCGCGATCCGCGGCACGCGGCGACCGTGCACGCGCTGACCGCGCGGGTACGGGCGCTGCGGCCCGGGCTGCTGGTGGAGACCGGGTTCCTGGACTTCAACGCACCGTCGGTGCCGCGGGTCCTGGAACGGCTGGACGCGGAGGGTGCGGATGAGGTGGTGGCGCTACCGCTGCTGCTCACCCGCGCCTTCCACGCCAAGTCCGACATCCCGGCGGTCCTGCGCGAGGCACGCGCCCGGCTGCCGCGGTTGCGGGTACGGCAGGCCGAGGTGCTCGGCCCGTCGCCGCTGCTGAACTCCGCCCTCGAGCGGCGGTTGTACGAAGCCGGGGTCCGCCCCGGTGACCGAAGCTCGACCGGGCTCGTCCTGGCCTCGGCGGGCTCCACAGACCCGGAGGCGATCGCAGTGATCGCTGAAATCGCGCGGGAGCTGCGGCACACCGGTTGGTGTTCCGTGCGGCCTGCGTTCGCCTCCGCATCTCATCCCCGTACCGAGGACGCGGTACGGGCCCTGCGGGCCGACGGGGTGCGCCGGGTGGCGGTCGCCCCGTACGTGATCGCCCCCGGCCGCCTCCCGGACCGCATCGCGGCGGGAGCGGCCGAGGCCCGGGCGGACGTGCTGGCCGGCGTGCTGGGCCCGTCGCCCGAGCTGGCGCGGCTGCTGCTGGACCGGTACGACGAGGCACGTGTCCGGGGAGCGCGGGCGACCCGGGTCAGCGCCTAGGCTCTGTGCCCGTACCTCCGCTCAGCCCGCGTCCAGGCTGCCGGTGCGAGTCCGCTTGAGTTCGAAGAAGTCCTCGTGGCCCGCGAGCACCCGGAAGCTGTCGAACAGCCGCGCCGCTTCCTCGCCGCGTGGCACCGCCCGCAGCACGGGGCCGAACCAGACGGTCCCGTCGACGTGGAGGGTGGGTGTGCCGACGTATCCGTCCGCCTCCGGGTCCTTGCCCGCGTCATGGCTGCGGCGCACCGCGTCGTCGTGGGCCGGGTCGTGAGCGGCGGCGGCCAGTTCGGCGGGCAGGCCGAGTTCGTCGAGGGACTGGGCGATCACCTCGTCGAAGTCCTCGTTCTTCTGTTGGTGGATCCGGGTTCCGTAGGCCGTGTACAGCTCGCGCAGCACGCCCTCGCCGTGCAGTTCGGCAGCGGCTGCCGCGACGCGTACCGGGCCGATCGACTTGTCGACCAGCGTGCGGTACCAGTCGGGGAGTTCGTTGCCGGTGTTGTGCAGGTAGAGGCTCATCACGTGGAAGCGGAGCTCGATGTCGCGCTGCTGCTCCACTTCCAGCATCCAGCGGGAGGTGATCCAGGCGAACGGGCAGGCCGGGTCGAAGTAGAAGTCGACGACGGCCCTGCCCGTGTCCGGGCTGTGGTGAGTGGTCATGGAATGAGCCTAGCCAGCCGGTGGCTCACTCCCCCGGGCCATTCAGCACCCGTGGAACTGGGCCACTTCTACGCGGCGGTCCACTGCGGATCGCGGCCGCTGAGGGCGAGGGCGCGGGTGAAGTCGTCGGCCCCGGCGTCGATGGTGACCTCGTCGGCGAAGCCCTCGTACTGGCGGTAGAGCGCGGCCGTCTTCTCGACGACGCCCAGGACATGGGCGGCCGCCTCGTCGGAGAGCCGGAACTCCTGGCCTGTGGCCCGGGCGACGTCCCAGCCGTGCAGGGCCGTCTCCTCGATGAGCATGGCGGCGGTGTCCGCGGCGGGGGTGGCGGCCTCGCCGGTGCCGATCGCGCCCTCCCAGACGGCAGGGTCCGACCAGGCCGCGACGGCGCGGTCCAGCTGGGCCGCGTACCGCTCGGCCCAGTCCGCGTCGGCGGTGAAGTCGCGGGCGACGAGCTCCTCGGGGATTTCCGTGCGCAGGGCCCGGTGCTCCAAGCCGTGCGAGGTGTAGAGCACCCAGTGGTTGACGAGCGCCCGGACGTCCCAGCCGGCGCAGGGGGTGACGGGGGCGTCGAGCTGCTCGGGGCGGATGCCGCGGGCCACGCGGGCGGCTTCGGCGGCGCATTCGGTCATGTGGGCGTGGTCGGTCTTCATGCACGTCACCTTAGGAACGGCCACGGCCCCGCGTCTTGAAGAAAGGCGACAGGAACCGGCCGGCGGGAGCGCCGGACGCCGGAGTTAGTGTTCCTTCATGTCTGCGTCACTCTCCTCCCCCGACGGCTCGTTCCTCCTCGGCGGCGAGGTGCCCGTGCGCCGTCTCGGCTACGGCACCGCCCAGCTGACCGGCCCCGGGTACTGGGGCCCGCGCGGGGACCGCCGGGACGCGACCGCGGTGCTCCGGTCGGCGGTCGAGCAGGGCGTCACCCTGATCGACACCGCCGACAACTACGGCCCCGGTGTGGCCGAGGACCTGGTGGCCGAAGCCCTGCACCCGTACCGCGACGACCTCGTCATCGCGACCAAGGGCGGTGTCGTACGCACCAGTGACAGCGCCTGGCACATCGCGGGGCGGCCCGAGGAGCTGCGGGCGATGTGCGAAGCAAGTCTGCGCCGGCTGCGGACCGACCGGATCGACCTGTACCAGCTGCACCGGCTGGACCCGCGGGTGCCGATGGCCGAGCAGCTGGGCGCCCTGGATGCGCTGCGGCAGGAAGGTAAGATCCGCTGCATCGGTCTGGACACCCTCACCGCCGACCAGCTGGAGCAGGCGCTCTCCCTGACCGGGATCGCCTCGGTGCAGAACCGCTTCAACCTCCTCGACCGTGCGTCGTACCCGGTGCTGAAGGTGTGCGAGGCCCATGGCCTGGCGTTCCTTCCCTGGTTCCCGCTGGCCAACGGCGCGCTGACCGGAGACTCCGCCGCGGCGCTCGACGGGGTCGCGGAGGGCCACGGCGCCACCCGCGGGCAGATCGCCCTCGCCTGGCTGCTGCACCGCTCCCCCGTGCTGTGCCCGACCCCGGGCACCGGTTCGGCCGCCCATCTCGCGGAGAACCTGGGGGCGCGGAGGATCCGGCTGACGACCGAGGACATGAGCCGCCTGGAGGCGCTCGCACCCGCATGAAGGAGCACCCGCACGTGACCAGGACCGCCGTCCCCGCCCAGACCGGCCCGACCGCCGGCGTGCCGGTGATCCACGCCGACGGCGTCAGCCTCGTACGGGAGGGGAACGTCCTGCTCGACTCGGTCTCGCTGACCGTGCGGAGCGGGGAGCACTGGGCGCTGCTCGGGGCCAACGGCGCGGGCAAGAGCACCCTGCTCGGGCTGCTCGGCGCGCTCACCCACCCCACCCGGGGCACGGTGGAGGTGCTGGGGCGCACCCTGGGCCGGGTCGATCTGCGGGAGCTGCGCACCTTGCTGGGTCATGTCGATCCGCGCCATCCGCTGCGCTCCCCGTTGACGGTGGGCCAGGTGGTGCTGACCGGCCTGACCAACTCCGTCGAGCCGCTGCCGCGCCGGCCCCCGGGGGCGGAGCAGCGGGAGCGGGCCGAGCGGCTGCTGAAGATGATGGGCATGGGTGCGAAGACGGGATCGCGCTGGCCGGCGCTGTCGCAGGGCGAACGCGGTCGTACGCTCATCGCCCGCGCGCTGATGCCCAGGCCCCGGCTGCTCCTGCTCGACGAACCGGCCACCGGGCTGGATCTTGCCGCCAGGGAGCAGCTGCTGGACGCTCTGGACGAGCTGCGCGAGGAGCATCCGGAGCTGGCGACCGTGCTCGTCACCCACCATCTGGAGGAGCTGCCGGCCTCGACCACGCATGCGATGCTGCTGCGCGGCGGGCGGTGTATGGCCCGGGGGCCGGCCGACTCCGTGCTGACCAGCGATCAGGTCAGTGACTGCTTCGGCCATCCGGTGCGGATCGCCCGCACGGACGGACGGTGGACGGCGCGGGCCCAGCGGGCAGCCCGTCGCTGACGCCTCACTCCTCGGCGGCCGCCGCGGTGACGAAGGGGGTGGCCTGGTGGTAGTACAACAGCCATCCCTTCTCGGTGAGCCGCCACAGGGAACTGCGGTGGGCGCGCATTCCCTTGGCCTCGGAGTCGAAGGTGACGTGGACGAGCTCGTCGGCGAGCTGGACCCCGCGCATCCGTGAGGCGGTGAGCTGCCCGGGCCGGGGGGCTTCGTCCGAGGTCAGCGAGGTGATGACCATCGCCCGGTCCCAGCGGCGGCCCGTGGTGTCGACCTCGTGGAAGTCGGGGTGGAGAACCTGGACGAGGAGTTCGGTGGAGGCCCGCACCACCGGGTCGAGGAGGCGCAGTTCGCCCTCGACGGCCGCGGCCACACCAGGCGTCGGCTCGCTCATGCGCCGCCTCCGGCCGCCGGCGCGGACCCGGCGGTCACCGCTCGGCGCCCGGCCGTGGTGGGCCTCCGATGGGGGCTCGTCCCGGGCGACGGCGCCGCGTACATCATCATGGGCTCACCCTAGTGAGGATCCTTCCGAGCCGGGCGGCCGCCGCGCCCCGTGGGGGAGGGCGCGGTGGCCATCCGGTCAGTTACTCGACGACCTTCAGCAGCTTGTTCGCCGTTCCCTCGGTGGCGTTGCCGATGGCGTCCGGGGTGGCCCCCTCGGTCAGCGCCGTCGCGACCTCGGCCGGGGTGTCGTCCGGGTGCCCTGCCAGGTAGACGGCGGCGGCACCGACGACGTGCGGGGTCGCCATGGACGTACCGGAGATGGTGTTGGTCGCGTCGTCGCTGTCGTTCCACGACGAGGTGATGTCGGAGCCCGGGGCGTAGAGGTCCACGACCGAGCCGAAGTTGGAGAACGACGACTGCTCGTCGTCCACCGTGGACGAGGCGACGGTGATCGCCTCCGGGACACGGGAGGGGGAACCCGCGCCCGCGTCGCCCGACTCGTTGCCGGCGGCCACCGCGAAGGTGACTCCGGAGGCGATGGCCTTCTTGACGGCCGCGTCGAGCGCCTCGTCCGCACCGCCGCCGAGGCTCATGTTGGCGACGGACGGTCCCTGGTGGTTCTCGGTGACCCAGTCGATTCCGGCGACGACCTGCTCGGTGGTGCCCGAGCCGGCGTCGTCGAGGACGCGGACGGCGACGATCTTGGCCTTCTTGGCGACGCCGTACGTCGCCCCGGCTATGGTGCCGGCCACGTGGGTGCCGTGGCCGTTGCCGTCGTCGGCACTGTCGTCGTTGTCCACGGCGTCGAAGCCCGAGCTCGCCCGGCCCTCGAACTCCTGGTGCGTGGTGCGGACTCCGGTGTCGATGACGTAAGCGGTGACGCCCTCGCCCGCGCTGTCCGGGTAGGTGTACGCGTGGTCCCCTGCGGTCTCCGCCTGGTCGATGCGGTCCAGGCCCCAGGACGGCGGGTTGTCCTGAGTGGCGCTCGCGTGGAACTTCTTGTTCTGGACGACCTTGGAGACGGCCGGGTCGGCGGCGAGGCGCTTGGCCTCGGTCTCCGAAAGGCCGCTCGCGGAGAAGCCGTTGATGGCGGAGCTGTAGGTGCGCTTCAGCTTGCCGCCGTACTCCTTGGCGAGCGCGGCCTTGTCGGCCTTGTGGTCCAGCATCACGATGTAGCTGCCGGAGACGGCGGTTGCCGCGTCGGCGCCGTAGATCTTGCCCGTCGCGGGGGCGGGTGCCGCTCCGGCGAAGGGGCCGGACATCAGGGTGACTCCGGCGGCGGCGGCCACCGCGGTGATGGCGGCGGTCAGCTTGAACCGGCGTGCGCGCTTGTGAATTGCCATGAAGAGGGGTCTCCTCGTCATTCTTTGTGGGGGGATTGGCCCTCGGCCGGAAGATCTCCGGGGGCTGGCTCGAAACCCTTACCGATTGACGCGCGCAGATCAAGACCCTTCCTGGGCCTGTGACGTCCCCGACAAGACTTCGTCACAAGAAGCCGACCAGTGGTCCCCAAGTCGGGCACAAATCCGCCCGATCGCACGCGGAGTCAGTGGCCGGCCTCTTCGCTTCCGCCGCTTCCGTCTGCGGGTCCAGCACCGCCCCGGTGTCACCGCTGATATCGGGCCAGCACCCGGTTTCCGTCCTCCACCAGACGCTTCCTCAGCTCGCCGGCGTCGATCGCCCCGCTGTAGTACTCCTGGAGCGCGGGCGTGGCGACCTTGTCCTTCCACTCGGGGTAGCCCCGCACGGACTGGGCCGGCGCGGAGCGCAGGGCTGTCGCGAGGGCGGCGCCTGTCGCCCAGCCCCTGTCGGCTGTGTGCAGCGAGGGGTCGGCCAGGGCGGCAGTGCCGGTGGGCAGCATCCAGTCGCCCTTGGCCAGGCGCACCATGTTCGCGGGCCGCAGCAGGAAGTCGATGAACTCCACGGCCTCCTTCTTGTGCGGGCTGTCCTCGGCGACGGACAGGGTCTGCGGGCTCACCCCCTGGGCGAGGCCGTCGCTGCCGGCCGGGGCGGGCAGCACCGTCCACTCGAAGCCATTCGGGGCCTGTTCGACCACCTGCTGGCGGTAGGAGAAGCCGAGCGGAACCATGGCGTACTTCCCGCCGAAGAGGCCGGGGAGTGTATCGCCGCCGCCCATGCCGAGCGCGGTGCGGGCGGCGCTGTGGTCAGTGTTGACCTGGTCGTGGACGGTGCGCGGGACCACCTGGTCGCCCTCGCCCATCTCGACGGTCACCTTGCCGTCGGCGCCGCGGTGGAACAGCCGGCCGCCCGCCGAGAGGCCGAGGTTGAGGGTGACGGAGACCGGCTCCTTGAGCGGCCAGGCGATCCCGTAACGGCCCTTGACCGTCAGCTCCTTGGCGACCTGCCGGAACTCCGGCCAGCTCCAGGGCTTCTCCGGGGTCGGGACGCGGACCCCGGACTCCTTGAGGATCTTCGTGTTGGCGATCAGGACCCGCGGCTCCTGGAGGAACGGCACCCCGTAGACCCCGCCGTCGAAGGTCGCGGTCTGCCAGCTCTGTGCGGGGATGTCCTTCGTGAGCCGGGCGGGGAGGAGCGTGCGGAGATCGGCGAGGTAGCCGCCGTACGCGAAGTCCGCGAGGTCGTCGGATGCGTCATGGATGACGTCCGGGGCCTCGTCCCCCTCGAAGGAGGTGAGCAGTTGGTCGTGGACGCTGTCCCAGCTGCCCTGGACGTACTGGACCTCGACGTCGGGGTGGCTCGCGTTCCACTCCTTCACGAGTTGCTTGTTGATGTCGACGGACTCCTTCTGCCAGGCCAGCGACTGGAAGCGGATCCGGATCTTCCCGTCCGTCCGGCCGCCGCCGTCGCCACCGCAGCCGGTGAGCAGCAGGGCGAGTGCGGTGGCCGCCGCCGCTGCCGTACGTACCACTGCGCGCATCAGCTCTTCACCGCCCCGGCGAGCATGCCGCCCGTGATCCGCCGCTGGATGACGGCGAAGAGGACGAGCGAGGGGAGGGTGGCCAGGAACGCGGCGGCGGCCAGGGGGCCGAGGTCGCTCGCGCCCTCCGCGCCGAGGAAATGGGTCAGCACGACCGGCAGCGTCTGCTTCTCCGGTGTCTTGAGCAGGACGAGCGCGAAGAAGAACTCGTTCCACGCGGTGATGAACGCGAAGAGCGCCGTCGCGACGATCCCGGGGGCCAGCAGCGGGGCGGTGACCGAGACCAGCGTCCGCAGCCTACCCGCCCCGTCGACCGCCGCGGCCTCCTCCAGCTCGGGCGGTACGGCCCGTACGTATCCGACCAGCATCCACAGGGCGAAGGGCAGTGCCCACACCACGTACACCATGATCAGCCCCCACAGCGTGTTGATCAGATGGAGGTGCTTGAGGACCAGGAAGAGCGGAATGATCAGCAGGACGAACGGGAACGCCTGGCTGACCACGACCCAGCCGGTGGCGGCCCTGGACAGCCGGGTGCGGTGGCGGGCCATCACATAGGCCATCGGGGTCGCGATGACTACGGCGATGACACCGGCGGAGAGTGCGGCGATCAGTGAGTTGGCTGCGGCCCGGAGCAGCGGCTGCTCGTCGAAGGCCTGCCGGAAGTTGTCCAGGGTCGGATGCTCGGGGATCCAGGTCGGGTGCAGCGAGCCCAGTTCGGGCGCGGGTTTGAAGGCTGTGGAGATCAGCCACAGGAACGGGAAGGCCAGGAAGACCAGATAGCAGAGCAGCGCGGCGTACTGTCCGGCGCGCGCGGATCTGCTGGTGCGCAGACTCATCGGTCCTCGCCTCCCCTGAGCCGTCCGGCGAGGTACACGGCGAGGATCACGGAGATCACCGCGACCATCACACAACCCATCGCGGCGGCGTAGCCGAACTGTCCGTAGCGGAAAGCCTCTTCGTAGGCGAAGAGCATCGGCAGCCGGGTGCGGCCGCCGGGGCCGCCGCTGGTCAGCACGTAGACCAGGGCGAAGGCGTTGAAGTTCCAGATGAAGTTCAGGGCGGTGATGGAGAGGGCGACCGGTCTGAGCGCGGGCCAGGTGACGGTACGGAACCGGCGCCAGGCGCCCGCGCCGTCCAGTGCGGCGGCCTCGTGGAGTTCGTGCGGGGTGTTCTGCAGCCCGGCCAGCAGCGCCACCGTGGTCTGCGGCATCCCGGCCCAGATGCCCACGACGATCACCGCGGGCAGGGCGGTGGCGAGGCCGGTCAGCCAGTCCCGGCCGTCCCCGAGCCCCAGGTCGCGGATCGTCTCGTTGAGAATGCCGGCGTCGGGGTTGTAGACGAGCCGCCACATGATGCCGACGACGACCTCGGGCATCGCCCACGGAATGATGGCCAGGGCGCGGGCCAGCCAGCGCATCCGCAGGTTCTCGTTCAGCAGCAGGGCGAGGCCGAGCGCGAGGACGAACTGCGGGACGGTGACGCCGACCGCCCAGAGCAGGCCGATCCGGAAGGACTCCCAGAACAGTCCGTCGTGGAGCAGGTCCTGGAAGTTCAGTACGCCGATCCACTGCGTGGACCGGGTGCGGCCCGACTGGGCGTCCGTGAAGGCCAGCGAGATGCCGTAGAGCAGGGGCCCGACGCTGAGGATCAGGATCGGGATCAGGGCGGGGAGGACCAGGAACCAGGTACCGGCGTTCCGGCTGCTGCGCCCGGGCCGCTTGCCGCGCTCACCGCCCGGCGGGCCGTGCCGTCCGGACTGCACGGTTGCACTCGCCAATGTCATGAGGTGACCCCCTTGCGTCATTCGACCGGCTTGATACCGTTCTGGCCGCTCAGGTGGCCTCCGCCATCGTGCTGACGGGCCGTCGGTTCGTCAAGGTGGCCTGCACGGATGCGAAAATCGGATCCATGAACGAGATGCGAGCGCGCGAGGTGCTGACCGCCGCCGGACTGACCGGCGAAGCGGAGCTGATCGCGCTGGGCGAGAACGCGGTGTTCGCCCTGGGCGACCTGGTCGTCAAGGTCGGCCGGGACGCCGTGCGGAACCCGGAGCTGCGCGACCGGGCGGAGCGCGAGGTGGCCGTGGCGCGGTGGCTCGCCACCGCCGGGGTCCCCGCCGTGCGGGCGGCCGAGCCCGGGGCGCGACTGGTCGAAGGACACCCCGTGACGCTGTGGCACCGGCTGCCGGACGCGGTACGGCCTGCCGAGCCGCGGGATCTGGCGCCGCTGCTGGGCGCGGTGCACGCCCTGCCCGCCCCTGAGTGCCTGGACCTCCCCCGCCGGGAGCTGCTGGGTGGCGTCGAGCGGTGGCTGGACCTGGCCGGTGACGCGATCGATCCGGCCGACGCCGCGTATCTGCGCGAGCGCCGCGACGGCTTCGCGGCAGCGGCCGCCGGCCTGGTTCCCCATCTGCCCCCGGGCCCGATCCACGGCGACGCGCTCGCGCGCAATGTCCACGTCGGTCCGGACGGGCCCGTCCTGGTGGACCTGGAGACCTTCTCCTCGGATCTGCGCGAGCACGACCTGGTGGTGCTCGCCCTGGCCCGGGACCGGTACGGGCTGGCGGCCGAGGCCTATGACGCGTTCACCTCCGCGTACGGGTGGGACGTGCGGGAGTGGGACGGCTGCGCGGTGCTGCGCGGGGCGCGGGAGACAGCGAGCTGCGCCTGGGTGGCTCAGCACGCGCCGGCCAACCCGAAGGCACTGGCCGAGTTCCGCCGCCGGGTCGCGTCCCTGCGGGACGGGGACGCGGCGGTGCGGTGGTACCCGTTCTGAACCTTTTGCCCCCGAACGCCGGATGTGCCCTTCGCCCTGAACGCCGGACGGTCCCTGCGTCCTAAACGCCGGACGAACTCGAGGTCACTTCGGGCACCAGGGCCCGCACCGGCCAGCGGCCGTCGATGACCGCGTCCGCCGTGCCCTTGCGGCGCAGGAACTGCTGGAAGTCGGCGGCCCACTCCGCGTACCAGGCGATCTGACGCTCATGCAGCTCCGGAGCCGTCAGGGCGGCCACCGCGCCGTGCCGTACGGCTATCGCGTACGCCACGCGCACCGCCGCCAGCGCGTCCGCCGCCGCGTCGTGCGCTCCCCCGTGGACCACGCCGTACTCGACGCAGACCGCTTCGAGGTTGCGCTTGCCCTTGCGGTACCGGTCGACCGACCGGTCGATCGTGTACGGGTCGATCACCGGCCCGATGCCCGCGCCGCCCAGCCGGTCGCCCAGCGAGGGCAGGCCGTGGCGGTGCAACTCGGCCGTCAGCAGCGTCAGGTCGAAGGCCGCGTTGTACGCGACGACCGGGACGCCGCGCCGCCAGTAGCCGGTCAGGGTGTCGGCGATCTCGTCGGCCACCTCGCGCACCGGCCGGCCCTCCGCCGCCGCCCGCTCGCTGCTGATGCCGTGGATCGCCGACGCCTGTGCGGGGATCCGGATCCCCGGATCGGCCAGCCAGGCGTGCCGGCTCACCGGATCGCCGTCCGGGCCGCCGACCTCGACGACCGCGGCCGTCACGATCCTGGCCTCCAGCGGTTCCGTCCCCGTCGTCTCCAGGTCGAAGCCGACCAGCGCATGCCGGTGCCAGCTCATCCCGTACCTCCTTCGTGGTGCTCCCCCAGATGACGACCACCCTCGCACGGGCCACTGACAACGCCCCGGACCGGCCCCTCAGGAGACCGGCCGGGAGTCCGTCCACACGGACTCGAACTCCTCGCGGTACGTCTCGAACAGTCCGTGCTCGCTGTCCTGGCCGGAGCGGACGACCGCCCGCCCGCCGCCCCGCAGCACCAGCACCGGCGCCTCCATGCCGCGCGCCCGGCGCAGGTACGTCTGGACGACCCCCACGGCGTCGGCGCCGTCGCCGTCGACCAGGTAGGCGGTGAAGCGGGGCGTCTCGTCGAAGACGTGGATCTCGAAGGCGCCCGGGTCGCGGAGCTTGGAGCGGACCCGGCGCATATGGAGGATGTTCATCTCCACCGACCGGCTCAGCTCACCCTTCTTCAGGCCGAGCTCCCGCTCCCTGCGCTTGACCGCGCTGCTGGCCGGGTTGATGAAGAGCAGCCGTACCCGGCAGCCCGACTCGGCGAGCCGGATCAGGCGGCGCCCGGAGAAGTTCTGCACCAGCAGGTTGAGCCCTATCCCGATCGCGTCCAGCCGGCGCGACCCGCCGAAGAGGTCCTCGGCGGGCAGCTGGCGCTGGAGCCGCACCCGGTCGGAGTGGACGGAGACCACGTCCGCGTACCGGTCGCCGACGAGCTCCTCCACGGCGTCGACCGGCAGCCGGTCGGCGGACGGGACAGCCGCGCCGCTGCCGAGGATCTCCAGCAGCCGGGCGGAGGCCCGCTCGGCCTGGGCGAGCACCGCCTCGTTGAGGGCCCGGTTGCGGGAGACCACGTTGCGGGCGACCTCCAGCTCGTCCAGCGCCAGCTCGACGTCGCGGCGGTCGTCGAAGTAGGGCTCGAAGCAGGGCCAGTGCTGGACCATCAGCTCACGCAGCTGCGGCAGCGTGAGGAAGCTCAGGACGTTGTCGTCGGCCGGGTCGAGCAGATAGCCCTTGCGACGGGACACCTCCCGCACGGCGACCGCGCGCTGCACCCACTCCTGCCCGGCGGGTCCCGCCGCGGCCACCACCCAGTCCTCGCCGTGGACCGGCTCGTAAATGGGCCGGAGCACCGCGGCGACGACGGCGCGCAGCCGCTGTTCGACGAGATTCAGCCAGATGTAGGCGCGCCCGGCCCGCTGGGCGCGCGTGCGCACCTCGCTCCAGGCGTCCGCGCCCCAGTCCAGTTCCGCACCGATCTCCAGAGGCTGCGCCAGCGAGACCGCCCCGGGCGGGACATCGGCCAGATCCCCCTCGTGACCCGTGTCACCTGGGGGCAGCTCGAACCCTCCCGAGCTCACCCACGCACCGCCTTCCACTCCCCCACCAACGATCAAGGAAGGGTACTCCGCGAGCGGGAGCCGGTGCAGCCGGATGCACAGGCTCCTTTCCCAACTCCCCTACGACGCCCACCTGTTCCGTACGGCGAGATCAGCCGGAGTGAGCGGATTCATAGTGATTAAACACCCCACCCCAAGCCGCATTCCGGACAGCCGGCCGGGTGGGGCCCCGGATTCCGGGACCGGGCGACACGGAGGGGCCCGATGTTGACCGGACCGGGCGACGTCCTAGGTAAGGGCCGCGTTTTCGGGGAAGATCTGCCTCAGGGAGCCCGCATTCCCCAGGCAACCGCATCAGAAGTGGAAGAGTCGAATCTATGCAGGTCTGGCCGGGACAGGCGTACCCCCTCGGTGCCACGTACGACGGCGCCGGGACCAACTTCGCGGTCTTCTCGGAGGCCGCCCACCGAATCGAGTTGTGCCTGCTGCACGACGACGGTTCCGAGACGGCGGTGGAGCTGAGGGAGACCGATGCCTTCGTCCGCCACGCCTATCTGCCCGGGGTGATGCCCGGGCAGCGGTACGGATTCAGGGTGCACGGGCCGTACGAACCGCAGCGCGGCATCCGCTGCAACTCCGCCAAGCTGCTCCTGGACCCGTACGCACGCGCGGTCGCCGGGCAGATCCAGTGGGGCGAGGCGGTGTACGGCTATCCGTTCGGCCGGCCCGACGCGCGCAACGACCTCGACTCGGCGCCGCACACCATGACCTCCGTCGTCGTCAACCCGTACTTCGACTGGGGCGACGACCGGCGGCCCCGTACGGACTACCACCGCACGGTGATCTACGAGGCCCATGTGAAGGGCCTGACGATGCTCCATCCGGGGCTGCCGAAGGAGCTGCGCGGTACGTACGCGGGGCTGGCCCATCCGGAGGTCATCGCCCATCTGACCGAGCTCGGCGTCACGGCCATCGAATTAATGCCGGTGCACCAGTTCGTCCAGGACCACCGGCTGGCGGACGCGGGGCTCGCCAACTACTGGGGCTACAACACCATCGGCTTCTTCGCCCCGCACAACGCCTACGCGTCCTGGGGCGACCGCGGCGAGCAGGTCCTGGAGTTCAAGCAGGCCGTGCGCGCCCTGCACCAGGCCGGCATCGAGGTGATCCTCGACGTGGTCTACAACCACACGGCGGAGGGCAACCACCTGGGGCCGACGCTCTCCTTCCGCGGGCTGGACAACGCCTCGTACTACCGGCTCGCCGACGACCAGCGCTACTACATGGACACCACGGGGACCGGGAACTCCCTGCTGATGCGCTCCCCGCACGTGCTCCAGCTGATCATGGACTCGCTGCGCTACTGGGTCACCGAGATGCACGTGGACGGCTTCCGCTTCGACCTGGCGGCCACGCTGGCCCGGCAGTTCCACGAGGTGGACCGGCTGTCGTCGTTCTTCGACCTGGTCCAGCAGGACCCGGTGGTCAGCCAGGTCAAGCTGATCGCCGAGCCGTGGGACGTGGGCGAGGGCGGCTACCAGGTGGGGAACTTCCCGCCGCTGTGGACCGAGTGGAACGGGAAGTACCGGGACACGGTGCGGGACCTGTGGCGCGGAGAGCCCCGGACCCTGGCCGAGTTCGCGGGCCGGCTGACGGGGTCGTCCGACCTGTACCAGGACGACGGACGGCGGCCGCTCGCCTCGATCAACTTCACCACCTGCCACGACGGATTCACCCTGCACGACATGGTCTCGTACAACGACAAGCACAACGAGGCCAACGGCGAGGGCAACCGGGACGGCGAGAGTCACAACCGGTCGTGGAACTGCGGGGTGGAGGGCGAGACCGACCGGCCCGAGGTGCTGGCGCTGCGCGAGCGGCAGATGCGCAACTTCATCGCCACGCTGATGCTCTCCCAGGGCGTGCCGATGCTGAGTCACGGCGACGAGTTCGGCCGGACCCAGCGGGGCAACAACAACGCCTACTGCCAGGACAGCGAGCTGTCATGGGTGCACTGGCCGGACCCGGCCGGGGCCAAGGCCGGTGACGGTGACGCCGAGGAACAGGACGGGGAGGGCGGCGACGGGCTCGGCAGCAGTCTGCTGGAGTTCACCCGGGCGATGGTGTGGCTGCGCCGCGACCATCCCGTCTTCCGGCGCCGGCGCTTCTTCCACGGGCGTCCCGTGGAAGGCACGCACGACGAGCTCTCGGACATCGCCTGGTTCACCCCCGAGGGCAAGGAGATGACCCAGCGGGACTGGCAGGCGGCGCACGCCAAGGCGCTGACGGTCTTCCTGAACGGTCACGCGATCTCGGAGCCCGGCCCGCGCGGGGAACGGATCTCGGACGACTCCTTCCTGCTGATGTTCAACGCGAGCGCCGAGACGCTGGAATTCGCCGTCCCGGTCAATCACGGGCGGCAGTGGCTGGCGGTCGTCGACACGGCCCGCCCGGACGGGGTGCTCACCGGTGCGGGTCCGAAGGTGGCGGCGGGCGAACGGGTGACGCTGGTGGGCCGGAGCATGGTGGTGCTTCAGCGGCCGGCGTGAGGTGAGAGCCGGGCCGGTGTGAGGGGGAGCGCCGGTCCGGCATGGGCGAAGCAGCCGGGGCGGGGGCAGCCGGTCGGTCTAAGTCCGTGCCCGGGTGAGACAGGCGGCCCGGATCTGGGTACGAACGTTCCCATGACGCCTTCCGCCACCTACCGGCTCCAGCTCCAGCCGGAGTTCCCGTTCTCGGCCGCCGAGGACGCCGTGCCGTATCTCGCCTCCCTCGGCGTCTCCCATCTGCACCTGTCCCCGGTGCTCGAAGCCGTGCCCGGCTCTCGGCACGGCTACGACGTCGTCGACCCCGGCCGGGTGCGCGCCGAGCTGGGCGGCGAGGAGGGGCTGCGCCGGCTGGCGCGCACCGCCCGCGACCACGGGCTCGGCCTCGTCCTGGACATCGTGCCGAACCACATGGCCGCCGACCCCCGGCACAACCACGCGCTGCGCGAGGTCCTGCGCGAGGGGCCCGGCTCCCCGTACGCCCGCTGGTTCGACATCGACTGGGCGGCGGGAGACGGCCGGATCCTGCTGCCCGTGCTCGCCGGACGCATCGGCGAGGAGAGGGACCGGCTTCGGGTCGACGGGGACGTCCTCCGCTACGGCGAGCAGGAGTTCCCGCTGCGGGCCGGCACCGCCCACCTCGATCTGCCCGAGCTGCTGGACGCCCAGCACTACCGGCTCGGCTGGTGGCGGCTGGCCCGCACCGAGCTGAACTACCGGCGCTTCTTCACCATCTCGGAGCTGATCGGGGTGCGGGTGGAGGACCCCGAGGTCTTCGCCGCCTCGCACGCCAAGATCCTGGAGCTGGTACGGGACGGGGTCGTCGACGGCCTGCGGATCGACCACCCGGACGGGCTCGCCGACCCGGCCGGCTATCTGGAGCGGCTCTCCGAGGCGACCGGCGGGGTGTGGACGGTGGTGGAGAAGATCCTCACCGGTTCCGAGCCGCTGCCCGCGGGCTGGGCCGTCGCCGGGACGACGGGGTACGACGCGCTGCACCGGATCGACGGGCTCTTCGTCGACCCGGAGGGCGCGGCCGAGCTGACCGCCGGCTACCGCGCGTACGCCGACCCGGCCGGCGACCGGGGCGGCTACTGGTCGGCGACGGTGCGCAGGGCCGCGTACCGGGTGGTCACCCATGAACTGGCCGCCGAGACCGAGCTGCTGACCCGGCTCGCCTCCCGCGTATGTGCCGAGGACCCCGCGCTGCGCGACCACGCCCCCTGGGCCCTGCACACCGCCGTGCGGGAACTGCTGGTCCGGGTGCCGGTCTACCGCCCGTACGTGCTGGCGGGCGGCCCCTGCACGGAGACGGCCGAGGCGACGCTCGACGCGGTCGCGGTGAGCGATGCCAAGGCGGCGTTCTCGGTACGGGAGGAGGCCTCGGCCGTCGACGTGGTGCGGGAGCTGGCGCTGGGGCGGCTCGGCGCGGGAGCGGACCGGGCGGCGTTCTGTGCCCGGTTCGCCCAGACGGCGTCCGCGCTGCGGGCCAAGGCGGTCGAGGACACGGCGTACTACCGGTACGTGCCGCTGCTCTCGGCCAACGAGGTGGGCGGCGATCCGGGGCAGCCGGCGGTGGCTCCGGAGGAGTTCCACGCCTTCTGTGCGCGCCTCGCCCGCGACTGGCCCGCCACCGGGACGGCCCTGACGACCCATGACACCAAGCGCAGTGCCGATGTCCGGGCGGCTGTCGCGGTGCTGTCGCAGTGCCCCGGGCGGTGGACGGAGCTGATCGCCGGGCTGACGCGGTCGGGGCCCGCCGCGCCCGATCCGCAGCTCGCCTGGCAGGCCTGGCAGACGGCGTTCGGCTGTGTGGGCTTCCCGCCCGGGGAGCGGGCCGGCCGGCTGGAGCCCGCCCTGCTCAAGGCGGTGCGCGAGTCGGGTCTCTTCACGAGCTGGACCGAACCGGATCCGGTGTACGAGCGGGTGGCAACGGACTTCGTCGCCTCCGGGCCGGCCGCCGGCACCGGTCCGGCGCGCGCGCTCCTCGAAGATTTCGCGGAGACGCTCGCCCCGCACGTGAGGGCGCAAGGGCTGGGCGCGGCGTTGGTGCACCTGACGATGCCGGGGGTGCCGGACCTCTACCAGGGCACGGAGCGGGAGTATCTGGCGCTGGTCGATCCGGACAACCGGCGGCCGTTCCGGCAGCCGCCCGACGGGGCGCCCGCCGACGAGAAGGCCGAGCTCACCGAGACGGCGCTGCGGCTGCGCCGGGAGCGGCCCGAGGTGTTCGGCGAGTCGGGCACGTACGCCCCGCTGACCGCCTCCGGTCCGGCGGCGGCGCACTGCCTGGCCTTCTGCCGTACGGGCGAGGTGGTCACCGCGGTGACCCGGCTGTCGCTGCGTCTCGCGGAGTCGGGCGGCTGGCGCGGAACCGAGCTGGCGCTGCCTGACGAGGGCGTCTGGTACGACCTGCTGACGCCGGGCCGGAAGTTCTCCGGCGGGGCGGTCCTGGTGGCGGAGCTGTTCGCGGAGCGGCCGGTGGCACTGCTCAGCCGGGGCGGACGGTCCACGGCCTGACGGTCTACGGCCGGATGGTCTACGGCCGGACGAGAAGGGACCGCGGCCCCCGTGTGAGCAGGCCCGTGGCCGCCGGGCGGAAGCCGTCCGCCCAGCGCAGGCCGGGCATCGCGTCGAGCAGGGCGCGCAGGCCCAGTTCGGCCTCCAGCCGGCCGAGCAGCACGGCGGGGCAGCCCGCCGGGCCGGGCGTGCCGCGGTCCTGGTCGCGGCGGAAGGGATCGAAGACGTCCGGTGCGGCGAACCGTTCCGGGTCGCGGCCGGCCGAGCCGATCAGGCAGGCGACGGGTGCCCGGGCCGGCAGGGTGCCGCCGCTGAGGGTGACCTCGGCGACGGTGCGGCGCAGGACGATCTGGACGGGCGGGTCACGGCGCAGCGACTCGGTCCAGGCCCGGCCGGTCAGTGCGGGTTCGATGCGCATGACCGCCATCAGGTCCGGGTCCTCCAGCAGATTGGCGAGGAATGAGGCGAGCGCGGTCTCGCGCAGAGCGGTGTGCCGGGCGCAGGGGGAGGCGTCGGCCGTACCCGTGCCGGCGTCTGCGGGCAGCCAGCGGCAGAACTCCTTGACGAGGTCGGCCTGAGGGCGTCCGGCGATGCGCCGGGCCAGTACGTAGGCGGTCCGCTCGACGCGCTCGGCCAGATGCCCGGGCACGGAGCCGGTCTCCACGGCGTGCCGGCCCCGGGGCAGGCACCCGACGCTTCCGTGGCAGAGCCCGACCGGTGCCGGGCCGCCCCGGGGCGCTCCGTCGTGCGGGTAGCCGGCGAACCTCGGGTCGGTGAGGGCGGTGGCGACGTCGTCGTACCGGCTGACGAGCCAGGCCCCCAGCGGCGCGTCGAAGCAGAGCGGGTACTCCTCGCGGAGGACCCGGTAGAGCCGGTACGGATCATGGGCCGCGCCCGGCGCGAGGACACTGGGGCCGCCTCCGGCGCGGGCCGATCGGCGCGGCCGGGCGGACGGGCGCCGGGCGGTGCGGCGTTCGGGCGAGGGCGTCGGGGCCGGTATGTCACGGGGCGTGTCTGCCTGCATGGCGTACCCCCGGGTGTCCGGTGCGCCGGTGCGCGGCGCGCTCCCTGCCAGGGGATCACCTGAACGGAGCCACCGCAGTCGGCGTACGGCCGTCCGGGTGACGGGGCGGCCGGGCCCGTTCAGCCCCGGCCGGACCGGGCCCCGGGGCGGGCGGCAGACGGTCAGCGGCTCGGTGAACGCGGCGGCGGTCCCGGTGAGCCCGACGCGGACCGTTAGGCGGCCCGCGGCCGGGGCGCCTCAGCGGTCAGCGCGTTACGCGGGCGGCAGGGGCGCGGGTGCGGAGAGGCGGAAGGCCATTCTGCCGAAGCTCACCTGGTCCCCCTCGCGCACCGGCACCGCCCCCGTGACGCGCTGGCCGTTGACGCAGGTGCCGTTGGTCGAGCCGAGGTCGCGCAGCAGCCACCAGCCGCCGTGCGCGGTGAGTTCGGCGTGCATCCGGGACACCGTCTCGTGGCTGAGGCGCAGTCCGTTGCCCGGGTCGCGGCCGATGCGCAGGGGCCGCGGACTGGGCGCGGGGAGCAGGAGCTTGGGCAGCCGCTCGGCCCGCCAGGCTCTGCGCACCCGCTCGGGGAAGCCGGAGACACCGCTCACGGCCCGGAACAGCGGCCGCGACCAGCGGCCGTTGCGCCCCAGGTCGGCGGTGAGCGCCTCGAGTTCCTCGGAACGGCTGGCGGTCAGGGCCAGTTCCATGCGCCGCATGAAGGTGTCGTGGGAGAGCTTGCCCTGGGCCGCGCCCTCTCTGAGCACACCCAGAACACGGTCGCGCTGGGCATCGGAGAGCCGCGCGGGGTACGTGTGGGACTCGAAGGAGGACGTCACACGTCAATTGTCGTGCCGACCGCCCCGGAGTGTCCAGAAGAACCCCGCTTTCCGCCTTCCTGACCTGCGCGGCCACCCCGAATATCCAGGGCGCTGCGCGCCGGACGTTGCTACTGTCGGCCGCCGTGCCGTCCCGGCGACCGCCGGGGCGAGCCCGTACACCTGTGGGGGATTTGTGCTCGACGCACCACTCGATCTGACCGTCCGTCCGCTGAGCGGCCCGGAGGAACTCGGCCTGTTCCGCCGGCTGTCCTACGTCCTGGACCACGAGCTCGCGGACGACCTGGTGACGGGCCGCCGCCGCCCGGAGTGGATGTGGGTGGCCCTGCGGGGCGACCGGGTGGTGGCGCGGATCGCCTGGTGGAGCAAGGACGGCAAGGACCCGCTCTTCCTCGACTTCTTCGACCTGGACGACACACTGCCGGAGCCCGAGCGCGGGGAGGCGGGGCTGCGGCTGCTGGAGGCGGCGACCGCGGCCGTCGTTCCGGCAGGCGCCCCGCGTCCGGAGTACGGCCGCTTCATACCGCCCGACTGGCGTGAGGACCCGGCGGCCCGTGACGTCGTCGAGTCCCGCATCCGGGTCATGGAGCGCACCGGCGCCCGGATGCTCGTGGAGCGGCTGCGCCTGGAGTGGCGTGCGGGCACCCCCGTGCCGGCCGACAGCGGCCGGCTGCGGTTCCGCACGGTCGCCGGGCGCGAGGATCTCCTCACCCTGATGACACCGGTGATGGAGGGCACGCTCGACGCCCACGGCCAGGCGGATATGGCGTCGGGCCTGACGGCGCGCGAGGCCGCGGAGAAGCACTACGACGAGGAGTTCGCCCACTACTCGACCCCGCAGGAGTGGTGGCGCATCGCCGAACTCCCGGACGGCAGGCCGGTCGGCTTCGTCATTCCCGCCCGCAACAGCTACAACCCGGTCATCGCGTACATCGGCGTGCTGCCCGCGCACCGCGGCCACGGCTACATCGACGAACTCCTCGCCGAGGGCACCCGCGTGCTCGCCGGACAGGACGGCGTGGAGCGCATCCGGGCGGCGACGGATCTCGGCAATGTGCCGATGGCGAAGTCCTTCGCGCGGCTGGGCTACGTCAACTTCGAGCGAGCCTTCGACATGGTGTGGGACGACTGACCGGTCCACCGGGCGGGCCTCCGAATCCCATGCAGGGCGACCAGGGCCGCCCATCGGGCTTCATCGGTCAGCGGCCGTTCGCGCGCTGCTGCCTGATGACGTCGCGGTACCAGGCGTACGAGTCCTTGGGCGTGCGGCGCAGCGTCTCGTAGTCGATGTGGACCAGGCCGAAGCGCTTGCTGACGCCCTCGGTCCACTCGATGTTGTCGGTGGGCGACCAGGTGAAGTAGCCGCGTACGTCGACGCCGGCGTCGATGGCTTCCCGCAGGGCGCGCAGGTGGCCGTCGAGGAAGGCGATGCGGCGGTGGTCCGCGGTGGGTTCGTCGACGGCGCAGCCGTTCTCGGTGATGTAGAGCGGCGGGAGCCGGTCGCCGTAGCGGTCCCGCAGTTGGACGAGGGTCTCGCGCAGTCCGTCGGCGACGACGGGCCAGCCGAAGTCCGTCTTTTCGTACCCCTCGATCTCCCGGATGCCGAAGGGGAGTTCGGCTGGTATGCCGAAGCCGGCGAAGGTGTCGAGGGCGCCGGCCCTGGGGGCGCCGACGAGTGTCGGGTTGTAGTAGTTGACGCCGTACCAGTCGAGCGGGGTGGAGATGGTCCGCAGGTCGTCCTCGACCGGGCCCGGCATCAGCGCGGCGAAGTTCTCGTCGGGGTAGCGGCCGGTGAGGAGCGGGTCGGCGAACAGCCGGTTGGTGAGGGTGTCGTACAGCTCGGCGCCGAAGCGGTCCTCGTCGGACTCCCCCGCGGTCCAGACCGGGGAGTGCGAGACGGCTATGCCGATGTTGTCCGCACCGGCGGCCCTCAGGGCGCGCACGGCCAGGCCGTGGGCGAGGAGTTGGTGGTGGGCGGCGGGCAGCGCGTCGAAGAGGAGGGCGCGGCCGGGGGCGTGCTCGCCGAGTGCGTAACCGAGCATCGTGACTTCCGCGGGTTCGTTGATCGTGATCCACATGGGTACGCGGTCGGCGAGCCGTTCGGCGACGATGCCCGCGTACTCGGCGAAGCGGTGGGCCGTGTCCCGGTTGAGCCAGCCGCCGGCCTCGTCCAGCGGGAGCGGGGTGTCCCAGTGGTAGAGGGTGGGGGCCGGGGTGATGCCGTGGGCGCGGAGTTCGTCGACGAGGCGGTCGTAGAAGTCGAGCCCCTGCGGGTTGACCGGCCCGCTGCCGCCCGGCACGACGCGCGGCCAGCTCACCGAGAACCGGAAGGCGTCGGCGCCGAGCCCGGCCAGAAGGGCGACGTCCTCGCGGTAGTGCCGGTGGAAGCCGGTGCCGCGCGTGGTGTCGGTGCCGTCCTTGATCCGCCCGGGCTGCGCGGCGAAGGCGTCCCAGCCGGAGGGCCCCTTGCCGTCGGTGTCGGCGGCGCCCTCGGTCTGGAAGGCGGAGGCGGAGGCTCCCCACAGGAAACCGGGCGGGAAGGGCGGCACGGTCATTTCAGCCTCCACAGCCGTAAGGGGGAGTGAGTAGGTCAGAACCTGGCAGGGCAATGATCAGAACCAGAACCAGATCCAGACCTTAATCGCCAGTTACGGACTCGATCCAGTGTCGCGGGTCGAAGATCGCGCCGTCTGCCGACCATGGGCGGTAGCCGGAAACGAGGGAGCGCTGCATGTTGTTCGAGGTATGGGCACCGGACGCGGAATCGGCCGCTCTGCGGCTGTCGGGTGAGCTGCGGACGATGGAGCCTGATCCGGACCGGGCCGGCTGGTGGCGGACCGAGGCGGAGGCCGCGGCCGGCGACCGTTACGGTTTCGCCCTCGACGGCGGCCCGGTGCGCCCCGATCCCCGCTCGCGCCGCCAGCCGGACGGGCCGGACGGCGAGAGCGCCGTCCTCGACCACGACGCGTACGTCTGGCGCAGCGACTGGGCGGGGCGCGGGCTGCCGGGCGCGGTCCTGTACGAGCTGCACATCGGTACGTACACCGACGAGGGCACCTTCGACGCGGCGGCGGCCCGGCTGGGGCATCTCGTCGAGCTGGGCATCACCCATGTGTCGCTGATGCCGGTCTGCCCGTTCCCCGGCGTCCACGGGTGGGGGTACGAAGGGGTGTCGCTGTGGGCCGTGCACGAACCGTACGGCGGCCCCGAGGGGCTGAAGCGCTTTGTCGACACGGCGCACGGACTGGGGCTCGCGGTCGTCCTGGACGTGGTCCACAACCACCTGGGTCCCTCCGGCAACTACCTTCCCGTCTTCGGTCCGTACTTCACCGAGACGCACCACACCCCGTGGGGCGCGGCGGTCAATCTGGACGCGCCGGGCTCCGACGAGGTGCGGGCCTTCCTGCTGGGCAGCGCGCTCGCCTGGCTGCGCGACTACCGGCTGGACGGCCTGCGCCTCGACGCCGTCCACGCGCTGGCCGACACGCGGGCGCTGACCTTCCTGGAGGAGCTGTCCGCGGCCACCGACGCGCTCTCGGCCGAGCTGGGCCGGCCGCTCTCGCTGATCGCCGAGTCCGATCTCTGCGATCCCCGGACGACGACGCCGCGCGCGTCGGGCGGCCTCGGTCTGCACGCCCAGTGGAACGACGACTTCCACCACTGTCTGCACACCGCGCTGACGGGCGAGTCCCAGGGCTACTACGCGGACTTCGCGGCAGCCCCGCTGGCCGGGCTCGCCAAGACCGTGACGAGCGCCTTCTTCCACGACGGCACGTACTCCAGCTTCCGGGGCCGTACGCACGGCCGCCCCGTCGACGTCACCCGCACCGCCGCGCACCGCTTCGTCGGCTACGCCCAGACTCACGACCAGATCGGCAACCGGGCCCTCGGCGACCGGCTCGCCGCCTCCCTCTCCCCCGGCCTGCTGGCCTGCGCGGCGGCGCTCGTGCTGACCGGTCCCTTCACCCCGATGCTGTTCATGGGCGAGGAGTGGGGCGCGCGTACGCCGTGGCAGTTCTTCACCGACCACACCGATCCGGAGCTCGCGGAGGCCGTACGCACCGGCAGGCGGCGGGAGTTCGGCGCGCACGGCTGGGCCGAGGAGGACATCCCGGACCCGCAGGACCCCGCCACCCGCGACCGGTCCTGCCTGGACTGGAGCGAGCCCCGGCGCGAACCGCACGCCCGGCTGTACGCCTGGTACCGCGAACTGATCGCGCTGCGCCGCGCCCTGCCCGACCTCAGCGACCCGGATCTGGCGACGGTGAAGACGGCGTACGACGACGACGCCCGCTGGCTGGCGTTTCGCCGGGGCGACCTGCGGGTCGCCGTCAACCTCGACGAGAAGCCGGCCACCATCCCGCTGGGCGGCGGCCGGCACCGCGGCGGCGGGGGCAGGGTCCTGGCGGCCTGGCTGCCCGTCGAGCCGCCGGGCGCGGACGGGGCGCTGCACCTGCCGCCGGAGTCGTGCGTGGTGCTGGCGGACGACTGATCCCGGTCGGGGGGCGCCGCTACTCGACGATCGCCAGCTCGCGCGGGGTGGCGTTGAGGCGGCGGCCGCCGTCCTTGGTGACGGTCACGATGTCCTCGATCCGGACGCCGAACCGGCCCGGCAGGTAGACGCCGGGCTCCACGGAGAAGCACATGCCGGGGACGAGCGGCTGCTCCTCGCCCTCGATCATGTACGGGGGTTCGTGCGTCGTGACGCCGATGCCGTGGCCGGTGCGGTGGATGAAGCGCTCGCCGTAGCCGAATTCGGTGATGACGGCGCGGGCGGCCCGGTCGATCTCCTGGCAGGCGACGCCCGGCCGTACGGCGTCGCAGCCCGCCTTCTGGGCCTCCCGCACGATGTCGTGGACCCGCTGCTCCTCGGCGGTGGGTTCGCCGACGTGGACCGTACGGGAGGTGTCGGAGCCGTAACCGTGCTTGAGGCCGCCGAAGTCGAGCACCACCATGTCGCCCTGCTCGATGGTGCGCCTCCCCGCCTCGTGGTGCGGGTTGGCGCCGTTGGGGCCGGAGCCGACCACGGTGAAGTCGACCTGGGAATGCCCGGACTCGGTGAGCAGCCGCGCCAGATCGGCGGCCACGTCCGTCTCCTTGCGGCCGGCGAACCGGACCTTCAGGATCTCCTCGTACGTGGCATCGGCGGCGGCCCCCGCGGCGGCGAGCCGTTCCAGCTCGGGGCCGTCCTTCACGGCGCGCAGCATCGGCAGGGCCTGGGTGAGGGAGGCGTACGACGTGCCGGGCAGCAGCTGCTGGAGGCCGAGCAGGTGCATCGCCCAGGCGTTGTCGCTGATGCCGAACCGGCCCTTCGCGTCGAGCAGCGGCGCGGTGAGTGCGTACGGGTCCTTGCCGTCGGTCCAGTCGCGCAGGGTCAGCGCGGGCGCGCCGACGGCCTTCTCCGCGTCCGGGGCCTCCAGGGCCGGCACGACGAGGACCGGGTCCTGGCCGGCGGTGAGGACGAGGAGGGTCAGGCGCTCGGTGGCCGCGGGGGGCTGATAGCCGGTCAGGTACACCAGATCGGGCCCGGGCGCCACCAGCACGCCCGCGAGTCCGGCGGCCGCGGCGCTCTCGGCGGCCCGCGTCATCCGGGCCGGGTAGTCGTCGGCGGTGAAGGGCAAGGGCGGGTTGGGGCTGGACATGCGGGACCTCCTGGCGGCGCGGAACGGCTCCCTGCATCCTGCCCGCCCGGACGGTGGTGCGCGAGCAGTCAGGACCGCGAGCCGTGAGCGAGCCGTACGACGAGGTCGGCGCGGTCGCGGCCGGTGGCGACGAGCCGCGCGTTGGCCTCGTCGGAACCGGCCACCCAGCGCTCGGCATACGCCCGCTCCTTGCCGAACCGCACATGCCGGTCGACGAGCCTGCGGACCCGCACCTCGTCGTCGAGCTCCAGGAACCACACCTCGTCGAGCAGCCCCCGCACGGGCGCCCAGGCCCCTTCCCCGTACAGGAGGTAGTTCCCCTCGGTGACGACCAGTGGGACGTCCGGCGGTACGGGGAGGACGCCGGCGAGGGGCTGTTCCAGGGACCGGTCGAAGGCGGGGGCGTACACGACGGTCCCCGGTTCCGGCGCCCGCAGCCGCCGGAGCAGGGCCGCGTACCCGGCGGCGTCGAAGGTGTCGGGCGCGCCCTTGCGCTCCGCCCGGCCGAGCCGTTCCAGTTCGGCCTGGGCGAGGTGGAAGCCGTCCATCGGCACGAGGACGGCGAGCGGTCCCAGCGCACGGACGAGCCGCTCCGCCAGGGTGGACTTCCCAACGCCGGGCGGCCCGGCGATTCCCAGGATGCGGCGGTCACCGGCCAGGGCGAGGCGGCGGGCGCGGGCCGTCAGCCCGGTGAGGTCGCTGGTGTCCATGGCGGATATTGTCCCGCGAAGAGCCTTCCCGTCCCCTTCCGTCTCGCGAGGAATCCCATGTCCCACATCGCCCTGGTCACCCTGGTCGTCCGCGACTACGACGAGGCGCTCGCCTTCTACACCGGCGCCCTCGGCTTCGAGCGGGTGGAGGACACCGACCGGGGCGACGGCACGCGCTGGGTCGTGGTCCGTCCGCGGGGCACCGAGGGCACGGGGCTGCTGCTGGCCCGGGCCAAGGACGAGGCGCAGGCGGCCAGTGTCGGTACGCAGACCGGCGGCCGGGTGGGCTTCTTCCTGCACACGGAGGACTTCGCCGGTGACCACGCCCGCATGCTGGCGGCCGGGGTCCGGTTCCTGGAGGAGCCGCGGCACGAGGTCTACGGCTCGGTCGCGGTCTTCGAGGACCTGTACGGCAACCGCTGGGACCTGCTCCAGCCGGCGCAGGGCGCGTAGGGCGGGGTGCGGATTCGGCCCGTTCCTCAGCCCGCCGCGAGCACGTCGTCCCCCGCCGCCCCCGCCAGCGCGTCCAGCACCGGGGCGATCAGCGGGTGGGCCTCCGCGCCCCGGCGCACCGCCGCGAAGACCCGGCGTGTCGGGGCGCTGCCGTGCACCGGGCGGACCACCACGCCCGTCAGGGCCATGCCGCGCAGCGCGGTGCGCGGGACCAGGGCGACCCCGGCGCCCGCGCCCGCCAGGGCGACCACCGCGTGGAAGTCGTCCGAGGAGTGTTCGAGGTCCGGTGCGAAACCGGCGTACTCGCAGGCCAGGACGACCACGTCGTGGCAGGGGTTGCCCGGATAGGGCCCGATCCAGGCGTCCTTGGCCAGGTCGGCGACGGCGACCTGCTCGTGTCCGGCCAGCCGGTGGCCCACCGGGAGCACCGCGTCGAACGGCTCCGAGTACAGCGGTACGCGGGTCAGCCGCCGGTCGTCCTCGCCCGGCGCGCCCCGGTACTCGACGGCGACCGCGACATCGACCTGGCGGTCCAGCACCATGGGGACGCTCGCGTCGCCCTCCGCGTCCTGGACGCGGACCTTGATGCCGGGCGCGGTCCTGCTCAGGGCGGCGATCGCGGGGGCGAGGACCAGGCCGATGCCGGTGGCGAACGCGGCGACTGTGACCGTACCGGCGTCGCCCGAGCTGTACGCGGCCAGCTCCGCCTCCGCCCGCTCCAGCTGGGCCAGCACCGCGTTGGCGTGGGTCAGCAGGATCTCGCCGGCGGGGGTGAGCCGGGCGCCGCGGGCGCCCCGCTCGACCAGCCGGTGTCCGGTCTCCTGCTCCAGCGCGGCGAGCTGCTGGGAGACGGCGGAGGGGGTCAGATACAGCGCGGCGGCCGCGGCGGTCACCGTGCGGTGATCCGCCACCGCCCGCAGGATGCGCAGCCGCCGTGCATCGATCATGTGACCTATTCTCCCAGGTCGCGCGGGGCGTCCCGGCCGGGGACTACGCCCCCAGTGCCGCTCGCGCGTCGACGAAGGCGTCGACCGCGCGGTTCACGTCAGCGGTGGAGTGCGCGGCGGACAGCTGGACGCGGATGCGGGCCGCGCCCTGCGGGACGACCGGGTACGAGAACCCGATCACGTACACACCGCGCTCCAGGAGCAGTTCCGCCATCCTGCCTGCCTTCGCCGCGTCCCCGATCATCACGGGGGCGATGGCGTGGTCGCCGGGCAGGACGTCGAAGCCTTCCTCGGTCATCCGGGTACGGAAGAGCGCGGTGTTGGCGTTGAGCTGCTCGCGCAGATCGCCCGCGGACTCCAGCAGGTCGATGACCTTGAGGGAGGCCGCCGCGATGACCGGGGCGAGCGAGTTGGAGAAGAGGTACGGGCGCGAGCGCTGGCGCAGCAGCGCGACGATCTCGGCGCGGGCGGCCACATAGCCGCCGGAGGCGCCGCCGAGCGCCTTGCCGAGCGTGCCGGTGATGATGTCGACGCGGTCCATCACGCCGTGCAGCTCGGGCGTGCCGCGACCGCCGGGGCCGACGAAGCCGACGGCGTGCGAGTCGTCGACCATGACCATGGCGTCGTAGCGCTCGGCCAGGTCGCAGATCTCGCGCAGCGGGGCGACGTACCCGTCCATGGAGAAGACGCCGTCGGTGACGACGAGACGGCGGCGGGCCCCGGACGCCTCCTTGAGCTGCCGCTCCAGGTCGTCCATGTCGCGGTTGGCGTAGCGGAAGCGCTTGGCCTTGCACAGGCGGATGCCGTCGATGATCGAGGCGTGGTTGAGGGCGTCCGAGATGACCGCGTCCTCCGGGCCCAGGACGGTCTCGAAGACTCCGCCGTTGGCGTCGAAGCAGGAGGAGTAGAGGATCGTGTCCTCCTGGCCCAGGAAGGAGGAGAGCCGCTGCTCCAGCTCCTTGTGGACCTCCTGGGTGCCGCAGATGAAGCGGACGGAGGCCATGCCGTAGCCCCAGCGGTCCAGCGCGTCGTGCGCGGCGGCGATCACGTCGGGGTGATCGGCCAGGCCCAGGTAGTTGTTGGCGCAGAAGTTCAGCACCTCACCGGGGCGGCCGCCCGCGGTGACGGCCACGGTCGCGGACTGCGGGGTGCCGATGACGCGCTCGGGCTTGTGCAGCCCGGCGGCCTCGATCTCTTCGAGGGTGGTGCGCATGTCGTCGCGTACGGAGTCGAACATGAAGAGTGTCTCCTGGTGTGTACGGGCCGTTACGAGGTCGGTCAGGCGGTCCAGTCGAGGATGACCTTGCCGCCGCGTCCGCTCGCCGCGTCGTCGAAGGCCGCCTCGAAGTCGCGGTAGCCGTAGCGGCCGGTGATCACCGGGGCGAGGTCGAGGCCGCCCTCCAGCAGGACGGACATGGCGTACCAGGTCTCGTACATCTCGCGGCCGTAGATGCCCTTGATCGTGATCATGGAGGTGACGATCCGGGACCAGTCGACGGGGAACTCCTCGGACGGCAGTCCGAGCATCGCGATGCGGCCGCCGTGCGTCATGTTCGCGATCATGTCGCGCATCGCCTCGGGGCGGCCGGACATCTCCAGGCCGATGTCGAAGCCCTCGCGCAGCCCCAGCTCCCGCTGGCCGTCGGCGATGGTCTGCTCGCCGACGTTGAGCGCGAGGCTGACGCCGACCTTGCGGGCGAGATCCAGGCGGGCCTCGCTGACGTCGGTGATCATGACGTTGCGGGCGCCGGCGTGCCTGGCGACAGCGGCGGCCATGATGCCGATCGGGCCGGCGCCGGTGATCAGGACGTCCTCGCCGACCAGCGGGAACGACAGCGCGGTGTGCACGGCGTTGCCGAACGGGTCGAAGATCGCGGCGATGTCCAGGTCGACGGGGACCCGGTGCACCCACACGTTCGACGCGGGCAGCGCGACGTACTCGGCGAAGGCCCCGTCACGTCCGACGCCGAGTCCCAGCGTGGAGCGGCAGAGGTGGCGGCGTCCGGCCAGGCAGTTGCGGCACTTGCCGCACACGAGGTGGCCCTCGCCGCTGACCAGGTCGCCGACGGCGATGTCGACGACGTCGGAGCCGATCGCGGCGACCTCGCCGACGAACTCGTGGCCGAGGACGAGCGGGGTCCTGATGGACTGCTGGGCCCATCCGTCGTAATTACGGATGTGCAGGTCGGTGCCGCAGATGCCGGTACGGAGCACCTTGATCAGGACGTCCGAGGGGCCGGTCTCCGGCTCGGGCACGTCCATCAGCCAGAGTCCCGGCTCGGCCTTCTGCTTCACGAGTGCCTTCACGGCTGCGGCTCCCTGTTACCTGGTGCGGCGTTGATGTCCCCGGGTCCGCAGGGCATGTCTGAGGAAGCCTGCGGCCCGGGGAAGTATGAGAGGGACGGCGTGGCAGCGCGTCCGACCGGCTGCCGCGCACCATCCTCCGCCGTCAGGGAGAAATCTGCCGTACCCCGCGCCCCAGGTCCATCGAGGTTTTCTTAAGCGCCGCCGCAGCTCCGCTTCACGCCGTGGCGTACGGGTGCGAGGTCACGCTCCTTTGTTCGGCGGAGGCGGACGCGTGCCCTCATCCCTTGCGCAGGAACTCCCTCAGGTGCCGGGTGAGCTCGTCCGGCCGGTCCTGCGGGATCAGGGTGTAGCTGTCGGCGATCTCGACCAGCTCGCCCTTGGGCAGCATCGCGGCGAGCCGGCGTCCGTGTTCCGGCGGCATGACCCGGTCCTCCGAGGCCCAGGCTACGAGCGCCGGCCGGTCGAAGGTGCGCAGCGCTTCCGCCCAGCGCAGGAGCTCGGCCTTGGGCGGCACGCCCAGGACGTACTTCCGCAGGTCCCGGCGGATCTCCGGCGAGGTCCACAGCGGCCGGAACCAGGCGTCCATCACCGCGTCCGGCACCGGCCGCTTGCTCATCCGGCCCCAGGTCATCGGCAGCCTTCGCATCGGCTTGAGCTTCAGCAGGGTGAAGGGCTACGAGGAGGTACGGGAGCCGGTCGGGGCAGAGGCGTGACCCATTCGCGGGCGGGACCCGCCTGGGTCAGGGCGCTGTCAGGCTCCGGGCGCCGCCGTTTACCACGGCCCGGCTACGGGAACCCGGTCACTCGGGACAGCCGCACCCCAGGAGGTGAGTGACATGCCCGGACGCCAGGAATTGCCGTCGACATTGGAACGGTCGCCCGAGGAGGCCCAGGACACGTGGATCAAGGCCCACGACTCGGCCGTCGAGCAGTACGGCGAAGGGGAACGTGCGCACCGGGTGGCGTACGGCGCGCTGAAGCACATGTACGAGAAGGTCGGTGATCACTGGGAGCGCAAGGAGGGCGGCCGCAAGGGTCCCTCGGACCCGCAGTCGGCGCGGCCCCGGCAGCAGGGTGGCCGCAGCGGAGAAGGCGTCGACGAAAGTGCCTCGAAGGAGCATCTCTACGGTGTTGCTCAGCGGCTGGACATCGACGGGCGGTCACGGATGTCCAAGTCCGAGCTGCTCGACGCGATCCGCAAGGCCAACCGGTCGCAGACGCGCGCGGCCCGTTCGGACTGAACCGAGCGGGCGGCCGCCCGTGCGCCCGGCCGCCGGCGCACTCAGTCCCGCGGCCAGGGCCGCCCGTCGAGGCGTTCGATGTCACGGTTGAGGCGGGCGAGGTTGTCCGCGAGCTGGGCAGCCTCCTCCGGCGTCCAGTCGGCCAGCAGCGTCTCCAGGCCCTTGAGGTTCTCGGTACGGTCGTTGTCCAGGCGCTGCTCGCCCTGCGGCGTGATGACGAACTTCCGGGCGATGCCGCCGTCCGGGTCGGGGATGCGCTCGACGACTCCGGCGCGCAGCATCGCGGCGGTCTGCCGGTTGAGCGTGGACGTGTCCAGGCCGAAGGCGTCCCGGAGCTGACCGATGGACATGGGACCCTCGACCCGGATGCGGCTGAGCAGAATGTAGGCACTCCGGTCGAGCCGGCCGCCGCCCCGTGAGGCGAGCAGATTCATGTGCCGCCCGAGCAGCATGGTCTCGAACTCGATCCGGTCCACAGGCATGTCCACGCGAGGCTTCCTTCGACTGCCGGGCTTGCCTCCCCGCAGGGCGGGGCGACCTCTTTTGCACATATATACCACAAGTGTGCACCATGCATGAACTATGCATCATGCACGTCAAGTGTATGATGCAACATCGGTTCGGCATCGATTCATGGTCCGGCGGTGCGGGAGCAGGGCTCGACCCGACATGGCCGAAAAGGTTTGAGCCAAGCCCCACCACCCGAAACGGTTGTCCTGCCCCTCTCAGGGGCAGAAGTACCCGCCTTCACCTCGAACCGCTTGCCGCCCCGGCCGTAGACTCGCCGGATGGCGAAGTATTTCGACGTACATCCCGAGAATCCCCAGCGGCGCACCATCACCAGCGTGGCCGAAAGCATCCGCTCCGGCTCGCTCGTCGCGTATCCGACGGACTCCTGCTACGCCCTCGGGTGTCAGCTCGGCAGCCGTGACGGCATCTCCCGCATCCGCGCGATCCGCAACCTCGACGACCGCCACCACTTCACGCTCATGTGCCAGAACTTCGCCCAGCTCGGGCAGTTCGTGCAGATCGACAACGACGTGTTCCGCGCCATCAAGGCCGCGACTCCCGGCCAGTACACCTTCATCCTTCCGGCGACGAAGGAGGTGCCGCGTCAGCTGTTGCACCCGAAGAAGAAGACCGTCGGCGTCCGCATCCCCGATCACGCCGTCGTCCAGGCCCTGTTGGAGGAGCTCGGCGAGCCTCTGCTCTCCAGCACCCTGCTCCTGCCCGACGAGGAGGAGCCGATGACTCAGGGCTGGGAGATCAAGGAGCGCCTCGACCACGAGGTGGACGTCGTCGTCGACTCCGGCGACTGCGGCACCGAGCCGACCACCGTCATCGACTTCTCCAGCGGCGAGCTGGAGATCGTACGACGCGGAGCCGGCGACCCCTCCCGCTTCGAGTAACCGCCCCGCCCCGCCCACCCGCCCGTCCACCGGAGGAGCCGTCCCACCATGCCCAGTGCCGTCACCCTGATTCGCGCAGCCGCCCTGTCCGATGTCGCCGAGTACGCCTACGCGGCCACCGCGCCCGCCGAGGCGCGGCTGATCTTCCTGGCGGGGGCATGCCCGCTGAACGAGGACGGTTCCACGGCGGCCGTCGGGGACTACGCGGGTCAGGCGGCGAAGGCCGTGGAGAACATGCGGACCGCCCTGAAAGCCGCCGGCGCCTCCTTGCAGGACGTGATCAGCACGCGCGTACTCGTCGCGTCCACTCGGCAGGAGGACCTGGGGACCGCGTGGAAGGTGGTCCGGGCGGCGTTCGGCGACCACGACGTTCCCAGCACCTTGATGGGCGTCACCGTGCTCGGCTACCACGACCAGCTCGTCGAGATCGAGTCCGTCGCCGCCGTGCTCGACTCCTGACCCGGCCACCGCAGGGCCGTGGTCCGGGATGCCATAGGAATTCCCTATAGCAGCCGCTGACATTTCGTCTTTGCCTCTGGCTCTCTCCCGAACGTACCGTCAAAACAGCTCGCGACGACGAATTCCATGTCCGCCGAGCAGACGCGTACCACATTTGAGAGAGGACCGGATTCATGCCCCATACGGATAATGCACCGGAAAAGCAGGAACTCGCCGGAAAGCGGGCCCTGGTCACAGGCGGGTCCCGGGGAATCGGGGCGGCCATCGTGCGCCAACTCCGCGACGCGGGCGCCGAGGTGCTCACGACCGCCCGGTCGGCGGCGAGCGCGGTACCGGAAGGTGTCACCTTCGTCGAGGCCGACGTGCGGACCCGAGCCGGTGCGCAGACGCTCGCCGCCGCCGCACAGGACGTGCTCGGCGGGGTGGACATCCTGGTCAACAACGCGGGCGGGGCCCGGCCGTTCCGGCACACAGCGGACATCCCCGACGAGGAGTGGCAGGACCAACTCGAGCTGAACTACCTGGCGTCCGTACGGCTGGACGCACTACTGGCACCCGGGATGCGGGAACAGCGCTCGGGGACGATCGTGCACGTCTCCTCGGCCGCGACCCCGTTCGCGCCCCCGCCGTTCCTGCACTACACGGCGGCGAAGGCCGCGTTGGAGAACTACAGCCGGGGACTGGCCCTGGAGCTGGCGCCGTTCGGCGTCCGGGTCAACACCGTCAGCCCCGGCAGGACCGAGACGCCCGGCGGCGAGGCCACTCGTGAGGAGTGGGCGCGCATGGTCCCGGGGACGGGCGCGGACAACAGCGGCGTGCCGCTGGGGCGCGTGGGGCGTCCCGATGACATCGCCGACGCGGTGCTGTTCCTCGTTTCCGAAAGGGCGAGCTGGGTGACGGGAAACATTCTCACCGTGGACGGCGGGGAATTCCCCCGGGGCTGATTCCACGGAATTCCGAAAGGGAAATGCGGTGGCGGCCCCGGGGGACGCCGCCACCGCGCGGCGTTCCCGAATGGTCAGCGCAGGGAAGCCGGCCCGGTCCAGCTCTCCCCGCGCAGCAGGTCGAGCAGGGCGGTCTCCCCCGGGCCCGCGCCCTGGCGGAGCACGGCGATGACGGGCTGGGACACGGCCGGGAACACCGGGCGTGCGAGGTGCTCGTGGCCGTGGGGCACGGCGGAGGCGGGCACGAGCGTCGCGCCCAGCCCGTGGGCGGCCCAGCGCACGGCCGTCGCCGTCTGGGACACGCGGGCGGCGGTGGCCGGGGTCAGGCCGTTGTCCCGCAGCACGCTCAGCAGCACCCCGTCGAGCGCGCTGTCGCGGTCGAACCTCACCCACGCCTCCCCCGCCAGCTCACGCAGGTCGACCCGGTCCGCGGTGAGCTGCCGGTGGCCGGGGCCGAGCACCACGACGAACTCCTCGTCGCCGAGGCGGTGGGCGTCGGATGGGCTGCGCTCGCACGCCGCCATCAGGGCGAGGTCCAGCACGCCCCGGCGGCACAGCCGCTCCAGCTCCGCGGAGCTCGGCTCCTCGAAGACGGTCACCTCCAGCCGGGGGTAGCGGCGCCGCAGCGCGTCCAGGGCGCCCGGCCACTGCCGCGTACCGAAGCCCATCTGCGCGGCGACCACCAGTTCGCCCGCCAGTTCATCGGCGCCGGCCCGCGCCGTAGCCTTCGCACGCCGCGCCGCGCTCACCGCGGCCTCCGCCTCCCGCAGGAACGCCCGGCCGACGACGGTGGCCACGAGGCCGGTCGGCGTGCGGGCGAACAGTTCCACACCGAGCTCCCGCTCCAGGCCACGGATCTGCTGGGACACCGACGGCTGAGCGACGCGCAGCCGCTCCGCCGCCGCCGTCACCGAGCCCTCCTCGGCCACGGCCAGGGCGTACTCGAACTGGCGAAGGCTCATCGGCTCCCGTCCCCTTCCTGCGCCGGGCCGCGGTCCATTCCCCGGCCCGCGTCACCCGTCGTGCTGACGACCGCTACATCGTCGGGAAGGGGCCCGTCTATTCCGGTGCTCGCCTGCGGACCTGGACGGTGACAGCGGCCTGTCGGTACGCCGGAGCCGGGCATCGGCCCGCGGGTATCGTGCCCTCGACAGCGGCGGAGAGGTGTGGGCGTGACGGCGGCCGGCGCAGAGGACTTCGATCGCAGGACCGAACGGTTCCGTTCGGAGTTGCTGGCGTACTGCTACCGGATGCTCGGCTCCGCTCATGACGCCGAGGACCTGGTGCAGGACACGTATCTGAGGGCCTGGCGGGCGCGCGAGCAGTACGACGAGACGCGCAGTTCCCTGCGGACCTGGCTCTATCGGATCGCGACGAACGTATGCCTGACCGCTCTGGAGGCCCGGGGCCGCCGGCCTCTGCCCTCGGGACTGGTGGCAGCGTCCGAGCCGCTCGCGCCGCTCGTGTCGCGGGAGAACGTCGCCTGGCTCCAGCCCCTGCCCGACTCGTTGCTGGAGGCGGCTGATCCGGCCGGCACGGTGATCGAGCGCAGCAGCCTGCGCCTGGCGTTCGCCGCCGTACTGCAGCATCTGTCGGCGCGTCAGCGTGGTGCGCTGATCCTCCGTGAGGTGCTCGGCTTCTCCGCGGCCGAGGCAGCGGACATCCTCGGCACGAGCGTGGCGTCGGTGAACAGTTCGCTGCAGCGGGCACGTGCCCGGGTGAAGGACGCCGGGGGCGGGCACGAGCAGGCCGACGAGCCCTCGACGGCCGAGCAGCGTGCCTGGATCGATCGTTACATGAAGGCGTTCGAACGGGCTGATGTCGAGGGAATCCAGCGGCTGCTCACCGATGACGTGATCATGGAGATGCCGCCGGTGATCAACTGGTTCGCGGGCCGCGGCGAGTACGGCCTGTTCATGGAGTGGGTCTTCGAACACGCCGGTACGGACTGGTCGCTGAAACCTGTCACCGCCAACGGCCAGCCCGGCTTCGCCGCCTATCGGCGCGTCGGTGAGGGGTACGAGATGCACACGCTCCAGGTCTTCACCGTCACCAGCGCGGGCATCAGCCGCAATACGGTGTTCCAGGATTCCGAGGTCTTCGCGTCCTTCCGTCTGGCGGCGCGACTCGACGCCCAGGAACTCGCGACCGTCCGACATCCATTTCCGTACGCGCGATGAGTTCCGGCCCTGCCGCCGGTATGTAGTGACGAGTTCGCCCGGAGACCCCCGGCGAACCGCTCACAAGGGAGATCCGATGTCCGACAGTCGTGCGGAAGACAAGGCCGCCATCCAGGCCGTCCTGGCCGACTCCTACAAGGCGTGGGAGAAGGGCGACGCCGAGGGCATGGTCGCCGACTACACCGAGGACGCGACCGCCATCATGACCGGCGCGCTCCGGGACGGCCGAGAGGCGATCCGCGAGAGCATGGCCCTCGCCTTCGCCGGTCCGCTCAAGAACACCTCGACGCACAACAGGCAGTTGGGCCTTCGCTTCGTCGGCGGGGACGCTGCGATCGTCGTCAGCGAGTCCGGCATCCTGTTCCCCGGCCGGACCGAGGTTCCGGACGCGGGCAAGGTGAACGCGACCTGGGTCTTCGAGAAGCGGGACGGCCGCTGGCTCATCGCCGCCTACCACAACAGCCCGGTACTGGCGCCCGGGCAGTGACCGCGCCCCATCACCGGCACCGGTAGCGCGCCCGGCCAGGAGGCCGGATGCGCGGCCCCGTGGACCGTACGCAGCGCGTGCACGCGCTGCGTACGGTCCACGGGCCGTCGGCCTCCAGAACCTGACCGTCACTCCGTCCCCTTGCCCCGTTGCTCCGTTGCTCCGTTGCTCCGTTGCTCCGCCTTCTCGCCGCAGCGGTGGGCGGGTCCTTGATAGCGTCGCCCCAGCGACTGCGGAACACTCCCCACCGGGGTCGTCGCTCTGCCGGGACGGCGCTGCCACCACGGGACGGCGGGTGCGGGTGGCAGGGGGACCTTCACGGCAGGGACGAAGAGAGCCGACGCATGAGCCTCGCGCAGTTGCACTACACCTCCGCGACCGGCGGGGACGATCCCGGCACCGGCGAGGCCGAAGCAATACCTGGCCGCTTTACGGCAGTTGACGCCTCGATACCCGCGTCCGCGCTCACCGAGGCGGGACCGCTCCTGGCGTACGAGCCACCCACCGGCACCACTCCCGCGCTCACCGGCTCCGCTCTGCGCGCGCTGCCCGAGGCGCTCAGCTTCAGCGTGCTGTCGGACGGCAGTCATCTGCTGGCCAGGACCGTGGCGGTCCGCCCCGCGCCCGGATCCGCCGTGGCCTTCCACGCACACGCGGTGCACCTGCCCGCCGGCACCCGGCTGCCGGGCGGCGTCCTGCCGATCACCGCCGGCCGGTCCGGCCGCTGGGCCTCGACGACTCCGGACCGTACGCAGCCCGGCCCGCTCGCCGGTCTGCCCGCCACCGGCCACGCGCGGGACCGCGAGGGGCTCAACGACTTCGCCGTCTCCCGAGGCCCCTGGCTCGCCGGTGTCCTGGCCGACCTGCGCCGGGTGTGCGGGCAGGACGACTCCGAACGCATCGTGCTCGTCGAGCGGCAGAGCGCGGACGTGGCCCGGTGGATCGCGCTGGTCTGCCTCGCCCTGCCCGACGGCTTCGCCGAACGGCTGACGTTCACCACGTACACCCGCCACCCGCTGCGGGCTCCGCAGCAGATCGCGGGAGTGCTCCCGCAGGACGCGCAGGACCTGACCGGCCCCGGTCTTCGCGTCCACGCCTGTGCCGGTCCGGCTCCCGAGGGAGCCGTGACCGACGCCTGGGCCGAGACGGCCGCCCGGATCTGGCGGAGCCGCGCGCCTGAGCTGTTCCGGGAGGCGGCCGAGCTGCCCGGAGAACCGTTCGCCGCCGGGCCGTTGGCCGTGACGGCCCTGTGCGCGGGCATCACGCTGGGCACGGGCGGGCGGGCAGCCGCCGCGAGTTGGGCCGCCGAGCGGCCCTACGCCCTGGACGCGAAGCGGACCCGGCAGCTGGTCGACGCCCTGACCGCACCCGGAGTGGACGACCGCACCGGCCCCGAATTCGACGCCGCGGGGCGGCTGTTCGCCGCGCTCGACGGCCGCTCCCCCGCGGCGGCCACGGCCCCGCTGGCCGCCATGCTTGTCACGGAAGCGGTCCGTGGCGGCAACGGCTCGGTGGAGTTGCCGGGCCGCACCGCCTTCAACGGTCCCGAGGGCGCGGCCGTCGCCTCGGTGCTCGGCCCGGAGATCCTGACCGAGCTGAGCGGCACGGGCGCCGGCCTCGACGTCGCCAGGACCGTACAGCTGCTGCGGGTGGCCCGGCTGCTGGGCGTGGACTGCGCGGAGCTGCTGGGCCCGGTCGTCCACCGGCTCGCACCCGCGCTACTGGAGCCCGGGGAGGGTGAGCCCGGCTGGGGTCCCGCGCTCCTGGAGTTGATGGACGAGCAGTTCGACGTCCGTACGGCCCTGCTCGGCGCACTCGACCGGATCGCGCCGCAGGATCCGCCGGGGGTCGAGCGGCTGCTGGGGCGGGTGGCGCTGCCGTTCACCGGGACACAGTCGCTGCCCCATCTGCGGATGTGCGCCGAGGCACCGGTGGCGAAGGCCGGCTGCGGAGCGGACCGGGTGGGCGCGGTGCACCGGGTGCTGCGGGCCGCCGGGATGTCGCCGTTCGCGGAGCCGCTGGTGCTGCGGACGGCCGTGGGGCTGGTGTGGGGAGAGGGTTCGGAGAAGATCGGGATGACGGCGGGCGAGGCGCGGCTGCTTCTGGAGGCCGCCACGTCGGACGCCCACCGGACGGCCGGCACCTGGTCGCACCTGGTCGGCGCGGCGCTCGGCGCCCCCGCCACGGACGAGGAGGCGCCCGATCTCGCCCACGACCTGCTGCGCGGCTTCCCCCAGGAGGTCGCGGGCCGGGAACGGGGCGCGCTGCTCCTCCTCGACTTCGCCCGCGAGATCCGGTCGGACGCGGCGGCGCCGGAGTGGGCGGAGCGGGCCCGCGCGCTGCGCAAGGACGCCGAGCCCGTGGAACCGGAGGTGCTCGGCCACGCGTTCGGGGCACTCGCCACGCGGCTGCTCGCACCGGACCGGCCGGAGGCCGAGCTGTACGCCCTCGTGCACAGCGGCGACCCCGATCTCATCGCCGCCTACGACCGGGCCGCACGCGGTGCCGGCGTCCGCTCCCGTCTGAAGTCCGATCCGGCCTACGCGGGTGACTGCTTCGCCGTCTGGACGGCTCATCCGCACGCCGGGGCCGACTGGAGCCGGACCGCCGCCGCCCTGCTGGAGGAGGTGCTGCGCCCCGCCGTGCGCAAACTCTCCGCCGACCAGGTCGCGGCGGTGGAGGAGGCCGTGGGGCGCTCGGGGAGCAGCGGCCGGGCGGAGGCGTTCCACGACTGGAACCGCCGGGGCCGGCGCACTCTCGGGCGGATCGGCCGGAGGATCGCGGGCCGGGTGCGCCGGGGCTGAACGAGCGAGTCGTCGGGGGCGCCACGCGCCGGGTACCTTGGTACTTACCGATCTCATGGGCTCCTGGCGGGCTGCGTGAACCCCAGGAGGAACAGATGACGACGAACCGTGGGCGCAAGGACGTGATCCGCGACCGGATGGCGGCGACCGGTGAGTCGTACAACGTGGCCGCCCGCAATCTCAAGGCGATGAAGGACATGGGAGCCACGCGTGAGGCCGTCCTCACGCAGCGGTGGCGCCCGGCCGAGTCCCTCGACGTGCCCTGCCCGTGCGGCGGTACGTGCGAGCCCGGCGAGACCTGCGAGCGCTGCCACGCCCGGCACCGGCACGTGGCGCGCTACCCGGGGAGCGCCACCGAGGTGGAGACATGGGTGGACCGGTACGAGTGCACGGGCTGCTCCGCCTCGTACACCCTGATCGTCCAGCTGCCCGGCCGCCCCTGGGGCGTGGCGGAGACCGTGATCCAGGGCGGTTCGGCCGAGTCGGTCGTGCGGGCCCGGGTCTTCCCCGGCGTGGTGCACCCGTTGCTGAAGCCCGACAGCGACGACGCCTGATCCGACGCCCCACGCCGTCCGGGGCGTCACCCGCGGCGGGCCCGCCCTCCGGAACCGGGTCCGAGGGATCTTGGATCGGCGAGGTTTCCCGGCCGGTCGCTGCGTAGGCTTCTGCCCGGAGCCGACGGGGGCGTGGTCGCCGCGTCGGACACCCCGCACATGACGACCGAAGGGGGCACTCGGTGCGTGGAGAGGTGCTCGAAGGCCGCTACCGGCTGATGGAGATGCTCGGGGCCGGTGGGATGGGCCAGGTGTGGAGGGCTGTCGACTCCCGGCTCGACCGTGACGTGGCCGTCAAAGTCATCACCCGGAGCGCTCTCACGACCAGCCAGTCGATCGCGCGGTTCCGTCAGGAGGCGCGGGCCACCGCCCGTCTGACCCACCCGCGCATCGTGACCATCCACGATCATGGAGAGGCCGCCCTCGGGACGCACCACGTGCTGTTCCTGGTCATGGAGCTGGTTCCCGGCCGCTCCATGGCCGCCTTCGCCGCCACGGAACGGCGCAGCGTCGAGGACATCGTGGCCTGGGGGCGTCAGATCTGTTCCGGTCTCTCGGCCGCCCACCGCGCCGGCGTCGTCCACCGGGACATCAAGCCGGCGAATGTCATGGTGTACGGAGACGGCGAACTCGACCTGAAGATCTGCGACTTCGGCATCGCGAGGCTGATCGAGGAGTCCGGAACCGGGCTCACGGGCACCGGGGCGACGATCGGCACGCCTGCCTACATGTCACCGGAGCAGGTGCGCGGCGACCGGACCCTCGACGGGCGCAGCGACCTCTACTCGCTGGGCTGCCTGCTGTACGAGCTCCTTTCCGGCGGCCCGCCCTTCGAGGGCGCGGGATGGTCGGTACTGGCCCAGCACCTCAACCGGCCACCGGAACCGGTGAGGAGCCTGCGTCCCAGCGTTCCGGACGCTCTCGACCACCTCGTCCTCCGTCTGCTGCACAAGGATCCCGGCCTCCGGCCGGCCACGGCCGAGGAGGTGTCCGAGAGTCTGCGCGAGGTGCTGGACGGCCTCGGGAATGCGTCCCCCGCCGTCCCGGGGCTCTCCGGGGCCCCTGCGACCGATGCGGGTGCGAAGGCCCAGGAGCGAGCCGATCCGCCGACCGAGCCGGAACCCACGGTCCACCCGCCGGCCGAGCCGGAACCCCCGACCGAGGCGGAACTCCCGGCCGATCCGCCCACAGGGCGGGCCGTCCGGCCCCCCGCCGGGCAGACGGTGCCGGGAGCGGGCCGGGCATCGGCGTGGAGCGGACTGCTAGCCGCGGGCGCCCTCTGGTCCCAGTTCGCCCTGCTGACCGGCTGGTCCCCGGTCTGGACGCTCGCACTGTGCGTTGCGGTCTTCCTGGTCGCCACGGCGGCGGCGTACGTGGGGGCGCCGACCGGTTCATCGCGCGACGCATCGGATGCGGACACGGGCCTGTTCCTCATGGCTCTGCTCTGCACTCTGATCGTCGTGGTGTTTCTGCTCTTCTGGCCCCCGTCGCCGTGGTGGACAGCGCTGCTGTTCGGTGTGCTGGGCGGCCCCGTGCTGGTGATCACCGGCCTGGGGGTACGCCGGGCCGTCGCGGCGGCGGTTCCCCGGGCACCGTGGCACGTCGCGGCCGGAACGGCCGTCGGTCTGCTCAACGGCGTCGTGCTGGCCGGTCTGCTGGCCGCCGGGGGCGATCTGCCGGTCCCTCTCGCGATTCCGGCCGGCGCGGCGGCGTGGGCCGCCCTCGCACCTCTGGTCACCTTCCTGCTGCCTCGCGCCACCGCGTCGGCCGCGGGGCGATGAGACCGAGTGGATCCGGAACGCGAGGTGCCCGCACAGAATCACTGCTCCCTGTGCGGGCACCGGCCGGACACTCGTCGGGCTGTCGCGGTCAGTCCTCTTCGGGCGTCAGCCGCAGCGAGATCGAGTTGATGCAGTACCGCTGGTCCGTCGGGGTGGGGTAGCCCTCGCCCTCGAAGACGTGGCCCAGGTGCGAGCCGCAGCGGGCGCAGCGGACCTCGGTGCGGACCATGCCGTGGCTGCGGTCCTGAATCAGTTCGACCGCGTCCGTGTCCTTCGGGTCGTAGAAGGACGGCCAGCCGCAGTGCGACTCGAACTTGGTGTCGGAGCGGAACAGCTCCGCGTCACAGGCGCGGCAGGAGTAGACGCCCGTGGTCCTGGTGTCGGTGTACTCGCCGACGAAGGCCGGCTCGGTGCCCGCCTTGCGCAGGACGGCGTACTCGGCGGGAGACAGTTCCTCCCGCCACTGCTCGTCCGGCTTCTCGATCTCGTACGGCACGGTGACTCCCTCAGCTCGACAGGTGGTCCAGGATCTGCGGGCCGAGGTCCGTGACGTCGCCCGCTCCCATGGTGAGAACGAGGTCGCCGGGCTTCGCCATTCCCGCGATGACCTGGGGAACCGTCGCCTTGTCGTGCACGGCGGCGACATCGGCGCCTGCGGCCTTCGCGGCGTCGATGATCAGGCTGCTGGTGACGCCGGGGATCGGGTCCTCGCGGGCCGGGTAGATGTCGAGGACCACGGAGGCGTCGGCCAGCGCGAGGGCCTGGCCCATCTCGGTGCCGAGTTCCTGGGTGCGGGAGAACAGGTGGGGCTGGAAGACGACCAGGATCCGGGCGTCGGTGGCGGCGCCGCGCATCGCTTCGAGGTCGGCCGTCATCTCGGTGGGGTGGTGGGCGTAGCTGTCGACGACCTGGACGCCGGCCGCCTCGCCCTTGAGCTGGAGGCGGCGCTTGACCCCGGTGTACGTGCCGAGGGCGGAGGCGAGGTTGTGCGCGGGGATGCCGAGGGCGACGCCCGCGGCGAGGGCGGCCACCGCGTTCAGGGCGTAGTGGCGGCCGGGTACGGAGACGGTGAAGGTGAGGTACTTGCCCTTGAGGACGACCGTCACCTCGCTGGTCAGACCGCGCGGGGTGATCTTGTGGACGCGTACGTCCGCGGCCTCGGACTCCCCGTAGGTGACGACCTTGAGGGCGGACAGGTCGCGGACCCGGCGGGTCAGTTCGACCGCGCCGGACTGGTCGGCGGAGATCACCAGGGTGCCGTCGGGGACGATCTTGCCGGCGAAGGTCTCGAAGGAGTCGTAGATCTCGTCCATCGAGGCGTAGTTCGCGTGGTGGTCGAGCTCGACGTTGAGGACGATCGCGACCTCGGGGTCGTACTTCTGGAAGCTCCGGTCGCTCTCGTCGGCCTCGGCGACGAAGATCGCGCCCTCGCCGTGCGTGGCGTTCGTGCCGGGACCTGCAAGGTCGCCGCCGATCGCGTACGAGGGGTCGAGGGCCAGCTCGGTGAGGGCGACGGCGAGCATCGACGTGGTGGTCGTCTTGCCGTGGGTTCCCGCGACGGCGATGGACCGCAGCCCCGCCATGAGGGACGCGAGGGCGTCGGAGCGGTGCACGACGGGGATCGAGAGCTCCCCGGCGCGCACCAGTTCCGGATTGTCGTCGCGGATGGCGCTGGAGACGACGACGCAGGTGGCGTCGTCCGCCAGGTGACCGGCGGCGTGCCCGATGTGGACGGTCGCCCCGAGCGCGCGCAGCGCCTCGGCCGTGGCGGACTCCTTGGAGTCGCTGCCCGCGACCTTCGCGCCCCGCTGGGTGAGGATCTTCGCGATGCCCGACATTCCGGCGCCGCCGATGCCGATGAAGTGCGGCCGTTCCATGGCGGCAGGAATACCGGGTGCCATGCGTGTGTCTCCCAGGGTGGTGCGGACGGGGGCTCCCAGCCTATTCGCTGCGCGCGAGGAGCCTGAGCACCGGGCGCCGCCTGTGCGCCGTGCCCGAGGAGCCTCGGCGCCGGTACGCCGAGTGTGCGCTGCTCGACGGGCCCGGGCGCCGGTACGCCGCCTGCGCACTGCGCGACGGGCCCGGGCGCCGGTACGCCGCCTGCGCACTGCGCGACGGGCCCGGGCGCCGGTACGCCGCCTGCGCACTGCGCGACGGGGCCCGGGCGCCGGTACGCCGTCTACTCGCTGTGCGCGAAGAGCTTGAGCACGGGTACGCCGACCTTGTGCCGGGCACGGGACGCCCAGTCACGGTGGAAGAACTCCTCCACGTAGTGCGGGGCCGTCAGCACGATGACCTCGTCGGCCTCCGCCTCGTCGACGACGGACTTGAGTTTGTCCAGGGGGTGGTCCTCGATCACCTGTCCGACGGCTTCCGAGCCGGACTGGCGCAGCGCCTCCAGGGACACCTCCAGCGACAGCTCGGCGGACTGTCTGGCGTTCTTGCCCTCCGGCACCTCGCTCTCCCGGGCCGCTTCCTTCAGTTCGCCCATCGCCAGGTCGTCGATGGCCCGCAACAGCACATCCGCCTGGTCGCCACGGGGCTGCATGAGGACGACGAAGGAGACCTGCTCCTCACCGTGCAGGGTGGTGACGAACTCGACGTCCTCCGAGGTGAGGGGCTTCTCGATCATCAAAACGCTGGTGAACACCACAGGGGCCCTTCTGCTTCAGTGGCCGTCTCCGGTCACTGCTGAAACCATCCTTCCCCGTGCTCGCACGGGGGCTGCGAGATTCATTCTGCCCACCGAACGCTAACCGGAACGGGATATTCCGCTCATTGTCCGATCCGACGGTACCGAGAGAAGAGGAACCCGGCCTCTTCCAGCAGTGATGCCAAGGAGAATCGTTCCGGCACAAGCACCGTGGGACCCCCCGCGATCCGCTGCGCGTCACCCGCCGTGAGCATGGGCGCCAGGGTCAGGCACAGCTCGTCCAGCACGCCTTCCGCCACGAACTGGCCGAGCAGCCGGGGCCCGCCCTCCGTCAGCAGCCGCCGGTGCCCGCGGTCGGCCAGCTCCCGCACGGCGCGGGCGGGATCCACCCGGGAGCCCTCCCCCGCGATCACCACTTCGGCGCCCGCATTCCGGGCCGTCGCGATCCGGTCGGGCGGCGCCCCCGCGCCGGTCAGCACGAGCGTCGGGACCAGGGGCGAGACGAAGAGCGGGAGCGAGAAGTCCAGGTCCAGACTCCCGCTCACCACGGCGATCGCCGGCACGGGCCCCTGGCCGGCCGCCTCCCGCCGCGCCGCGAAGTCCTCCCGGGCCCGCGCGGGCCGGTAGCCCTCCAGCCGTACGGTCTCCGCGCCCGCGATCACCACATCGGCCAGCGCACGCAGCGTGCCGAAGATCCGCATGTCGCTCTCGCAGGAGATCGGCTGGGAGCGGCCGTCGTGCTGGGCCGCGCCGTCGAGGGTCGACACCATGTTGGCGCGCAGCCACGGCCCGTCGGTCTCGGGGTAGGCGTAGGCGTCGGCGAGGGCGTCCAGACTCCACTCGCCCAGGTCGTCGGCCGCTGTCGGATCAGTCACAGGGAACAGGCGTCGCATGTGCGGCAGTCTGGCACGCCCTAAGCTGGGGGGTTGTGTCCTCCTCCACCGCCGTGCCGGGGTCCAGCCCCATAGCCGAAACGGCCCCGCTGTCCCTGTGCGCCCTCGAGCCGCACGTCCCCGCCGACCGTCTGGTCGCCGAGATGGTGCCACCGCCGCGCTTCGACTCGGTGCGTTTCGACACGTACGTCCCCGACCCGAACCAGCCGAGCCAGACCGAGGCCGTCAAGGTCCTCGCCGACTTCGCGGCAGGCCTCGGCGGGGCGCACGCGAGCGGCGCCGGCAAGCGCAAGTGGTTCGGCGGCAAGAAGGCCGCGGCGCCCGCCGGCCCGCGCGGGGTCTACCTCGACGGCGGCTACGGCGTCGGCAAGACCCACCTCCTCGCCTCCCTCTGGCACGCCACGCCCGCCGCGCCCTCGCTGAAGGCGTTCGGCACCTTCGTGGAGCTGACCAACCTCGTGGGCGCGCTCGGTTTCCAGCAGACCGTGCGGACGCTGAGCGGGCACCGGCTGCTGTGCATCGACGAGTTCGAGCTCGACGACCCGGGCGACACCGTGCTGGTGTCCTCGCTGCTGAGCCGGCTGGTCGAGGCGGGGGTGGCGCTCGCCGCGACCTCCAACACACTGCCCGGCAAGCTGGGCGAGGGCCGGTTCGCCTCGGCCGACTTCCTCCGGGAGATCCAGGGGCTGTCCTCGCACTTCCGCCCGCTGCGCATCGACGGTGAGGACTACCGCCACCGCGGCCTGCCCGAAGCCCCGCCGCCGTACTCCGAGGAACAGGTGACCAGGGCGGCGTACGCGACCGAGGGCGCCAGCCTGGACGACTTCCCCGCGCTGCTCGACCACCTGGCCCGCGTCCATCCGAGCCGGTACGGCGCGCTGACGGACGGCATCCGGGCGGTGTGCCTCACCGAGGTGCAGCCGGTGCCCGACCAGTCGACCGCGCTGCGGCTCGTGGTACTCGCGGACCGGCTGTACGACCGGGAGGTTCCGGTCCTCGCGTCCGGGATGCCGTTCGACCGGCTGTTCAGCGAGGACATGCTGAACGGCGGGTACCGGAAGAAGTACTTCCGGGCAATCTCCCGGCTGACGGCGCTGGCGCGTGACGCGAAGGGGCTGGTGGCGCAGTAGGTTCGGGGGCGTGACAACGGCGAGGCACGACGGAGTGCCTTCGCCACCCCCGTACAACCGCGCATTCCGTTTGAAGGGAACCAGCATGGCTACCACGCGTCAGGCGCACACGGTCTGGGAAGGCAACCTGCTCGAGGGCAAGGGTGTCGTCACCCTCGATTCCTCCGGTATCGGGGAGTACCCGGTCTCCTGGCCGTCCCGCGCGGAGAAGGCGAACGGCAAGACCAGCCCGGAGGAGCTGATCGCCGCGGCCCACTCGAGCTGCTTCTCGATGGCGCTCTCCAACGGTCTCGCCACGGCCGGCACCCCGCCGACCCGGCTGAACACCCAGGCCGAGGTCACCTTCCAGCCTGGCACCGGCATCACGGGCATCCACCTCACCGTCGAGGGCGAGGTACCGGGCCTCGACGAGGCGGGCTTCGTCAAGGCGGCCGAGGACGCCAAGGCGAACTGCCCGGTCAGCCAGGCGCTGACGGGCACGACGATCACGCTGAGCGCCTCGCTCGCCTGATTCTCACGGCGTGTCCCGGGCCCGGTGCGGCCCGGGACACGCATGAGGCCGGTGACCCGCGTGGTTCCCGTGCGGTGAGTCGCGTGGTAGACACATGCAGTCACTTCTCCTGTCCGCCAACAGGAAGTTGCCTCATGTCCTCTGCATCAGCACAACCGTCTGCGACACGGCGTCAGGTCCTGGCCGGCAGCGGTGCGGCCGTGGCCACGATCGCCTTCACCGGCGCGTTCACCGAACTCTTCGCGGGCACGTCGGCCGCCCGCGGCCACGCGGGTTACGGCCCGCTGGTACCCGACCCGGACGGACTGCTCGATCTCCCCCAGGGGTTCCGCTACCGGGTCCTGTCCCGGGAGGGCGATCCGCTCCGCTCCGGCGAGGGGCCGGTGCCCAGCCACTGCGACGGAATGGCGGCGTTCGCCGGCCGCCGCGGGCACGTCCAACTGGTACGCAACCACGAGAACCGGGTCACCGCGGAGATCGCCGTGCCGACCGTCGAGGGACTCACGTACGACCCGATGGGCAAGGGCGGGTGTACGACGCTCGAGCTCGACGGCCGGGGCAACGTCCTCGACGAACGCGTCGCCATCGCGGGCACCGCGGTCAACTGCGCCGGGGGACGTACCCCTTGGGACACCTGGCTCACCTGCGAGGAGACCGAGGACAGGGCCGGGACCAACGGCTACACCAAGGACCACGGCTTCATCTTCGAGGTGGACGGCGCGCATCCGCACCGGACCGGCGCCGTCCCTCTGACCGCGATGGGCCGCTTCCAGCACGAGGCGATCGCGATCGATCCGCGCAACGGCATCGTCTACGAGACGGAGGACGCGTTCGACAAGCCGTTCGGCCTCTTCTACCGCTTCCTGCCCCATAAACCGCTCGGCGGCACGGGCTCGCTCCGGGCCGGTGGGCAACTGGAGGCGATGCGGGTGCCGGGGGTCCCCGACCTCTCCGCGGTCCAGGAGACCGGGACGTGTTTCGAGGGCATCGAGTGGGTGCCCGTACCGGATCCGCTGGCCGCCGGGACGGCCATCCGCTTCCAGGACTTCGGGCCGAAGGGCATCACCCACGGCCAGAAGCTGGAGGGCTGTTACTGGGGCGGCTCCTCGGTCTACTTCGTCTCCAGCTTCGCGCACAGCGCCGAGGGGTCGGCGGCCGACCACTTCGGGCAGGTCTGGCGGTACGAGCCGAAGCGGCGCCGCCTCACGCTGGTCATCTCCTTCGGCCCCGACACGGACATCCAGCTGCCGGGCGAGTCGCCGGACAACATCTGCCTGGCCTCCGACGGCGGCCTGATGGTGTGCGAGGACGGCGGCGGGGCGCAGCACGTGTTCGGTCTGACGCGGCGCGGCGAGGTGTACGCGATGGCGCGCGGCCGGCAGAACATCGGGACGGCCGAGGAGCCGGAGTGGGGCGAGTTCGCCGGAGTGACCTTCTCGCCGGACCAGGAGACGATGTTCGTCAACTGCTACACGCCCGGCACGACGTTCGCGGTGACGGGGCCGTGGCGCTGACCGTGGTGGGGGCCGTGGACGCGGTCCTCCGGGCGGTCGTCTGACGGTCCGCTGGGCCGGTCGGAGGCAGCGGTGCGTCGAGCTGTCTCCGGCCGGAGCGCCGGACCCGCCACCGGTCATACGATCGGCTAAGTTCCGTCAGTGACCACCTCTGCACGAAAACTCACGGTACCGGCCGCGCTGGGGACGGCTCTGGCGGCTGTGCTGGGCATGACTCTGACGGGTTGCGGCTCGGACGGCGGGAAGTCCACCACCGCGGTCCATGCACCCCTGCCCCAGCACTCCGCACCGGTTTCTCCCTCCTCCCCGTCCGCCGCTCCCCCGAGCGCGTCCCCGCCCGTGAAGACTCCGTCCGTGAAGGGCCCGCCCACCATGGCGCCCGGCCCCGCCGGACTCACTCCGGTCCTCGAGCGCGGGCCCAGTCGCACGGACAAGGTCGTCGCGCTCACCTTCGACGCCGACATGACCGCCGACGAGGGGCCGCGCGCGGCCTCCGGGGAGCACTTCGACAATCCGGAGCTGATCGCCCTGCTGCGCCGGCTGAAGGTGCCGGCGACCGTCTTCATGACCGGCCGGTGGGCCGAGGAGTATCCCGCCCAGGCCCGGTCGATCGGCACCGATCCGCTCTTCGAGATCGCCAACCACTCGTACAGCCACTACGCCTTCACCTCCCCCTGCTACGGACTGCCGACCGTGGACAAGGGCGCCATGCGTAACGAGGTGGAGCGGGCTTTCGGCGCCATCCGGAAGACCGGAGCGCGCCATGTGGTGCCGTACTTCCGCTTCCCCGGCGGCTGCTACGACGATGCCTCGCTGCGCGCGCTCGTGCCGGAGAAGGTGACGGCCGTGCAGTGGGACGTCGTCAGCGGCGACGCGTTCGCGACGGACGCGGACGCGGTGGCGCAGCAGGTGCTGGACGGGGTGAAGCCCGGCTCGCTCGTCGTCATGCACTGCACCCGCAGCGCGGCTCCGGTCACGGACGAGGCGGTGGGCCAGGTGGTTCCCGAGCTGCGGAAGCGTGGGTACCGCTTCGTGAAGGTGTCGGACCTGATGGCCGGCTGACCCGGCCGCAGCCCCTCAGCCGGAGCAGGCCGTGCGCTGGGCCTCCTGCCATTCACAGACCGGGCAGAGCGTGATGCCTTTGACGGACTCGGCGTACTCGGTCGGCTTCCGGCACAGCACGCACTCGGCGTACGGGGGGCCTTCAAGGGTGCGCGTCATCGGAACGGCCGGCGTCTCGCAGTACGGCTCTTGCGCGGGTTGGGTCATGCGTACGAGCCTACTCAGCCGCGTACGGACGTGAGCCTGCAGGTCAGCGCGGCGGCCGCGGTTGCCACGGCCGCCGCCCCGAGGAACGGCAGTACCGGCACGTGGACCGTCCCGGTGTACGAGCCGGTGACCAGCCCCGTCACCGCGCACTTCGCGGGCGATCCGCTGGTCACCAGGGCCAGCAGTGCCCCGAGCACCGTGGCCGCGAGGGACCAGCCGCGCCGGTGCAGCAGCGGCCGGGTGCACAGGGCGCCGACCGCCGCGCCGAGCAGGGCGCAGCAGGCGGTGGCGAGCAGTCCGGCGAGCCCGGCGGACGGCAGCGGCACCTCGACCGTGTGGTCCGTGCCGGCCGGCTCACTGATCAGCAGGACGACCGCGGTGGCGGCCGCACCCAGGAGGCCCGCGCACCCCAGCGCTGCGAGCAGGGCCGCCAGGTGGGCCCGCGGCTGCCCGCCCACGGCCGCGGCGACGACCGTTCGGGCGGCGGGAGGTTCCTGGGTGGCGCAGACCTGCACGAGCCACGCGGTGACGGGGAGCAGCCCGGCCGCGGTGTAGCCGAGCGAGTCCAGGACGGGCTGCCCCGGGCGCACGCCGACGCCGAGGAAGGCCACGTACAGCAGTACGGGGGCGAGCCAGCGCTGGGAGCGCAGCAGCAGGGCGGTCTGGTAGCGGATCAGCGCGGTCATGCCGCCTCGTCGGGGTTGCCGGGCAGGGCGGAGAGGTGCCTGATGTGCCAGGGCGGGCGGGCCGTGAGCAGGGCGCTCAGCAGGGCGTCCGAGTGCGCGGCGTCGACGGTGAGCCCCAGCGCTCCGTCCCGGGCGGTGGTCCGGACGGGGCCGCCGGGCAGTCCGGCGGGAAGCGGGGTGCCGGGCGGGCCCGTGACCTCGATCCGTACCCGGCGGCCGGGCTTCGTCCGCGCGGCCGGGGCGGGCGTTGCCTCGGTCAGCCCGGTCCCGTCGACTCGCAGGACCGTATCGGCCGCGCCCGCCAGGCGGCGGGGGTCGTGGTCGACGAAGACCACGGTGGATCCGGCGGCGACGCGGGCGGCGACGGCCCGGTCCAGTTCGTCCCGGGCCGCGGTGTCCAGGCCGGTCCAGGCCTCGTCCAGGACCAGCAGATCCGGTTCCGCCAGGAGCGCCTGGGCGACGGCGACCTTCTGGCTGGTGCCCTTGGAGAGCTCCGAGAGCGGGGTGCCGGCGTGCTCGGCAGCCCCGAAGCGGGTCAGCCACTCCGCCGCCCGCCCGGCCGCCTCGGTCCGGCCCAGCCCGTGGATCCGGCCCAGGTGGACGAGGTATCCGGCGGCCGTGAACGGCAGCGTCGCCGGGAACCGCTCGGGGACGTACGCCGTGCGCGGCCGGCCGCCGGTGATGCGGCCCTCGGTGGGGGCGTCGATCCCGGCGACGAGCCGCAACAGGGTGGACTTCCCGGTGCCGTTGGCGCCCTCGACGCGCACCAGGGCGCGCGCGGGCAGCCGCAGGTCGACGCCGCGCAGCACCCAGGGGCCGGCGAGCCCGTACCGCCGGCCCACCGCATGCAGGCGCAGGAGGTCCGTACTCAGTTCGACGACGCCTTCTCGGGCTTCAGCTCGCTCGGCCGTACGATCACGAATCCCTCGCCGTCCAAGCGCAGTTGGACGGCCTCCCCCGAGCCGCCGCGCAGCATGGAGCCGACGCTCTGCGAACGGTGCAGTGAGGTGTTCAGGTGGGCGCTCCAGCCGACGACCGCGTCCGTGTCGACACACACCGGCTGCTGGGGCGTGACGGGGATCACGATGGGGTGCCCCTCGCACATCAGGCCGAGCTTCCCGTACCCGGTGAAGACGCTGTTGAAGAGGCCGCCGCCGGTCATCCCGGCGCCCTTCACCGTCTTGATCTCGTACGCGAGCGTGGCGTCGAAGCACAGGACGTTGCGGCCGTTGATGGTGAGGACGTCGCCCTGCTCCATCTCCACGATGAAGCAGTTGGCCGCCTCGTGCGCGAACCACGCCTCGCCCTGGCCGCGCACCGCCATCAGCGGCAGTCCCTCGCCCGTGACCGCGCGCTTGAGCATGCCGCCGAGGCCCTGGCCCTTGCGCTCGAACCGGAGGTCGCCGCGGAAGGCGATCATCGATCCCTGGCGCGCGTGCATCTCGCCGTTGACCGCGTACTTGATGGACTTGGCGTTCTGCAGGGTCATTCCGGGCGCGGTGGCCTGCTGTGCCATGTGCTCGCTGGAAAAGAGATCGCTCTTCATGCGGGGCATCCTCACCCGGAGGACTTCATTCCGCCAAGGACCGGTTCCAGGGCGGCTGGCAGACTGGACGGGTGAGCAGCGACGACATCCCCGAGTCCCCTTCCGTTCCCGCCGGTCTGCCGGCGGCCAGCCCTTTCCGTTCCGAGCGGACGAACCGTGACGAAGCACCTCAGTACGTGCTCCCCCTGGTCGTGCACATCGAGAAGGCGGCGCCCCCGGCCCGTACCGACGCGCTGCGCACGGCCGCGCGGGCGGTGCTGGTGATGCTCTCCGACGAGCGGTCGACGGGCGAGGGCGAGTGGGCGCAGGTGATGCGCGACTGGCAGGACGCCCGGATCCGCAAGGTGGTGCGGCGGGCGCGCGGGGCGGAGTGGCGCAAGGCGTGTGCCCTTCCCGGCATCACGGTCGTGGGGGACGAGGCCGAGGTGCGGGTCTACCCTCCGGTGCCGCTGGACGGCTGGCCGAAGGAGCTCGCGAAGCTCCAGGTGTCGGGCACGGATCTGGACGACCCCGAACCGCCGGCCGCGCCCGACCTCACGGGCCCGGTGCTCTGGCTGAACCCGGAGCTCGGCATGTCGGCGGGCAAGGAGATGGCGCAGGCCGGGCACGGGGCCCAGCTCGCCTGGTGGGAGCTGTCGGAGACGGAGCGCAAGGCGTGGCGCGAGGCGGGTTTCCCGCTCTCGGTCGCCACCCCGGACGCGGACCGCTGGCGGGAACTCACGGTGAGCGGGCTGCCGGTGGTGCGGGACGCGGGGTTCACGGAGATCGCCCCGGGCTCGTGCACGGTGGTCGCCGACCATCCGGCCCTGCGCCGCTGACGGACGGGGAGCCGTTCACGTACTCACTCATCGGCGGATTTCTCCCGGCTCGCTGAACAAAGCGGTCCGCCGATACGTACCTCCTGGCGCCGCCGCACTGGCGATACTGCCCGGTAGGTTGAACGGCCGGTCAGTACCCGGCCGTTGCGACCGGCGGTTGATTGGACGCCGTCACGCCTCGGCCCGGGAGAGACCTCTGTGCGACGCATCAACGGAACGGCCCTCATCATCGCGGCGCTCGTCGCCACGCTCGGCGCCCTCGCCTATCCGGTCTGGTCGTACGCCGACCGCTCCGGCACCGGCCAGGCCAACCTAGACGCGTCGGCCACCGCGACCCAGTGGGGCCCGCTCTCCGCGACCGACCGGGACTTCCTGGTGAAGGTCCGCCTGGCCGGGCTCTGGGAGCTGCCCGCCGGGCAGCAGGCGATCGAGCGGGCACCGACCGAGGCGATCAAGGCGGCCGGGGACCATCTGGTCGTCGGGCACACGGATCTGGACCGCAGGTCGCGTGAGGTGGCCGCCAAGCTGGGGGTGGAGCTGCCGAACCAGCCGACCGAGCAGCAGCAGGGCTGGCTGCGGGAGATGACCGCGGCGAGCGGCGAGGAGTACGAGCGGAAGTTCGCCAACCTGCTGCGGAACGCGCACGGCAAGGTCTTCGCGTTGATCGCCCAGGTCCGGCACACCACGCGCAACACGCTGATCAGGCAGCTGGCGAGCGACGCCAACGTGACCGTGCTCGACCACATCACCATGCTGGAGTCCACCGGCTTCGTCGACTTCGACGCCCTGGCCCGCGAGGCTGCGGGGGCGGCCACGGCCAGCCCGACCGGACCGCCGGTGGCGCCGAGGGGCTCGGTCCTGCCGCAGCCGGTCCCGGCGGCGCCGACCGGGGACCAGTCGTTCACCTCGCGTCCCTCCACGATGCCGATGCCCATGCCGTGACAGGCGCGCCCGGCCGACGGGGCGTGCCGGGAACCTCAAATCAAGCTCTGAACGTCCCCCTCTTCGGGTTCACCGCGGTGCGGCGGGGCCATGACCCCTGCACGGAGCGGCGGAGGGGGACACCATGGAGCTGGGAATCGGGATCGGCTGGCGGCCGGAGATCGCCGACGCGGTGGAGGCGCTGCCGGGAATCGACTGGGTGGAGGCGGTGGCGGAGAACCTCTGCGCCGACCATCTGCCGGCCTCCCTGGTACGGCTGCGGGAGCGCGGCGTCACCGTGGTGCCGCACGGCGTCTCGCTCGGCCTCGGCGGGGCCGACCGCCCCGACCCCGGCCGGCTCGCCGGCCTCGCGGCGCGGGCCGCCCTGCTGGGCGCGCCCTTGGTGACCGAGCACATCGCGTTCGTCCGGGCGGGCGGCGCGCGCACCGCGTCGCCGGTGCTGGAGGCGGGGCACCTGCTGCCCGTGCCGCGTACGTGGGCGGCGCTGGACGTGCTCTGCGAGAACGTGCGGGTGGCTCAGGACTCGCTGCCGGTGCCGCTGGCACTGGAGAACATCGCGGCGCTGATCTCCTGGCCGGACGAGGAGCTGACCGAGGGACAGTTCCTGGCGGAGCTGGTCGACCGCACGGGGGTGCGGCTGCTGATCGACGTGGCCAACCTGCACACGAACCACGTCAACCGGGGCGAGGACCCGGCCACGGCCCTGGACGAACTGCCCGTGGAGGCCATCGCGTACGTACACGTGGCAGGCGGCGTGGAGAAGGACGGCGTCTGGCACGACACGCACGCCCACCCCGTCACCGCGCCCGTGCTCGACGTCCTCGCCGAACTCCGCTCCCGCGTCGCCCCGCCCGGGGTCCTGCTGGAGCGCGACGACGACTTCCCGCCGGCCTCCGAGCTGGCGGGTGAACTCGACGCGATCCGCGCCACGCTCGACGCGGACCGGGGCGGCGTGCGGCGGCAGCCCGTCCGGCGTACGACGGGGGCCGGTCCCGCGGCGCGGGAGGCCGGGGACCCGGACGCGCTGCGGGACCGGGTGGCGGTCGCGCAGGCCTCGCTGCTCTCCGCCCTCGTCGCCGGCACCCCCGCGCCCGAGGGCTTCGACCACCGCAGGCTCGGCGTCCAGAGCCGGGCCCTGGCCGCCAAGCGCGCCGACGTCGTCGCCAAGGTGGCCCCGGAACTCCCGGACATCCTGGGCCGCGGCTACCGGGACGCGTTCCTCGCGTACGCCAGGAGCCGCCCGATGTCCGACGGTTACCGGCGTGACGCCCTGGACTTCGCCGAGCAGCTGCTCATCGCCGGCCTCCCCGCCGACGAGGCGGCCCGCCGTCGGCTCACCCAATGGTGGCAGGACCGGGCCGCTGCCCGGCCGCCCCGCCGCGCCGCCCGGCTGGCCCGTGCGGCCCGTTCCGTACTCGTAGGAAGGTGACCGGGATGAACGCACTGGCCCTGGTCCTGACGCTTGCCGTGGCGGTCTCCTCGACGCTGCTGATCCTTGGCTCCCGCCGCGCCCGCCACGGGCTCGGCGGCCCGGCCCACGACCTGTCCGAGGTGGCGTTCCTGAACGGCGGGCCCGGCCGGGTGGTGGACACCGCGCTCGCCGCCATGCTCGAGGACGGCCGGCTGATCGTCGGCGGGCCCGGGATCGTCGCGGTGCAACGGTCCGTCGCCCACGACCCGGTGGAGCGGGCGGTGCTCCACGAGCATGCCGCGGCTCCGAGCGGAGCCCTGCACACGCTGCGGAACGCGGTGATGCGCCACCCGGCCGTCCAGGAGCTCGGCGACGGCCTTGCCGCACGTGGTCTGCTCAACCTGCCCGGGACGAACCGGAAGTGGCGCCGCTGGGGCCTGACGCAAGGACTTGGCTGCCTGCTCGGCTTCCCGGCCGCCTTCGTGCTGACCATCGGCCAGGCCGTCGAGTCGGACGGCGACTTCGACACCTTCCCCTTCTTCCTCCTGGTGTTCCCGGCCCTCGTCGCCGGCACCGTCATCGGGATGGTCGTCGCGAGCGGTGCCCGCGCCCGGATCACCAAGGCGGGCCGCAGGGCCGCGGCGGAGTTCCGTACCGCTCACGCGTACGCGACGGGCGCGGCGCATCTGGTGGCGACGGGCGGGCCGCGGGCGCTCACCGACCCGGCGCTGCGGGCGCATCTGGTCACGGCGGCCCGGATGCGGACCGCGGGAGCGCCCACGCCCTCGCCGTCGCACCATTCGTCCGACTCCTCCGGACTGCTGCTCGTACCGACGGTGTGGTGCGCCGGGTCGAGTCCCGGCGACGGCGGCTGCGGCAGCTCCGCCGGAAGCAGCGGCGGGAGCGGGGGCGGCGGGTGCGGTTCCTCGGGGTCCGGTTGCGGCTCGGGCTCCAGCTGCGGTTCCGGATCGAGCTGCGGCAGCAGTTCGGGGTCCAGCTGCAGTTCCGGGTCCAGCTGCAGTTCCGGTTCCAGTTGTGGCAGCAGTTCCTGAGCGGTCACTGTCCGCATCCTGGAAATCCCCTGGTGCTCCGGCCCGTTCTCGCATACAACTCCGGCATGCTCTGGGTTCTGTTTCTGCTGGTCGCATGGGGTGCGGCGGCCCTGTCCTGTGTCCGGCTCTGCCTCGCCGCCGCTCGCCTGCTCCCGCCGGGAAAGTCGCCCGACGCTGCGGACAGTGCCGAACTCACCTTGTACGAAACCGCGTTCCTGGCCGGCGGCCCGCACCGGGTCGCCGATCTGGCGCTCGTCACCATGCATCTGCGCCGTCGGCTGCTGCTCGCGCACACCGGCTGGGCGACGGTGGTCGACCCGGACGGCCGTGACGAGGTGGAGCGCACGGTGATCCGCGCCATCGGCCCGCAGGGCCAGTCCCCCATAACGCCGGTCCGCACCGCAGCGGCCGCGGCCGACGCCGTGCGCGCCCTCGCCGACCGTCTCGTCGCCGCCGGGCTGGCTCTTCCGCGCGGGGCGCGGACGGACATCGTGTCCGCGCTGCGGGCGGTCCGCGGGGCCGCCCTGCTGATATCGGTGCTCGGCGCCACCGCGCTGCTCGTACCCGGCCGCGAGCAGGACCCGGGCGGCTCGGGGGTGCCCGTGCTCGTCTGGTTCGGGCTGCCGCTCGTGCTGACTCTGGGCTGCCTCGTCATCGCCCGGATGGAAGTGCGTTCGTACAGCTCCTGGGCCTCCCCCGCGGGGCAGCGGCTGCTGAACGCGCGCACGGCTGCCGGGGGCGGTCCGCAGGGTGATGTGCTGGTGGCGGTCGCCGTGCGCGGCGTACGCGCGGTCGCCGACCCGGCGCTGCGGGCCGCGCTCGGCGGCGGCCGCGCCGCACGGCTCCTGCCGTAAATGACACCGGTGCGGCGCGCTGGGAGCGCGCCGCACCGGGAGCCGAACCCGGTGTCGCTGGAACGGCGGGCGGCACACCGTGCCGCGGGTTCCGCCGTCTGATCTTCCGGGTTGGGGTGATCGGAACCCGCTCGCTACGCGAGCCCGGCCACCAGGTCCGCGACCGACTTGCGCCGGCCGGTGTAGAAGGGGACCTCCTCGCGGACGTGCATCCGCGCCTCGGAGGCCCGCAGGTGACGCATGAGGTCGACGATGCGGTGCAGTTCGTCGGCCTCGAAGGCCAGCACCCACTCGTAGTCACCGAGGGAGAACGAGGCCACGGTGTTGGCACGCACGTCGGGGAAACCGCGGGCCATCTTGCCGTGGTCGGCGAGCATCCTGCGACGGTCCTCGTCCGGCAGCAGGTACCAGTCGTAGGAGCGCACGAAGGGGTACACGCTGATGTAGTCGCGCGGCGTCTCGTCGGCGAGGAACGCCGGGACGTGCGACTTGTTGAACTCGGCGGGGCGGTGCAGCGCCATGTTCGACCAGACCGGGTCGAGGCTCTTGCCCAGCCGGGTGCGCCGGAAGAGGTTGTACGCCTCCTGCAGCGCGTCCGAGGTCTCGGCGTGCCACCAGATCATGACGTCGGCGTCGGCGCGCAGGCCCGAGACGTCATAGGTGCCGCGCACGGTGATGTCCTTGGCCGCGAGCTGGTCGAACAGCTCCTGGACCTCGCCGGAGTACGCCGCGCGGTCCGTGTCCGCGGGCAGCACGTCGCGAAGCCTGAAGACGGACCACAAGGTGTAACGGACGACGTCGTTGAGGTCCTTCGCCTTCTTGCCGGCGTTGGGGGCCTTGCTTGATGTCACAGTCTCGGGAGCACTCATACGGCTATTGTCCCGCCTCGCTCCGTGTGCCCTGAACCAGGGTCGGCGTGGCGATGATCTCTCCGGGGTTCCCTGTGCCGTTCCCCCCGCCGTTGACTCCCGCGAGGTCCCGGACGATCTCGTCCGCGGCGCGGTGGGCGCTCGCGATGCAGGCGGGGATGCCGACCCCGTCGTAGACCGCGCCGCAGACGCGCAGCGCGGGCAGTACGGCGACCTCCTCGCGGATCCGGGCGACGCGGCCGAGATGGCCCACCGGGTACTGCGGCAGGCCGCCGATCCACCGGGTGACCTCGGTGGCGACGGGCTTCGCGGCCAGTCCGGTCGCCGCGGCGAGGTCGCTCAGCGACACGTCGACGAGCTCGCCGTCCTCGCGGTGCAGATGGTCCTCCTCCCCGTAGCGGCCCACCGAGGTCCGCAGGACGAACAGGTCCGGCGCCGCGTCGGCGACCCACTGCCACTTGTGGGTGGAGAAGGTGGCGGCCTTGATGGTGTGGCCGTCGACCGGGGGCACCAGAAAGCCGGAGCGGCCGTCGAAGGCCGGGGAGCCCGTCACGTCGGAGCGCCGGAAGGCCATGGTGACCAGGGCCATCGAGGCGTACTCGACGCCCGCGAGCTCGGCGGACGCGGCCGGGGAGGCGGCGGCGAGAAGGGCGGAGGCGGACCAGGCGGGGACGGCGAGGACGATGCCGTCGGCGGCGATCACCCGGGCGTCGGTGCGCACGTCCCAGCCCTCGGCGCTGCGGGTCAGGCCGAGCACAGGGGTCTCGGTGAGGATCTCGCCGCCGCCGGCGCGTACGGCCGCGGCCACGGCGCCCGGCAGGGTGCCGATCCCTCCGTCGATCCCCTGGAAGACCGGTCCGGTCTGCTGCCGGGCGGCGGCCTGCTCCTGGATGCGGGTCACCCCGTCGAGCAGGGAGCCCTCCTGCCGGGCGACCTCGAAGAGCTGCGGTACGGCGGCGCGCAGCGAGATCCGGTAGGCGTCGCCCGCGTACACCCCGCCCAGGAGCGGCTCGACCAGCCGGTCGACGACCTCGCGGCCGAGCCGGTCGGCCACGTACGCGCCGACGGCCACGTCGTCGCCGACGGCGGTCGGGGTCAGCTCGCGTTCCTGGGCGATGCGGGCGAGGCCCTCGGGCGAGAGCACCTCACCGAGGACCGAGGGGTCGCCGGGGACGCCCATCACATGGCCCTTGGGCATGGGGCGCAACGCGTCCCGCGTCCACAGCGCGGCGGCGGCGGTGGCGGGCGGCTGGAGCCGGTCACCGAGGCCGACGGCGCGGGCCAGCGCGACCGCCTCCGGCCGGCGGGCGAGCATCGACTCGGCGCCGAGGTCGACCCGCACGCCCGCGACCTCGCCGGTCATGAGCTTGCCGCCGAGCCGGTCGGTCGCCTCGAGGAGGGTGACCCTCAGGCCGGTCCCCAGGAGCCGGTGTGCGGCCGCGAGTCCGGCGATGCCGCCGCCGATGACGACGACGTGGCCGGGGGTTCTGTCCGCGCGGTGTGCTGAACGCTGCATACCCCCACTCTCTCAAACCTCTTCCGAGTCCTGACCGTGACCGCTTCGAAACCGGTTCACCGAAACCCGGACCGCCACCCCGTACGTCGAAGCGAAGCCATCAATCACCCGTCCTGGGGGGACAGTTATGCACGCAGCACCCATCACCCGTACCGGCAGACGAGCGGCCCGCCGCTCGCGCACCGCGCTCGCCGCCGGGCTGCTCACCGCCGTCCTCGCGCTGAGCGGCTGCGGCGCGGGTGACAGCAGTTCCGACGAGGACGCCGGCGGGCGCGCCCTGTCCGCCGAGAGCGGGAACAAGGCGGGTGCCCCCGCCGGGGAGGCGGCCGCGGACAGCAAGGAGGGGGCGCCCGAGTCGGGGAAACCGAAGAAGCCGGATCCGGTGACCGCCACGCACGTCATCCGTACCGCGGCCCTGTCGGTGGAGGTCAAGAGCGCGTCCAGGGCGGCCGCCACCGCCCGTACGGTCGTGCAGAACGCGGGCGGGCTGGTCGCGAACGAGACGACCGAGCAGGTGGACGACACACACGACTCCTCGCATCTCGTGCTGCGGGTGCCGCAGGAGGAGTACGACAACGTGCTGCGGGAACTCGCCGGAGCGGGGAAGCTGCTCTCCCGTACGTCCACCGCCAAGGACGTCACCGATCAGGTCGTCGACGTGGAGAGCCGGATCGCCACCCAGCGCTCCAGTGTGGCGCGGGTGCGCAAGCTGATGGAGCGGGCAGACAAGCTCGCCGATGTCGTCACGCTGGAAGGCGAACTGAGCAGCCGTCAGGCTTCGCTGGAGTCCCTGCTCGCCCAGCAGGCCTCGCTCAAGGACCGTACGGCGCTGGCCACGATCACGCTCGACCTGACGGAACCGGAGACGGCGCCCGAGGAGGACGAGGACCCCGGATTCCTGGACGCGCTGAGCGGCGGCTGGCACGCCTTCCTGACGATGCTGCGGTGGCTCGCCATGGCGGTGGGCGCCACGGCGCCGTTCCTGGCCGCCGCGGCCGTCCTGCTGGTCGTGTGGCGGCTGCTGCGCCGCCGGGGCGGGAAGGCGCAGGAGCCGCCGACGGCCGGCGAGTGAGGTTCCCCGGGGACGCCGCCGCGTCCCCGGGACCGGCCGCGCCGTAGCGTGGGCCCTTCGCAGTGGCGTCGAAGGGACCTGGCATGGCGGCGGAACGACTGGTGGTCATCGGGGGCGACGCGGCGGGCATGTCCGCCGCGTCCCAGGCGCGCCGGCTCAAGGGCCCCGACGAACTGGCCATCACCGCTTTCGAGCGGGGCCACTTCACCTCGTACTCGGCCTGCGGCATCCCGTACTGGGTCGGCGGTGACGTCGAGCACCGGGACGACCTGATCGCGCGTACGCCCGAGGAGCACCGGGCCCGCGGCATCGACCTGCGGACGCGTACCGAGGTGACGGAGATCGATGTCGCCGGGCAGCGGGTACGCACCCTGGACCAGGACTCGGGCGAGACCTCGTGGACCGGCTTCGACAAACTGGTCATCGCCACAGGGGCCCGCCCGGTGCGCCCCGCGCTGCCGGGCATGGACGCGCCCGGGGTGCACGGCGTGCAGACCCTGGACGACGGGCAGGCGCTGCTGGACACCCTGGACCGGGCGAAGGGCCGGCGCGCGGTCGTCGTCGGCGCGGGGTACATCGGCGTCGAGATGGCCGAGGCGATGCTGAATCACGGCTTCGAGGTGACCGTGCTCAACCGCGGCAGGCAGCCGATGGCGACGCTCGACCCGGACATGGGGCGCCTCGTCCACGAGGCGATGGACGGGCTCGGGATCACGACGGTGAACGGCGCCGCCGTCACCGCGATCCGTACCGGTGCGGACGGCCGGGTGAGCGCCGTGGAGACGGACGGCGCGTCCTACCCGGCGGACGTGGTGGTGCTCGGCATCGGCGTCGAGCCGGAGACGACGCTGGCCCGCGCCGTCGGGCTGCCGCTCGGCCCGCACGGCGGGCTGCTCACCGATCTGTCCATGCGGGTGGCGGGCCACGACAACATCTGGGCGGGCGGCGACTGCGTCGAGGTCCTCGACCTGGTGGCGGGCCGCACGCGCCACATCGCCCTGGGCACGCACGCCAACAAGCACGGCCAGATCATCGGCTCCAACGTCGGCGGTGGCTACGGGACGTTCCCGGGCGTGGTCGGCACGGCGGTGAGCAAGGTCTGCGACCTGGAGATCGCCCGCACCGGTCTGCGCGAGAAGGACGCCCGTGCGGTGGGTCTGCGCTTCGTCACGGCGACGATCGAGTCGACGGGCCGGGCGGGCTACTACCCGGGGGCGCGGCCGATGACGGTGAAGATGCTCGCGGAGTACCGCACCGGGCGGCTGCTGGGCGTGCAGATCGTGGGCCGTGAGGGGGCGGCGAAGCGGGTGGACGCGGCTGCCGTGGCGCTCACCGCCCGGATGACCGTGGAGCAGATCACGTCCCTCGACCTGGGCTACGCGCCGCCCTTCTCCCCCGTCTGGGACCCGGTCCTGGTTGCGGCCCGCAAGACGGTGACGGCACTGCGGGAGGCGGGCACCGCCTGAGGGCTGCCCTTAGGGCTTCGCCCGCCTCCGGCCGGTCAGCGCGCGGTGCTGGTGTGGACGTACTCGACGAGCCGCGTCAGCGCGTCCGGGTCCATGTTGGGCATCACGCCGTGGCCCAGGTTGAAGATGTGGCCCTCCAGGCCGGCGGCCGCGTCCAGCACCTCCTGCGTCTTGGCCTCCACGGCGGCGGTCGGGGCGAACAGCACGGCGGGGTCGAGGTTGCCCTGGAGCGCCTTGCCGGGGCCGACGCGGCGCGCGGCCTCGTCCATCGGGACGCGCCAGTCGACGCCGACGACGTCCGCGCCGGCCTCGCCCATGAGGCCGAGCAGTTCACCGGTGCCGACACCGAAGTGGATGCGCGGGACGCCGTACGGGGCGACGGCGTCGAAGACCTTCGCCGAGGCGGGCAGCACGGAGCGGCGGTAGTCGGCGGGGGCGAGGGCCCCCACCCAGGAGTCGAAGAGCTGCACCGCGGAGGCGCCGGCCTCGATCTGGACCTTGAGGAAGGCGCCGGTGATCTCGGCGAGGCGGTCGAGCAGGTCGGCCCAGAGCTCCGGGTCGCCGTACATCAGGGCCTTGGTGTGCTCGTGGTTGCGGGACGGGCCGCCCTCCACGAGGTAGCTCGCAAGAGTGAACGGGGCGCCCGCGAAGCCGATGAGCGGCGTGGCTCCCAGCTCGGCGGTGAGCAGCCCGATGGCCTCGGTGACGTACGAGACGTCCTCGGGGGTGAGGTCGCGCAGCCGGGCGAGGTCGGCGCGGGTGCGGACCGGCTCGGCGATCACCGGGCCGACGCCGGGCTTGATGTCGAGGTCGATGCCGATGGCCTTGAGCGGGACGACGATGTCGCTGTAGTAGACGGCGGCGTCGACCTTGTGGCGGCGGACGGGCTGCATCGTGATCTCGGCGACGAGCTCCGGCATCGTGCAGGAGTCGAGCATCGGGATGCCCTCGCGCACCTTCAGGTACTCGGGCAGCGAGCGCCCCGCCTGGCGCATGAACCAGACCGGTGTGTGCGGCACGGGCTCGCGCCGGCACGCCTTCAGGAACGCCGAGTCGTGGGTGGCGGAGGTCTTCGTCTGGTGGCCCGAGGGGCGGTCAATGGCACTCACGCACCGAATCTTCGCATGCGTGCCGAATGAGCCCTGCCCCGCACGGGTGTCCTTCCGCGCGCGCGGCTCCCGTTCCGCCTACTCTTCCCCGCATGGCTCCGGCGCAGGGACACTTCTCCGATCAATCCGATGGTGCTGACGGCACGGACAGTGCGGAGGGTGGTTCCGTCCCGCCCGCGTTCGGTTCGGCGGTCGACGCGCTGCGCTCGGCGCGCCTGCGTCCCGAGCTGGAGGTGGAGCCGACGAGGCCGCCGAAGCGCCTGGCCCCGTACGCGTACGCGCTGGAGGCGGCGGTCGTCGACGGCGAGGACGATCTCGCGGACGGCCGTCTCGTCCTGCTCCACGACCCGGCCGGGCACGAGGCGTGGCAGGGCAATTTCCGGCTGGTGACGCTGGTGCGCGCCGAGCTGGAGCCGGAGATGGCGTCCGACCCGCTGCTGCCGGAGGTGTGCTGGTCGTGGCTGACCGGTGCGCTGGAGGCGCGCGGTCTGTCGTACGGGGAGGCGGGCGGCACGGTGACCCGGGCGGGCTCGCACTACTTCGGTGCGCTGGCGACCCGTCGTCCGGCGACGCAGATCGAGATCCGGGCGTCGTGGACGCCGCGCGAGGGCCGGGGCGGTGCGCCGGACACGGCGGCCCATCTGATGGCGTGGGGCGACCTGCTGTGTCAGATCGCCGGTCTGCCGCCCTCGGAGCCGGTGGACGCGGCGGTGGTGACGCTGCCGCAGCGGCGCGGGCCTCAGGTTTCGTAGGGCGGCACGTCCCCCGCGTTCAGGCCGCTCGACGGTCACCCTTTCCTGTTCCTGACAGAGAGTCACAAGCCTCGCACAGGCACCGGTTCTCTTTTCGTACAATCGATCGCGCGTCCTATTTGCCCGAATTGTTACTCACCAAATAGTGATCTTCCCCTAAAGGAGCAGGCGTCTGCTGCCGAAGGAGTCAATGACCCTTCAAGCACGGTTCGCCCCGGCTTCATCCCCGAGCCGGCCCGTTCCCGCCACTCCCCAGGAGGCCTGGTGTCCGTTCTCCTCGAGCAGCCCGCAAGCCTGGTCGCCTACCGCCCGAACAAGCCGACGGCCATGGTCGTCGTGGCCGACCCGCGCGTCCGTTCCACCGTCACCCGCCATCTGTGGGCACTCGGAGTACGTGACGTCATCGAGGCGTCGTCCATCGCGGAGGCCCGTCCCCGCGTCGGCAACCCGCGCGACATCTGCGTAGCCGACGTCCACCTGCCCGACGGTTCCGGGCTGACCCTGCTGTCCGAAACCCGAGCCGCCGGCTGGCCGAACGGCCTGGCTCTCTCGGCCGCCGACGACATCGGCGCCGTACGCAACGCCCTCGCGGGCGGCGTGAAGGGCTATGTCGTCACCGGCACCCGTACCAACATCGGCCACCCCACCCGTCCCGGCGTCGCACCCATCGGCGCCACCGCCGCCCGTATGCACCGCCGGCCCCCCGGCGCCCCGAGCCACCCGGGCGGCTACCGCGAACTGTCCGGCCGCGAGGTGGAGGTCCTGCGGCTTGTCGCCGAAGGGCAGTCCAACAAGGCCATCGGCGTCTCCATGGGGCTCTCCGCCCTCACCGTCAAGAGCCACCTCGCCCGAATCGCCCGCAAGCTCGGCACCGGAGACCGCGCAGGCATGGTCGCCGTCGCCCTGCGGACGGGCATCATCCACTGATTCCCACGATTCCCCCGAATCCGTACCCCCGCCGGTGTGCGGAGATGCGGAACCGGCTGGATTACATGCATCGAAGCCCGTCGGCGGATCATTCCGTCGACGGGCTTCGTACATACACAGATACCCTTGACACGTGACCGACGCCCAAGAGACCGCAGCAGACACTTCACTGCGAACCACCGGGGGCGCCCCCCCGGACGACGTCGCCCCGGCGCCGATCCCCTTGCTCGAACCTCGCGAGGGCATTCCGCCGGTGGTGGCCTCCGACGATGCCCTGGCCGGGGTGATCGCCGCCTTCGCCGCGGGCTCCGGCCCGGTGGCCGTGGACGCCGAGCGCGCCTCCGGCTACCGGTACGGACAGCGCGCCTACCTCGTACAGCTGCGCCGGGACGGCGCGGGCAGCGCGCTCGTCGACCCGGTGGGCTGCCCCGACCTCTCCGGGCTCGGAGAGGCGCTGCGCGGCACCGAGTGGATCCTGCACGCGGCGACGCAGGACCTGCCCTGTCTGCGCGACATAGGAATGACGCCGACCGAACTCTTCGACACCGAGCTGGCCGGGCGGCTGGCCGGATTCCCCCGGGTCGGCCTCGGCGCGATGGTCGAGAGCGTCCTCGGCTACTCCCTGGAGAAGGGGCACTCGGCCGTCGACTGGTCGACCCGCCCGCTGCCCGAGCCCTGGCTGCGCTACGCGGCACTCGACGTCGAGCTGCTGATCGACCTGCGCAACGCCCTCGAGGACGAGCTCGACCGGCAGGGCAAGCTGGAGTGGGCGCAGGAGGAGTTCTCCGCCATCGCGGCGGCACCGCCCGCTCCCCCGCGTCTGGACCCCTGGCGCCGCACGTCCGGCATGCACAAGGTCCGCCGCCGTCGGCAGATGGCGGTGGTCCGCGAGCTGTGGACCATGCGTGACCACATCGCCCAGCGCCGCGACATCTCCCCCGGCAAGGTGCTCGGCGACGCCGCGATCGTGGAAGCCGCCCTGGCACTTCCGCCGAACGTGCAGGCGCTGACCGCGCTGCCCGGCTTCGGCCACCGCATGGGCCGCCGCCAGCTGGAGCAGTGGCAGGCGGCCGTGGACCGGGCGAAGGAACTGTCCGACGCGGAGCTCCCGCAGCCCGGCCAGCCCCTGGCCGGACCGCCGCCGCCCCGCGCCTGGGCGGACAAGGACCCGGCCGCCGCGGCCCGTCTGTCGGCCGCCCGCGCGGCGGTCTCCGCGCTCGCGGAGCGCCTGAACATGCCGCAGGAGAACCTCATCACCCCGGACACCGTGCGCCGGGTGTGCTGGGAGCCGCCGAAGAACCTGACTCCGGAAACGGTCGAAAGCGCGCTCGCCGGATACGGGGCGCGGAGCTGGCAGATCGGGCAAGTCGCCCCGATCCTCCTGCGCGCGCTCGCTCCGGAGGCCTGAGCAGGCATCCGGCAGGGGCGTATTCACGCCAGGTTGGCGCGGCACCTGCCGCTCTCATCGTTCTCTTCATGGCCCGGCCGGCCCCCTCGTGGGGCCGACCGGGCCATTTTGCGGATGTGACCTTCGCCGCTCCCGCCGCAAGGACTGGGCAGTCTGGTTACCCGCAAGTAGCATGTGGGTGGCGGCACGCTTCCGGGCGTGCCCCGCAGCAGTGCCATCCCGCACCCTGGAGGAGAGCCACCGTGCCTCGTACCATCCGGGACGTCGTCTTCGTCGACGGCGTCCGCACCCCGTTCGGCAAAGCGGGCCCGAAGGGCATCTACCACGAGACCCGCGCCGACGATCTCGTCGTGAAGGCCATCCGGGAGCTGCTGCGCCGCAACCCGGACCTGGACCCCGCATTGATCGACGAGGTCGCCATCGCCGCGACCACGCAGATCGGTGACCAGGGCCTGACGCTCGGCCGCACCGCCGGAATCCTGGCCGGGCTGCCGCAGTCGGTTCCCGGTTACTCCATCGACCGCATGTGTGCGGGCGCCCTGACCGCCGTCACCTCGACGGCCGGCTCCATCGCCTTCGGCGCGTACGACGTCGTCGTCGCCGGTGGCGTCGAGCACATGGGCCGCCACCCGATGGGCGAGGGCGTGGACCCGAACCCGCGCTTCGTATCGGAGAAGCTGGTCGACGAGTCCGCCCTGTTCATGGGCATGACCGCGGAGAACCTGCACGACCGGTACCCCACGATCACCAAGCAGCGTGCCGACGAGTACGCGGTGCGTTCGCAGGAGAAGGCCGCCAAGGCGTACGCCAACGGCAAGATCCAGCAGGACCTGGTGCCGGTCTCCGTGCGCCGCACCAACCCCGAGGCCGGTGAGACGGGCTGGGGCCTGGTCACCGCCGACGAGCCGATGCGTCCGGGCACCACGATGGAGTCCCTGGCTGGTCTGAAGACCCCGTTCCGCGCCCACGGCCGCGTGACGGCCGGCAACGCCGCTGGTCTCAACGACGGCGCCACCGCCTCGCTGCTCGCCGCCGAGGACGTCGCGCGCGAGCTCGGCCTCCCGGTCAAGATGCGCCTCGTCTCCTACGCCTTCGCGGGCGTCGAGCCGGAGGTCATGGGCTACGGCCCGATCCCGGCGACGGAGAAGGCCCTGTCGAAGGCCGGCCTGTCCATCTCGGACATCGGTCTCTTCGAGATCAACGAGGCGTTCGCCGTGCAGGTGCTCGCCTTCCTGGAGCACTACGGCATCGCCGACGACGACGCCCGCGTCAACCAGTACGGCGGCGCGATCGCGTACGGCCACCCGCTGGCCTCGTCCGGTGTCCGGCTGATGACCCAGCTGGCCCGCCAGTTCGAGGAGCAGCCGGAGGTCCGCTACGGCCTGACGACGATGTGCGTCGGCTTCGGCATGGGCGCCACGGTCGTCTGGGAGAACCCGAACTTCGACGGAGGCAACAAGTGAGCACGACCACCACTGAGCTTCTGAAGGGTGCGGCCGAGCTGTTCCCCGGTGAGGTCGTCACGCAGGCGCACGTACGCCACCTGGACCTTCCGGCCGGTGCGGGGCGCTTCGCCCTCATCACGCTGGACAACGGCCTGGACCACACCAAGCCGACCACCTTCGGACCGCAGTCGCTGGCGAACCTGAACGCCGCGATCGACCAGGTCGAGAAGGAGGCCGCCGAGGGCGCGATCACCGGTATCGGCATCACCGGCAAGCCGTTCATCTTCGCGGTCGGCGCCGACCTCAAGGGCGTCGAGCTGCTGAAGGAGCACAAGGACGCGCTCGCCATCGGCAAGGGCGGCCACGACGTCTTCCGCCGCCTCTCCGGCCTCGCGGTCCCGACGTTCGCGTACTACAACGGCGCGGCGATGGGCGGCGGAGTCGAGGTCGGTCTGCACTGCTCGTACCGCACCGTCTCCAAGGCGCTGCCCGCGTTCTCGCTGCCCGAGGTCTTCCTCGGTCTGGTCCCCGGCTGGGGCGGCTGCGCACTGCTGCCGAACCTGATCGGCGCCGACCGCGCGGTCTCCGTCATCATCGAGAACTCGCTGAACCAGAACCGCCAGCTCAAGGGCAAGCAGGTCTTCGAGCTCGGGATCGCGGACGCGCTCTTCGAGGGCGCCGACTTCCTGGAGCAGTCGCTGATCTGGACCGCGGACGTGCTGAACGGCACGGTCACGGTGGAGCGCCCCGAGATCGACCGCGGTGACGCCTGGGACCAGGCCGTCGCCCGCGGCAAGGCCATCGCCGACTCGAAGGTGCACGGCGCCGCCCCGGCCGCGTACCGCGCGCTGGAGATCATCGCCGCGGCCAAGGACGGCGACCTGGGCGCCGGCTTCGACCGCGAGGACGAGGCCCTGGCGGACCTGATCATGGGCGGCGAGCTGCGCTCCGGGATCTACTCCTTCAACCTGGTCCAGAAGCGCGCCAAGCGCCCGGCCGGTGCCCCGGACAAGGCCCTGGCCCGTCCGGTCACCAAGGTCGGCGTGGTGGGCGCCGGCCTGATGGCCAGCCAGCTCGCCCTGCTGTTCCTGCGCCGCCTCGAGGTCCCGGTCGTCCTGACGGACATCGACCAGGCGCGCGTCGACAAGGGTGTGGGCTACGTCCACGCCGAGATCGAGAAGCTGCTCGGCAAGGGCCGCATCAACCAGGACAAGGCCAACCGTCTGAAGGCCCTGGTCTCCGGTGTGCTGGACAAGGCGGAGGGCTTCTCCGACGCCGACTTCATCATCGAGGCCGTCTTCGAGGAGATCGGCGTCAAGCAGCAGGTGTTCGCGGAGGTCGAGGCGGTCGCCCCGGCGCACGCGATCCTCGCCACCAACACCTCGTCCCTCTCGGTCACCGAGATGGCGTCGAAGCTGAAGAACCCCGAGCGGGTCGTCGGCTTCCACTTCTTCAACCCGGTCGCGATCCTCCCGCTGCTGGAGATCGTCCGCGGTGAGCAGACCGACGACGCCTCGCTGGCCACGGCCTTCGGCGTCGCGCGGAAGCTGAAGAAGACCGCGGTGCTGGTGAAGGACGCCCCGGCGTTCGTCGTCAACCGCATCCTGACCCGCTTCATGGGCGAGATCCAGAACATCATCGACGAGGGCACCCCGGTCGCCGTCGCCGAGAAGGCCGTGGAGCCCCTCGGCCTGCCGATGTCGCCCCTGGTCCTCCTGGAGCTGGTCGGCCCGGCCATCGGCCTGCACGTCTCCGAGACCCTGAACCGCGCCTTCCCGGAGCGCTTCACCGTCTCCGGGAACCTGGCCGCGGTCGTCAAGGCCGGCAAGCGCGGCTTCTACGTCTACGACTCCGGGAAGCCGGAGCTGGACCCCGAGGTCGCCGCACTCCTGAAGCAGGGCGACGTCGTCCTGTCCGAGGAGCAGGCCCGCGACCGCGTCCTGGACGCGGTCGCGCAGGAGATCGGCCTGATGCTGGACGAGGGCGTCGTCGCCGAGGCCCAGGACATCGACCTCTGCCTGATCACCGGCGCGGGCTGGCCCTTCCACCTGGGCGGCATCACGCCGTACCTGGACCGCGAGGGCGTCTCGGAGCGGGTGAACGGGAAGAAGTTCCTGGCACCGGGTGTGGCGAGCGTTCCGGCGTAACGCCGGCTCTGTGCACGCGGCGGGGGCCGTACGGGATTCGCTCCCGTACGGCCCTCGTTGCTTTCGGAGGCGACCCCTGACCTGCTGCGTCCCCGTATGCTGCCCACTCCGGAAAGTCGCGAACAAACATGGGGGGTCATGTGAGGACTTCGGTCAAGCGCGTTGTCCGGGGGTGCATCGGGGCGTTGGCGGCTCTGGTGTGCACCGCCGCTCTGGCGACATCGACAGCTGCGGCCGAGGAGCCGAAGAATCTGCAGGTCATGTCCTGGAACATGTGCGGCTCCCAGCGAGCGGGCTGGCACTGCGAAGGTACGGGGACACCGCAGCAGAAGGTCGGCGTGGTCAAGCAGCACGTCCTGAGCACCTGGGTGCACGCCGCCTTGCTGGAGGAGGTGTGCGAAGACGATCTCACCCTGCTGATGAACGAGTTGGGCGCCGGATGGAGCAAAAGCTTCCAGCCGTACCAGTGGTCGCAGGACGGGGTCAAGTGGAACAGCCGCTGCGGCGACGACGACGGCCGCAGCGACCGCATCGGTACTGCGATCGTCATCAAGGGCCAGATGGCCGATGCTCAGCGGTATCCGACGACCCAGCCGTGGACCGGGCTGCAGTACCCCTTCCACTGCGCGACGGCCGCCTACTGGGACACCAGGCTATGTGTCACCCATTTCGCCGGTCCTGGTGTCAACCCTGATCACCCCACCTGGGATTACCGGGACGATCAGCTCCTGGAAATCAAGGCGGTCGTCAACACGTTCCCCAGGACCGTCTTCGGCGGTGACTTCAACAGTCTCCCGCCGGACGACCCGAACAACACCGATGCGCGGATCTGGCCGGCCGACCTCTACTCGTCGGGGCCGGGTACCGCCGGGTATCAGGAGTGCGACCAGACGGGAACGGCACGAACGGGGCGGCCGACGCATGGATTCGGCGGGAAGATCGACTACCTGTTCAGCAGTGAGACCAGGCGCTGGTGCGTGGTGGCCGACTCGGCGTACTCGGATCACCACGTGATGATTGAAAGCGTCGGCGTCGCCTGACGGGCATGGAACGCCGCACCTGGACCGCGAAAGCGTCTCGGAGCGGGTGAACGGGAAGAAGCTCCTGGCACCGCCGGGCGTGGCCAGGGTTCCGGCATAACGGAGTGGCTCCGTTCCGGATGACTCAGGGGTGGGGCGACTGCCGACCGGCTGTGTGGCCGGGCCGGCGGTCCGCCGCACCCCTCACCAGGCAGGCAGCGCCGGATAGTGTTCGCAGCCCGGGCCGCAGGGCACGCGCGCGGACATCGACGTGTGGAGCCAACTGTCCTCGGGGACGCCGTGCACCTTCAGTTCCAGCCGCGACGGAGGCGAGTGGATGGCGCTGAACACCGCCACGAATTCCACCGTGTAGGTTCCCGGCCGCCAGTCGTGGGCGTGAGCGACCCGCCAGCTTCCGTCCTCCTGCACGGGGGCCTCGGCTATCAGTCGGCCCTGCTCCAGCACCATGACCTTCTGAGCGCCACGCCCGGCCTTGCCCGAAAATCGGGGTCGGGGGCCGCTCCACGCTCCCTTTCGCGGCCCAATCGTCTCGGGAGCCTCCAACTGGTCGAGGACCTCGAACTCCGTCTCCGCCGCCGTGGAAACCGTGTTGCCCGCCAGGGCAATACCGGTCACCTTGTGCCAACCGGCGGGCCACTGCACGGCACGCCGCCACTGCCACGTCCTGTCTTCGGCCGGGCGAGTCCCTCCGAGGTAGTTGCCCTCCTCGAAGAAGATCACATACTCGGCGCCCTCCGGCGCCGTTCCGGACAGCTTGCGTCCGGCACCGACCAGGGCTCCGGGGGCCGGCGACGCGAAGGACGGGGCGACAGCTGCTTCGGGCTGCGCGGTCAACGCGAGTTGTGGCTGCTGAACGGTGAACTCGGTCTGCACCGGCGGCATCGGCCCTGGCACCAGCCGCTGGACGTCCACCATCCCCGGCGGCAGTCCCGGTACGCCGGCCAGACCGCTCGCCACCAGTCGCGCCGCCTCCCGGGCCCCGGCGTGGTTGAAGTGAGAGGCGTCCACGATGCCCTGCGGGTGCGCCGGGTGCTCTCCCGGGTCCAGCCATCGGAAGAGACCCCGGGCGCGCATGGGTCCCAGCTCGCCAAGAAGCTGGGTGGTGGATGCAGTCATGTCGATGACAGGGCAGCCGAGTTCAGCGCCTGCCTCCAGAGTGAGCTGCTGGTATCCGTCGTGGGTATCCACCGGATTGGCCGCAGTGTCGAAGACACAGCGGGCGGCAGGGGTCACGAGAACCGGCACGGCACCTTCGGCACGGAGCGCTTCGACGTACAGCCGCAGGTACTCCTTGAACTCCTGTGGGCCGTGGTACCGGTTGAGCTGGTTGATGCGCTGCTCGACGTGGCCGAAGGCGATGAGCACAAGGTCGCCGTGACCGACGAGTGTGAGTAGCGCCGCGAATCGCTCGGTGTAGTAACTCCGCAGCGTCATGGCGTCGCGGGCGTAGTTGCGTACGTCGCAGTCGGGTCCGAGGAACTCCTCGAGGTACTGACCCCAGCCCGCGAGTGGCGCCTCCTCCTCGGTTCGGGAGGCCGCCACCGAGTTACCGATGACGCAGATCTTTCGCATGTCTTCTTCTCGTCTCCGTTGTCACGTGGCCCCGGGCGGGGTCAGCACGCCCGCCAGGGGCCGAACCCGACACCCGGCCGTGATTCTTCCTGCCGGGCCCAGTGCAGCCGACCGTCCGCGCCAAGTGCCGCAACGACCGCGCGGCCGTGTGCGTCGGCGGCGATCGCCGGTGCCCCGACCATCTGGATCTCGTGGCGTTCCCAGTCGGGCCGCACCGGGACTCGGCCGTCTGCGGGCAGCACTGTCACCGCGGGCCTGCTCTGCTCGTCCCTGCGGGCGACGACCAGGAGATCATGGTCCGCGGCCACCAGCCGAGCTGCGGCGACCGCTCCGGTGCCACCGTCAGCACTGAGCCGCTCCACGTGCTGCTCCCACGTGCCGTTGGGACGCTGCTGGTGGCGCATCACCGCCCCGGAGTCCTCCTCCCGGTAGAACAGCGCCATGCGGTTACGGCCGATCTGCACGGGGGTGAGGCCGGAGGCGGGCCTCCAGCTCTCGGGCACGCCGGTGACCAACTGGTCCTCCAGCTTGAACGGTCCGTATACGGTCTCCTGGCGCCACCGCACCCCTCCGGTGCGGTTCGTGGCGTACATGTCGATACGGCCCGTGGAACGCAGCACGGTAGCGAGGGAGTCCTGCATCCAGCGCCCGCCGAGCGTCTCCCAGGCGGCCAGACCTTCCGGCGTCTCGCGTCGCATACTGACGCCCACCGAGAAATTGCGCACGAAGACGTGGAGGTGGCCGGCCGGGTCCACGACGGCCGCGGGCACGCCGACCTCGCGGCAGCGCCGCCAGTCGCGCGTGGCCTCATCGGGGTTGCCAGCGGACTCCCAGGGCAGCACGGAGCCGGTGCGGCCCTGGCGCCACATGCGCACCACATCGACGTCGACCCGGCCCTCAGCGCCCTGGACGCGCCGCAGTCCGACAAGGTGGACGCCGCCGGTCCGGTCGGGGGCGACCGCGAGGCACGGGAGGAGGTCACCGCCGGGCAGCAGGAGCGGGCCGTCGAAGCGTCCGGCGCCGGCTTCTGTCTCGGTCCACACCGCGGCCTGGTCACCGAGGACCGCGTAGGCGGCAAGCCGGCCGTCCATCTGCCGGTGCAGCCACTGCGTGCCGTGCGGGTAGCGGCTGCGGGTGCTCCACCCGTACCGGCGGATGTCTGCTCCGTCACCGAGTTGGAGGTCGCCACAGTAGCGGTGCGCGCAGACGTGTCCGTCGGCCCCCCCGTACACGTCGACGAGGGACTTCTTCAGCGCGTGGGAGCGCTCGCTCAGGTTGTTCGGCCAGTGCTTGTTGCCGTACCCAGTGAAGTGCTCGATCAGCGGCGGACGGCCTCCGGCACGCAGGTGACGGCCGAGCGCCTCACGGGCGAACTGGGCGGTGGCGGTGTGGTCCGCATGGTCACTCGACGTGATACCGCGTGCCTCGTCATACGACTCGTGCAGCGGGTCCGGATCCATGCTCCACACCAAAGTGGGCTGCGCGTAGGAGAGCAACTGCGTGAGCGCGGCGACGACGTCCTCGCGGCCGAGGGCCTGCGTCTGGTGCAGGGCGGACTCGGCGGCGAGAAGTGTGGGCTGCTGGGCGGCGCGTCCGTCCCACAGACTTGTAAGCCTCGCCGTCGGCTGGTCGGCGGGGAAGCCATGCGCGGCATCCGCCATCCGCAGGCCCAGGAAGAAGAGCTGCACATGCGGCGCCTCGGAGAGATAGCACCGCTCCGCAGCCACGCCCGGTACGAGCTCGACCGGCTCCCGGGCCCAGACGGCTTCCCTCTTGCCGAGGACCATGGTGGCGTAGGCAGCAAGCAGGCCGTTCTGGCGTGCCTCCATGTAGCCGGCGAAGTCGATCGGAGCCTGCTCCCGCAGCGGGTCGCGGGTATCCACGTTGCGCCCGTCCGCCTCACCGGCGGTGAGGTAGACGCTGGTGACACGGTGGCCTGCGGCCAGCAGTCGGTACAGATCAGGATTGACGAAGTAGAGATCGTCGTCGGCGTGGGCGAAAATCTGGAACAGCGAGGCGGAGTTCACCTCGGCGGGCTGGGTCATGGCTGGTGGACGCTCCGATCGAAAACGGCTGACGAACCGCCGGCGGTGTGGGACACGCTCACAGTGGCCATCCCGGCAGATGTCCGGTCTGGAAGCGCTGGTTGCGTGGTGAACCCGCCTCGAACTGGCTGGCCACCGGAAAGTACGAGGGCAGGAACGCCGCCAGGACGGCGTCCTGCTCGTCCTCAGTGACATCGCCATCGTGGTAGTCGTTCAGGCAGAAGACGTCATGGGGGCGGTTCAGCTGTAGCCGGGAGAGCCGCTGCTTGTGCTCGCTCAGGCCCACGTTGACGAAGCCGCAGTTGATGCTGCCTGGGATCGAACGCTGGGTGTGGAAGCCGAAGTAGTGATGCAGAGAGGATGCGATCGCAAGGTCGGAGTGGCTTCGGAAGCGGCTGGCGGCGGTCGCCGCGACGGCATCCGGGTAGTAGCGCTCGATATCCGCGAGGACACTGCGGCGCAATGGGTGCGGTGCGTGCAGGAACGAGTGCGCGAGAACCTGTCCGAAGGTGTGGGCTATCAGGCCTCGGTTGTTCTTGGCAGCACTCACGTTGAACTCGTCGCCGAGAGTGGTGGGGCCCACGGGCACGGTCGTCGGGGACATGAAGTGCTTGGCGACGCCGTTGCTGTGGAAGAACATACTCGGCTGGAGCACACGGCCTATGAAGACATCGTCGTTGAAGTACAAAAAGTGCTCGGCCAGCCCGTCGATTCGGTGCAGCTGGCTCTCGATGGCGTGCGAGTTGTAGGTCGGCAGCACCGACGGGTCGGCGAAGATTTCCTTGTGGTCGACTACACGGACCCGCGGATGGCTCAGGTCCAGCCATTCCGGCACCTGCTGATCGGTGACAAGGTAGATGGTACGAATCCACGGGGCGTACATGTCGATGGAGCGCAGCGAGTAGCGCAGTTCGTCCCGGTCACGGAAGCGGGCGGCGCTGCTCGCCGAGTCCTCGGTCTGCATACCGAGGGCGTGCATCACCGCGTTCTTCCGCTCCAGCCAGGCAATGTCGCCTCCCTTGACCCAGGTATAGACGGCGTCGATAGGGAACTTGACGTCTCCGTGGACGGCATGGGCATACGGCTCGATCGTGGGATAGGTACGCCCGCCGAGCACGGTCGCGGTCACGTGCATGGTATGCGTGGGCACCTTGTCGCCCAGAACTGTGCGGACCGGGGAGACCATCATGTGCGGGTCCTCCGGGTCCTCCTCCCAGAAGTTGATCGTGCAGCCGTAGACCCCCGCGAGGCGCAGGGTGCGGGCGGGCGTGACGGCGTTCTGGTAGACGCGCACAGCCGCGCAGGGGGTCTGGGCATGCTGCTCGGCAAACGCTGCCAGGACTGTGGCGGTCGGGCTCTGGCGTTCGTTGAGCAGCGCCACGTAGACCGCGCTGCCGCCGTGCGCTGCCGTGAGCGCCTTGAGGACGAGCTCCCGATTGGAGACGTGAACGGCGACTGCATGCCGGACGTTGGTGTCGCGTGTGACGAAGTACGGGATCTGCGCCCGCTCCAGCGCCGTGCCGACCAATGCCAGATTGTGCTGGACCACGTCCCAGGGCGACTCGCTGCCCATGCGACGGCACAGTTGCCCGCCGTCGCGGACGAGGCCTCGATCGGAACGGAGCAGGCGCTCCTCCAAGGCGCGCTGGGCCTTGGAGTCGACAGAGGTAGCAGGGACCGGAGCGGCCGGAAGGAGAATCCCGTCCTGGCCGCTCATCAAGGAGTGCATGGCCTGCCGCTCGGCCTTACGAGCCTCACGCTGCCCGGATGCTCGCTCGCTTTCCAGCCCAGCGAAGATCTTCTCCCACATCGCGGTCACCACCGGCGGAGCAAGCCGGGCGACCGAATCGGCGGCCGCGCGCCCCATGCCATGGCGCAGCGGGGCGTCCTCGATGAGCCGGATGAGCGCCTGGGCGGCGGCAGCCGAGTCACCTGCCGGCACGAGTATGCCGGTCTGCCCATCCAAAACCACTTCGCGCGGGCCGTTGGGGCAGTCGTAGGAGACCACTGGCACACCGGCGGCCTGCGCCTCGGTCAGCACCAGCGGGAATGCCTCGTTGCGCGAGGTCATGAGAGCGAGGCTGGCCTTGGCCCACTCCTCGGCCAAGTGGGGGGAGTTGCCATTGAGCTGGATGCTGTCCTGCAGACCGAGCACATCGATCTGTCGCCGTAGGGCACCGGCGAGCGGGCCGTCACCGAAGATGCGCAGTGTCCAGGTGGGGTGCTGGCGGGCAACGATGTCCCAGATGGTGATGGCGTGATCGATCTGCTTCTCGCCGACCAGGCGACCGGCGATGACGACGGTCCGGGTCTCCAGGGTGGAGCGCGGCCGGAACCCGCGCGGAAGCGCGTTGGGGACGACATCTATGCGCGGAGCACTGTGGCCAAGAGTCTCGGCGAACCAGTCGCGCGTACGGTTGCTGAGCACAGCGAGCGCGTCGAGGCGGGAGGCGTAGCGCAGAAGCGGTTCCGCACTGGCGCCACGCAGTTCCGATACACGGTGCTCCTGGTGGAGCGTCATCACCTGCGGGGGTGCCAACTGCACCGCAAGCGCCATGAGCGCTGGTGTGGTGGTGATCAGCAGGTCCGTGTCGGTGTGCTGGAGTGCGTACTCCAGTTCCAGGTCGGTCAGTCTACTGAATGCCGCTTCCCAGGCGGGATCCACCAGTGTGCTCGGCCGATCGGCCACCTGCGCCCACGCCTCTGCGGTCAGGCCGGTGGGGCGGATCGGGACGGGAGCGGGCCCGGTCCGGTCGATCAGATAGTCGACACGAATGCGTTCGTCGATCGGAAAGAACAACTGCGGCTGGGTCTTGAGAATGCTCAGCACGCGCACATCATGGTTGCCCACGAGTTCGGCGGCTTGGTTGAACACTGCTCGTTCGGTGCCTCCGACGGCGTCCGCAGTGAGCAGGAGAAAGGTGATCTTCATTGTGGGCGGTTACGCGGCTTCCGTCATCGGGCTGCACTGGATGCGGAAGTTACCCGCGGGTGTGTAGCGGGGCAGTACGAGCATGGGGTTTCCTCCGACGGGCGATATCGCGGTCTGCCGGAAAGCAAAGACCCGTCCGGGGTTGCGGACGTCGTGCAGACGCCGCCCCAGGCGCATGTCACGCAGGTTGTCCGAACACAGAACCAGGTCCCACTGCTCGGCCCGGTCACGGCGCGGCACCATAAGGTGCAGCGGCACGGACACCTGCCACAGCCCCCCATCGGACTGTTCGACCTCAGCCTCCAGCCGGCGCCCGGAAGCCACGAACTCCACCCAGGGAGCTTCGGGTTCGCCCCCGACCGTGCGGAACGCGACCTCGACGTCGCTGTGGGTCGCCCGGACACGCACGACCTCGGCCGAAGGCTGGGACGGGCTGAATGTCACGCGGGCGCTCCCGGTGACACTGCGGCCCAGCCGGTATCGGGCTCCGGTCGACGCGGACGCTTCCATGGGCCGTGTGGGGCCGCCGTAAGGCACGGGAAGATCGACAAGGAGCAGGGGCAGCGCGCGCCGACGCAGCCCCCGTGACAGGCGCAACCTGATCTTCCAGCGGCCGGGAGTCAGGGGCAGGCCGTTCACGTCGCTCCCGAGCAGAATCGCGGCGTCCATCGCGACGCCTCCGTCATGGTCGGTGTAGACCTTGGCTGATGTGGCGAGCCGGCGGCCTCGGCGCCTCAATTCGATCCGGGCGCCCTCGTCCGGCCGCGCCCAGCCAGGCATCCGGGCGTGCAGATTGACGGTCTGGCCGTCGAGCACCGCGGCGTAGTGAAGGACAGCCGACCGGCCCTTGCGCCGGGGCAGGAAGAAACGACGCAGCAGAAACGACCGGAGGCGAGTTATCGGTCTGCGCATCCGGCGGCGCAGTGCGCGCAGTGGTCGTCGGAGCTTCATCGGGCGACTCCGTCGTCGAGGCCGTAGTGGGTGGGAACCGCGTCCACACTCGGGTGGAGGGCGCGGCGGTCGGTAAGTCGAGTGGGACCCGTGGCCCCGTCGGGCAGCTCGTATCGGCTGGGGACGGGAAAGTAGCCCTCGAGAAACGACCGGACCATACGGTCCTGCGCCTCGGGGTCGGGATGCACGACCGTGTCGTTGAGGCAGAACGTGTCGAAGTCACGGCGGGCGAGTAGCGAGTTCAAGCGGCGCCGAGCCTGGTCGGCGGCGAGGTCGATATAGACGTAGCGCAAATTGCCGACGGTCGCACGACTGGTGTGAAAACCGTAGTAGTGGTGCAGGGAAGAGGCGATCGGGACGTCCTGTGGTGAGCGGAAACGCGAGTGCTGGGTGCGGCGATGCTCCTCGCTGTACACCAGTTCGATGTCGGCGAGGACGCTTCGGCGCAGGGCGTGCGGGGTGTGCTTCATCTTCTGCGCGATCCTGGTCCCGAAGGACCGCTCGATCAGCGCCCTGCTGTTCTTCCCTGCGGCGTTCACCGGAAGATCTCCGTGGTCCGGGGCACCAGTCGGCACGAGGGCCTTGGACTGGAAGAACTTACTCAGCCCGTTGGCGTGGAAGAAGTGTCCAGGAGTGAGCGGGCGACCAAGGAACACATCGTCGTTGAGGTACACAAAGTGCTCGGACAATCCGTCTATTCGGTGCAGCTGACTTTCAATGGCATGCGAGTTGAACGTCGGCAGAGCGCTGATGTCCGAAAAGAGCTCACGATGGTCGACGACCTGCAGGCCCGGCACGTCGGTATCAAGCCAAGCCGGCACCTGCCCGGCGGTGACCAGGTAGATGTTGCGCACCCACGGTGCGTATTGATGCAGGGAGCGCAGGGAGTAGCGCAGCTCGTCGCGGCTGGTGAAACGGGCATCGTTCACCGCCTGGGCGTGCAGGTTCGGAGCAGGCGCGCCCGGGCGGCCCGAGCGGGCTGCATCCCGTTCCGCCGCCCATACCGGGTCGGCGTCGTCAACCCAGGTGTATACGACGTCGACGGGGAAGAGGTGGTCATCCGGCAGTGGCTGCGTGAACTCCGGCAGGGTGCGTGTGACGCCGGTGGTATATGCCCCCGGCACGAGGGCAAACAGGGCCTGCGGAGCGAGGGGTCGCGGCGTGTCCGCGGGAACGAGATCGACCACGCGATTGGGGCGGGGGGCTTCGTACTGACCGTCCCGCTCCGTCCAGAACTCGAGGTCGCACCCCTCCTGAACCCCGAAGACAAGGTGCTGCGTGGGGTCGGTGACGTACCAGGCGATCCGGAGGGCGTCGTACTTGCGCAGCTGTCGCCAGGACTTGTCGTCGTCACCCGGCCGCATCCCCGACTCCGACGCGGTGGCCACACCCACATAGCCCGGAGTCTGCTCGAAGGCGATCCGGAGCATCTCCTCAGCAGACTCGCGCGACGCGACCGGCACCGCGACTGTCGGGACATCCTTCGCGGTACCGCGGACACAGAAGTACTCGATTCCCCCGGCTTCCAGCGCCGCCACAAGAATGTGCAAATTGCGGGCCCGGGCCGCCCACGCCGTGGCGCCCTCCACGACCAGCGCATGCATGTGCCGACCTGCGACGCGCACCACCCGGCGCGTGGAGGCAGCGCTATGCCGGGGTGCATTCCGGCGGCCGCCCATCGCCCAGACGACGGTTGCAGACCGGATGGCGTCGACGGAGCTGAACGAAGACTTCACAGCTGAGCGGAGCGGAGCCGGCACCTTGCGGACAATGCCCCGTCGCGCGCCCGCGGGCACCACAGACCGGTACGCCGAAACCAGCGATCCCGCCTCCGGATTGCCGGAACCGACCACGAGGCATCCACCACCCACGCCACTGCGGTCCAGCGCCAGCCAAGACCGGGCACCACTTCGGGCCCGGACGACGGACGATATAAGACCGAAACTTGTCATCCCCGTTACGACCGCCCCACGGGACGATCACATCTGCTCACTCGCGAGCAGGTCACAGAACCTTCACATAAAGAGCCGATCAACGTCCAGCCAAAAAACCGGACATACGCGTCAAATACCCGTGATGAATCCCACCATGTTTTTGTACAACCTTCTATAGCTTCATGGAAACATCACATGAAGCCAAGGTGAGCCACAAGTGTCACCCAGCGCCCCGGAAGGTGCTGTTCAGGTCACAGCCGTTGCCATTGGGGCGAGAGCGCGAGCCCCGGTCCCTCTTCCTGGCGGGCGATGGAAACTACCCCGTCCTGACCGCGCAGCGCGACGACGACGCGACCGTGTCCGTCGAGTGCGAGCGCTGGATCACCGACGCACTCCTGGGCGGTGTCCGACCACCAGACTCCACCCTGCTCCTGCTCGGTGCCGCACACACCGATCAGCAGAGTCCCGCCCGCCCCGCGCTGCGCGAGAACCGTGCAGTCGTAGCCGTCGAGAGGGGTGCGCAGGGCCACAACCGCGCCGTCTCCCGGCTGTCCGCCCACGGGCACGGGCCATGCGCCCGCGCGGTAGGAGACGACCCCTGCCGTATTCGCGTCGGTCCAGTAATAGGTGAGGCGTTCCGGCGCCGTCTCGAGTGCTGTCGCGGAACCCTCCAGCGCATAAAACTGCGAAGGCGGGGCGATCCGCAGCGGACCGTCCGGTTCCTCCTGACGCCACTGCCGCACCCCCCGGTCACTGGGAGCGAAGACCTCCACGATCCCGCCGGAGGTCACCGAAGGCACGAGGTCGGCGGCGAGCCCGGCCCCCTTGAGGTCCTCCCAGGCTCCCCACTTGCCGCCCTTGCCCTCACGGCGCATCTGCAGCCCGCGGCCCGCGTTGCGCACGAAGACGAATACGGTCCCCTGTGCGTCCACGGCCCCGGCCGGCGGGCCGACCTTCCGGCCCGTCTCCGCGTCGCGGTAGAAGTTGCCGAGGGAGCGCCATTCGGTGACCGGACGGCCGGTCTGGTACTGGACGGCGTGCACGAAGTCCACGCTCGGCCCGTCGGCACCGGCACGCTCGCGCCGCCCGAGGAAGTGCACGTACGTGTTCGCGCCCTGAACGACCGTGAGGTCGGTGAGGTCCGCGACCGGCACGAAGTCCGGGCCGTCCCATCGGTCCCCGCCCGGGCTCTGCTGCGTCCAGCGCAAGAGGCCGCCGTCGGTGCGGGCGTAGAGCGTGAGCCTGCCGTCCTTGCCGAGCGGCATCCAGCGGCCGCGCGGCGTTCCGCTGACCCGCCCGGACGACGGGGCGAGAGGTGAGGCACTGATCGCGGAGTCCGCTCCTCTTCTCCGCATGACCCGTGACACCCTCTCCACTTCACCAGTTCTTCATCCTGCCCGCACGGGGCCGACCACATCATATGCTCAGCACGGCCCCGCTCTGCGGCGGGTCGCCCACGCCTTGGTCCTGCCGGGCAGAGACGCCCTCCGGCGGCCAAAGCGCCCATTCGGGCGATCGTCTGTTCTATAGTGCACGCTCAGTCATGCACACATGGACCGGCCACACCCCCCACCCGAGTCCCAGGCACTCCACAGCCTCCCCAGGGCCACGAGAATTGAGGACTCGACCACGATGAGCCACGACGCCACGTCCCACGACACGCACGAAGGCCGCACGGCATCTCATGGCGGCGGACGGAAGCGCAGAGGGGGACCTCGCAAGCGGCGCCGCGGCCTCAAGATCACCCTCGGTGTGCTGCTCGTCCTGCTGCTCGCCGCCGGCGGCACCGTCTACTGGCTCTACAGCCAACTCGACGGCAACATCAAGGGCGTCGACATCAACAAGGCGCTGGGCGAGGACCGCCCCGAGAAGCTCCCGACCAGCGGGCAGAACCTCCTGGTCCTCGGCTCGGACTCGCGCGCCGGGGCCGAGAACAAGGAGCTGGGCGGCGGCGGCAGCGTCGGCGGGGCCCGGTCCGACACGGCGATGGTCGTGCACATCCCCGAGGGCCGCAGCAAGGCCGTCGCCATATCCATCCCCCGCGACACCCTGGTGACCCGGCCCGAGTGCACCAAGGCCGACGGGACCAAGGTGCCCTCCGCGGAGCGCAAGATGTTCAACTCCGTCTACTCGCAGGTCGGTCCCGCCTGCGTGGTCAAGACCGTCGAGAAGATGTCCGGCGTACGCATCGACCACTACCTGGAGATCAACTTCGCCGGGTTCAAGGGTCTCGTCGACGCCATCGGCGGCGTCACCGTGGACGTCCCCCAGGACATCCACGACACGGCCACCGGCCTCGACGTCAAGGCCGGGCCCCAGAAGCTCGACGGCACCGAGTCCCTCGCCTACGTCCGCACCAGGCACGGCATCGGTGACGGCAGCGACCTCGGACGCATCGGGCTCCAGCAGCAGTTCATGTTCGCCCTCCTCAGCGAGGTCAAGAAGCAGGACCTGCTGGGCAGCCCGACCAGCGCCTACAAGATCGCCAACTCCGCGACCAAGTCGCTCACCACGGACGAGGGCCTCGCCTCGCTCACGTCGCTGACCGAATTCGCCCGTTCGATGAACGGCGTCGACCCGGCCACGATGGAGACGATCATGCTCCCCGTGAATTACGACAAGATCGATCCGAACCGGGTGATTTCCGCGCAGCCGCAGGCCGACACCCTCTGGAAGGCGATCCGTACGGACTCCGCCATTCCCGAGTCCGCCAAGAAGTCGCCTGCCACCGGCGGCTGACACAGCGGCAGGCCACGCGAAGGCCCCGCCTGCCCGATCCCGGGCGGGCGGGGCCTTCGGTGTCGTTCACGTTCACACCCGGGTGCGGCTGACCCGGCTGTGGCCGCGTCCGTACGCGAAGTAGATGATCACGCCGATGACCATCCAGATGCCGAACCGCAGCCAGGTCTCCGCCGGCAGGTTGAGCATCAGCCAGACCGACGCCGCGACCGAGAGGATCGGGACCAGCGGGACCCAGGGCGTGCGGAAGGCGCGGTGCAGGTCGGGGCGGGTGCGGCGCAGGACGATGACGCCCAGCGCGACGACCACGAACGCGAAGAGGGTGCCGATGTTCACCAGCGTCGCGAGCTCGTTGATGCTGGTGAAGCCCGCGATGACCGCGATGAGCACGCCGAGCAGGATGGTCGGGCGGTACGGGGTGCGGAACCGCGGGTGCGTCTTCGAGAAGAACCGCGGGAGCAGGCCGTCGCGGCTCATCGCGAAGAACACCCGGGTCTGCCCCAGGAGCAGGATCATGCAGACCGTGGTGAGTCCGACGGCGGCGCCGAAGCTGATGACCCCGGCGTAGAAGGGGTGCCCGACGGCCTTGAAGGCGTCGGCGAGCGGGGCGCTGACCGACAGCTCGGTGTAGTGCTGCATCCCGGTGACGACGATCGATACGGCGACGTAGAGCGCGGTGCAGATGAACAGGGACGCCATGATCCCACGGGGCATGTCGCGCTGCGGAACCTTGGTCTCCTCGGCGGCCGTGGCCACGACGTCGAAGCCGATGAAGGCGAAGAAGACGACGGAGGCGGCGGTGAAGATGCCCATCACGCCGAAGTTCGTCGGCTCGTACCCGAAGATCAGCTGGATCAGCGGGGCGTCCAGGCCCGATCCGGACGGCTGCGGCTGGGCCTTGGGGATGAACGGCGAGTAGTTCGCGGTGTCGATGAAGAAGAGCCCCGCGATGATCACGATCAGGACCACGGTCACCTTGATGGCGACCACCACGGTCGTGACCCGGGCGGAGAGCTTCATGCCGAGCACCAGGATGACGGTCAGCACCAGCACCAGGACGAAGGCGAGGATGTCGAAGCCGAATCCGTCCGCCACATCGGGACCGGAGAGCGCGTCCGGCAGGTGCCAGCCGGCGTTGTCCATCAGTGAGCGGACATAGCCGGACCAGCCGACCGCCACCACCGCCGTGCCCAGGGCGAACTCCAGGACCAGGTCCCAGCCGATGATCCAGGCGACCAGTTCACCGAGCGAGGCATAGGCGAACGTGTACGCCGAACCGGCCACCGGGACGGTGGAGGCGAATTCCGCGTAGCAGAGCGCGGCCAGCGCGCAGACGACGCCCGCGGCCACGAAGGCGATGGCCGTGGCGGGTCCGGCCGTCTCCTTGGCCACCTTGCCGGTGAGCACGAAGATTCCGGTTCCGATGATGACGCCCACTCCGAAGACCGTGAGGTCCAAGGCGGAGAGGGACTTCCTGAGGGCGTGCTCCGGCTCCTCGGTGTCGCGGATCGACTGTTCGACCGTCTTGGTCCTGAACAGTCCGTCTCCGCTGGGGGGCAGGTCCTGCTGTGTGCTCACCGGCGTACCTCCACGCACTCGTCGTGGACGCCATGATCGGGACCCGTTCACCCCCCGGCCGTCCGCAGCACCCGTCCGCCGCCGGAATTCACGCGAATGGGCCGGTCGCGCCACCCGAAGAGGGTGGGCAACCGGCCCAATCAGCCGTGCGGTGGTCGCGGTGGTACGGATCAGTCCCGGACGGGCTCCACCACGGAGCGGCTCTCCGCCTCGGTCTCGTACCGGCCGTCCAGCCGGGCGACCAGACCGGTGACCTGACGGGCGATGTCCGGCGCGGTCAGCCCGATCTCGGCCATGACCTCCTTGCGGGAGGCGTGGTCGAGGAAGACCGGCGGGATGCCGAAGTCCCGCAGTGGTACGTCGACGTCGGCGTCGCGCAGCGCCTGGGCGACCGCGGAGCCGACGCCGCCGGCCCTGCTGTTGTCCTCGACGGTGACGACGACCCGGTGCTTCGCCGCGAGCGGGGCCATGGCCTCGTCCACGGGCTTGACCCAGCGCGGGTCGACGACCGTGGTCGAGATGCCCTGGGCGTCGAGCAGGTCCGCGATCTCCAGGCACATCGGGGCCAGCGCCCCGATGGAGACGAGCAGGACGTCCGGCCGCTCGGCGGCCGGCTCGCGGAGCACGTCCATGCCGCCGACCGTGCCGACGGCCTTGACCGACGGGCCGACCGCGCCCTTGGAGAAGCGGACGACCGTCGGCGCGTCGTCGACCTCGACGGCCTCGCGCAGCTGGGCGCGGACCTGGTCGGCGTCGCGCGGGGCGGCGATCCGCAGCGTCGGCACGCACTGCAGGATCGACATGTCCCACATGCCGTTGTGCGAGGCGCCGTCCGTACCGGTGACACCGGCCCGGTCCAGGACGAAGGTCACACCGCACTTGTGCAGGGCGACGTCCATCAGGACCTGGTCGAAGGCGCGGTTGAGGAAGGTGGCGTACACCGCGAAGACGGGGTGCAGACCGCCGGTGGCGAGGCCCGCCGCGGAGACCGCGCCGTGCTGCTCGGCGATGCCGACGTCGTAGATCCGGTCCGGGAAGGCCTTCTCGAACTTGGTCAGGCCGACCGGCTGGAGCATGGCCGCGGTGATCGCGACGATGTCCTCGCGCTCCTTGCCGAGCTTGACCATCTCCTCGCCGAACACGGAGGTCCAGTCGAGGCCGGAGGTGGCGACGGGCAGGCCTGTGTCGGGGTGGATCTTGCCGACGGCGTGGAAGCGGTCGGCCTCGTCCAGCAGGGCCGGGGTGTAGCCGCGGCCCTTCTCCGTGAGGCAGTGCACGATGACGGGCCCGCCGAAGCGCTTGGCGCGCTGGAGCGCCGACTCCAGGGCCTCCAGGTCGTGGCCGTCGATCGGGCCGACGTACTTCAGCCCGAGGTCCTCGAACATGCCCTGCGGCGCGATGAAGTCCTTGAGGCCCTTCTTGGCGCCGTGCAGGGTCTCGTACAGCGGCCTCCCGACGACGGGGGTGCGCTCCAGGAGGTCCTTGCCGCGGGCCAGGAAGCGCTCGTAGCCGTCCGTGGTGCGCAGGGTCGCCAGATGGTTGGCGAGGCCGCCGATGGTGGGGGCGTAGGAGCGCTCGTTGTCGTTGACGACGATGACGAGGGGGCGGTCCTTGGCGGCGGCGATGTTGTTCAGCGCTTCCCAGGCCATACCGCCGGTGAGCGCTCCGTCACCGATGACGGCGACGACGTGGTCGTCCTTGCCCAGCACCTCGTTGGCCTTGGCGAGGCCGTCGGCCCAGCCGAGCACGGTGGAGGCGTGCGAGTTCTCGATGATGTCGTGAGCGGACTCGGCGCGCGAGGGATAGCCGGAGAGGCCGCCCTTGCTCTTGAGCTTCGAGAAGTCCTGGCGGCCGGTGAGGAGTTTGTGCACATAGCTCTGGTGGCCGGTGTCGAAGAGGACCTTGTCCTTCGGCGAGTCGAAGACCCGGTGCAGGGCGATGGTCAGCTCGACCACGCCGAGGTTGGGTCCCAGGTGGCCGCCGGTCTTGGAGACGGCGTCGACGAGGAAGGTCCGGATCTCTTCGGCCAGCTGCTCCAGCTGCTCGGGGGTGAGCCGGTCCAGGTCACGCGGTCCGCCGATGCGCGACAGCAGATCCCATCCGTCGCCCGCCACCGCCCGTGCCTGACGCGCTTCGCGCGGCTGTGTCACCGTGCCTCCTTGCGATTGTGCTGGTCGAGCATGCCGATCCGATGAGTCTAATGTTCCGCCCGCCCCCGCGGACATCGGGCGGGGCGTGTGCTGCCCCACCGCGCGCCGGTACGTGACAGTGCCCGGCACCCCGGGAAGGGGTGCCGGGCACGTACTGCCGGTGCCGTGGTCAGGCGCGGCCCGCGGTCTTCTGGGTCTTGCGCGAGACCGAGTCGATGATCACGGCGATGAGGAGGACTCCACCGGTGATCATGTACTGGATCGCGTTCGACGACAGGTTCATCTGGTTGAGGCCCTGGACGATCGACTGGATGACCAGGATGCCCAGCAGTGCGGACCAGACCTTGCCGCGTCCGCCGAACAGGGACGTACCGCCGATGACGGCTGCCGCGATGCACATCATGAGCTGGTTGCCGCCACCGAGCGAACGGTCGGCGCCGCCGGTCGCGGAGGCCAGGAAGAGACCGCCGACCGCACCGAGCGTGCCGGAGATCATGAACACCGAGATGCGGATCCAGGACACGTTGATACCGGCACGACGCGCTGCCTCGATGCCACCGCCGACCGCGAAGACCTGACGGCCGTAAGTGGTGCGGCGCAGAACGAAGTCCGTGACGACGAGGATCGCGAGGAAGATCACCAGGGAGAGCGGAAGGCCCTGCTCCTGGTTGAACGCGTACGCGGCCAGCAGGCACAGGACGGCGAGCAGCACGGTACGCAGGATGATCTCGCTCTGCGGGCGGTGCGGCAGCTCTGCGGCCTTGCGGCGCTTCGAGTCGCGCAGCTGCGCGAGGTAGAAGGCGACGATCACGAACACGGCGAGACCGTAGGCGGCGGCGACGTCGGCGAAGTAGTAGCTGGTCAGGTCGCGGACGAAGCTGCCGAGCGGGGTGGTGATGGTGGACTTCTCGCCCATCACATAGGTCTGCAGACCGGCCCAGCCCAGGAAGCCTGCCAGCGTCACGACGAACGCGGGCACGCCGATCTTGGCGAAGACGATGCCGTGGAAGGCGCCGATGACCGTGCCGGACAGGATGCCGAGCACGATGGCGAGGGCGTCCGGCATGTCCGTGCCGAGCACGGCCCACACCGCACCCGCGAGACCCGCGACGGAACCGACCGCGAGGTCGATCTCGCCGAGCAGCAGTACGAAGACGATGCCCACGGCCATGATGCCGGGGCCCGCCGCGTACAGCGTGATCTGGTCGAGGTTGTACGAGGTGAGGAAGTTGCCGGTCTCGAGCTGGAAGACGATCCCGATGATGATCAGGCCCACGACGACAGGCAGCGAGCCGATCTCGCCCGAGCGGACCTTGCGCTTGAACTCGGTCCAGTAGCCCTTGAAGCCCTGCTCGCGGACGAGCAGGCGGGGGTCGACGACCTTGACCGCGCCGGCCGCTGCCGCGGGAGCCTCGGGGGCCTCCGCCTGGGCCGGGACCTTGGCCGGAGTCTCGTTGATGTTGCTCACTTGGATGCCTCCGCGCTGCGGGACTTGCGGCGGGTCACGGCGTTGTCGGTGGCGCCCGTGATCGCGGCGATGATTTCTTCGTGGCTGGTCGTCGCCACCGGGAAGATGCCGTTGTTGTGGCCGAGTCGCAGCACGGCGACCTTGTCGGCGACGGCCTTCACATCGGCCATGTTGTGGCTGATGAGGATGACGCCGAGGTTCTGCTCGCGCAGCCGCTCCACCAGGTCGAGGACCTGTGCGGTCTGCTCGACACCGAGGGCCGCGGTGGGCTCGTCCAGGATCACGATCTTGGGGTTGCCGACCAGGGCACGGGCGATGGCCACGACCTGGCGCTGGCCGCCGGAGAGCGCGGCGACCGGGATACGGACGCTGGGGATACGGATGGAGAGGGTGGACAGGAGGTCCTGGGCCCGCTTCTCCATGGCGACCTCGTCGAGGACGCCGCCCTTCTTGATCTCGCGACCGAGGAAGAGGTTGGCGACGACGTCCAGGTTGTCGCAGAGCGCGAGGTCCTGGTAGACGGTGGCGACGCCGAGGTTCTGGGCGTCGTGCGGACGGTTGATGTCCACCTTCTCGCCCTCCCACTCGATGACGCCCTCATCGATGGGGTGAACGCCGGCGATCGTCTTGACCAGCGTGGACTTTCCTGCGCCGTTGTCGCCGACCAGGGCGACCACTTCTCCGGCGTGGACTTCGAGATCGACACCGGAGAGGACCTGGACCGCTCCGAATCGCTTGAAGACTCCACGCAACGCCAGCACGGGCGTCTGTGACACGTGAACCATCTCCTTCGCCGCCTGACCGGCGGGGATGTACCGCCTGACCGGCGGAGACGCCGCGCCACGAGGGGCAGCGTCGACGTACTGGAAGTACTGGGGAAAAGGAATGTCCGGCACCCGGCCGGCAGCGGGGTATTGGGCCGGCCGGATGCCGGACAGTCATGGGGTGGGCGGACTCCGCGATGCGGCGGATCACACCCGTACGCGCCGGGGCCGCGAGGCCCCGGCGCGAGGAGGGACTACTTGATGCCCAGTGCGGTGCACTTGGCGGCGATGTCCGCGACGCAGATGTCGGCGGCCTTGTAGATGCCGTCCTTGACCACGGTGGACTGGATGTTGTCCTTGTTCACCACGGTCGGCTCGAGCAGCGTGGACGGAACGCCGTCCGTCTCGCCCGCGGCGCCGATGTCCTTGCCCTGGAGCAGGTTGACGGCGAACTGGGCGGCCGTCGGGGCGAGCTGCTTCGGCGACTTGTAGATCGTGAAGGTCTGCGTGCCGGCGATGATCCGCTGGACACCGGGGAGCTCGGCGTCCTGGCCACCCACCGGGATGTCCTTGATGCCGGCGTTGTCCAGCGACGTGATGATGCCGCCCGCCATGCCGTCGTTGGCGGAGTAGACGGCGTTGATCTTGCCCTTGCCGACCGAGGAGATGGCGGCGGTCATCTTCTCGCCGGCGATCTTCGGGTCCCACTCGCCGGACGCCTCGTAGGCGATCTTGACCTTGCCGTCGAGGGACGCGTGAGCGCCCTTCTTGAACAGGCCGGCGTTCGGGTCCTTCTCGTCACCGTTGATCATGACGAGGTTGGCGGTGGCCGCCTTGGAGCCGAGGGCGTCGAGGACGGCCTGGCCCTGGAGCTTGCCGATCTTCTCGTTGTCGTGGCTGACGTAGGCGTCGGCACCGACGATGGCGCGGTCGTACGCGACGACCTTGACGCCCTTCTTGTGCGCGTCGGCGATCCACCCGGCGGACTTCTCGGAGTCGACGGAGGAGATCGCGATGACCTTGATGCCGTCGGCGATCTGCTGCTCGAACTGCTGCTTCTGCTGGCCGACGTCACCGCCCGCGTTGTTGTAGACGACCTCGCAGTCCGCGCAGTCCTTCTTGACCGCTTCGATGAACAGCGGCTTGTCCAGCGTCTCGTAGCGAGCGGTCTTGTTCTCCGGGAGCAGCAGACCGATCTTGGTCTTGCTGCCCGAGTCCGCCGAGTCCTTCTTGTCGTCGCCGGCCTTGCCACAAGCGGCGAGGGAGACGGCCATCGAAACGGCGGCCGTGCCTATGACGATGCGTCGCGTCATTGCGTTCATTGCGGGTGTGCCTCCCTGACGAGGCCGCAGCGTTGCGGCCGAGGTGGCTGGAAGTCAACTCGGCCGCGAGAGCGGCGTCAAGGAGTAAATCCTTAACGAGATGACAACGGTGCCATTCGTTATCTAAGTGAAGGCAGGGGTCGCTGCGGGGAGAGTGCTCTCCAAAAGGGACGAATCGCCCATTTCGTTGAGTACGAGAGCCAGCGCGCCCAGCACCTCCGCCCGCCCGCCGAGGGCTCCGGGGAGCACCGAGAGCTGTCGTGCGGCGCTGGGGATGGCGTAGCGCGACACGGAGTCGCGGATCGGCCCGAGGACCAGTTCGCCGGCCTCCGCGAGCGATCCGCCGAGCACCACGCGGCTCGGGTTGAGCAGGTTGCACAGGTTGGCCACGCCGCTGCCGATGTGCCGTCCGACGTCGCCGATCACCCGGCGGCAGCCCGGGTCGCCCTCACGGGCCAGCTGGACCACCCGCTCCATGGTGAGATCGGGCCCGTGGCTGGGCCTGAGCAGGGGCAGGACGTAGCGCGCGGCCGCGAAGGTCTCCAGGCACCCGCGGTTGCCGCAACGGCAGACCGGGCCCGATTCGTCGAGGGTGATGTGGCCGATCTCGCCGGCCGTTCCGCCGGGCCCCCGGTAGATGTGCCCGTCGATCACCAGACCGGCGCCCACACCGCTGGCGACCTTGATGTAGGCGAGGTCGCGGACCCCGCGGCCGCTCCCCCACACCAGCTCGCCCAGCGCCCCGAGGTTGGCGTCGTTGTCGACGTACACCGGCACGCCGAGACGTCCGCCGAGTTCCTCGCTGGGGTTGATGCCCGTCCACCCCGGCAGGATCGACGTCGAGCCCAGCGTGCCGGACTCGACGTCGATCGGGCCGGGTACACCGAGGCCCACCCCGATGACCTTGCCGGGACTGATCCCGGTGGTCTCGATCAGCCGGTTGACCAGCGCTTCCGCCCGTCCGAAGCCCTCGGCCGACGAGGCGTCCACGTCCAGCGGCTCGGACTCCTCGGCGAGCACCTGATGGGCCAGGTTGCCGACCGCCACCCGCAGGTGCGTATGTCCGAAATCGACGCCGATGACGATGCCCGCGTCGCCGCTGAGGGAGACGCTGCGGGCCCGTCGGCCGCCGGCCGAGGTGGGCGTCACCTCGACGGTGCCGCCGTCCTTCAGTTCGCGAACGATATTGGAGACGGTGGCCGCGGAGAGGCCCGTGCTCCTGGCGATCTCCGCCTGGGTGAGCGAACCCGCCATACGTACGGCCCGCACCACCCGCTCCAGGTTGGCCCGGTGCAGAGATGTCTGCGACCCCGGAGTCTCCATCGACTCATCCACTCCCGCCTATGGCAGACGGCACGACGGCCGCCCCCCGCGCGGGATCGCAGCAATGAGACCCCGCCCTCTCTCCAACATGTGAACTCTAAGATGAGCCTTTGGGGTTCCTATCCGTCAAGACCTTGAGCAGGGGAAGGCACCAATGAGCGGTGCCCCCTCTGAGCACAGTTGAGATAGAAGCGCAGGTCAGACGGACGCGACGGGCGCAGAAGCCATACGGACGGGTTGCCGCCGGTAAATTCTGGGTGCAGTGAGGCGTGCACGGCCGCCTCCGCTGGGTTCACAACCTCGCCCGCCGCCGTCCACGCGGCCGCCCCGGCGCCGCTTCCCGCCGAACGGATCGGTCCGTCCCCCTCGCGGCAAGAGGTTCCCTTACCGCCGAGCGAAGGATCCCTTCGCTGGTCGGCACGGATCCGGCGAGCACGATCGGGCCCTCGGCGCGGTGCACGCGTGCTGCTGTGGCGACGAGGCGACGCGCTCCTCCTCGTTTGATCTCCAACGCCTTCGGGTCGCCCGCCTCGGCCGCCCTGTTCACGGCCGGAGCCAGGCCGGTCAGCGACTTCGGGGCGCTCTGAGCGCGCTCCACCCGAGCGATCACCTGATCGTTCAGGTCACGAAAAGGTTGCGGTGAGCCGAGCAGTTCAGCGGTGACCAGTTCCCCGAGCAGCCCCGGAGCCCCTGCTGTCCGGCTGCGCCAGAGTGTGTACGACGGCCTTCGCCGCCTCCCGCCCGAGCCGGAATCCGGAACCTCGTCCTGATCCGCACGACGAAGTGCCCCGGCGGAGAAATCCGCCGGGGCACTTGGTCTGTCGGACAGCAGGTGTCAGCGGAAGGTGCCCTGCGACACCGAACCGGCGATCCGGCGCTGGAAGATGACGTAGACGGCCAGTACGGGCACCACCGTAATCACGATCGCCGCGAACAGCGCACCGTAGTCGACGTCGTAAACCTGCGAGGACGCGTAGGCGGCCATTCCCTGAGTCAGGACCCACTTGTTCTGATCGGTGTTGAGCGCCACCGGCAGCAGGAACTGGTTCCACAGCCCCAGGAAGTTGAAGATCGCCACCGCGGCCATGCCCGGACTGGCCATCGGCAGCATTACCTGGAAGAACGCCCGCCAGTCACCGGCACCGTCGATCAACGCGGCCTCGTAGACGTCATGCGGCAGTGACCGGAAGAACGAATAGAGGAAGAACATCGTGAACGGCAGCGCGAAAGCGACGTAGGTGAGGATCAATCCCAGACGCGTGTTCAGCAACCCGAGGTTCTGCAGCTGGAAGAACAGCGGCACGATCGCCAGGAATACCGGGAAGGTCAACCCCGCCAGCATCACGTAGTAGATCAGCCGGCGTCCGGGGAACTCGAACCGCGCCAGGATATAGGCGCACATCGAGCCCAACAACATCACCAGGAACAGCGCGGAGACAACGATGACCACCGAGTTCAGGAAGTACTTCCCGATGCTCGCGTCGCTCCACGCGTGCGAGTAGTTCTCGAGCCTCCAGTGATCCGGCAGCGTGAACGGCGACGAAAGAATCTCGCCGGTCGACTTGAACGACGACATCAGCACCCACAACATGGGCACGATCACGATCACGGACCAAAGGATCAGCAAGAAGTGCGAGAACACCGCAAACCTGCGGTCACTGCCTGCGGCGCCTCTCGCCAGCTTCCGGTCTGCGGTTACGGCGCTCACTGAGCACCTCCCTTGGCTCCCGCACGCCGAGCCTTGGACCCACGCGCTTTCTTCTTGTCCTCGCCACCGCCGGTCAGGCGATTGACGGTGAACACCAGCAACGCGAACACCAGGGTGACAACGGCGAGGACGACCCCCATCGCGGTGGCATAACCGAACTGCCCCTGGCGGAAGGCGACATTGAACAGTCGCTGGCTGATCGTCAGGGTCGAGTTGTTCGGTCCACCGTTCGGCAACAGCGCCTGTACGTAGACGAACGCGTCCAGCGCGGCGATGCCCAGGTAGATGTACGCCGTCTGCACAGTGTCCCGGATCGCGGGCAGGGTGATCGAGATCGTTGTGCGGAACCGGCCGGCCCCGTCGATCTTGGCCGCCTCGTACAGCTCGGCAGGAACTCCCTTGATCGCAGCGATGAAGAGCACCGCGTAGAACCCGACGAGGCCCCAGACGAAGACGAACATCAGGGCCGGCATCGCCGTCGACTCTTCACCCAGCCAGGCGAACTCCTTGAACCCGCCCAGCCCGAGCTTGGTGAGCATGCCGTTGAGCAGGCCGGCATTCGGGTCGAACATCTGCGCCCAGATCAGGCCGACGATAATCGCCGGCACGACGTAGGGGAAGAACGAGACGACTCGGTAGAACGACGCTCCCCGGATTCCTCGGACAGGACCCTTGCTGGGACCACCCAGGGTGATGGCCACCGCGACCCCGAGGGCGAGCGTCAACGTCACCAACGGCACGAAGGCCGCCAGCAACGCGACATTGCGCAACGCCTTCATGAAGACGTCGTCCTGGAACATCTTGGTGAAGTTGTCCAGCCCGATGAACTTGTAGTCCGGACTGAAGCCGCGCCAGTCGGTCATGGCCCAGAAGATCGCCTGAACGAACGGGATCAGGACGAAGGTCACGAAGACGGCCAACGGGACACCGAGGAACGCGAGGAAGAACGTCACCCGGTCGAAGGTGAGCTTGCGGCGTCGGGGACGCCCGCCGCGAGCGGCCGGTGTCGACCGGCCGCTCGCGGTCTCGGGTTTGGTGATCATGTCACTCATGGTGATGCTAGCTGACCTCGAACTTCTGAATGGAGTCGTCGTTCCGGATCTTGTCGGAGATCTTCTGCAGCGCCTTGGTCAGGCCCGCGGCGTCAAGGTCACCGGCGAGGAACGAGTTCCACGGCACCAGCATGTCGGTGTTGATCCCGTATGCGTTGACGAACTTGTAGTCGAAGATGTTCTCGCCCGCGTCGGCGAGCATCTTCGACTGCGAGACCAGCGCCGTGGATCCATAGCCGTCGGCGGGCACGGTGTCCTTGACGATGGTCGGGGCCAGCTTCGTCTTGGAGAAGTTGGAGGCAGCCTCCTTGGACAGCATCGCCCGCAGGACCTCCTTGCCGCCGGCCGCGTTCTTGGCCTTCTTGGGAACGATGAACGGCTCACCCGCGGCAGCACGAACCGCCTCGTAGGGCATCTTCGGACTGGCGCTGAGCACCATCTCCGGGAAACCGGTCATCTGGAAGTCGGCCTTGGTGGCCTTCTTCATCTCGTTCTCGATCCAGCCACCGGTCGGGTAGAGCAGAGCCTTCTGGTCGTTGCTCCAGGACGCCTGCGCCTTCTGGAACTGGGTGCCGGAGCCGCCGGGGACGAACATGCCCTCCTTGACCATCTTCTCCATGATCTTGAAGATGTCCTGGATGGGCTTCTGCGACCAGGAGTCCGCCTCCAGCTTCTCGAGGGAGATCCGGACCTCGTCGCCGCCCTCCTTGATCGCGGAGTCGATGACCAGCGTCTGGTAGTACGTCGCGGCTTCCTTGCCGTGGACGAAGAGGTACTTGCCCTTCGCCTTGGCCTTCTTGCCGAGCTCGTACGCCTCGTCCCAGGTCTTCGGCGCGGTCCAGCCGTTCGCCGCGAACAGCGACTTCGAGTACCAGACGCCGTACACCGTCATCACGTAGTTGAGCGCGACGAACTTGCCGTTGAACGTTCCGGGATCCTTGACGCCGGCGTAGACCGTGTCGGCGATCTTCTTGCCCTCGTAGTTATTGGCCTCGAATACGTCATCCAGCGTCTCAAGCTGGTCGAGAATGCTGAGGAAGCCGATCTGGTCCTCACCGGAGTTGTCGATGAGGTCCGGCGGGTTGCCTCCGACGAACCGGGGCTGGAGCTCCGGGGCGATGTCGACGACCGGCTTGACCTGGACGGTGACGCCGGCGATCTGACTGCCCATGACCTTGTTGGCGTAACCGACATAGTCAGTGCCGTAGCCGCCGTTGAAGATGCAGGCTTCGACCTTGGAGTTCTTGGCGACACCGAACGGGTTCTTGGCCGAGGTCTCGCCCTTCGTGCCGCCCTGACCACCGCCTTCGGAGGAGGGAGAGCTGCACGCAGTCGCCATCGATGCGACTGCCGCTGCCGCGATCGCCCCCCTCAGGAACGTCCGCCTGTCAAGAGACCCGATACGAGTCGTCATCTCTGCATCCTCACTGATCGATTCGATCTTGATGGGTTTCACTGCGTGTGCGGCCCCCAGGGCCACGTGGGCGACGCGCTTGCCGCACTTCTCAGTGAGCGCGACTTCGGATGAGTCTCCGCGCGGGATATCGACGGAGAGGCACACCCGGGGTGATTCGCCGTCGTTTCGGGCCGCTCAACGGCGCCGATGGTGATCAGCTGCGAGGTGTATGGCGCGGTGATCGACGCTCCTGATCAGACTGCGATGGCCTACGCCGAGGGTGGATCCCATGCTCAAGTCCTCGCCTTCTCCAGGACTCAGGCGGTGTGTACCGGTCGCCCGTCGATATTCGCCACAGGCGAAGGGCCCCGCCACCGCGTTCAGTTGCGCTTGGGTGGTACAGATTTCAGGCTAGCCATTGCAGTGGGGGGCGCGGGGAACCCGAACAGCGGACGCACCTGCGGCGCCCTGGTGTCCTGCCCCCGTGTCTCCCTGACCGCACAGTTGGAAAGAAGCTGTGCAGACGCCGACAGGTATAGTCCACTTGTCGCCAACTGAGCAAGATCGAATGCAGGTTTGGGCGGCAGTCTTTCCCGAGTTGAGACCTCGCGGACACCTCGGCACCGCACGGCCTCCTTCGGATGTAACGATTTCCGCATTCCGGTCGATTCGAACCCGGGCCCTGATCCAACACCCTTGACACCCACCGCCACTTCACTCCCTACTGGTTCCTGCGCCCCCCACTGACAACGTTGTCCAAGCGCACTTCCTCGGGAGGAATGGCTCGTCATGCAGCCCCGACATGGTTCTCGTACGAGACGAAGCAGCACGGCCGCGCTGATAGCGGCCTCCCTCGTCCTCCTCGTGACAGCTCCCACCGCCGCCGCGGCCTCCTCGGCCGAAAGGGCTGCACAAGGTCAGAAGTCCACCGGTGACGGGACATTCAGCTCATCGTTCGAAGCAGATGAAAAGCAGCCGGACTGGCGCAATACCGTGGAAGAGGGCCCTGACGGCAAAAAGCGGGCATCGGGGATCGATGGCGGCTTCTCCGCCGGAATACCGGGCAATGTCACCGACAAGGTCACCGATGTCCGTGCCAGTGACGAGAACACGGGCGGCGGCGAGGTCAAGGAGAACCTCGTCGACGGACAGTCCGGCACGAAGTGGCTGTCCTTCGAGCCCACCGCCTGGGTGGAGTTCGACCTCGTAGAGCCGGTCAAGGTCGTGACGTACGCACTGACCTCCGCCGACGACCACGACGAGCGGGACCCGAAGGACTGGACCCTCCAGGGCTCGGAGGACGGCAAGACCTGGACGGACCTGGACACCCGAACCGGCCAGGCGTTCAGCGAGCGCTTCCAGACCAAGTCGTACGACTTCACCGCGGACAAGGCGTACCAGCACTTCCGCCTGGACATCACGAAGAACAACGGCGCCTCGGACGCGACCCAGCTCGCCGACGTCCAGTTCTCCGACGGGGACACCTCCGCCCCCGCCCCCGACGACATGCGCAGCCAGATCGACCGCGGCCCGTCCGGCTCCCCCACCGCCAAGGCCGGTGCGGGCTTCACCGGAAAGAAGGCGCTGCGGTACGCGGGTACGCACAAGGCGGACGGCCGGGCCTACTCGTACAACAAGATCTTCGACGTCAACACGGCCGTCACCCGGGACACCGAACTTTCCTACCTGGTGTACCCCCAGATGGGCCAGACGGATCTGTCCTACCCGGCCACGCATGTCGCGGTGGACCTCGCTTTCACGGACGGCACCTACCTCAGCGATCTGCGCGCCACCGACACCAACGGGGGCCTGCTGACGCCCTCGGGCCAGGCGGACGCCAAGCGGCTGTACGTCAACCAGTGGAACAAGGTCGACGCGCGGATCGGCGCGGTCGCGGCCGGCAAGACCGTCGACCGGATCCTGGTCGCGTACGACTCCCCCAAGGGGCCGTCGAAGTTCCAGGGCTGGATCGACGACGTCAAGATCGCTCCCAAGGCGCCCGAGAAGCGCAAGGCGCACCTCTCGGACTACGCCTCGACCGTGCGCGGCACCAACTCCAGCGGCGGCTTCTCCCGGGGCAACAACTTCCCCGCCACCGCGGTCCCCAACGGCTTCAACTTCTGGACGCCGGTCACCAACGCCGGATCGACCAGCTGGCTGTACGACTACGCGCGCGGCAACAACGACGACAACCTGCCCACCCTGCAGGCCTTCAGCGCCAGCCATGAGCCGAGCCCCTGGATGGGCGACCGGCAGACCTTCCAGCTGATGCCGTCGGCGGCCTCCGGCACCCCGGACGCCTCGCGCACGGCGCGCGCGCTGCCGTTCAGGCACGAGAACGAGACGGCGAGGCCCCACTACTACGGGGTGACGTTCGAGAACGGTCTCAAGGCCGAGATGACTCCGACCGACCACGCGGCACGGATGCGGTTCACCTACCCCGGTGACGACGCGAGCATGGTCTTCGACAACGTCTCCAACGACGGCGGGCTGACCCTCGACCCGGAGACGAGCTCCTTCACGGGCTTCTCCGACGTGAAGAGCGGCGGCTCGACCGGCGCCACCCGGCTGTTCGTGTACGGCGTCTTCGACGCGCCCGTCACCGACAGCGGCAAGCTCTCCGGCGGTGGCGGCGCGGACGTCACGGGCTTCCTGCGCTTCGACGCGGGCAAGGACCGCACCGTCAACCTCCGGCTGGCGACCTCGCTGATCAGCATCGACCAGGCGAAGCAGAACCTCGCCGCCGAGATCCCCGCCTCGCGCTCCTTCGCCCGCGTCGAGGACCAGGCGCAGGACGCCTGGGACGGCCTGCTGGGCAAGGTCGAGGTCGAAGGCGCGTCCGCCGACCAGCTGACCACGCTGTACTCCAGCCTGTACCGCCTCTACCTCTACCCGAACTCGGGCTTCGAGAAGGTCGGCGGCAAGGACCAGTACGCCTCCCCCTTCTCCCCGCAGGTCGGCTCGGACACCCCGACGCACACCGGCGCGAAGATCGTCGACGGCAAGGTGTACGTCAACAACGGCTTCTGGGACACCTACCGGACGACATGGCCGGCGTACTCCTTCCTCACGCCCAAGAAGGCCGGCGAGATGGTCGACGGCTTCGTCCAGCAGTACAAGGACGGCGGCTGGATCTCCCGCTGGTCCTCCCCCGGCTACGCGGACCTGATGACCGGCACCTCCTCGGACGTCGCGTTCGCCGACGCGTACGTCAAGGGCGTGAAGTTCGACGCCGAGGCGGCGTACGACGCGGCCCTGAAGAACGCCACCGTCGTCCCGCCGACCTCGGGCGTCGGCCGCAAGGGCATGGAGACGTCTCCGTTCGCCGGGTACGCCAACACCTCGACCCACGAGGGCCTTTCCTGGTCGCTGGAGGGTTACCTCAACGACTACGGCATCGCGCAGATGGGCCAGGCGCTCTACAAGAAGACGCACAAGCAGCACTACAAGGACGAGTCCGCCTACTTCCTGAACCGGGCCCGCAACTACGTCGAGCTGTTCGACGACAAGGCCGGATTCTTCCAGGGCAGGGACGCCAAGGGCGACTGGCGGCTTCCCTCCGAGCAGTACGACCCGAAGGTCTGGGGCTACGACTACACGGAGACCAACGGCTGGGGCTACGCCTTCACCGCCCCGCAGGACAGCAAGGGCCTCGCCAACCTGTACGGCGGCCGGGACGGTCTGGCCAAGAAGCTGGACACGTACTTCTCGACCCCCGAGACGGCGGGCCCGGAGTACGTCGGTTCGTACGGCGGCGTCATCCACGAGATGACGGAGGCCCGTGATGTGCGGATGGGCCAGTACGGGCACAGCAACCAGGTCGCGCACCACGTCACGTACATGTACGACGCGGCCTCGCAGCCGTACAAGACGCAGGAGAAGGTCCGCGAGGTCCTCGGCCGTCTGTACACGGGCAGCGAGATCGGCCAGGGCTACCACGGCGACGAGGACAACGGCGAGCAGTCGGCCTGGTTCCTCTTCTCCTCCCTCGGCTTCTACCCGCTGGTCATGGGCAGTGGCGAGTACGCGATCGGCTCCCCGCTGTTCACGAAGACCACCGTGCACCTGGAGAACGGCCACGACCTGGTCGTCAAGGCTCCGAAGAACAGTGCGAAGAACATCTACGTGCAGGGCCTGAAGGTCAACGGCAAGAAGTGGACCTCCACCTCGCTGCCGCACGACCTGCTGGCCAAGGGCGGGGTGCTCGAGTTCGACATGGGCGCGAAGCCGTCGGCCTGGGGCACGGGGAAGGACGCCGCCCCGGTCTCGATCACGAAGGACGACAAGGTGCCGTCGCCGCAGAAGGACGTGCTCAAGGGCGCGGGCGCGCTGTTCGACAACACCTCGGCCACCTCGGCCACCGTCTCCACGGTGGAGCTGCCGCTCCCCTCGGCGACGAACGCGGTCCAGTACACGCTGACCTCGGGCGAGGCGGCCAAGGCCCCGGGCGGCTGGGTGCTGCAGGGCTCGTCGGACGGCACGAGTTGGAAGGACCTCGACAAGCGGTCCGGCCAGTCGTTCGCCTGGAACAAGCAGACGCGGGCCTTCTCGGTGAACGCGCGGGGCTTGTACGCGCATTACCGCCTGGTGCTCGACGGTGAGGCGACGCTCGCGGAGGTGGAGCTGATCTCCTGATCCCGCGCGCGTCACGACCGGCCGGTGCCTCTCGCGGGGGCGCCGGCCGGGCGCGTTCTCGGGGGGCCACTCGTGCGGGTGGCTGGGCGCCGTTCGGAGGCGCGGGGCGCTGGGCAACCGCTACATTCCGTGGCATGCCGCAGCCGAAGGACCTGGACCCGTACACCGACGCCCGCGCCTTCTACGGCGCCGAGTTACGCCGTCTGCGCGAGGTGGCCGGACTGTCGCAGGGCGAGTTGGGTGAGCGGGTCTTCTGCTCCGGCTCGTACATCGGCCAGTTCGAGGCGGCGACGCGCCGGCCGCAGTTGGAGATGTCCCGGGCGCTGGACGAGTTGCTGGGGAGCGGCGAGCACCTTCAGCGGGTGTGCCGGCTGGCGCAGAAGTCGAAGGTGGCGGGGTACTTCGCGGACGCCGTCGAACTCCAGGGGCACGCGTCCTCCATCGACAGCTATACGGCGATGCTCGTCCCGGGCCTGTTGCAGACCGCCTGCTACGCACGGGCACTCACTCGGGCCGCGCATCCCTTCGCCGCCGCAGAAGTCATCGAAGGGCACGTCACCACCCGCATGGAGCGTGCTCATCTCCTCGACTCGCCCGATGCGCCTGTGCTGTGGGCCATGATTCACGAGGCCGCCCTGCTCGTGCCGGTCGGAGGCGCGTCGGTCATGGGTGAGCAGCTCAACCACCTTGCCGAGCAGACGGCTTCGCGCCCGCGCGTGGTGACGCAGGTACTCCCCTTCTCCGCCGGGGCACATCCCTTCCTGCACGCGTCCATGCTCCTGATGCGGTTCACCGACGCTCCGGCCATCGTGTACACCGAAAGCGCCTACAGCGGTCAACTCGTCGAAGAACCGCTGCTGGTGGCCCAGTACAGCGCCGCATACGATCTGGCCAGGGCTGCCGCTCTGTCGCCGGAGGCATCCCTGGACCGGATCGTCTCGGCGGCGAAGGAGTTCGCGACGCCATGAGCACCACACCTGACCTGAGCACCGCTGCCTGGCGTACGTCGTCGTACAGCAACGGGGACGGCGGTGACTGCGTGGAGATCGCCGGCAACCTCCCCGGCATCGTCCCCGTCCGCGACAGCAAGGCCGCCCCCGGCGGTCCGGCCATCACGTTCACGACGGGCTGCTGGGCGCCCTTCGTGGCGGCGCTCAGAGACGGCCGGCTCTGACGCTCGCCCCCGGGTGCGCTCAGGCGTGTTCGGGGATCTCCGGAACGGCCGTGGGGAACAGGCTCTCCGGCAGGGTCACGTTCCAGGCCGTGATCACCGGCTGCCCGTGCTCCGTGCCGACGCGGGACACGGCGCCCGTGGCGAGCTGGAAGAGCTTGCCCTCGGCCGGGGTGAGGCCGAGATAGCGGGCTGTCAGGACACGCAGGAAGTGGGAGTGGGCGACGAGCACGATGTCCTCGTCACCCGCCCGCGCGGCGGCTTCCCCGACCTCGGCCAGTACCCGGTCGGCCCGTTCGCCGACCTCCGCCGGGGTCTCGCCGGGGTGGGCGTCGGGGCCGGGGGCGACGCCGTCGGTCCAGAGGTTCCAGCTGGGACGGGTGCGGCGGATCTCGCGCGTGGTGATGCCCTCGTACGCGCCGTAGTCCCACTCGCGCAGCTCGGGGGTGATGCGGGGTGCGGCCAGCCCGGCGAGTTCGGCGGTGCGCCGGGCGCGTACCGAAGGGCTGACGAGGGTGAGGGCGATGTCGCGGTCGGCGAGCAGGGGTGCGAGGGCGCGGGCCTGGCGCTCACCCAGGGGTGTCAGGGGCAGGTCGGTGTGGCTTGTGTGCTGTCCGTTGCGGGACCACTCGGTCTCGCCGTGCCGGATCAGGATCAACTCGCCCATGTGAAGGCCATCCGCTCTCAGTGCTGTTGCCGCTCGCGTGCTGTCGACGGTGAGAACCCGCTGGTCCACGATCGCATTCCTTGCCGCGGCGAGGCGGGCGGGCGCGCCCGGGAGTGACCTGATGCGGCTACGCGCGCTGCCGCTGATCGGCGAGGATCCCCGGCCGGGCCCGCGGCACGGGAAAGCCGCACGACCGGGGCCGCGCCGAGCCGGTACTTCGAGCGGGAGGTACCGGCGCCCTACACCCCCAGGTTGGCGAAGAGGCCGATGAGCGCGCCGACGACGTAGCTCGTGACGTCGGCGACCGGCGGAATCCACGCCACGTCCGCCCCGAACAAGTCCTGGAGGGGCTGGGTGCCGAACGGAGAGAAGATGTTGGCCATCGGGCCGAGTCCCGCGCTGATGGCGGACAGGATGCGATCGGTGGTCCAGGCGCCGCCCTCCACGCAGTCGCCCACGATGTTCACGACGAGATCGATCAGACCGAGGAGCATGTTGAACATGGACAGGGCGAACAGCTTCAGCCCCTCGGATTCCGGCGGCGTCAAGCCTCCGAGATAGTTGTTCAAATAGTACATTTTGAACAACTGCCAGCCGACCGTGGAAAGAGCGGCGAAGAGGGCTCCGACGGACCAGTCGGCGATCGGCCAGGCGTTGAGGGCGTCCAGGGGAAGCGGGAGGGTCAGCGCGACCGACAGCCCGTTGAGGCCCATCCCGAGCGCGGTGACGACACCGCCGAAAGCCTCCCAGCCCTCCGACCAGGACTGGCCGGCCGCCGAGCACACGTCCATGTACATGAGGCAGAAGCCCTCGGCGACACTGCACAACGCCCCGCTGACGTAGTAGATCGACTCCCACGGACCGGCGAGGTCGGGACCTCGGTCGCCGGAGGGGCGCTGCGCGGCGGAGACCGGGGGCCAGGTCAGGCTCGTGGACTCTCCTTCGATGATGGTGCCGATGACGTGCACGGGCACGGCTGCGAGCAGCGTGAGCCCTTCCCCGATGGTGATGCTGTCGACGAGCGGATCACCGGCGAGCAGAGCGAAGAAGTTCCAGCCCAGCAGGAGCGGGAGCGCCAGTGGTCCGGTGAGTTGCGTCTCCAGGAACGCCTTGATGCTCTCGATGCAGTCCACGATCAGCCCGAGGATGTCGACGACCACCACATCGAGCAGGGCGAGGAAGGCCTCGATCAGTTCGTCGGCGAGCGTCGCGAGGAGGTCTCCGACGCTGACGTTCTGCCACTGGCTCGGGTCGGAGGGATCGATCTGGGTCTTGATCCACGCGACGACCTGCTGGAGGGCTGTGCCGAACGTCTGGAACAGTTCCTGCGTCGCGTCCGATGCGTACAGTTCCTTGCAGAAATTCCAGAACGGGTCGGAGTCGTCGCCCGCGTCTTCCTTGCGGGACTCGGTGAGCTGCCGGCCGAGGTCCTCGATGAGCTCGCTGAAGGTGAGCGGAGTGGGCCCGGGCCGCGCCTGGGCCCGACCGCCGTCGCGCGTGCTGCCGTTGCCGCCGGCCACCGGTGGGACCGCGCCGAAGGTCTGATGGGTCAGGTAGTGGGCATGCGGGCTCGCTGTCAGGTCGGACGGCGAGACCGCTGTGCCGCCGGCGGCCGTCGCCGTGATCGAGTTCGTGTTACCCGTGACGGTGCTCGCGGCGGCGTACTGCTGGAACGTGGAATTGGTGCCCAGCGTCTCGTCCGAACCGATGCCGTCGGCGCCGGAACGGAACCAGCGCTGGACATCGCCCGTGAGATCGGAGAAGAACGTCCCGCTCGGACCGAGGTTCGTCTGGGCGTTGGTCAGGGCGGCGGCCACGGCGTCGATGGTGTCGTTCAGCGCGGTGGTCAGGGCCTTCTGGCAGGCAAAGACCGCCTTGCCGTCGAACAGGGCCTTCAGGAAGTCGATGACGTCCTTGACATACGCCTCGATGGCCGAGAAGACGGCCATGACGACGTTGACCGCGTCCTCGATGCCCTCGATAATGATGCTGCCGATGTTGACGATCGCGTCGCCGATCTTGACCGCGATCTGGACGATGCCGTCGACGAGGTTCACGCCGAGGTGATACACCTCCATCGCGGCCGACTTGATGCCCTGCCAGATGCTGTCCGCGATGCGCTTGATGTCCCCCCACAGGCTCTCGCCGATGACGGTGTTGTGGTGGGCCAGTTCCCGCCGGTAGGCGTCGCGGTCGTGGAACTCCTGGTAGCGGGGCCGGCCCGTGACGATGTCACGGTTGATGATGAATCCCGCCAGGCCGCCGTCCGCTCCCTTATTCGGCTGACCGGTTCCCTTGGCCATGAGGCTCTGGACCGCCGTGTGCGCCTGGTCGGCGGACATGACCGGGTTGTCGCCCTGCACCCCGGGGAACAGACTGCCGGGACGCTGGGGGTTGGGGTTCTGCGCCCCCGAGATCATGTCGGAGGTGAAGGTCGTGTTGCCGCTGCCCATGTAGGGGAGCGAGCCGGTGGTGCCGAGGCATCCGTTGCTGACGCCGTCGGAACTGCCCGCCAGGTAGGCCTGTACGGGGGCGGCCGGTGCGGCGGTCCGCGTCTCGAACGCGGGGTCGACGTCGGCACCGGACTGGCCCGGCACGTCGGCGAAGGTGAGAGTGGCCGGGGCGAAGTCGCTCGCGACGAGGGCGACGGTGGCGGTGCCGGCCGCTGTCGTGGTGACGGTGGCGGACTGGCCGTCGCCTGGCCCGATCACCTGGACGGTGCCGTTGAGGACCGCGCCGGTCACCGTCGAGGCGGTGACCTCGATCCTCCGGTTGCCCACCGGCAGGCCGTTGACGTCGGTGAGGGTGAACTGGGTGCGGTAGGTCGCCAGCTCGTACGTTCTCACCTGGGCCAGGGACGGGGTGTGGCTCATCCAGCCGCCCGGACCGGCGGCGGTGGCCGGGTTGAGCTGGCGCAGCCTCAGTTCGCCGGCGGCGTTGGCGGTGAACAGGGTGGGCGGATCGCCCGGGAAGAGCGAGGGATACAGGGCGGAGCAGCCCTCGTTGACTCCGCCGCTGTCGTTGGAGCTGCCGGCGATCGCGATGCTGGGGGCCCACTGGATCGTGTACTTGTCAGGTGCGGAGCTGCTGGTGAAGCAGCCCGTCTGGGTCAGGAAGAACAGGTTCTCGTCCGAGTCGGTGAAGAACACCGAGGTCATGCCCGCGCTGTCGGTCACGGCCTGGGCCTCGGTGATCGTGCCGCTCGTGTTCACGGGCAGCACGATGCTGCCGTACTCGGCGTCGTAGAGGAACGGCACGCTCTTGGTGTCGACGTACAACGGCCGGGAGCCGTATTCGACCCCTTCCCAGCAGACGCCGGCGAACGACTGAGCCGCCGTGACCGGTGGAGGCGAGACGGGAGTGCCGGTACTGGCGTACGGATCCTGGGTGAGCAGGTTCCCGTTCCGCAGTGAATACGAGTTCAGCGAATTGGCGGCGGATGACGACCCGTCGGCCGAGACCATGACCCAGTTGCCGAACTCCCCGGGGATCGGAAACAGTGTCCAGTCGGAGTAGGGGGAGTCCCAGCCCGGCACCTCCCAGGCGTCGAAGCTGCCGTGCCAGCTGTCTCCGTCGAAGTTCAAGGTGCCGACACACGGGAACTCGGTGCTGAGCACGGTGTAGACGATCGGGAAGGGACCTGGGCCGGTGGTCGGGAGAGGACCGTTGGCGGGACCTTCGACAGCGGGGTCGTAGTAGGCCACCTTGAGCGTCGACACCCCGGACGGGATGCCGAAGCCGAGCGTCTCCGAGGAGATGTTGCCCTCTCCGTCGAGCCGGCCGTGCCAGACGGCGCCCGACGCACCACCGGAGTCTCGTAGGCTGCAGAAGAAGTTGGGGAGCCCGTCGGCCATGCACGCGACGACCGATACCGGCGTGCAGCCGCCCGGGATACCGGAGATCGGGGTAAGGGTCCAGCCGTGCGCCGCGGTGGGATCCTGGGCCAGGTAGTTCAGCGCACAGGTACCGCTGGAGGTCCCGTCCGAAGCGGTGTCGGTGATGACGAACGCCTCGGCCAGCCCGTTCTTGAACGGGTTGCAGAACGTGCCGACCCAGGGGGCCACGCGCTGCGGAAGGTCCTGATCGAGGCTGACCATGACGCTGTTCGTGTTGACGGCGTCCTGGATCAGGACGCTGCTGACCTGCGCGCTGAAGGGCATCTTGGGGTACGGCGTACTCACGGGCGGTCTCCGTAAGGTGGCGGCGGCTTCGGGAAGTGGATCGACGGTCGGCGCGCGGTCAACCGGACGGGGGGACGATCCAGAGGTCGTTGCCGTGCTCGTCGACGATGCAGAGCCTGCCGGGAGTCTTGTCCACGATGAGCTGGGCGCCGTTCACACCTGCCTTCCAGATGGCGGCGCCCTGTGCGTCGAGCAGCTGCAGATCGCCGTCGGCAGTGAACACGGCACCCGATCCGGGCTGTGACCAGTAGTCCGTCCCGACCTGGTCCCACAGCAGCAACTGCTCGTTCCGCATCAGCAGTTGGGAGCCCTCATGGCCGGTCATGCCGGTGCCGGGGGTGAACCACCAGCCGGGAGGGCAGCCGGTGGTGTCGTCGCTGCTGGGTGGGGGCGGCCCGACCCGGAAGACGAGGGCACCGGCGGACGTGATCTCCAGGCAGGGTGCGGGGCCGCTCGACAGAGTGAGGGTGTCGCCGGGGCTGCCCCCGAAGCCGGCGGAGCTCCACACCACGTTCACCCCGGTGCTGTCGCAGACCTCCAGCGCGCCCGCATCGGTGAAGGCGGCGGAGTGCCCGGGGGTGTTGCCGTCGCTGCCGTCGGTGCCGGTGTTCCAGACCGGCTGACCGGACCGGTCGAGCAGGACCAGGTTGCCGTCGAGTTGCATGACCAGCACCACGCCGTCGGCGGCGATCTGGGCGCCGGGGGCGATCGGGGTGCCGGGTGAACACGGGCCGTACGTGCGGTTCGAGTACCAGAACGGACAGCCGTCGTCCCCGACGAGCTGCACGCTGGGCGGAGCGTCGACGATCCTGAGGCTCGCCGTACCCGAGGTGGTGCCGGTACCCGACGCCCAGAGTGTGTCGCCGGACAGGCCGACGACGGTCAGGTCGGCGCTCTCGGTCAGTATCGCACCGCCGACGCCGGCGAGGGGCACGGACCACACCGGGGTGTCGCCCGCGGTGAGCAGCAGTCCGGTCGGCTGGACGGTCAGCCTGGTGTTCAGGGGCGTGCTGACGCTCGAGCCCGTGGGCAGCGCCGTGCCTGCGGGCATGGGGCTGAGCAGCTCGACGGGCGGTAGCGGGCTGTTCTGCCGCACCTGACAGCCGGTCCACTGGCCGGTGGAGCCGGGCAGCGTCGTGCTGTAGCTGCCGGGCAGGCCGGTGGGTTCGTAGAGCCAGAGGCTCTGGTCGTCACCGACGACGAACAGGGCGGGAGCGTCGCCCGGCACCTGGTCCGGGCCGAGCTGCACCGGGTCCGTTCCGGAACCTCCGACGTAGATCTGCGAGGCGGGGCCCATGATCGGCGTCTGGGCGTCGAAGCACGTGCTGATCTGCGGGATGGCGTAGACGCTGTTGTCGGAGCCGATGACGTACACGGTCGTGTTGAAGCCGGCCACGGACTGCCCGGCGACAGCCAGCCGGCTCCCCAGATTCGGCACCGGCAGCGCCATCGCCCCGGTGAATCCGGCCGGCCAGACCATCAGGTTCCGCTCGCCGTCCGGCTGCTCGTCCAGGTAGACACAGGCAGGACTGAGCGGCTGACCCTCGGAGTACGCCTGGGTCAGCGCCACGAGCCCTCCGGGGAAGACGCCGCCGGCCACGCCCACCCCGCCGCTGAGCCCGGGAGACCCGAGGGTGTGCCACGGCGTAAGGACGTTGAAGCCCCCCGAGCCGGACAGCTGCGTGACGCCGGGCGTGCCACTTCCGTTGAAGACCACATTGAAATGCGGATTGCCGCCGGCCTCGGTCGGCGTGAGCGCCATGCCGTTGTACTGGGGCGCGAAGTCCGGGTCGCAGAAGACCTGGTACGGGGTCCACGCCTCGCCGTCGAACGCGGTGACGACCAGGGTGGAGGAGTCCCGTGCGCCGTACAGGACCGGGCGCGGCGGGTCGTCACCGACCGGCGGGGAATAGGAGGCCTTCAGACCGTTGACGATCGGCACCTGCCCCACCGGGTACCGCGGCGAGTCGCTCCAGCCTCCCCCGGTCAGCTCCAGCTGTCCGAGCGTCCCCGAATCGTCGGTCCAGAACACGCTGACCGTGGCCGGGTCCCCGGAGCATCCGGTGACGGCGAGGATCCCCCCTGCTTGTCTGTCGCCCCCGCCGAGCGTGTACGGCCCGCCCGGCAGGTCGGTCACACCCCAGCACACGCCGCCGTTCGAGGTCAGGTACCGCAACACCCCGGATTCGTCCACGAACACCGCTTCGACCGCCCCCGATCCCGCAGGAGCGCCCCAGGGCGCCGTGGCCGGATTCCGGAACGCCGCCACCGGCGAGAACCCGCCTCCTTGCGAAGGAGACCCGACCATGACCGGCGAAGCCGTCACCGAAGTTTTCACAGGCTTTGTCTGACACAGCGTCATCAGCCTGCACCTGAGCGACGCGCCCTGGAGGGCCATCACAACGGGACGCCACGCCAGTTCCGCTCGACTGGCCTCGCCGGGCGGGGAGCGGCAGGGCGCGCCGTCGGGTCTCCGCGCGTACCGGCCGCCGGCCCTCCGTCCCGACGCGCCGGCGCCGTGACCGAAGGGGCCGGCCCCCCGCTCTCAGCCCTTGACCACGTCCAGCGACTCGTCGCCCGCGACCACGACCGTGTACGGCCGGTCCGTGTCCGCCGTGACGCGGAGTGTGCCGCCCTCGCGGACCAGTTCGTACGTGGCGGCCGGGGCGCCCGTGAGGTCGGGGACCGTCACCGTGCGGGTGAAGTCGCCGAGGCCCTCGGGGGCGTACACGCGCAGCTCAAGGTTCTGGGTCCATTCGGCGTCGGGGCGCTGGTCGTCCGCGCCGAGCGGGAGGACTGCGCCGGGGCGGACCAGGAGCGGGAGGCTGTCGAAGCCGTGGGTGCCGTGGTGCCAGGCGGGTCCCGTGACGGTCTCGCCGGTCAGGAAGTGGGTCCAGGTGCCCTCGGGGACGTAGTACTCGACCTGGCCGTCCTCGGTGAAGACGGGGGCCACGAGGAGGTCCGGGCCCAGCAGGTACTGGCGGTCCACCGTGCGGGTGGCCGGGTCGTCGGGGAACTCCAGCAGCATCGGGCGCATGGTCGGGACGCCGGTGCGGTGGGCCTCGACGGCGGCGCCGTACAGGTAGGGCATGAGGCGGTGCTTCAGTTCGGTGAACTGCTTGGCGACCGCGACGGCCTCGTCGCCGAACTCCCACGGCACCCGGTAGGACGAGGAGCCGTGCAGCCGGCTGTGCGAGGAGAGCAGGCCGAAGGCGAGCCAGCGCTTGAAGACCGCCGGGTCGGGCGTGCCCTCGAAGCCGCCGATGTCATGGCTCCAGAAGCCGAAGCCGGACAGGGACAGGGAGAGGCCGCCGCGCAGGGACTCGGACATCGCCTCGAAGGAGGACCAGCAGTCGCCGCCCCAGTGGACGGGGAACTGCTGGCCCCCGGCGGTGGCCGACCGGGCGAAGAGGACGGCCTCGCCCGCTCCGCGCTCCTTCTCCAGGAGTTCGAAGACGGCCTTGTTGTACAGGTGCGTGTAGTAGTTGTGCATGCGCTCCGGGTCGGAGCCGTCGTGCCAGATGACGTCGGTGGGGATGCGCTCGCCGAAGTCCGTCTTGAAGCCGTCGACGCCCTGGTCGAGGAGGGTCTTCAGCTTGGCCTGGAACCAGGCGGTGGCCTCGGGGTTGGTGAAGTCGACCAGCGCCATGCCGGCCTGCCACTTGTCCCACTGCCAGATGTCGCCGTCGGGGGTGAGGACGAAGTAGCCCTTCTCGGCGCCTTCCGCGTACAGGGCGCTCTTCTGCGCGATGTACGGGTTGATCCAGACGCAGATCTTCAGTCCCTTGTCCTTCAGCCGGGCGAGCATGCCGGCCGGGTCGGGGAAGGTGTCCGGGTCCCATTCGAAGTCGCACCACTGGTACTCGCGCATCCAGAAGCAGTCGAAGTGGAAGACGGAGAGCGGGATGCCGCGCTCGGCCATGCCGTCGACGAACGAGGTGACGGTGGCCTCGTCGTAGTCGGTGGTGAACGAGGTGGTCAGCCAGAGGCCGAACGACCAGGCCGGGGGCAGGGCCGGGCGGCCGGTGAGCGCGGTGTAGCGGGTGAGGACGTCCTTGGGCGTGGGACCGGCGACGACGAAGTACTCCAGCGTCTGGTCCTCGACGCTGAACTGCACCTGTCCGACGGCCTCCGAGCCGACCTCGAAGGAGACCTTGCCCGGGTGGTTGACGAAGACGCCGTAGCCGCGCGAGGAGAGGTAGAACGGGATGTTCTTGTAGGCCTGCTCGCTGCTGGTGCCGCCGTCCGCCTGCCAGATGTCCACGGTCTGGCCGTTCTTGACGTACGGGGTGAACCGCTCGCCGAGACCGTGGATCGTCTCGCCGACGCCGAGGGCGAGCTGGGCGAACATGTGGTGGCCGCCGTCCTGGACGGTGGCGAATGCGGTGCCCTTGCGCCCGGCGGCGGTCAGCAGGCGGCCGTCCGCGTCGAGGAACTCCAGGCCGAAGCCGCCCTCGGTGGGGAGGCGCAGGGTGAGCGGTCCGCTGGTGAGCTCGGCGGTGGGGCCCTCGTCACGGGTGGTGGCCGAGGTGTCACCGACGGCACCGGGAAGCTCGAACTCCGGGCCGGGACGGCGCTTGCCCGACAGGTGGGTGATGCGGACGCCGATGACGCCTTCGGCGGCGGCGTACGCCTCCACCGTGATCAGGGGGGCGTTGAGCGTGTCCCCGCGCCGCGTCACGCGCTTGACGGAGGCGTGGGCGGTGAGGCGGTCGGCGTCGAGGCGGAGGTCGCGGATCTCGGTGGCGTACGAGGCGTTCACACCGTCTCGCATCTGCCAGAAGCCGTCGGTGAACTTCATGGGGGGTCTTCCTTAGCCGGTACGGAGGTGTGTGCGGGGGTACGTCGTCGGGGCGCCCGCTTTTGATCGTACACAAAACAAATATTTTGTCGAAGCGCTTCGACACCTCCCTCGGCCGCCCGGATCCCGCTCGATCCGAGCCGCAAGACCCCCGGCGAGGTGGTGTGTTGCCCCTGCGTGACCGATGTGTCACCAGGATGGTCTAGAAAGAAACGCCGAGATGCCGTATTAGTTCTGTCAGCAAACAATTCGGTCGGGCGGCAGAGCAGCCGTCCGGGCCATGTCGACAAGAGGCAGCAGAATGTCGAACCGCTTCACCCCCACCCCCGCCGACCGGTTCACCTTCGGACTCTGGACCGTCGGCTGGCGAGGCAACGACCCCTTCGGTGACGCCACCCGCCCCGCCCTGGACCCGGTCGAGTCCGTCGAGCGCCTCGCGGAGCTCGGCGCGCACGGCGTGACGTTCCACGACGACGACCTCATCCCGTTCGGCGCCTCCGACAGCGAGCGCGCCGCGATCGTCACGCGTTTCAAGGCCGCCCTGGACCGCACCGGTCTCAAGGTCCCCATGGCCACCACCAATCTCTTCACGCACCCCGTCTTCAAGGACGGCGGCTTCACGTCCAACGACCGTGACGTCCGCCGGTTCGCGCTGCGCAAGGTCATCCGCAACATCGACCTCGCCGTCGAACTGGGCGCCGAGACCTACGTCGCCTGGGGTGGCCGTGAGGGCGCCGAGTCCGGCGCGGCCAAGGATGTGCGGGTCGCGCTGGACCGCATGAAGGAAGCGTTCGACCTGCTCGGCGAGTACGTCGTGGACCAGGGCTACGACCTGAGGTTCGCGATCGAGCCCAAGCCGAACGAGCCGCGCGGCGACATCCTCCTTCCGACGGTCGGCCACGCCCTGGCGTTCATCGAGCGCCTGGAGCGCCCCGAGATGTACGGCGTGAACCCCGAGGTCGGGCACGAGCAGATGGCCGGGCTGAACTTCGCGCACGGCATCGCACAGGCGCTGTGGGCGGGCAAGCTCTTCCACATCGACCTCAACGGCCAGTCCGGCATCAAGTACGACCAGGACCTCCGCTTCGGCGCCGGCGACCTGCGCCAGGCCTTCTGGCTCGTCGACCTGCTGGAGAGCTCGGAGTACGCCGGCCCGCTGCACTTCGACTTCAAGCCGGTGCGCACCGACAGCATCGACGGGGTCTGGGAGTCCGCGAAGAACTGCATGCGCAACTACCTGATCCTCAAGGAGCGCGCGCTGGCCTTCCGCGCCGACCCGGCCGTCAAGGAGGCGCTGGCCGCCTCCCGTCTGGACGAGCTGGCGCAGCCCACCGCCGCCGACGGCGTCAAGGCCCTGCTCGCGGACCGTACCGCGTACGAGGACTTCGACGTGGACGGCGCGGCCCAGCGCTCGATGGCCTTCGAGGCGCTCGACCAGCTCGCCATGGAGCACCTGCTCGGCGTCGGCTGACGCCACCGGGGTGTCCGGCGCGGACCGTCGCCGTCGGACACCCCTTCTCCCCCGCGCGGGCCTGCCGGACCCGCGCCGGGCGGACGGATCCACCTCGTCGGGACACAGTGGTCCCCCCGGGCCGGCACCCCTCTCACGCAAGGGCACCATCGTGACAGCACCTTCTCCGGACGGCATGCGCCGGCCGCGCCGCCGTCCTCACCGGCGGGTCATCGTCCCGCTCACCGTCGTCTCGGCGCTGCTCGGCGGCGTCGTCCTGTCCGGCTGCGGCCAGCAGCGCGACGCGGACGTGTACACCGTGATGAACTCCTCGACCGACGAGTCCTACCACCGCTGGGACGCCCAGACCCTGGCCCGGTGCAGCAAGCAGCTCGGGGTGAAGATCGAGCAGCAGAGCGTCCCCGCCGCGCAGGTGATGACGAAGGCCCTGCGGATGGCGTCCTCGAAGTCGCTGCCCGACGTGCTCCAGCTGGACGCCTCGGAGATGCCGACGTTCGCCGAGGCGGGCGGGCTGATCCCGCTGAAGGACCTCGGTCTGACGACGAAGGACATCCCCGACGGAATCGTCAACTTCGGCTCGTACGACGGGACGTACTACGGTGCGGCGCGCACCGTGAACACCCTGGCGCTGTTCTACAACAAGGACACCCTCGCCAAGGCCGGTCTTCAGGTGCCCACCACCTGGGCCGAGATGCGGGACACCGCGAAGAAGCTCACCCAGGGCAAGCGGTACGGCCTCGCGCTGAGCGCGGGCGGCGCGGAGGACGGCGTCTTCCAGTTCACCCCGTTCATGTGGTCCAACGGCGGCGACGAGACGAAGCTCGACAGCCCGCAGGTGGCCGGGGCGCTGGACTACTGGAAGAGCCTCCTGAAGGACGGCTCCCTGTCCAAGTCCACGGTCAACTGGACGCAGGCCGATGTGAACGACCAGTTCATGGCCGGCAACGCCGCCATGATGATCAACGGCCCGTGGCAGGTCGAGACCCTCAACGCGAAGAAGGGGCTCAACTGGGGCATCGCCCAGATCCCCGTCCCGAAGGCGGGCGACGACTCCGTCGGTCCGCTGGGCGGCGGGGTGCTGACCGTGCCGAACACCGGTGACGAGGCGCGGGAGAAGATGTCCGCCCGGATCATCGGCTGCATGTCGGGCGAGCAGGAAGAGATCACGTACGCGATCAACAGCTGGATGGTCCCGGCCAACCAGAAGGCCGCCGCCGAGTGGCGCAAGCAGACTCCGGAGCTGGCCGCCCTCGCCGACCAGGTCGCCACGGCCCGTTCGCGTACCGCCAAGCTCGGCGCGAAGTGGTCGTCCGCGTCGCTGGCCCTGCAGAGCGCCTTCCAGTCCGCGCTCACCGGTGAGTCCAGCGAGGCCGCGCTCAAGCGTGCCCAGCAGCAGGTCACGAGCGGGAACTGAGGTATACGAACCATGTCATCCACCACAGCCTCGGCCGCCGCGCTGCCGGCCGACCCGAAGGCCTCCGCCGCCGGTGCGGCCAAGAAGCCCGTGAACCCGCGGAGCGCCAAGCGGCGCAGGGCGCTCGCCCAGTGGGGGTTCATCGCCCCCGCCGTGATCTTCATGGCGCTGTTCTTCGGCTATCCGCTCGTCCGCAACATCGTGATGAGTTTCCAGGACTACTCGCCGTCCACCTTCTTCACCGGTGAGGCGCCGTTCAACGGCTTCGACAACTGGAGCAACGTCTTCAACGACGGGCTGTTCGGCAAGGCACTGTGGCAGACGATCCTCTTCACGGTCGGCTCGCTCGTCGGCCAGTTCTGCATCGGCCTGGCCCTCGCCGTCTTCTTCGCCCGCCGCTTCCCGCTCAACGGCATCCTGCGCTCGCTGATCCTGCTGCCGTGGCTGGTCCCGATGGTCGTCTCCGGCATCGTGTGGCGGCGCATCTTCGACCAGGACACCGGGGTCCTCAACTCGTTCCTCGGCACGGTCGGCCTCCCCGCCGACACGCCGTGGCTGACGAGCACCAGCATGGCGCTGATCTCGGTGGTCCTGGTGAACATCTGGATCGGCATCCCGTTCAACATGGTGATCCTCTACGGCGGCCTGCAGGAGGTCCCCAAGGAGCTGAACGAGGCCGCCGCGCTCGACGGCGCGTCCGCCTGGCGTACGTTCCGCTCGGTCACCCTGCCGATGCTGAGGCCCGTCATCACCGTGGTGCTCGTGCTCGGCTTCATGTCGACGGTGAAGATCCTCGACCTGGTCCTCGCCCTCACCGACGGCGGGCCCGCCGACTCCACCCAGACGCTCGGCACGCTCACGTACCAGAACTCGTTCGTCCAGATGGACTTCGGGGCCGGTGCCGTGGTCGGCAACATCCTGATCCTGATCTCCGCCGTCTTCGCGGTGTTCTACCTGCGCGCCAACCGCAATGAGGGGAAGTGACCGGCATGGCGACCACCACCCAGATCCCCGCCGCCCCGGCTCCCGCCGTCCACCGGCCCAAGCGCCGCTGGGGTGCGACCGTCTTCGGCGTCGTCGTCCTCGCGGTGATGCTGTTCCCGCTGTACTGGATGATCAACACCGCGCTGCAGCCGGACGCGAGCCTGGTCGACGTCGGCCCGGTCCCGACGGGCGTGGACTTCTCCGGATTCACCTCCGCCCTCAGCGAGCAGGGCGGCAACCTGCTGACCTCACTGGCCGTGGCGCTGGGCGCCGTGGCCATCTGTCTGGCGATCTCCGCTCCGGCGGCGTACGGGCTGGCGCAGTTCAACCTGCGCGGCGGCAAGACGATCGTCTTCGGCACGCTCATCACCCAGATGGTGCCGGGCATCGTCATCGCGAACGCCCTGTACAGCGCGTACGTGGACCTCGGCCTGGTCAACTCCTACTTCGGCCTGATGCTCGCGGACGCCTCGCTCGGCATTCCGTTCGCGATCGTGCTGATGCGCTCGTTCATGGTGTCGATCCCGCGCGAGGTCATCGAGGCCGCCGAGGTCGACGGCGCCGGTCGCGTGCGTACGTTCATCCAGGTCGTCCTGCCGATGAGCCGCAACTCCCTGATCACGGCGGGCCTGTTCTCGTTCCTGTACGCGTGGAGCGATTTCATGTTCGCGCTGACCCTGAACACCACGGACGACGTCAAGCCCATCACACTGGGCATCTACCAGTACATCGGCGCCCACGTCGGTGACTGGGGGTCGGTCATGGCCGCCTCGGTCCTCTCGGCCGTGCCGGCCGCGGTCCTGCTCGTCCTGTCGCAGAAATACATCGCCGCCGGGATCACCGGCGGCTCGGTCAAGTAAGGGTTTTCATGAGCGAGTTCCCGGTCTTCCCGCCCGGTTTCGTCTTCGGCGCCGCCACTGCCTCGTACCAGATCGAGGGCGCTGTGGACGAAGACGGCCGCGGGCCGTCCATCTGGGACACCTACAGCCACACGCCGGGGAAGACCGACGGCGGTGACACGGGTGACGTGGCGTGCGACCACTACCACCGCTACCCCGAGGACGTGGCGTTGCTGCGCGACCTCGGTGTGGACTCGTACCGCTTCTCCATAGCGTGGTCGCGCGTCCAGCCCGAGGGCAGCGGGGCGGTGAACCCCAAGGGCCTGGACTTCTACTCCCGGCTGGTCGACGAGCTGCTGGAAGCGGGCATCGAGCCGGCCGCCACCCTCTACCACTGGGACCTGCCGCAGGCCCTGGAGGACAAGGGCGGCTGGCGGGTACGGGAGACCGCGGAGCGTTTTGGGGAGTTCACGGCGATCATGGCGGAGCACCTGGGCGACCGGGTGCCGCGCTGGATCACGCTGAACGAACCGTGGTGCAGCGCGTTCCTCGGCTACTCGGTCGGCCGGCACGCGCCGGGCGCCAAGGAGGGCCGCGGGGCCCTGGCCGCCGCGCACCACCTGCTCGTCGGCCACGGCCTGGCGATGAAGGCGCTGCGGGCGGCGGGAGTCCGCGAGGCGGGCATCACACTCAACCTGGACCGCAACGTCCCGGCGACCGAGTCGGACGCCGACCTCGCGGCGGTCGTCCGCGCGGACACCCAGCACAACCTGGTGTGGACCGAGCCGATCCTCGCGGGCCGCTACCCGGCCACCGAGGAGGAGACCTGGGGCGAGCTCATCACCGCGCAGGACTTCCGGCGCGAGGGCGACCTGGAACTGATCTCCCAGCCGATGGACTTCCTGGGCATCAACTACTACCGCCCCATCGTGGTCGCCGCCGCCCCGCACCGCGAGGCCGACCCGGCGCTGCGTGTCGCCACCGACAACCGCTACAGCGAGGGCGAGTACCGGGGCGTCCGCAAGACGGCGATGAACTGGCCGGTCGTGCCGGAGTCCTTCACCGACCTGCTGACCGCGCTGAAGCAGACATACGGGGACGCGCTGCCGCCCGTGCACATCACGGAGAACGGCTCGGCGGAGTTCGACACCGTGGACGCGGACGGTTCGGTGCACGACGCGGACCGCGTCGCGTACCTGCAGACGCATCTGACGGCCCTGCGGGCGGCGATGGACGCGGGCGTGGACGTGCGCGGGTACTACGTCTGGTCGCTGCTGGACAACTTCGAGTGGGCGCTGGGGTACGCGAAGCGGTTCGGGATCATCCGGGTCGACTACGACACGCTGGAGCGCACGCCGAAGGACAGCTACCGGTGGTACCAGGAGCTGATCGCGGCGCACCGGAAGTAGCCGTTTCCCGTCTTTTTGTGCCGCCCCGTTTCTTTTTGTGCCGCCCCGTTCGCCGTACGCACGGCGGGCGGGGCGGCCTGCTGCGTGGACCCGTTCTCAGCGTGCCGCGTACGCCGCCGGGTCGTCCAGGACCTCGCGCACCACGCGCGCCGCCGCGCCCCGGGCCGCGTCGCCGGAGAGCGAGGAGGCCCGCAGCCCGTGGCCGTCGCTCCGCCAGCGGCCCGACACCACCCGGTCCGCGAGCTGCGCCTCGGCCGCCCCGGCGAGCCATGGCATCAGGCCCCGGTAGATACCGCCGAGCACGACGGTGTCCAGATCGAAGAGGTTGACCGCCCCGGCCAGCACCACGCCCATCCGGTCACCGGCCGCCCGCAGCACCTCCAGGGTCTCCGGGTCGCCCGCGCCCGCCCGCCTCTCCAGCTCGCCGAGTCCGCGCACGCCCGCCGCCGGGTCGATGCCCGCGGCACGCAGCAGGGCCGCCTGACCGGCGTACTGCTCGAGACAGCCCCGCGCGCCGCATCCGCACAGCGGGCCCTCGGGGTCGACGACCACGTGCCCGACCTCGCCCGCGAAACCGTGCGCGCCGCGCAGCAGTTCCCCCTGGAGCACCAGAGCGCCGCCGACCCCGATCTCGCCGGTGAGGTAGAGGAAGGAGCCGGCGTCGCCGAGGGCGCCGAACCACAGCTCGGCCAGGGCCGCCAGATTGGCCTCGTTGTCGGAACTGACCGCCAGGGCCCGTCCGGCCGGCCGCAGCGTGCTGAGCGCCTGGCCGAAGATGCCCTCGGCCGCGACGCGGTACCAGCCGAGGTTCGGTGCCTGGCGGACCATTCCGCCGGAGACGAGTCCGGGCAGGGCCAGTTCGACACCGACGGCCCTCAGCCCCTGCTCGCCGGTCGAGGTGATGACCCGGTTGGTGAGCCGGGCCGCGTGGGCGAGCACCTCGGCCGGCGGGGTGTCGCGGTTGTCGGTGTGTTCGGTGACGCGGACCCGGTCGGTGCCGGTGAGCCCGACCGCGCACACGGAGACGTAGTCGATGTTGATCTCGACGCCGAGCCCTGCGGGGCCGGTGTCCGACACCTTCAGCACGGTGCCGGGGCGTCCGGCGCTGCCGCTGAACGTCTTGCCCGACTCGGTCAGGTGGTCGAGCGCCAGCAGTTCCTCGACGAGCGAGGACACCGCGGCCCGGGTCAGCCCGACACGGGCCGCCACCCGGGCGCGGGTCGCCTCGCCCTCCTCGAGGACGGCACGCAGGACGAGGCCGAGGTTGTTGCGGCGCACGGACTCGGTTCCGGCCTTGGCGCCGGGCGAGGTGGGACGGATCGTCGTCATCAGACCTTCGAGCGTAGGGCCTCGGCGTCCCGCGCCGCGCGCACCCGTCGCGTGCCGTCAGCGCCCGGTGCGCCCGCGGTCGAGCAACATGTCGGCCATGTCCCGGGCGGCGAGCGCCGGGTGCGCGTCGGGGCGGGTGACGCCGTGGGCCAGTGTGCCGTCGACGAGCACCAGGAGCTGGTCCGCGCCGAACTCGGCGTCCGGGTGTCCGTACCTGGCCAGCTCCGCCGCGAACAGCTGGTGCAGCCCGTCCTTGAAGGCGCGGACCTCCGCGTGGGCGGGGTGCGCCGGGTCCGTGAGGGCCACATCGGCGGTGGTGTAGCGGCAACCGTGGAAGCCCGGGCGCTGGGTGATCGCCTCCAGCTCGTCGAACACCGCGAGAACGCGCGCCCGCGGATCATCACCGGCCTCGTCCATCACCGCGGTGTAGCGGGCGTGGGTCGGGTGACTGCGCAGCACCTCGGCGATCAGGCCGTCCTTGCCACCGAAGTGCTGGTAGAGGGAACGGCGCGCGACATCGGCCTTCTTGAGGATCGCGTCCACGCCGACGTGTACGCCATGGGTGTAGGTGAGGTCGCGGGCGGCCTCGACCAGCCGTTCGCGGGGGCCCGGTCTCGTCGTCGTCACGTCATCGATTCTGACACGCACTTGACGGTAGAACAACCAGTCTATCTACTGTGGGCAGGAAAGTAGACCGACCATTCTCACCGCAGCGAGCCCTCTCCCCTTCCAAGGAGCAGCCATGCCCCGTTCCGGAACTCTGCCGACCGTGCTGACCGGCGTGTTCATCACGGTTCTCGACTTCTTCATCGTCAATGTGGCCGTCCCGTCCACCCAGCACGATCTGCACGCCGGCCCGGCCGCCATCGAGTGGGTCGTCGCCGGATACGCCCTGGCCTACGGGTCGGGGCTGATCCTCGGCGGGCGGCTCGGGGACATCCACGGGCGCCGCCGGATGTTCTCGCTCGGCATCGCCCTGTTCACGCTCGCCTCGATCGCGTGCGGTTTCGCGCCGACCGCCACCGCGCTGGTCGTGGCGCGGGTGGCCCAGGGCGCCGCCGCCGCGCTGCTCTCCCCCCAGGTCCTCGCCATCATCCGCACCGCCTACGCGGGTCCCGAGCGGCTCAGAGCCATCAATGCCTACGCCCTGACGATGGGGCTGGCAGCGGTGTTCGGACAGCTGATCGGCGGGGTCCTGATCCAGGCGGACCTGTTCGGACTCGGCTGGCGGGCCTGCTTCCTGCTCAATGTTCCCATCGGCATCACCGTGCTGGCGGTCGCCGGGCGGGTGATCCCGGAGACGCGCGCCGACGATGCCGCGCGCCTCGACCTGCCCGGCGCCGCCCTGGTCACCTCGGCACTCGCCGCCACACTCCTGCCGCTGGTCGAGGGCCGCGAACAGGGCTGGCCCGCATGGACCTGGGTCTCGTTCGCCGCGTCAGCGGCACTCTTCGCGGCCTTCGGCCTGCGGCGGCTCCCGCACTCGCCCCTGATCGACCCGGCGCTGTTCCGCCAACGTGGCTTCGTCGTGGGCCTGCTCACGTATCTGGCGTTCACGTCGGGCATGGCGGCGTATTTCCTGATCTTCGCGCTGTACGTCCAGCAGGGCCGCGGCCTCGACGCGCTGGAGGCCGGGCTCGCCTTCGCTCCGATCGGCGCCGGATATCTGGCCGCCTCGCTCATCGCGCCCCGGCTGGCGGGCCGCCTCGGCAGGCAGGTGATCACGATCGGCGGACTCACCAGGGCACTCTGCCTCACGGCGCTCCTGGTCATGGTGGGACAGGAGGTCGCCGTCGTCGGGCTCGTACCGGCGCTCCTCCTCGACGGGATCGGCATGGGGCTGGCGCTGGGTCCGATCATGACGTCCGCGCTGGCCGGGGTCCCGCAGCAGCACGCCGGCGCGGCCGCGAGCGCGCTCACCACCACCCAGCAGGTGGGCGGGGCACTGGGGGTGGGCGCGGTCGGCATCGTCTACTACGGCAGCGTCACCGAAGGGGTGCCCACCGCTTTCCGGCACGGACTGGTCTTTCTGATCGCCGTCGCCCTCGTCCTCACCGCGCTCGTCCAGTTCCTTCCCCGCAGCACCGTGAAGAGCAGCGCCGCCACCCCGTCCGCCCGAGAAGGAGCCCCCGCGTGAACACCACCGACACCGGCATCCTGAACGCCCTCGCCCGCCGGTACATCGCGATGTGGAACGAGCCCGACCAGGCCCTGCGCCGCGCCCTGGTCGACGAGTTGTTCGCCCCCGGGTGCGTGCACTTCACTCCGTCACGCGAAGTGCGCGGCCGTGCGGACATGGTGGCGCGGGTGACCGCCGCCCATGCCGAGTGGGTCGCCCCCGGCACGCACTTCTTCCGAGCCGTGCCCAACGCGGACGGTCACCACGGGACCGTACGCTTCAACTGGGAGATGGCGAAGGCGGCGACGGGCGCGACCGTCTCCGTGGGCTTCGACTTTCTCGTACTCGACGCGGCGGGCCTCATCGTCAGCGACCACCAGTACATCGACCGGTGACGCCAGCCGCCGGCTCCCCCGGTGATCACACGCCCGAAACATCGCCGCAGCCCGCCGGACAAATCCCCCTGTTACGTTCGGGGTACGCGGCCGCCGTTGCCCGCTCCATCCGCCCCCGGACCCATGGTCCGGCCGGTGAACGAGGAGGTCCGCGGTGCGCGTTCCGGCAATCCTGGCCCAGAGCACGAGGTCCGGGCGCCGTGCTCCCATCTGGCTCGCCCATGTGACGCGGCTGCGCCGCGCCCCCGTGCCCCGTACGGCGATGGTGCGCGGCGCGCTCGGCGCGGGTCCCCTGCTCGGGGCCGGTATCGCCGCCGGGCAGCCGGGAGCGGGTGTCCTCGCCGCGCTCGGGGCGATGCTCGCGGGGGTCAACGACCGGCCGGGCACCCGTCGCAAGGGGCTCGTCCACATAGGTTTGCCGGCCGCGGCCGGATCGCTTGGGCTGCTCGCCGGCGCGCTGGTCGCGGAGTCGGCGGGGCGGTGGGCGGCGGTCCCCGTGCTCTTCCTGGTGGGCTGGGTTTCGGGGGCGCTGAGTGCCAGGGGCGCCGTGTGGTCGGCGGCCGCGCTGCAGATGCTGGTCGCCACGACGATCGGCATGGGGATGCCGCTGGGCGGGCCGGCATGGCTGAAGGCGCTGTGCTTCCTGGCCGGTGCGCTCTGGCTGGTCGTCCTGCGGCTGCTGCTGCGCACCCCGCGGTCGCGGGAGGCGACGCGGTGGAGCGGCGAACGCGAGGCAGTCGCCGCCGTGTTCGACGCGCTCGCGGACGCGCTGGGCGCACTCGGCGGGCCGGGCGCGCTCTCCGCGCGGCGCGCGCTCGTCGCCGCGCAGCAGCAGGCGGACGAGGCGCTGCGGCTGATGCGGCTGCTCCCGTGGCCGCGCCGGTCCGGTGGAGCGGCTCATGTCCTCGCCGAGCGTTTCGGCTCGGGGGTCGCGCTCTGCGAGGCGAGCATCGCGCTGCTGTGGGAGGGCCGGCCCGTCCCGGACGCCGTGGCCGAGGGCCCCCGCCGGCTGGCCGCGGCGGTCCGCTCCGGCGGACCGGCGGGTACGCTGCCGAGCCCGCGGCCCGACACCGTCGAACGCCTCGCCTTCGACCGGGCGGTGCTGGAGGCCGCGGTGGTCTTCGACCGGACGACGACCGGCGCGCCTGCCCCGCACGGCCCGGCACGTCCTCGGGCCACCGGCACGGAACGACGTCTGCGCCCGGGTCTGTTCACAGCGGCCGGGCGTGAGTACGGGCTGCGGGTGGCGCTCTGCGTCTCGGTCACGGCCGCCGTCGCGCTGCTGCTGCACGAGGACCACTGGTACTGGCTGCCGGCCACCGCGGCGTTCTTGGTGAAGCCGGACATGGGTCCGCTGTTCTCGCGGGTGGTGAACCGGTTCGCGGGGACCGTGGCCGGCGTCCTCGTGTTCGTGGCGCTCATGGCCGCGGCCGGCGGTCTCGGCCGGCCGCTCGTCGTGGCGGCGGTCGTCGTGGCCGGGGCCCTGGTGCCCCTGTCCACCCGCCACTTCGCGTTCCAGACCGCGGTGATCACCGTGCTGGTGCTGTCGTTCGTGCACACCGCGGGCGACACCGAGGCCGCGGCGTCCCGGCTGCTGGAGACGTTCCTGGCCTGCGTCATCGTGCTGCTCGTCGGCCATCTGCCGCGGGTGACCGACCCCCGGGTGCGGGTCGGCCACCGGTTCGCCGTCACCCTGCGGTGCACGGAGCGGTATCTGCGCCATGTGCTGGACGCGCCGGACCCGGCCGGGGACCGCCAGCGCGGCGACGTACAGGGGCTGGCGCTGCGCGGCGCCTCGTACCGGGCGCTGGCAGAGGCCCGGGCCGCGGCGGAGACCGTAGCGGCCGAGCTGCCGGGGCCGTTCGGCGAGCGGCGCCACGACTGGTCGGCGGTGACGGTGGCCGCCGAGCTGGTCGTCGACGCGGCGACCGCGTGCGCGCTGCGGGTCGGCAACGGGGTGCCGCGGCCCTCGTCCGGCGAGGTGGAACGGGTGACGACGGCGCTGTCCGTGCTGGCGGACGCCCTGGAGGACGGCCACCGCGTCGCGCGGCCGGCACCGGGGCCGGGTCCCCGGGACTGCCGGTCGCTGCGGGACGTGATGACGCAGTTGCACGGTATTCACCGGCTCACCACGGCCGGTGACACCGGAGGGGTGCCGTCCGCTTTCTCCGCCCGGCCCTGAGCTGGGCTCTTGCCGCAACGCCCGGGCGGCCGGGCGGAGATGTGACCTTGGCCCCTTTCCGTCAAACCCTTGGAGCGGTGAGGGACTCGTGAAAGGATCACCCTCAATTCCGTGGCGTGTCCCCGTATCCCGCGGCGCGTCACGCCTCACCCCACCACCCATGGAGCACACACGTGGCCAAGATCTCCGGCCGTCTGTCCGGGCGGGCGACCACCCGTCTCGCCGCCGCGGCGATAACCGCGGCCCTCGTCGGCACCGGCGCGTCCGCCTTCGCCGCGGAGGTGGGCGATGCGCCCATGTACGGCATCACGGGCGTGGACAGCACGGGCGCCTCGTACTACTACGCGCCGAACGGCGAAGGCGGCCTGCAGGCCCGCGTCCCGTTCGACACGGGCTGGAAGGACACCAAGTTCCTCGGCCTCGTGGACAGCAACGCGGACAGTCTCCCCGACGGCCGCTGGCAGACCAACGCCGCGGGCGCGCTCAGCTACGCCGCCAACGACAACTCCGACCTCAAGAACGTCGGCCACGGCTGGGGCATCTACAACAAGCTCGTCTCCGCGGGCAACGTCGGCGGCGGCGAGGCCGGTGACCTCCTCGGCCGCGACGCCGCCGGAAACCTGTACCTGTACCTGGGTTACGGCGACGGCACCGTCACCCAGCGGTACAAGGTCGGCGGTGGCTGGAACGCGTACACGCAACTCGCGGGCAACGGCGACCTGACCGGCGACGGCAAGAGCGACATCGTCGCCGCCGACAAGTCGGGCGTCCTGTGGCTCTACAAGGGAACCGGCAACTACAAGGCCCCGTTCACCGCCCGCACCAAGGTCGGCGGTGGCTGGAACGCGTACAACACCGTCTTCGCCCCCGGCGACATCGACCTGGACGGCAGGACCGACCTCATCGGCCGCGACGCCGCGGGTGCGCTGTACCTCTACAAGGGCACGGGCAAGGCCGCGGCCCCGTACGGGGCCCGCGTGCAGATCGGTACCGGTGGCTGGAACACCTACCGTCTTATCTTCTGACCAAAAAGTGAAGGTTTCACAACCGAAGTCATGACAGGATTCGGATGAAACCCGTGGCCTGCCCTCCCAGCTCGGGACGGGCGGGCCACCCTTCATCTAGATCCATGGAGTACTTCGTGGCCAAAACCTCTGGCCGTAAGCACAGACGCATAGCCGCCCGCGTGGCAGCCGCGGCGATGACCGCCGCCCTCGTCGGCACCGGCACCTCCGCCGTCGCCGCCGACTCCCCGCAGCCGTCGCTCGGCTCGCCGGCCGAAGCACCGGCCGCGGCGACGACGGCCGCCGCCGCCGCGACCGTCACCCCCAACTTCGCGCTGCTCGGCGTCACCACCGGCGGCGACGTGTACGCGTACCGTTCGAACGGCAAGGGCGGAATCACCTCCCGCGAGCACACGGGCTCGGGCTGGGACGGTGTCTCCAGCCTCCTCCAGGTCTCCAACGTGCCGAAGACCAGCGGTGACGCCGACGGCATCTGGTTCCGCGAGTCCAACGGATACCTCGGGTACCTGAACTTCGACGCCACGACGCCGTCCAAGGTCGGTACCGGCTGGAACATCTACAACAAGCTGGTTTCGCCCGGAAACATCGGCGGCGCCGGCGCCGGCGACCTGCTCGGCCGTGACAGTGGTGGCTCGCTCTACCTCTACCTGGGCCTCGGCACGGGCAAGCTGACGAGCCGCTACAAGGTCGGCAGCGGCTGGAACATCTACAACCAGATCGCCGGCAACGGTGACCTGAGCGGCGACGGCAGGAACGACCTCGTCGCCCGCGACGCGGCCGGCGTCCTGTGGCTCTACAAGGGCACCGGCAACTACAAGACCCCCTTCACCACCCGCACCAAGATCGGAGCGGGCTGGAACACGTACAACCAGCTCGTCTCCACCGGTGACATCACCCAGGACGGCCGCACCGACCTCGTCGCCCGCGACAAGACCGGCGCGCTGTACCTGTACAAGGGCACCGGCAACGCTTCGGCCCCCTTCGGCGGCCGCGTGAAGATCGGCGCGAGCGGCTGGAACAGCTACCGCTTCCTCTTCTGAGCCCGGTAGTCACTCCCGCAGCATGAGAGAGGGCCGCACCCCCGTCGCCGGGGGTGCGGCCCTCTCGCCGTACTGCCGCTGGTGCCTACTTGCGGATCAGGCTGCGGAGCACGTACTGCAGGATGCCGCCGTTGCGGTAGTAGTCCGCCTCACCGGGGGTGTCGATGCGGACGACGCCGTCGAACTCGACACCGGTGTCGGTGGTGACCTTGACCGTGCGCGGGGTCGTGCCGTCGTTCAGCTCGGTCACGCCGGTGAAGGAGAAGGTCTCCTCGCCCGTCAGGCCCAGGGACTCGGCGGTCTGCCCCTCGGGGAACTGGAGCGGGAGGACGCCCATGCCGATGAGGTTCGAGCGGTGGATGCGCTCGTAGGACTCGGCGATGACTGCCTTGACGCCCAGAAGCGCGGTGCCCTTGGCCGCCCAGTCGCGGGAGGAGCCGGAGCCGTACTCCTTGCCCGCCAGGATGACGAGCGGGGTGCCGGCGGCCTGGTAGTTCTGCGAGGCGTCGTAGATGAACGACACCGGGCCGTCGGCCTGGGTGAAGTCGCGGGTGAAGCCGCCCTCGGTGCCCGGCGCGATCTGGTTGCGCAGGCGGATGTTGGCGAACGTGCCGCGGATCATGACCTCGTGGTTACCACGGCGCGAGCCGTAGGAGTTGAAGTCACGGCGCTCGATGCCGTGCTCCGTGAGGTACTTGCCGGCCGGGGTGTCGGCCTTGATCGCACCGGCCGGGGAGATGTGGTCGGTGGTGACCGAGTCGCCCAGCTTCGCGAGGACGCGCGCGCCCGTGATGTCGGAGACCGGGGTGGTCTCCATCGTCATGCCCTCGAAGTAAGGGGGCTTACGGACGTACGTCGACTCGGCGTCCCACTCGAAGGTGTTGCCGGTCGGGATCGAGAGCGCCTGCCACTGGGCGTCGCCCGCGAAGACGTCCTGGTAGGACTTGTTGAACATGTCCTCGCCGATGGAGTTGGCGACGACGTCGTTCACCTCGGCCTCGGTGGGCCAGATGTCGGCGAGGAAGACGGGCTTGCCGTCCTGGTCGGCGCCGAGGGCGTCCTTGGTGATGTCGACCTTCATCGAACCGGCGATGGCGTACGCGACGACCAGCGGCGGGGACGCCAGGTAGTTCATCTTGACGTCGGGGTTGATCCGGCCCTCGAAGTTACGGTTGCCGGAGAGCACCGAAGTCACGGCCAGGTCGTGGTCGTTGACCGCCTTGGAGACCTCTTCCGGCAGCGGGCCGGAGTTGCCGATGCAGGTGGTGCAGCCGTAGCCGACGAGGTTGAAGCCGACCTTGTCGAGGTACGGGGTCAGGCCCGCCTTGTCGAAGTAGTCGGTGACGACCTTCGAGCCCGGGGCGAGGGTGGTCTTGACCCACGGCTTGCGGGTCAGGCCCTTCTCCACGGCCTTCTTCGCCACGAGCGCCGCGGCGACCATGACGTACGGGTTCGAGGTGTTGGTGCAGGAGGTGATCGCGGCGACGGTGACGGCGCCGTGGTCCAGCTCGTACGTGGTGCCGTCGGGGGCGGTCACGGTGACCGGGTTGGACGGGACGCCGTTGGGGGACACGGCCGGGGCGTCGGAGGCCGGGAAGGACTCCTTGCTCGCCTCCATGTCGTCCGTGACGTAGTTGCGCACGTCCTCGGCGAACTTGGCCTTGGCGTTCGCGAGGACGATGCGGTCCTGCGGGCGCTTCGGGCCGGCGATGGAGGGGACGACCGTGGAGAGGTCGAGCTCCAGCTTCTCGGAGAAGTCGGGCTCGGCTGCCGGGTCGAGCCAGAGGCCCTGCTCCTTGGCGTACGCCTCGACGAGCGCGACCTGCTGGGCGTCGCGGCCGGTGAGACGGAGGTACTTCAGCGTCTCGTCGTCGATCGGGAAGATCGCGGCGGTGGAGCCGAACTCCGGCGACATGTTGCCGATGGTGGCGCGGTTCGCGAGGGAGGTGGCGGCGACGCCCTCACCGTAGAACTCGACGAACTTGCCGACGACGCCGTGCTTGCGGAGCATCTCGGTGATGGTCAGCACGAGGTCGGTGGCGGTGGTGCCGGCCGGGAGCTCGCCGGTCAGCTTGAAGCCGACGACGCGCGGGATGAGCATGGAGACCGGCTGCCCGAGCATCGCGGCCTCGGCCTCGATGCCGCCGACGCCCCAGCCCAGCACACCGAGGCCGTTGACCATCGTGGTGTGCGAGTCGGTGCCGACGAGGGTGTCGGGGTACGCCTGACCGTTGCGGACCATGACCGTGCGGGCCAGGTGCTCGATGTTGACCTGGTGGACGATGCCGGTGCCCGGGGGGACGACCTTGAACTCGTCGAAGGCGGTCTGGCCCCAGCGCAGGAACTGGTAACGCTCCTTGTTGCGGCCGTACTCCAGCTCGACGTTCTGCGCGAACGCGTCGTTGGTGCCGAACTTGTCGGCGATGACGGAGTGGTCGATGACCAGCTCGGCCGGGGCCAGCGGGTTGATCTTCGCCGGGTCACCGCCGAGCTCCTTGACGGCCTCACGCATGGTGGCGAGGTCGACGACACACGGCACACCGGTGAAGTCCTGCATGATCACGCGGGCCGGCGTGAACTGGATCTCCTGGCTGGGCTGAGCCTGGGAGTCCCAGCCGCCGAGCGCCCGGATGTGGTCGGCGGTGATGTTCGCGCCGTCCTCCGTGCGGAGCAGGTTCTCCAGCAGCACCTTCAGGCTGTAAGGGAGGCGCGCGGAGCCCTCGACCTTGTCCAGCTTGAAGATCTCGTACGACTCGTCGCCCACGCGCAGCGTGCTGCGGGCGTCGAAGCTGTTCGCCGACACGACAGTCTCCTTCATCAATGTGCGCGTAACTCCGCGCCGCGCCTCACTTCGGCGGGCGCCGCGTGGTGCCGCCTTCGGCCACCCGGCCATCCGCTAAGGTAAGGGTTAGTTAGGTAACCCTTACTGTGCGGCGGCCCTCTGTGCGCCTTCGGCATATATCTCGATGTCGAGATAACTCTAGTACATGGCCGCTGACGGGTCATGTCAGGGCGTGCCCAAAACTCGCGCGCCGAAGGCGCAGCGCTGCCACCGGAGGCAGGGGACCCCCCGGGCCGGCCCTCCACCAACGGTTTCAGGGCGCTCCACCGACGGCTTCAGGACCGCTCCACCGACGGTTTCAGGACCGCTCCACCGACGGTTTCAGAGCGCTGAAACCGTCGTGAAACCGCGCTGAATGCGGCCTGCCGCAACCTCCTCGGCATGACGACAACGACTCCGCACTCTCTCGCCATCGCGGCCAAGGGACTGTGCAAGGCCTACGGGGACAAGACGGTCCTCGACGGCATCGACCTCGCGGTGCCGGCCGGTACCGTCTTCGCGCTGCTCGGTCCGAACGGTGCCGGCAAGACCACCGCCGTGAAGATCCTCTCCACCCTCGTCACCGCCGACGCCGGCGACCTGCACGTCGGCGGCCACAACCTGGCCACCGACCCCCAAGCCGTACGCGCAGCCATCGGCGTCACCGGACAGTTCTCCGCCGTCGACAACCTCATCACCGGCGAGGAGAACATGCTCCTCATGGCCGACCTCCACCACCTGCCCAAGCAGGAAGGACGACGGGTCGCCGCCGAACTCCTCGAACGCTTCGACCTCACCGACAGCGCATCGAAGCCCGCCTCCACCTACTCCGGCGGCATGAAACGCCGCCTCGACATCGCCATGACCCTCGTCGGCAACCCCAGAATCATCTTCCTCGACGAACCCACCACCGGCCTCGACCCCCGCTCCCGCCACACCATGTGGGGCATCATCCGCGCACTCGTCACCGACGGCGTCACCGTCCTCCTCACCACCCAATACCTCGAAGAAGCCGACGAACTCGCCGACCGCATCGCCGTACTCAACAACGGCAAAATCGCCGCCGAAGGCACCGCCGACGAACTCAAGCGCCTCATCCCCGGCGGACACGTCCGCCTCCGCTTCACCGACCCCGACACCTACCGCTCCGCCGCCATCGCCCTGCGCGAGGGAACCCAGGACGACGAGGCCCTGTCGCTGCAGATCCCCAGCGACGGCTCCCAGCGCGAACTGCGCGCCATCCTCGACTGGCTCGACGCCACCGGCATCGAAGCCGACGAACTCACCGTCCACACCCCCGACCTCGACGACGTCTTCTTCGCCCTCACCGGCTCCAGCGTGCCGAGCCAGACCGCCCCGTCCAAGGAGACAGCCCGATGAGCACCTTCGCCCACACCGTCCGCGACTCGTCGACGATGCTGCGCCGCAACCTCCTCCACGCCCGGCGCTACCCCTCCCTCACGCTGAACCTGCTCCTCACCCCGATCATGCTGCTCCTGCTGTTCGTCTACATCTTCGGCGACGTCATGAGCGCCGGCATCGGCGGCGGCAGCGCGGACCGCTCCGACTACATCGCCTACATCGTTCCGGGCATTCTGATGATGACCATCGGATCCACCGTGATCGGAGCCGCGGTCTCCGTCTCCACCGACATGTCCGAGGGCCTCATCGCCCGCTTCCGCACGATGGCGATCTACCGCGGCTCGGTGATCGTCGGGCACGTCGTCGGCAGTGTGCTGCAGGTACTCGCCAGCCTGCTCCTCGTCGGGGCGGTCGCCGTGGCCATCGGCTTCCGCTCCACGGACGCCACGGCCCTGGAGTGGCTGGCGGCGTTCGGGCTGCTCGCGCTGTTCGCCACGGCGCTCACCTGGATCGCGGTCGGGATGGGCATGGCCAGTCCGAACGCCGAGGCCGCCGGCAACATGGCCATGCCGCTGATCCTGCTGCCGCTCATCTCCAGCGCCTTCATCCCGGCCGGCACGATGCCCGGCTGGTTCCGGCCGATCGCCGAGTACCAGCCCTTCACCCCCGCCATCGAGACCCTGCGCGGACTCCTCCTCGGCACCGAGATCGGCAACAACGGCTGGATCGCGATCGCCTGGTGCGTCGGCCTGTCCGTGCTCGGCTACCGCTGGTCGATGGCCCAGTTCAACCGCGACCCGAAGTAAGCGCACGGGCCGCGTCCCACAGCTCGTCACGATCCAGGGCGGCATACTCCGACATCGCGTCGGCGTAGGCCGCCCGGTCGGCGTTCTCGGCCGCCTCCCGGGCACGGTCCGCAGACATCGTCGGCTGGAAGTCACGCATCACCCCGAGCCGTTCGGCCAGTGCGAGCATCCGTACAGCCGCGGCATCGTCCCCGCCCGGGGCGAGCCCCGCCAGGCCGAGGGCGTGCAGCACCGTCCCGAACACCGGGAGCTGCCAGGGCGAGCCGGACGGACCCGAGAGCAGGGTCTCCAGCCCCTTGCGCAGCCGGGCGAGCGGCTCCGCGACCAGTCCGAGACGGTCGGCGTGGGCATGCGCCGTCACCGCCGCCGACTGGAACTGCAGTGCCGACGGATCGAGCCAGAGGTCCTCGCCCCGCTCCGCGCCGGCCTCGGACATCCGCTCGACGGCGCCTCGCCACAGGCCGAGCCCGACCTCCGTCAGCCCGCGGGCGAGCGCGATCTCGGCCCGCCCTGCGAGGTCCGGCCGGTAGAAGGAGTCCTGCTGCGGGGTGTTGTCGTGCTCCGCCTGCCGCAGCCAGTACTCGGCCTCCTCGGGATCGCCGCGGTGCAGACAGGCGAGGACGAGGCTCCTGCGGATGAAGAGGTAGTCGTGCCCGTCGCCGAGCCGCGGCACCACCTCGAGCGTCGCCCGGAGGTGCTCGTAGGCCTCTTCGCCGCGCCCCGTCCGCAGGCACAGCTCGCTGAGCCGGGAGTGCCCCATGAGCTGCATGGACGGGCTCTCGACCGGGGCCAGTTCGGTGAGTATCCGGCGGGCCGAGGCGAGCGCGCGGTCGATGTCGTGCTCGTACTCCCAGACGTACGTGGCGATGGACTCGGCGACTCCGGCGACCAGCGGCTGCTCGCCGGCGCAGAGCCTGCGCAACGCGTCGTGGCCGGGAGGCAGCATCTCGGGTATCGCGCCCAGCACGGTCGCGATGGCCCGCAGGAGGGTGTCCGGTGGAGCCGTGGGCAGCCGGCGGAGGGTGACGAGCTGTCGTACGGCGACCGGCCCGTGGGCCATGAACAGGCCCGCCGTACACATCGCGGCGGCGGCGCGGGCGACTTCGACGTGCGCGGGTTCGGGGTGGTAGTGCGAGAGGAGCGGGCCGGTGTCCGAGGCAAGGGCGGCGAGGCGGGGGAAGCCGGAGTCGGTGGACCACAGGGCGGCGAGGACGGCGGTGAGGGCGGCGACGGTGCAGGCGTCCTCGCGGGCCAGGGCGTGCCGCAGGGCGAGGACGAGATTGTCCTGCTCGGGCCTGATCCGCTCCCAGGCGGCCCGCGGCCGCGGGCTGAAGAACCAGTCGTGGTGCGTGACTCCGAAGTCCCGCGCCCAGGCGAGGAGCCGGCCGATGGCCTCCTCGTCCTCCCCCGCCTCCGCGCGACGGGCCGCGCTGAACTCCCGTACGGTCTCCAGCATCCGGAACCGCGCGCCGGCCGGGGTGTCGGCCACGGTGAGCAGCGACTGATCGGTCAGCTGTTCCAGCAGGAACAGCGCGTCGTCGCCGAGGAAGTGCTCCGCCGCCTCACCACAGAAGCCGCCGGGGAAGACGGACAGCGTGCGCAGCGCCGCCCTGGCGTCCTCCTCCAGCAGGTTCCAGCTCCAGTCGACGACCGCGTGCAGGGTGCGGTGGCGCTCGGGAGCGTCCCGGGCCCCGCCGCGCAGGAGCGCGAACCTGTCGCCGAGGCGGCGGGCGATCTCCGGCACTGACAGCACCCGCACCCGTGCCGCCGCCAGTTCCACGGCGAGCGGCAGCCCTTCGAGGTGGCGGCAGAGCTCGGCCACGGCGTCCGGCAGCAGCTCCACGCCGGGTCTGGCGGCCCTGGCCCGCTGCGTGAACAGCTCGACCGCGGTGCCGGTGCCGAGTTCCGGCAGCGCGTACACCGCTTCCGAGGTGAGCCCCAGCGGGGCCCTGCTGGTGGCGAGCACCCGCAGGCTATTCGAGGACGAGACCAGGGCCCGTACGAGATCGGCTGCGCCCCGGATCACCTGCTCGCAGTTGTCGAGGACGAGGAGCGCGGGCCCGGAGCCGAGCACGCCGAGGACGGCGGCCGCCGGGTCGGCCGCGCCCTGCCCGCTCATGGCGCCCGCGCCGAGCGCGGAGGCCACTTCCGCGGCCACGTCCGTGTCCGCGGTGACGCCGGCGAGCGGCACGAAGTACACCACGCGCTGTTCGGCCCGGCGGCAGACGGCGTGCGAGAGCCGGGTCTTGCCGAGGCCGCCGGGGCCGGCCACGGTGACGACGCGCGAGGTGCGCAGCAGGCTCTGCACCGCCGCGATGTCCTCGTCCCGGCCGAGCAGCGGATTCGGCTCGTGCGGTACGCCGTGCCTGACCGGCGGCGCCTCGCCGCGGAGCAGCTCGTGCTGTACGGCCTTGAGCGCCGCCCCCGGGTCCGTGCCGAGTTCGTCGCGGAGCTCGCCCCGGTAGGCCTCGTACCGCGTGAGCGCGGCCGACGGGCCCGCCGTCGCCGCCTCGCCGCGCAGGAGTTCGGCGAGCACCTCCTCGTCGCGCGGGTGCGCGGAGGCGGCCGCGGCCAGCGGTCCGGCGGCCTCCGCGTGCCTCCCGAGACGGGCGAGCGCGAGGGCCCGGGCGCGGACGAGCGTGCCACGGACGGGGGCGCGCTCGGCGCGCAGCGCCGCCACGGGGTCGTCGGTGGCGCCGGCCTCTTCCTTTGTGCCCGCCCACAGCGCGAGCCCGGCCTCGGCCGCGGCGAGCGATCCGGCGTGGTCGCCGGCCCTGGCCCGGTCCGCGCTCGCGGCGGCGTGCAGCAGCAGGGCGGAGGCGTCGACCTGCTCCTCGGGCAGGGCGAGCCGGTATCCTGTCGGCGTACTGGCGATGACGTCGGCTCCCAGCAGCGACCGCGCCCTGGACACGAGGACCTGGACCGCCTTTCCCGGCCGCTCCGGCAGCTCGTCCGGCCACAGCCCTTCCACGAGCCGCCCGCTGCTGCAGCCCGTGCGCAGGTCGCCCGCGAGGAGCGCGAGGAGTCCGCGGAGCCGGGGCGCGGTGAGCTCCTGTCCCCTATAGGCGACACGCGGCAGCAGGGTCAGGTCGGTGGTCACCCGTGCAGATTAGCCAAGGCCCGGCACGGGCAACTCCCCGCGGGCCGAAGTCGGTTCGGGCGTCGTCGAGGACACCGGGAGCATCGCGGTGAAGCGCTCCGTCCACAGGTTCCCTACCGGCCCGATGGACGCACTCCGCGTGCCGAACCGATGGGGCGGGCGGATCCTGGGGGTGGACAGCACGTCCGGCGCTGAGCCGCGCCCCTCAGCCGCGCCCCATTTCCGCAGTTCCCACCCCAGCCGTCACCCGAACACCACACCCCCACAACAGTCCCATCTCATATCTGAGATAGCCTTTCGGTATGTCAGATGACTACCTCGTACGTATCGGCAAGCTCATCCGTGACGCCCGTCAGCACCGGGGCTGGACACAGAGTCAGCTCGCCGAGGCGCTCGCCACCAGCCAGAGTGCCGTGAACCGCATCGAGCGCGGCAATCAAAATATCAGCCTTGAGATGATCGCGCGCATCGGTGAAGCGCTCGACAGCGAGATCGTGTCGCTCGGCTACGCCGGTCCCATGCACCTGCGGGTGGTCGGCGGGCGCCGGCTCTCCGGGGCCATCGACGTCAAGACCAGCAAGAACGCCTGTGTGGCGCTGCTGTGCGCCTCGCTGCTCAACAAGGGACGTACGGTGCTGCGCCGGGTGGCCAGGATCGAGGAGGTCTACCGCCTCCTGGAGGTGCTGAACTCCATCGGCGTGCGCGCCCGCTGGATCAACGACGGCACCGATCTGGAGATCGTCCCGCCGGCTCAGCTCGACATGGACGCCATCGACGCGGACGCCGCCCGCCGGACCCGGTCGATCATCATGTTCCTCGGGCCGCTGCTGCACCGCATGGACCGCTTCAAGCTGCCGTACGCGGGCGGCTGCGACCTCGGCACCCGAACCATCGAGCCGCACATGATCGCGCTGCGCCGCTTCGGGCTGGAGATCGCCGCGACCGAGGGCATCTACCACGCCCAGGTCGACCACTCCATCACCCCCGGCCGCCCGATCGTGCTGACCGAGCGCGGCGACACCGTGACCGAGAACGCGCTGCTGGCCGCCGCCCGCCACGACGGCACCACGGTCATCCGCAACGCGTCCTCCAACTACATGGTCCAGGACCTCTGCTTCTTCCTGGAGGCCCTGGGTGTACAGGTGGACGGCGTCGGCACGACGACGCTGACCGTGCACGGGGTGCCGACCATCGACGTGGACGTCGACTACTCCCCCTCCGAGGACCCGGTCGAGGCGATGAGCCTGCTCGCCGCCGCCGTCGTGACGGAGTCCGAGCTGACGATCCGCCGCGTGCCGATCGAGTTCCTGGAGATCGAGCTCGCGGTCCTGGAGGAGATGGGCGTCGACTGCGCCCGCACGGCGGAGTACGCAGCCGACAACGGCCGCACCCGCCTGGTGGATCTGACGGTCCGGCCCTCCAAACTGGAGGCGCCGATCGACAAGATCCACCCGATGCCGTTCCCGGGCCTCAACATCGACAACGTGCCGTTCTTCGCGGCCATCGCCGCCTCGGCCCACGGCCAGACCCTGATCCACGACTGGGTCTACGACAACCGCGCGATCTACCTCACCGACCTCAACCGCCTCGGCGGCCGCCTCCAACTCCTGGACCCGCACCGGGTCCTGGTCGAGGGCCCGACCCGCTGGCGCGCGGCAGAGATGATGTGCCCGCCGGCCCTGCGGCCGGCCGTGGTGGTGCTGCTCGCGATGATGGCGGCCGAGGGGACCTCCGTACTGCGCAACGTGTATGTGATCAACCGTGGTTACGAGGAACTGGCGGAGCGGCTGAACTCGGTGGGGGCGCAGATCGAGATCTTCCGGGACATCTGAAAGCCCGCAAAAATGCCACCGTCACACCCCTTCTGAACTGCATAAATGCGAGTTGAGGCGGGGTGTGACGGATTCCCTGGGACTTTTCTGGGACTTTGAACCAGGAGCGACGGCTTCCGGCACTGCGTTCTTCACCGGATGAGTCATCGTAAAACGTGTGGAAAGTGAGCATGTGGCAGTCTCCGCAGGTCAGCAGCCTGCATGAGGTAATCGTGACGAATGACCTTTGCGCGTAGCGGGCACTGCGGGCATTAGGTGCGCCAATCTGACGCTCCCCGCTAGTGTGAACATCAACTCCCCGGGGATTTCGAGGCAGCACGGTACAGCCCCGGGCCCGCACACCGCTGGTGCTGGATCTTGAGGCGCCAGGGGAGCCGGACGGTGGGCGTCGCCACATCGACACACCCCGAACCCCCTGGCTGCCGAACCATGATCATGACGAGCCATGACATCCAGGGGCACCTCAGGCGTGCGATACCCGGCGGCGGGGCCGACAAAGCAGCACAGCTCCTCGCTGAGCCTTCCGGGTGCCGCCCACGAGGTCGCCGAGGCCATGGCCTGGCAGGCCCGCGCACACCCTGCTCCGCTGTGTGACGCCCACATCGAGGTCGCGAACGCCCCGACCGAGCTCGCCCTCAGTGCCCGCTGCTGCGACGTTGCTGATACACCCCGCAGAGAAGGGCGACCGTCCGCCACGGCACCGCAGACCCATGCGGACCAGACGGGGGCGTAGGCCGCGCGCAGGAGGAAGGCCCCGGTGATCAGAACGGAGACCAGCCAGGCGGCAGGGTTCAACCACTGGTCGGAAACACGTGTACGCCGAGAGGTGATACGGCAGGGCCATGCGTGCAGCAGGCCCAAGGCGCCGCTGACGCCCATGAAGATCCCGAGAATGGTGAACCCGGCAGCATCATCTCCCGGGTCTGCGCCTGCCGGCTGCCGTCCCCCTGGGCGGCTACGGCCACCACGTCGCCATGCCACACCGTGCCCGTAACCCTGTCGCCGGATCGCAGCCGTTCCAGCACGGGCTCGTCGCCGCTGAACACCACCTCATCGTTCCAGCGGGTCGAGCCGGTTGAGCGGGTCCCGCCGGCGCACTGTGCAGGCGCCGTCCGGCGCCTCCTGCACCACGTTCAAGGTGACTACCGGATCGTTCTCGACGGCGTGTTCACCCCCGAGCGCCACGGCGACCAGCGCGACTCCAGCCGGCAACAGCCAGCGAGCCCTGATCTTCATCCTCCTCACCCCGGGCCACCTCACCGGCCCCGTCCTTGTCATGACAGCAGTCCTGTTGGTGGTGTCCAGGGCGTCGCCGGTGCCGGACACCGCGGACAACGGCCCGGGTGATGTCGTGCTGCAGGAGACGGAAAGAGCCGCAGAGGGGCTCCCCACACAGTGATCACGGTCTCGGTGCGGATCCCAGCGGCGTACGCGTGACGCTTCTGGCCCTTTCACGCGTGCACGAAGCCGCCCGCTATTGCTTCGGTTGCGTCTTGACGTTGTGCGGAACTCGTCCGTGATCGTCGATGAGCTCGCAGCAGCGACCAGGCGCGTAACGCGGCCGCTGCCCATGCGCTCGCTCAACTGGCCGAGTGGCGGCGGGCCGGGCTCGGTAGGGTGTGAGCAACGCGTCAAAATTCGCGCTGGTGTGCCGGGAAGTCTGGTCGGCGTTCAGGGGACAGGTGTCTCCGTCAGTCGTCCATCTCCCGGAGGGGTACGTCTTGTCCGACGCCGAACGTGAACGTCCGACGCTGCTTGGGCTGCTGCCCTGGGGCGAACGCCGAGCCGTCTCCGAAGCACTGCGAACCGAAACGGTCGGCGGCCTGGTGCTGCTCGTTGCCGCATTGGTCGCCCTCGTGTGGGCGAACACCCCGTGGAGCGGGGCTTACGAGGCGATGCGTGATGCCCACCTCGGGATCCCGGGGCTGGGCCTGGACCTGTCTGTGGGGCATTGGGCCTCGGATGGTCTGCTCACCGTGTTCTTCCTGGTCGCCGGAATCGAACTGAAGCGGGAACTGGTGGTCGGGGAGCTCCGCACTCCGGCCGCAGCGGCCTTGCCCGTCGCCGCCGCCCTGTGCGGCATGGCGGTGCCCGCAGTTCTGTACGTCGCCGTCTCGTCGGCGTCGGGCGGTTCCCTGACCGGCTGGGCCGTTCCGATGGCGACCGACATCGCGTTCGCACTGGCCGTACTCGCGGTGCTGAGCACGAGTCTGCCCTCCGCATTGCGCGCCTTTCTGCTCACGCTGGCGGTCGTCGACGACCTCGGCGCCATTCTCATCATCGCTGTGTTCTTCACCAGTGATCTGAACCTGCTGGCCCTGGCCGGCGCTGTTGCCGGTCTCGTCCTCTTCTGGCTGCTGCAGCGCATGAGGGTGCGCGGCTGGTGGTGGTACGTGCCGCTGGGCGTCGTCACCTGGGTGCTGATGTACAACGGCGGCATCCACGCCACGGTCGCCGGGGTCGCTATGGGGCTGATCCTCCGGACCACCCCGGACGGCCCTGGTGAGGGGCGGCGGGCCGAGAAGGTCTCGCCCGGCGACCGCACCGCCCATCTGTTGCGGCCGTTCTCCGCAGGCGTCGCCGTCCCGCTGTTCGCCCTGTTCGCCGCAGGTGTCAGCGTTTCTCCGGCGGCTCTGCAGGCGGTGTTCACCCGCCCGGAGCCACTGGGCGTCATAGTCGGTCTGGTGGTGGGCAAGACCGTCGGGATCTTCGCCGGGACCTACCTCACCGCCCGCTTCACCCGGGCCCGGCTCAACCCGGACCTGGCATGGGCCGACGTACTGGGCCTCTCGGTCCTGGCCGGCATCGGGTTCACCGTCGCACTCCTGATCGGGGAACTCTCCTTCCCCGACCCGGCCCAGGCCGATCACATCAAAGCCGCGGTCCTCGTGGCTTCCCTCACCGCCGCCACGGTCGCAGCCATCCTCCTCAAACGCCGTGACCGCATCTACCGGCGCCTGTGCAAGGCAGAAGACCTGGACGACGACCACGACGGCATTCCGGACATTTACCAGCACAACCCGGGCGGTGGAAGATGAACCAGCGCCACGCGTACCTGGCCAAGGCAGCCGCCTGGCTCGCCCTCACCGCTGTGTCCCTCTGGGCCGGCGCCGCACTTCACTCCGACGCCGCGCAGTTGCTCTGCCTACTGTCAGCAGCGACCGGACTCCGGATGATGCTGGTCACCGCCCGTTCGTTGCTGTACTTACACAGGGGCATAGACGTCTCTGCACCGGCTGTGGTGCGGCTTCACGCTCGGACGGGTGACCGCAGCCATCTCCCGCAAGCTCGGCGACGAGCAGTGGCGCACCACCACCACCTACGACGGCGACCGCACCACCGTCATCCCCCCGTCGGGCGCCACCGCCACGACCACCATCGTGGACGCACTCGGTCGCACCACGGATCTCCTGGAGTACACGAACGCCGCGCGCACCACGTCGCAGAAGACGACGTACAGCTACGGCAAGTACGACCAGCCGGCCAAGGTCACCGACCCGTCCGGCAACGAGTGGACCTACACCTTCGACGGCCGCGGCCAGCAGATCAAGGCAGACGACCCGGACAAGGGCTTGGTCACCACCGGCTACGACAACGCCGGCCAGGCAACCAGCAGCACCGACGAGCGCGGCACCACGCTGACCACGGTCTACGACAAACTCGGCCGGCAGACGGAACTGAAGCAGGGCAGCACCTCGCTGGCGAAGTGGACCTACGACACGCTCGCCAAGGGCCAGCTGACCTCCAGCACCCGCTACACGGACGGCGCTGCCTACACCACCGCCACCGGCGGATTCACCGACCGCTACCAGCCCACCTCCACCACCGTCACCATCCCCACAGGCGCAGGCAGCCTGGCAGGAAGCTACGGATGGACCTACGGCTACAACGCCGAAACCGGGCTCCTCGACTGGACGATGAACCCGGCGATCGGAGACGTCACCTCGGAACGAGTGACGGTCAACTACAACGGCGATGACCTGCCGATCCGCACCAGCCGAGCCGGCGCAACACTCGTCTCCAACACGCTCTACGACGTGTTCTCCCGCCCCACGCGCACCGAGTTCGGCGTACTGGGGAAGCAGGTCTACCAGTCCCAGATCTATGACGAGTTCACCGGCCTCATGACCCGGCAGACCGCCGACCGGGACCTGGCGCCGCAGCGCATCGACGACAGCACCTACAACTACGACCAGGCAGGCAACGTCGCCGGCATCATCACCGCCAGCGGACAGGACACCGCCAGGACCGTCGACACCCAGTGCTTCAGCAATGACACGCTCGGCCGTCTGACCGAGGCATGGACGGCCAAGACGGACTGCTCGACGGCTCCTTCCGCAACGACGGTGGGCGGCCCGGACACGTACTGGCAGACCTATGGCTACGACGCCCTGGGCAACCGCACCAAGCTCGTCGAGCACGGCACCGGAACCCAGACGGGCACCGACGCCACCACCACCTACACCCACCCCGCCGCCAAGACCGGACTGCCCCACGCCGTCCAGGAAGCCACCGTCAGCGGCGGAGTGAACAACGGCCAGAAGTCCTCCTTCACCTACGACAACGCGGGCAACACCACCAAGCGCGTCATCGGCACCCGCAGCCAGGACCTCACCTGGGACGCCGAAGGTCACCTCGCCACCCTCACCGAGAGCGGCAAGACCACCAGCTACCTCTACGACGCCGACGGCAACCGCCTGCTCGCCAAGAACGGCGACGGCACCAGCATCATCGACCCGACGACCTCGTCCCTTATCGGCACCGTCTGAACTCCCACCAACCGGCCGCTGATCGAGGCAGTGCCCGCCGCCAACGGCGAGGCCAAAGCCGACATCTGGGCCACCACCTCCACCGGGCAACTCATGCTCCACTCCGACCTCGCCGGCCGAGCCATAGTAGGAACAGCGGCTGGAGTGATCGCGGATCTCTGAGCTGACCTGACCTCGTGTTGTCAGGCCCTGGGCAGGGCCTGACAACACGACGGCTCGTCGCTGCCTTCCACCAGATACCTCTCCCAACACGCCCCGACTGAACGACACTGCTACTCCGCTACCTGGCCACCGACGGGCAGCTGACTCCGAAAGGGTTCGTCATGCGTCTCACCAAGCGGCACCGCGCCGCTCTCACCGGGGCACTCCTCGGCACAGCACTCGGCCTGACTCCGCTGACGACGGCCAACGCCGTCGCAGTCGCCATGACCCTCCACACCTCGGACACCATCGACACGGTCGGTACCCCCGAGGACATCGACATCACCCTCACCACGCCGCCCTCCGCCGACAGCTTCGTCGAGCTCAATGTAGGTACCGAGAACGCGGCCCACCTGACCGTCACCGATGACACCGGGACCGTCCTGGCCCATGAGCCCGTTTACGCCTCCGACTCCCTGGCCACCTTCCGCTTCGGCAAGGAGGACAGCGACCACGACGGCATACCCGGCGCCAATCTCGAACCCGGTTCGCTGCACGTCCAGGTCACCGCGGACGGATACGTGGGCGATGGACTCAATATCAACGCCTACTACATCGACGGCGCCACCGGCAGCCGCATACCGATCAATCCCGCGCACGCCAGCATCCACATAAGGAAGCCGAGCGTGATCCCGTACTGGCAGTCGCCGGACAGGTACACAGTCGCGGCCGGAACGGAAAGAGCTGCGGAGGTCCGTCTGGACACCCTCATGCAGCTGAGCACCCCGCCGGCTTCCACCCGGCTCCGGCTGCTGTTCACCGCGCAGCAGATCGCCAAGGCCGGCTACACCTCCGCCCAGTTGGCCCGCGACGTGCACGTCCAGTACTCCAGTGACGGAAACACCTACAGCACCCGTCCCTGGACCCTCGGCGCCGACGGCTCCGTGTACCTGGAGATATCCGAGCAGACCTGGCCCGCCGGCACGCTCAAGACCAGCGACTACCTGCGCTTCACAGCATCCTGGGGCCTGCCCGCCGGACACCTCGCCGGCATCTTCCAGACCCTCGATCCCAACGGAACCCAGCTCAGCAACAGGCCCCAGACCCTCGTTTTCACCGCCGACCGGGCCGCGTTCTACGGCCGCGACAGCTCCGGAGTGCTCTGGCAGTACCAGGCCAGCACGACCAGCGACCCCGCCCACTACACCCGGCGCGCCCAGGTCGGCGGCGGCTGGAACACGTACAACACCCTCACCAAGCTCTCCACCCTCAAGGCAGACGGAACGGGTGATCTCGTCGCCCGCGACAAGGCCGGAATCCTCTGGTTCTACAAAGCCACCGGCGACATCAGCCACCCGTTCGCCGCCCGCAGCAAGGTCGGTGGCGGCTGGAACACCTACACCCAGCTCACCGGGCCCGGCGACATCACCGGCGACCACAAGGCTGACCTGATCGCACGCGACCACGACGGCGTTCTCTGGCTCTACCGCGGCACCGACAGCACCACCACCCCCTTCACCGCACGGACCCGCATCGGCGGCGGCTGGAACACCTACAACCAGCTCGCCGGCGGAGCGGACCTCACCGGCGACGGCAAAGCGGACCTGCTCGCCCGCGACACCACCGGCGTTCTCTGGCTCTACCGCGGCACCTCCAGCATCAAATCCCCCTACGCCGCCCGCATCCGCGTCGGCGGCGGCTGGAACACGTACACCCGCCTCGTCAGCACCGGCGACGCGACCGGCGACGGCATCAACGACCTGCTCGCCACCGACCGCAGCGGAGCCCTGGGGCTCTACTCCGGCACCCGCAACGCCAACGCGCCCTTCCGGACCCGGACCCACATCGGCGTCGGCTGGACGATCTACAACGCGCTCACCTGACCTGCCCGCCGCACACCCGAAAGGTCGGCGCTTCCCACGAAACGCCGGCCTACATCACCCATCCAGAAAGCCACTCACAGCATGTCGTGCTGGGTAACTGATCGTTTCTGCTGGTCGTGCGGAGCGTGACCTTGCGGGACGGTCGGGAGCCGTATCTCCTCAGTCCGGGATTGATCCTGCGCTGCCACCAGAACGGTGATCACGCCTGCTGTCGCCCCCTGTTCCTTGCCCCTCAGTGGGCCATGCGAGGCCAAGATTGGATCGAGGACTTGATCCCCGGTACGGAGTGGCTGACGTATTGAACCGCCATGACTGCGTTATCGCCCGCCACCCCCACGCTCCCTATCGATCCAGCCATCCGGTGATGGTCGAGGTGCCGGGCGGAAGGTGACACACCGTGACCTCAAGCCCGGTCTCGGCAGAGAGCTCGGCGAGTTGGGTCTTCCAGCCGCGGGTGCGGTAGCCGTTGGAGCCGCCGCCGTCGGCGGTGATCAGCAGCCGGTGGGCGCCGGAGTAGTCGTGCCTGCCGCGGGCGTCCCACCAGCGTCGGATCGAGGCGACGGCGAACGCCGCGGTGTCGTGATCGGTGCCGATGCTGACCCAGCTTCAGGTGCGAATCCCAGCCAAGAGAAGAGCGGTATGTGTATGTCCCGCTCATGAACGGGAACGCCACAGGAGCGACAGCCCTTATGTGTCGCGCGACCTCAAGCCTCCGAGATCGCGCGACACAGATGATGTGTTCACCCCGCAGGGGTTCCCCGTCGGGGTGAGGGACTCGAAAGGCCAGGCTCTCTTTAACCGGTCTCACATCATCGGAGACAGATTCAACGGGGCAAACATCCCGGAAAACATCTTCACGGGTTACCGACGCTTCAACGTAAGCGGAATGAAAGTGTGTGAGAACAGAATGGCGGACGCCCTCGCCACGGAACCCGTCACATACGGTGCAGTCCTCGAGTATGGCGATTTGAACGTGGACCGGCCGACTGCGATCACCATGACGGCATCGACCCCAAGCGTAACCTGTTCAGAGTACGGATAGAAAACAAGAACGTAAATGGAGGTGGCTGTTGAGTATCGAACTCCTAGAGGCTGCGCTGCCGGGACTGGTCGCGCAGCGTCTCGAGGTACCAAGGCGCATCGATTGGCAGGTGGTCTTCGACGGGTTGGGGACTCGACTGCCAGACGAGTACATCACTTTGGCGGAGTCGTACCCTCGCCTGGAGATCGGGCACTGGCTCACAGTGACGTCGCCGGCCCCAGGTGACGAAGCGGGATTCGTCGAGGAGGCCAGAGAGAATATCGCCCTTGCCGAGGGTATGGCACAGAAGGAAATGTTCGGGGGTTACCCTGCCTTCCCGGAATCGGGAGGGTTGCTGGTGTGGGGCGGTTCGATAGACGGGGACGAATTCCACTGGCGCACACAAGGGCAGCCCAATGAATGGACAGTCGTTGTGGCCGGGAGGAATGACGACTGGTTCCACTACGATGGCAGCCTCTCGAGCTATCTCGCCTGGCTGTGCTCAGGGGCGGCCGTACCGCATGGGATCCCTCCGAACTTTCCGGGACCTGAAGCCGTAGTCTCCGTCGGCTAAAGGGCTCAAGGGTCGGCCCGTACCGGATGATGGGTCGGGGCCTGCTTGCATGAGGGGGCGGGTCCCGACTGCGTCAGGCCGGTCCGGTCCACCTCCGGTGACACGCACAAGAGAAGAAGAACTTTCGCCTACGCCCCTGACTTCGGCGGCAACCTGACCTCCGTCGACTACGCCTCGGGCGCCAGCGGCGACGTGGGACCGACTCAGGTGGAGACGACGTCGCGGGACAGCGCCGTGTGCAGGGCGAAGGCACCGAGCAGACCGCCTGCCGTCAAGCGTTGGGCGGTCAGGACGCGGGGCCGGGTGGCCAGGTAGTTCGACATGCGTGCCGCGCTCAGCATGATCAGGGCGTTCACGGAGATTCCCACGACGATCTGCACCGCCCCGAGCTGCAGCAGCTGCCCCCAGGCCGGCCCTGCCTGCGGGTCCAGGAACTGGGGCAGCAGTGCGGCGTACATCAGGGCGATCTTGGGGTTCAGCAGGTTGGTCAGCAGCCCCATGGAGAACAGGCGGCGGTCTGAGACCGGGGGCAGGCCCTGCGCAGGGGCGAAGGGCGAACGGCCGCCGGGCTTGAGCATGTCCCAGGCGAGGTACGCCAGGTAGGCGGCCCCGGCGAGCTTGACCACCGTGAAGGTCACCGGCACGGCGGCGAACATCGCGGACAGGCCCGCAGCTGCGGCCAGCAGATAGCACACAAATCCCACGGCGGTCCCACTGAGGCTGACCAGGCCCGCCCGGCGGCCTTGGGTGATCGCCCGGGAGGCGAGGTGAATCATGTTCGGTCCGGGGGTCAACGCCATGCCCAGTTCGACCAGGGCCACTCCTCCGACTGCGGTCAGAGTGATCACCGGTCAACCTCCTTGTTCGTTCGAGAACCCCGTACGGAGGGTGCTCGGTTGCGGAGGGCGGGGTGGCGCACGAGCTGCGAACCTCCCTCGCCCGGCTCAGCATATGGCTTCGCTGTTCGGTATTTTTATGCGCCCTGTTCGCTGACTCACCATCAGGTGTGCCGGGCCCTGCCTGCCCCACCCTGTTCACGGCCTGGCTCGTCCTGCTGTTCGTCCTGCTCGGCAGACGCCCCAAGGGGGGTGCTCCGGCTCCAGGTCCTCCAGCGAAACGCTGTCACGACGGGCGAGCGGGTGGCCGGACGAGACCCCCAGCACCCGGGGTTCGGAGAACAGGACCGGCCCGGTGACCATGTCGGGCTCGTGGTGCGGCAGGCTCACGACCAGAAGGTCGACATCGCCCGCACGCAACCGCCGGAGGCCGTCGACGATCTGCATTCGCCCGGCCCGCGCGCGGCCGGCACAAGCCGTCCGGGACCCCACCGCCCCCATGGCCCGGCCCGGGCCGAAGACGCACCATCCCCTTCGCCGTAGTTGAATCGGAGTCCTCCCATGCGCGTCTTCGTCACCGGAGCCACCGACTGATAGGCGGGGGAACCATGGGCCGGCTCCTCCTCGGGGCTCTCTTCCTGGCCGCTTCCTGCGCCATGGGCCCGGCGACCCGCCGGGCGGCCGGAACCCGCCCGCTCACGGCGGCGGCGCCCGCAGTGACCGAGGCGGCCTGAACCCGGTCTGCAAAACGCGGGCCGACGCGCATGCCTCCCACCCCCTGTCCCCCACCTTCGGCTGCGAGTTCGGTAGTACAACGCCGAGCATGTCCGGGGCCTTCGCCGGCATTGCCTGCCCCTCCTCAACGGCAGACTCACCTAACGAGATCCCCGTTTCCCGGACATACTCCCGCATAAGCTTGCCAGGTCCCCTCTTCGAACGGAGTGCGGGACGGCCGCCCGCCCGCGCCAGTCGAACGGACGAGGGAAACCATGAGCGATACCGAGGCCGCGGCGCGACCAGCAGTCAAGCTGACCCTGTTGACGTTGACCGCCATGGTCGTCGGTTCGATGGTCGGCGCCGGGGTGTTCTCGCTTCCGCGGCGCTTCGCGCAGGAGACCGGGGTCGCGGGGGCGCTGATCGCCTGGGCGGTCGCCGGAGCCGGCATGCTGATGCTCGCCTTCGTCTTCCAGACCCTCGCCGTGCGCCGGCCGGACCTGGACGCGGGCGTGTACGCGTACGCGAAGGCGGGCTTCGGCGAGTACCTCGGCTTCTTCGCCGCCTTCGGCTACTGGGCCAGCGCCTGCGTCGGCAACGTCACCTACTGGGTCCTCATCATGTCGACGGTCGGTGCGGTCGCTCCGGTGCTCGGGGACGGCGACACCGTGACCGCCGTGGTGATCTCATCGGCCGGCCTGTGGGGGTTCTTCCTGCTGATCCGCCGGGGCGTGAAGGAAGCCGCGGCGATCAACCGGATCGTGACGGCGGCGAAGATCGTGCCCATCGTCTTCTTCGTGATCCTGTCGCTGTTCTACTTCGAGCCATCCGTCTTCGCGGACAACTTCTTCGGCGCCGACTACGCGGGCTCCCTGTTCAACCAGGTCCGGGGCACCATGCTCGCCACCGTCTTCGTCTTCCTCGGCGTCGAGGGAGCCAGCGTGTACTCGCGGCACGCCAAGCGCCGCGAGGACGTGGGGCGGGCCACGGTCCTCGGATTCCTCAGCGTGTTCGCCGTCTTCGCCTCCGTCACGATCGTCTCCTACGGCCTGCTGCCGATGGCCGAGATCGCCGACCTGCGGCAGCCCTCGATGGCCGGAGTGCTGGAGTCGGCGGTCGGCACCTGGGGAGAGGTCTTCATCAGCGTGGGCCTCATCGTCTCCGTGCTCGGCGCCTACCTCGCCTGGACGCTGATGGCCGCCGAAGTCCTCTTCGTCGCCGCCAAGGACAAGGACATGCCCCGCTTCCTGGCACGGTCGACGGCAGCCGACGTCCCTGACAACGCGCTCCTCATGACGACCTGTCTCAGCCAGGTGGTGCTGGTGGTGACGCTGTTCTCCGAGGACGCCTTCAACTTCGCCCTGGACCTGACCAGCGCGCTGAGCCTGATCCCGTTCCTGCTGGCCGCCGCCTTCGCGGCCAAGATCGCGAGACGGCCGGGCCTCCCGGACGTGGTGGGGCGCTCCACGCGGGGCGAACTGGTCGTCGCGCTGGTGGCGACGGCCTACACCGTGTTCCTGCTGTACGCGGCCGGACTGAAGTTCGTCCTCGTCTCCTTCATCCTCTACGCACCGGCGACCGTCCTCTTCGTCAAGTCCCGCCGGGAGCAGGGACGACGGGTCTTCTCCCCGGGCGAAGCAGCCATCTGCGCCGTGACCGTCGCCGGTGCCGCCGTCGGTCTGGCGGCGCTGGCCGTCGGCTGGATCGAGCTGTGACAGCGCCTTCCGACCCCATGGTGTCATCGAGTGAAAGGCCCACCGTGACGAGCACTGCCCCTGGTTCCGCCCTCGGCGTCCACTCCGAAGTGGGTCGGTTGCGCAAAGTCCTGGTGTGCGCCCCCGGGATGGCGCACCGGCGGCTGACCCCGAGCAACTCCGACGATCTGCTGTTCGACGACGTGATGTGGGTGGAGAACGCCCAGCGGGACCACGCCGACTTCGTCGCCCAGCTCACCGGCCGAGGGGTGGAGGTCATCGAGCTGCACGAGCTGCTCGCGGCCACCATGACGATCCCGGAGGCGCGGTCCTGGCTGCTCGACCGGAAGATCGACGCGAACGAGGTGGGCCTCGGCCTGGTCGACGACACCCGCGCCTTCCTCGAGACCCTCGCCCCGCGTCGGCTCGCCGAGTACCTGATCGGCGGCCTGGCCACCGCCGACCTGCCGCAGGAGTTCCACTCGGCGTACCTCGGCCTGGCCCGCGAAGGTTCGGGCGGGCGGGAGTACCTGATGCCGCCGCTGCCCAACACCCTGTACACCCGCGACACCACCTGCTGGCTCTACGGCGGAGTGACGCTCAACCCGCTCTACTGGCCCGCCCGGCACGACGAGACCCTGCTGATGAAGGCGATCTACGCCTTCCACCCCGACTTCCGGGGCAGCAGGATCTGGTGGGGTGATCCGGAGCAGGACTGGGGCCGGGCCACCTTCGAGGGCGGGGACATCATGCCCGTCGGCAACGGCGTCGTCCTCATGGGCATGAGCGAGCGGACCTCCCGGCAGGCGATCACACAGGTCGCGGCCGCCCTGTTCGCACAAGGCGCGGCGGAGCACGTGATCGTCGCAGGAATGCCGAAGCTGCGCTCGGCGATGCACCTCGACACGGTGTTCACTTTCGCCGACCGGGACATCGTGACGCTGTACCCACGCATCATGGACGGCGTCCACACCTTCTCCTTGCGGCCATCCGACCGGGTGCCCGGAATCGAGGTCACCGACGAGGGCAGCACCCCCTTCACCGAGGTCGTGGCCCGCGCCCTGGGCCTGCCACGGCTCCGGGTGATCGAGACGGGCGGAGACGTGTACGCCTCCGAGCGCCAGCAGTGGGACAGCGGCAACAACGCGGTGGCACTGGAGCCGGGCGTCGTCTTCACCTACGACCGCAACACCCAGACCAACGCCCTGCTGCGGCAAGCCGGAGTGGAGGTCATCACGATCGTCGGAGCGGAGCTGGGCCGGGGCCGAGGGGGCGGACACTGCATGACCTGCCCGCTGATCCGCGACGCGGTGACCTTCTGACTGTCCGCGCCGGTTCGCTTTCGTCTCCGGCGCCGCAGCACGCACCGAAATCGGACTGCCCCTCGGATGACGTGCCCGGATGACAGCTCTCGCGCACAGTCACGGTCCGCGACGGCGCGTTCCGTGGCAGGCGCTGCCCGCCCTTGCGGAAGGCGTCGACCGCCCGCCAGGAGAAAGTCGGTGAGCTCGCGCGGTCTGCGTGCGGCGGGAGCGGTAGTGGCGGGCGCGGAGCACCGGCGCGTCGACCGCCGGGAACGCGGCCCCGATCCCCTCGGCGGCGCGGGAGGTCTCCGCGAGCAGGGCTGAGGTCGGCCGTGACGAAGAAGGCCCGCCCGGCGGCGCCCGCCGCGCGTGCCGCGTCGAGGAAGCGGCGGCCCTTCATGGGGTTCCGGCCGATGACGACGACCGTGTCGCCCCGGCCGACGCAGAGCTCGGCGAGTGCTTTGCCGATGCCGTCGGCGCCACTGGCGATGACCAGGGTGTTCACTTGCCGTCTCCCAGCGCGTGCACGGATGTGAGTTCCCGGAGCGCGGAGTCATCGCTGGGGAACGTGAACCCGGCCGCACGCGAAGCGCGGGTGAACCTCCGTGAACGCCTCGTCAAGACCGGCCAGGCGCTGACACCTGGACGTGGCACCACATGGCGTCACATGGCGTCACGTGGCGCCAAATGGCGTCATCGCAGGGATGCCAGACCTACCGATGCCACCCTCACCCGGATGACGCCGTCACGTTTCCCCAGGTCAGGGGCATGTCATGCGGAGACTGCTCAGAGGTTGCGCCAGGGTGCTTGCACATGGTGCCACTGTGATGCCATGATGGCGTCATGGACCTCACCCCGTATGTCGACACCCTCCGCCGCGAACTCGCGGTGGCTGCCGAGGCCGGCGGCGACGACGCCCGCGAGCTGGCGGAAAGGCTCACCGCTCCGCTGGAGTCGGCGACCCGGCTGACTCTGCTCAACGTGCTCTCCGCCGCGATGGACGAGATCACCCGCGAGCTCGCCCCCGGTTCGGTCGACGTACGGTTGCGCGGGCTCGACCCCGACTTCGTCGTGACGCTGCCGCCCTCCGGCGGTAGCGCTGCGGAGCCGGCCTCCGCGCCCGCCGAACCGCTCGGGAGCCCGGCCCCGGCGGAGGGCGACGAGGGGGGCACCGCCCGCGTCAATCTGCGGCTGCCGGCCCACCTGAAGGCCCGCACCGAGGAGGCCGCCACCCGCGAGGGCCTGTCGGTCAACGCGTGGCTGGTGCGGGCCGTATCGGCCGCGGTCGACGGCGCCGGGCGGCGCACGACGGAGAAGAGCCAGACGCTCGGACAGGGCTACACGGGCTGGGTGCGCTAGCCGCACCCCGGTCCGCACGACTTCATCCCACACCGCACCCCACCAGCGGGGACGCCACCACGACCCACGAGGACGGGACAGCCATGCCTTCTTTCAACACCCTCGAAGCGATCTCGGTCACGGCCCATGTGGAGGCCGGATCCATCCAGTTCACCGCGGGCGACCGCCAGGACACCGTCGTCGACGTGCGGCCCCGTGACCCGAAGAAGGACCAGGACATCCGGGCGGCCGAGCAGACCGAGGTCACGTGCGCCGGCGGCGTACTGACCATCCGGACGCCCAAGCAGCGCTACCTGATCGGCCGGACCGGCACCGTCGACGTGACGGTCGAGCTGCCGACGGACTCACGCATCGACATGACCGGCTCCTGGGCGCAGGTGCTCGGTGAGGGCCGGCTCGGCGAGGTCCGGGTGAAGACCTCGTCCGGCGACGTCCGCCTGGACTCCACCGGCCCGCTGAATCTGACCGCGTCGCACGGCTCGATCACCGTGGACCGGGTCGAGGGCAAGGCCGAGATCACCACCAGCTCCGGCAGCCTGCGCGTCGGCCTGGTCGACGGCCCCGCCGTCCTGAAGAACTCGCACGGCACCACGACCGTCGGCTCCGTCACCGGCGAGCTGCGGGTGAGCGGATCCAACGGCGACATCGACATCACCCGCGCCGAGGAATCGGTCACCGCCAAGACCGCGCACGGCACCCTGCGCGTCGGCGAAGTCGCCCGTGGCACCGTGCAGTTGGAGACGAGCTACGGAGCCATCGAGGTCGGCGTCCGCGAGGGCACGGCCGCCTGGCTCGACGTCAACTCCGGCTCCGGCCAGGTACGCAACACCCTCACCGCCTCCGAAGCACCCGACAAGGCCGAGGACACCGTCAAGGTCCAGGCCCGCACCCGGTTCGGCAACATCGACATCCGCCGCGCCAAGGCCTGACCTCCGCAGCAGCAGCCCGCAGCTCGCCCAGCCACCAGACACCAGCCGCTTTCAGTCTTCGAACGGGAGGGCTCCATGCCTTCGTCTGTCATGCCCACACCCAGAAAGGCCGCCGGTCGCTCGTTGCCGGACGCCGTCTCCGCAGTCGGCTTGCGCAAGTCCTACGGCGACAAGGTCGTCCTCGACGCCATCGACCTGCGCATCCCCGCAGGTACCGTCTTCGCGCTGCTCGGTCCGAACGGTGCCGGCAAGACCACCGCCGTGAAGATCCTCTCCACCCTCGTCACCGCCGACGCCGGCGACCTGCACGTCGGCGGCCACAACCTGGCCACCGACCCCCAAGCCGTACGCGCAGCCATCGGCGTCACCGGACAGTTCTCCGCCGTCGACAACCTCATCACCGGCGAGGAGAACATGCTCCTCATGGCCGACCTCCACCACCTGCCCAAGCAAGAAGGCAGGCGCGTCGCTGCCGAACTCCTCGAACGCTTCGACCTCACCGACAGCGCATCGAAGCCCGCCTCCACCTACTCCGGCGGCATGAAACGCCGCCTCGACATCGCCATGACCCTCGTCGGGAACCCCAGAATCATCTTCCTCGACGAACCCACCACCGGCCTCGACCCCCGCTCACGCCACACCATGTGGGGCATCATCCGCGCACTCGTCACCGACGGCGTCACCGTCCTCCTCACCACCCAATACCTCGAAGAAGCCGACGAACTCGCCGACCGCATCGCCGTACTCAACGACGGCAAAATCGCCGCCGAAGGCACCGCGGAGGAACTGAAGCGCCTCATCCCCGGCGGACACGTCCGCCTCCGCTTCACCGACCCCGACGCCTACCGCTCCGCCGCCATCGCCCTGCGCGAGGGAACCCGGGACGACGAGGCCCTGTCGCTGCAGATCCCCAGCGACGGCAGCCAGCGCGAACTGCGCGCCATCCTCGACTGGCTCGACGCCACCGGCATCGAAGCCGACGAACTCACCGTCCACACCCCCGACCTCGACGACGTGTTCTTCGCCCTCACCGGCTCCAGCGTGCCGAGCCAGACCGCCCCGTCCAAGGAGACAGCCCGATGAGCACCTTCGCCCACACCGTCCGCGACTCGTCGACGATGCTGCGCCGCAACCTCCTCCACGCCCGGCGCTACCCCTCCCTCACCCTGAACCTGCTCCTCACCCCGATCATGCTGCTCCTGCTGTTCGTCTACATCTTCGGCGACGTCATGAGCGCCGGCATCGGCGGCGGCAGCGCGGACCGCTCCGACTACATCGCCTACATCGTCCCCGGACTCGTACTGATGACGATCGGCAGCACCACCATCGGCACCGCGGTCTCCGTCTCCAACGACATGACCGAGGGCATCATCGCCCGCTTCCGCACCATGGCCATCCACCGCGGCTCCGTCCTCGTCGGACACGTCGTCGGCAGTGTCCTGCAGTGCATCGCCAGTGTCATCCTCGTCGGGGCGGTCGGCGTCGCCATCGGCTTCCGGTCCACCGACGCCACCGTCCTCGAATGGCTCGCCGCCTTCGGACTGCTCGTCCTCTTCGCCACCGCGTTCACCTGGATCGCCGTCGGCATGGGCCTCATCAGCCCGAACGCCGAGGCGGCCAGCAACAACGCACTGCCCATGATCCTGCTGCCCCTGCTGTCCAGCGCCTTCATCCCGGTCGACACCATGCCCGGCTGGTTCCAGCCGATCGCCGAGTACCAGCCCTTCACCCCCGCCATCGAAACCCTGCGCGGACTCCTCCTCGGCACCGAGATCGGCCACAACGGTTGGCTCGCCGTCGCCTGGTGCGTGGCCCTCACCGTCCTCGGCTACCTCTGGTCCACCTCGAAGTTCAACAACGACCCGAAGTAGCGAGCGGCGGAAGAGGTGAGACACGTGCGCGTGCCGCGGCCCGGACGGGCCGCGGCACGCGCACGTGTCTCACCTCTCCTCGGTGAGCTGCTCGTCCAGTTCGTCGAAGAGCAGTTCGCTGTGGTCGATCTGGCCCGTGCGGTACGCGGAGCGGGCGACCAGGTGCGCGGCCACCGGGCCTGTCATCATCTGGAAGAAGCCGATCAGGGCCAGCGTCGCGAGGTCCATGCCGCTGCGCAGCCGCAGCGCGACTCCGGCCAGCACGAGGAGCATGCCGAGGGACTGCGGCTTGGTCGCGGCGTGGCTGCGGGACAGCACGTCCGGGAGCCGCAGCATGCCGATCACGCCGAGCAGGCAGATGGCCGCGCCGATCAGCAGCACGGCGGCGCCCAGCGTGTCGAGGATCTGGAACCAGACGCTCATCGCACCTCCTTGTCGTTTGGCGGGCGGCCCGTCGGCCGGTCGCGCACCGCGATGAAGCGCGCGATGCCGACCGAACCGGTGAAGCCGAGGAAGGCGAGCACCAGCATGATCGGGAAGTAGAACGGGTCCCGTGCGAAGGCCGACTTGGCGCCGAGCCCCGCGATGATGAGCGCCGCGCAGACGTCCAGGGCGATCGCCCGGTCCAGCATGGAGGGGCCGCGCCGGATACGGATCAGCAGGCATGCCCCGGCGACCACGATCAGCACGACGGCCGTGGTCAGCAGGACCCGGTCGACGGTCTCCGGCACGCTCATGTGCCCTCCTCCTGGTGGCCCGGCCGCTCACCGTTGTGCGGTGCGGACGGCGGCGGTCCGGTGACACGGTCGATCTCGTCGCGGGTGCCGAAGGCCCGGACGGTCAGCTCCTCCATGCGCCAGACGGACTGCCGGGCCGCGTCCAGCGCGGCGGGCCGGTCGGCGTCGAGGACGTGCAGGAAGACGGTGGCGGTGGCGCGGCGCACCTCGACGATCGATCCGCCCGGCACGTTCGACACCGCGACGGCGGTCGCGGCGAGCATCAGGTCGGAACGGCAGCGCAGCGGTACGGCGATGACGGCGGCGCGGTGCGGGCGGTCTCCGAAGATCTGCCGGGTGACCCTCACGCCGGAGGTGTACATGTCGTAGAGCAGATGGGTGGCCAGCCGCAGGATGCCCCAGGGGTGCAGCCGGAGCCCCAGATCGACCTTCGGCAGGGGAAACGCCAGACAGACGGCCGCCGCGAGCACGGCGCCGGTCAGTACGTTGGCCCAGTTCAGGCTGGACCAGAGCAGTACCCAGATGAGGGTGAGCCAGGCGAGCAGCGGGAGGTCGAGCACGCGCGGCCGGCGGCCGGCGAACTCGCAGCTGAACGGGGGCAGGTCCTTGTTCCGGCAGGAGAACCTGATCAGGCGTTTCACCGGCCGAGCACCGCCTCGGTGTAGGGGGCGCGCGCGAGGAGTTCGGCGGCCGCGCGGTCGGTGTACGAGGTCAGCGGTCCGGCGAACACGGTGAAGGAGAGGCCGAGCGTGACCGTCGCCGCGGTGGCCCAGATCATCGGGTACGGAAGCGTGGTCGTCGTCGTGACGGCATGGCCGTGCAAGGTGGCCGCGACCGCGCGCCCGGCCGGCTCGTGGCGGGGGCGTACTCCTTCGTCGCCGGTGCCGTGCATCCGGTCGGGGCCCGCGTCGCTGTCGTCGTCGTCGCTGTCCTCGTCGGACTCCAGGACCGTGCCGTGCGCGGCCTGGCCGGGGGGTGCTGCCCGCCAGAACGCCAGGTTCCAGACCTTGGCCATCACGTACAGCGTGAGCAGGCTCGTCACCGCCGATCCGGTGACGAGCACCCAGGCCCAGACGCTGCCGTCGGCGACACCGGCCCGCATGAGTCCGAGCTTGCCGATGAAGCCGGAGAGCGGCGGAATGCCGGCCAGGTTCATCGCGGGCACGAAGAAGAGGACGGCCAGCAGCGGAGCGGCGCGGGCGATGCCGCCGAGCCGGGTGAGTTCGGTGGTGCCGCCCCGCCGTTCGATCAGTCCGGCCACCAGGAACAGCGTGGTCTGGACGGTGATGTGGTGGACGACGTAGACGATGGCGCCGCTGTACGCCTGCCGGGTGGCGAGGCCGATCCCGAAGACCATGTAGCCGATGTGGCTGATGAGGGTGAAGGAGAGCAGCCTCTTGAGGTCGGTCTGGGCGACGGCGCCCAGGATGCCGACGGTCATCGAGGCGAGGGCCACGGCCAACAGCAGGTCGCCGAGCCGGTTGCCGGGGAAGAGCAGGGTCTCGGTGCGCAGCATGCAGTAGACGCCGACCTTGGTGAGCAGCCCGGCGAACACGGCGGTGACGGGCGCCGGCGCGGTCGGGTAGGAGTCGGGTAGCCAGGCCGCGAGGGGGAAGACGGCGGCCTTGATGGCGAAGACGGTGAGCAGCGTCGCCTGGATCAGGGTCTGGACGCCCAGCGGGAGCCCGGCGAGGCGGCCGGCGAGCTGGGCGAAGTTGGCGGTGCCGGTGGCCGCGTACGTCATGGCGATGGCGGTGAGGAAGAGCATGGACGAGAACAGGGAGATGATCACGTACGTGGAACCCGCCCGGATCCGGGGGCCGGTGCCGCCGAGGGTGAGCAGGACGAAGCTGGCGACCAGCATGATCTCGAAGCCGACGTACAGGTTGACGAGGTCGCCGGCGAGGAAGGTGCAGGAGACCCCGGCGACCAGGATCAGATAGGCGGGGTGGAAGACGGCGACCGGTGTCTCCTCGTCCCGGTCGGCCATGCCCTGGCCCAGGGAGTAGACGAGGACGCAGAGGGTCACGGCCGAGGAGACGGTGAGCATCAGGCCGGAGAGCCGGTCGGCGACCAGGGTGATGCCGAGCGGCGGTGCGAAGTCGCCGAGGTGCACGCTGAGCGGGCCGTTCCGGTCGGCGGCGATCATCAGGGCGATCGAGAGCCCCAGTACGGCGGTGAGCACGGCGACGCTGATGAAGCGCTGGAACCGTTTGAGCCGGGTGCCGAAGGCGAGGCTCAGGCCGGTGGCGCAGAGCGGCAGCAGCACCGGCAGGGGGACGAGTGCGTTCACCCGGTGTCTCCTCGGTTCGCGTCGTCGGTGGCTTCGGGGGTGTTGGGGGCTTCGCCGGCGTCGGTGGAGTTCTGGCGTCGTGCGTCCGCGTAGTCGTCCGGGTCCGCGCCCAGGACGTCGTGCCACAGGTCGCCGCTCGCGTCCCTGCCGCGGGCCTGGAGGGCGCGGTCGGCGCGCAGTCTGGCGCGGAGCCGGCGGAGGTCCTCGCGGTAGCGGCGGCGTTCCTCGGGCGTGCGGCCGGACTCGGCGCGGAACTGTTCGCGCAGTTCGTCGCGCTCCCCCAGCACCTCGGCGCGCAGCACGATGCGCCGGTCCTCGTCGTCGTCGTGCACCTCGTCGGTGCCGGTCAGCTGGTGGCTGCGGTAGGCCATGGCGAGGAGGAACGCGGTGGTGGCCAGCGTGATGACGATCGCGGTGAGGGCGATGGCCTGGGGCAGCGGGTCGGTGACCCGGCCCAGTTCGACGCCGTACAGCAGGGGCTCTCGGCCGGCCGTTCCGGTGGCGGACAGGACGAGCAGGTTGATGCCGTTGCCGGCGATCACCGCGCCGAGCAGGATCCGGGTCAGGGGCCGGGTGAGCATGAGGATGCCGCCGACCGCGCACAGGACCGCGGCGGTGGCGAGGAGCGAGGCGCTGACGGTCACGGGGTGGCGCCTCCCGTGCCGGGCGCGGGTCCGGCCGTGTGCCCGGCCGCCGCCTGGACGGCGGCCGCCCGCTCGATCTGCCGGTCGACCTTGGCGCCGAGGGCCCGGACGATGTCGAGCACGACGCCGAGGACCAGGAGATAGACCCCGCAGTCGAAGATCACCGGGGTGCCGAGGTGGTAGTCGCCGATCAGCGGCAGGTGTCCGTGATGGGTCCAGGCGTGCAGGACCGTTCCGTCGGTGAGGCCGAGCAGCGCCACTCCGGTGGACATGAACAGGCCGAGTCCGGTGAACAGTCCGGGTTGCAGGGGCGCGGCCTCGGCGAGTTCGAAGCGGCCGCCCGCCAGGTAGCGGGTGATCAGGGCGACCCCGGCGACCAGTCCGGCGACGAATCCGCCGCCGGGCATGTTCTCGGCGCAGAACAGCAGATACAGCGAGAGCACCAGGATGGGGTGGAAGAGCAGCCGGGCCACCACCTCGAAGACGAGGGAGCGGTGTTCGGGCGCCAGGGTGGCACCGGCCGCCAGCCAGCCGCGCTCGGGCCCCCCTTCGTCGCCCGGCGGCACTCCCGTCAGCGGGGGCGTGGTCATCGACCAGGCGGTGCGTCCCCGTTTCTCCAGCGGCGCCGCCGTTCCCTCGGCGCGGCGGTGGAGGTAGATGAGGCTCGTCACGCCGATCGCGGCTGCGGCGAGGACGGCGGACTCCCCCATCGTGTCCCAGGCCCGGAGGTCGACCAGGATGGTGGCCACCACGTCCTTGAGGCCGTGGTGCGCGGTCTCCTCGACCATGGCGGCGCCCGCCGGCTTCGCGGTGCGCGCGGCCGCCGCGACCCACACCACGACGCTCACGGTGGCCGCCGCGGCCAGCGCCACCGGGATGCGGACGGTCCGCCGCCAGGTGCTCACCGACTCCTGGAAGTGCACCGGCATCCGCCGCAGCACCAGCACGAACACGATCATCGAGACGGTCTCCACGCAGAACTGCGTGAGCGCCAGGTCGGGTGCGCCCTGGATGACGAAGAGCAGCGCGGTGCCGTATCCGGTGAGCCCGGCCAGCACCACGGCCTTCATGCGCCGGCTGACGGTCAGACAGAACAGCGCCGCCGCGGAGGTCAGCACGGCGAGGGCTCCCTGCAGCGGTACGTCCCAGAGCCGCGGGGCCGCGGCCCCGCGCCAGGGCCGGTCGACGCCGAGCACGGTGAGCTGGCCGGCGAGCACCACGAGCAGGGTGGTGGCGAGGTAGACCGACAGGGAGCCTCGCTGGACGAACCCGGTGATCTGGAGGGAAAGCCGTTCCAGTCCCAGCAGCGACTGGTTGAAGACGCTGTCCGCGGTGGGCCAGGCGATCCCCCGGGAGATCCGGGTGACCCGGCCGCGCGCGGCGAAGAGCACCGCACCGCCGGCCGTGGCGACGGCCGACAGGAGCAGGGCGGTGCCCCATCCGTGCCAGAGAGCGAGGTGGAAGGGGTGGGCGGGGGCGGGGAAGGCGTCCGCGTACGCGCTCAGCAGCCGGTCGGTCCAGCCGACGCCGGGGCCCAGGGCCAGCCCGCAGGCGGCCAGCAGCGCGGGCGGGGCGAGGAAGACCCAGCCGACCCGGTGGACCAGGGTGTCGGCGGTACCGGGCTTGCGCCAGAAGGCGCCCCAGACGAACCGGACGGTGTACGCGACGGTCAGCGTCGACCCCGCCACCGCGATGGCCAGCGCCCAGCGGTCGGCGGTGTCGCCGTGCAGCAGTGCGTCGAAGGCGGCCTCCTTCGCGGCGAAGCCGAGCAGCGGGGGCAGTGCGGCCATGGAGGCGGCGGCGGTCACGGCGACGGCGCAGACGTGCGGCAGCGACCGCCCGACGCCGGAGAGCCTGCGCAGGTCACGGGTGCCGGCCGCGTGGTCGACGATGCCGGTGACGAGGAACAGCGGCGCCTTGAACAGGGCGTGGGCCAGGATCATGACGGCGGCGGCCAGCGCCGCGTCACGGTTGCCGACTCCGGCGAGCAGCGTGAGGAAGCCGAGCTGGCTGACGGTGCCGTAGGCGAGGACGAGTTTCAGGTCGTTGAGCCGCAGGGCCCGCCAGCCGCCGAGCAGCATCGTCGCGCCACCCAGGATCATCACGACGGGGCGCCATACGGGTACGTCGGCGAAGCCCGGCGCGAGCCGGGCGATCAGGTAGACGCCGGCCTTGACCATGGCCGCGGCGTGCAGATAGGCGCTGACGGGGGTGGGTGCCGCCATGGCGTTCGGGAGCCAGAGGCTGAACGGCCAGATCGCCGATTTCGTCAGGGCCCCGCACAGGATGAGCACCACGGCCACGCAGACGGCGAGGCTCGCGTGCGGCGGGTCGGCGACGATCGCGGAGACGCGGTAGGTGCCGGACGCCTGACCGATGATCAGGAAGCCGATCAGCATGGCGAGTCCGCCGAGGGTGGTGACGGTGAGCGCCTGGAGTGCGGAGCGGCGGCTGTGGCGCTGCTCGCTGTCGTATCCGATCAGCAGGTAGGAGAAGACGGTGGTCAGCTCCCAGAACACGTAGAGCGTGATCAGGTCGTCGCTGAGGACGAGGGCGAGCATGGCTCCGGCGAAGGCAAGCAGGTTCCCCGCGAATCCCGCCAGTTGCGGAGTGTCGTCGCTGAAGTAGGAGGCGCAGTAGAGCAGGACGAGCGTGCCGACGCCCGCGGCGAGCAGCACCATGAGTTCGGCGAGGGCGTCCAGGCGCAGGGCGACGGAGACGTCGTACGCGGGGATCCAGGTCCACGACCAGGTGACCGAGGCGCCGGAGGCGGCCGTGCCCCACTGGGCGAACGCCCAGCAGGTGGTGGCGGCCGGGGGCAGCGCGAGAACCACGAAGGCGCGCGCGCCCAGGCGCCGCACCAGCGGGCGTGCGCACGTGGCCAGGACGAAGTGGCAGATGACGAGTGCGGTCATACGGTCGGTGCGGAGGGAGTGGCGACAGAACGGGCAAGGGGCACTAAGTACAGATATATCGCCGCCCCCGCTTCACCCGTAGGGCGCGCCGTAGGGACCGTGATGCGCCGTCATCCGCCTTGTCCGCAGGAGGCCGTGGCACCACCCGTATCGCCCCGAGCCGCCGCGTCCGCTCCCTGCGGCCGGCACCGTAACGTCACTTTCCGGACAGCTCCGCGCGTTGATGATGGTTCTGTGCGTGATCGGTGATGCACATGTGAGCCCGCTTCCTTTTCATTTTTGCAGTGTGACTAATATCTATCTGTCGAAGTTTCCAACGGATTTGGCCAGTCGCGAGGCTGGCTCCATCGTCAAGGAGCATGCCCTGCGCACGCGCGCGTCAAGGCGGAGCGGCTCGACCACAATGTCGCTGCGGACGGCCCTGCTCGTACTGGCCATCGTCCCCGGCGTAGCACTGGCCGCCCTCTGGGCCGTCACCAGTGGTCAGACTCTGCTCGACTTCCAGAGGCAAGCGGCCCAGGGGCAGTTGGCCCAGAAAGCCGGCCAGCCGTCCAACATCGTGTACTACAACCTGCAGGAGGAGCGGCGGCTGAGCGCCGAAGCTCTGGCCCGCCACGGAGGTGCCACCGAGGCGCTGCGCAAGCAGCGCAAGCTCACCGACGCAGCGATCACCACGTTCCAGTCCCTCTCCGACATCGCCACCGACGACGCCCCGGGCGAGGTCCGGGACGCGGTCGTCCAGGCACGTACGGCGATCACCCAACTCCCGGCCCAGCGCTCCCTGGTCGACGAGGGCGACAACGATCAGCAGAAGGCCGTGTACCGCTACTACACGGACCTGATCGCCGTCGACCTGAAGCTCTTCACCGCGCTCAGCCATGTGGACAACGGCGAGATCACCACACTCTCGCAGCCCCTGGTCGACCTGTTCTGGGCCAAGGAGATGATCTCGCGCACGGACGCCCTGCTGGCCCGCGGCTGGTCCCGGGGCAAGCTGAGCAGGGAGGACCTCCAGCAGGTCCGCCAGGCCGTTTCCGGCCAGTCCTTCCAGTACGCCGCCAAGGTCGTCCCCTTCCTTCCGGCGGACGAGAAGGCCATGTGGGAGGAGATCTCCGCCAGTTCGGCGTGGAAGACCAAGACCCAGGTGGAGAACCAGGTCCTGCGCCCCGCCGAAGCGGACAAGGCCGGCTTCGTCAGCCTCGGCGCCGAGGAGAAGACCTGGCGTGGCGCGATGGACGAGCTCACACCGCAGCTGATGAAGCTGATGGAGCACCGCACCGACCTCGTCGTCGCGAACGGCAAGGACAGCGTCATCTCGCTGCTGATCAGGGTCGTCCTCACTACGGTGGTCGGTCTGCTCGCCGTCATCGCGGTCATCTGGATCACCTGGCGCCTCACCCGCAATCTGCGCCGCCGGATCGGCCGGCTCCAGGAGCGTGCCGAGGAGCTCGAGAAGGCGCTGCCCGACGTCGTCGAGCGGCTCGGCAAGGGCGAACGCATCGATGTCGAGGCCGAGGCCCGTGCCATCGGTCAGGGCCGCGAGGAGGGCGGGAAGGCCGACGAGCTGACGCAGCTGGGCAACGCCCTCGACCTGGCCCGCACCAGTGCCCTGCAGGCGGCCGTCAAACAGGCCGACCAGCACCGCGGCTTCGAGCGGCTGCTGCAGCGCATCGCGCGCCGCACCCAGCAGTTGATCGGCCAGCAGCTGAAGAAGCTGGACGAGCTGGAGCGCAAGCACGAGGACCCCGAGGTGCTGGAGGGTCTCTTCGACCTCGACCACCTCACCGCGCGCCTGCGGCGCTACGAGGAGAACCTGGTGATCCTCGCGGGCGGCTCCCCGCACCGGCGCTGGCGCAAGCCCGTACCGCTGCTGGACGTCATGCGCTCCGCCCAGGGCGAGGTGCAGGACTACCGGCGCGTGGTGCTGGACCTGGACGGCGCGCCGTGGCTCGCGGAGCGGGCCGTCGGCCCGGTCTCCCATGTGCTCGCGGAGCTGATCGAGAACGCCCTCACCTTCTCCAAGCCGCCCAGCCCCGTCGAGGTCAGGGCGGCCCGGGTCAGCCGGGGCCTGGCCATCGAGGTCGAGGACCGCGGGCTCGGCATGGACGAGGACCAGCTCGCCGAGGCCAACGAGCTGATGAGCAGGCCGCCCCGGATGGACGTGCTGGCGCACTCCGACGACATCCGGCTCGGTCTGTACGTGATCGCGCGCCTCGCCGGTCAGCACGGCCTGCGGGTGGAGTTCCGCCAGTCGGCCTTCGGCGGCACCCGCGTCGTCGTGCTCGTCCCCGACGCGCTCACCGTCCCCGGTCCGCACTCCGGTCCGGTGGCCGTGCCCTCCCCCGAGGAGGCGGGCGCCGCACCGGTCCCGGAACCCGCGCCGACGCCCGACGCGGACGCACTGCCCAGCCGCGGCCGCGGCCAGGCACTCGCCGGGGTCACGGCGCTGTACGCCTCGGGCGCCCCGTTCGAGGCTGAGGCCCCCGGTGCGCCCTACACGGTGGCGGACGAGCCCTTCCCCGACCGGGAGGAGCAGCCGCAGCCGGACCCCGTCGAGCACCCGTTCGGCGATCCGGTGACTCCCTACACCCCGTACGCCGACAGCGCGCCGGGCAGTACGTACGGCTCGGCCGCGCCCACGGCGGCACCGTCCCCGTACGGCGGCACGGAACAGAACGCGTACGGCGGCCCCGGCGACACCGCGTACGGCGGCTCCCGTCAGGACACGTACGCCGACGCCGAGCAGCCGTACATGAAGGCCGAGGGCCAGTACCCGGTACCGCACCAGCCCTACCAGACGCCCGAGGAGCCGTACATCACTCCGCACCAGCCGTACCCGGGGCCGTACGCGGCGGGCGTCCCCGGCCGGACCGGTCTGCCGGTGCCCGGGCCCCGGCAGCCGGAGCCCGCCACCGGACACCCGGGCCGGCTGCCGGTGGCCGAACCCGACCATCCGGCACCCCCGGTGGCGGGCACGACCGGCCGGGAGAGCGGGCCGGGACGGCCCGCGCTACCGGCAGCACCCGCCGCGGAACCACCGTTGCCCCGCCGGGTACGACAGGCGAGCCTCGCGGACGAACTGCGGATCGACCCGGCCTCCGGGCCTGCCGCGGTCCAGCCGCCGCACAGGTCGGCGAACCCGCCGGCCCGGCCGGCCCCGCGCCGCGCCGGCGCCGCCATCGGAGCCTTCCAGCGCCGGTCCCGCGCCGCCCGCGCGACCGACGAGCCGCCGACTCCTCCCGCAATCCTCCCCACGAGAGAAGAACGGTCATGACACGGACAACCGCCACTCACCAGGACCTCGACTGGCTGCTCGACGGTCTGGTGGACTCGGTGGCCGAGACCCTGAACGCCGTGCTGCTGTCCGACGACGGTCTGGTGGTGAGCCACTCGCGCACGGTCGAACGGTCCGACGCCGAGCGGCTGGCCGCCATCTGCACAGGTCAGCAGAGCCTGGCCCGCGGTGTCGGCCAGCTCTTCAACGGCGGCGGCGTGCACCAGGTGATCGTCGAGCTGGCGGATCTCTGGCTCTTCATCATCTCCGCCGCCCAGGGCACGCACCTGGCCGTCGTCGCCTCCCAGGAGGTCGACGCCGAGATCATGTCGCTCGCCATGCACAACCTCGTCCAGCAGGTCGGCCAGAAGCTCAGCACCCCGGTGCGGGGGGACTTCAACGCCTTCGGCGGCGGGGACGGGCCGCACGCGTGACCCCGCCCTGGGAGGACGAGGAACCGTACGAGTACGAGGACGGGGAGGACGGGGCGGGCACGATGGTGCGCCCGTACACCATCACCCGTGGCCGGACCGCTCCCGAGCGGGACGACTTCACCCTCATCACCGTGCTGACGACCGCGCACGACCCGCGGGACGGGCACGGCGCGGCGGACCGTCCGGGCAGGCTCCAGCCGGAGCACCGGATGATCCTGGACCGCTGCCGGCGCCCCGCCGCTGTCGCCGAGGTCTCCGCGGACCTCAACCTCCCGGTCTCGGTGACCAAGATCCTGCTGGCGGACCTGGTCTCCCAGGGCCTGCTGCTCGCCCGCGCGCCCCTTTCGGTGGCCCGGGCGGCCGGTGGCGCCGACATGGGAATGCTGGCCGCCCTCCGCGACGGACTCGGGAGACTCTGAGCCAAGATGACCATCAGTCAGGCGGCCCCCGCCGCCGTGAAGATACTCGTCGCCGGCGGTTTCGGCGTCGGCAAGACCACCCTCGTGGGCGCGGTCAGCGAGGTCGCACCCCTGCGCACCGAGGAGTTCCTGACCAAGGCCAGCATCGGCGTCGACGACCTGGCCGGTGTCGGTCAGAAGGACACGACGACCGTGGCCCTGGACTTCGGCCGGATCACGGTCAGCCAGGAGCTCGTCGTCTACCTGTTCGGCACCCCGGGCCAGGAGCGCTTCTGGTTCATGTGGAACGACCTGGTCAACGGGGCGCTCGGCGGCGTCGTGATCGCCGACACCCGGCGGCTGGAGACCAGCTTCGCGTCGATCGACTTCTTCGAGAGCCGGGACATCCCGTTCGTCGTGGCGATCAACTGTTTCCACGGCCACAACAGCCGCACCCCGGACGAGATCAGAGCCGCTCTCGACCTCGACCCGCATGTCCCCCTGCTGGTCGGCGACGTACGCGAGCGGCCGTTCGGCCGTGACGTGCTGCTGGCCCTGGTGGACCACCTGATGAGCCTGCCCGTAGCGGCCGGCTGATCGCCCCTCCCCCGCTACTTCGCACCACTTCCGCACAGGAGAGAACCGATATGGCAGCACCTCTGCGCGTCCTGATCCACGGCGGCGGCATCGGCGGGCTGACGCTCGCCACCGCCCTGGCCCGGCGCGGCCACACCGTCGAGGTCGCCGAACTCCGCGACGAGCTGGAGGCCCTGGGCGTCGGCATCATCCAGCCGTCCAACGCCCTGCACGTGATGCGGGAGATCGGCGTCCTCGACGACTGCATCAAGGCGGGCTTCGAGTGGGAGGTCCTGACCATCGCGGACCCGGCCGGCAACGTCCTGGCCGAGATCCCGCAGCCCCGCATGGGCGACGCCCCGTCCAACAACGGCATCCCGCGCGCCGCGCTCTCCCAGATCCTCGGCGCCGCGGCCACGGCGGCCGGGGCGACGATCCGCTTCGGCGCGACCATCACGGAACTCGCCGACGACGGCGAGGGCGTGGACGTCACCCTGTCCGACGGTTCAGCCGCGCGCTGGGACCTGGTCGTCGGCTTCGACGGCATCGGCTCGCCGCTGCGCACCCGGCTGTACGGCGACCGCTACGTCCCCGAGTACACCGGCTTCGCCAACTGGCGGGTCACCGTGCCCCGTCAGGAGCACGTGCGCGGCGTCGTGATGGGCACCGCCGGGCAGGCCGCCAAGGCGCTGCTCACGCCGATCACGGACGAGCTGATGTACCTGGGCGCGGTGTTCGCCGAGCCCGAGGACTTCCGGCCCGACCCTCAGAAGGCACACGAGCAGCTCAAGGAGCGGCTGCCGATGTTCTCCGGCCCGGTCGCCGAGGCGCTGGCCGCGGTCACCGGACCGGATGCGGTGGTGTACTCGCGGATCTCCCAGGTGACCGTCGAGGAGCCGTGGCACGTCGGCCGGGTGGTCCTGGCCGGTGACGCCGCGCACGCGAGCACCCCGCACATCGCGCAGGGTGCGGCGATGGCCGTGGAGGACGCGCTGGTGCTGGCCGAGTCGCTGGACGCCGAGGCGGCCGTCCCGGCCGCGCTCGACGCCTGGGAGGCGCGCCGCCGCCCCCGCGCCATGTGGGTGCAGGCCATGTCGCGTGCCGTGCTGAAGCAGGAGACGGGCGGGGAGACGACGCCCGAGGAGGACGAGCTGCTGAAGGTCGGTATCCCGGGCGCCGCGCACGTGCTGGTGCAGCCGTACTGAGGCGCTGACCGCTCCGAGCGACCCACGCCCCGTGCGGCCCGGGTTCACGGGCCGCACGGGGGGTTAGCCCTGGGTTACCCGGGTCGTGGCGGGACCGCCACGGGCCGCACGGGGCGTTCGCCGTGTCAGGGCAGGACCGCCACGGGCCGCACGGGGCGTTCGCCGTGTCGTGGCGGGACCGGCGTTCGCGGTGTCAGGGCAGGACCGCCACGGGCCGCACGGGGCGTTCGCCGTGTCGTGGCGGGACCGGCGTTCGCGGTGTCAGGGCAGGACCGCCACGCCGTCGATCTCGACGAGCGCCTGTTCGTCCCAGAGCCGCGCCGCGCCGATGACGGCCATCGCCGGGTAGTCGCGGCCCGCCAGCCGGCGCCAGATCCGGCCCAGTTCGGGCGCGTTGGCCCGGTAGTCGGCGACATCGGTGGCATAGACCGTGACCCGGGCCAGATCGGCCGGGGAGCCGCCCGCCGCGCGCAGGGCGGTGAGGAGGTTACCGAGGGCGGTGGCGAACTGCTCGGGCAGGGTGCTCCCGGTGATGTCGCCCCGGTGGTCCAGCGCGGTCTGCCCGGCGAGGAAGACCAGATGGCTCCCGACGGCGGTGACCGCGTGCGAGAAGCCCGTGGGCGGGGAGAGTTCGGCGGGGTTGACCCGGTGGAGGGGACTCATGCGGACGGCTCCCGGTTCGCGTACAGATCCTTGGCGATGATGGTGCGCTGGACCTCGCTGGCCCCCTCGTAGATGCGGGGCGCGCGGACCTCGCGGTAGAGGTGTTCGAGCAGATGGCCGCGGCGCAGGGCGCGGGCGCCGTGCAGCTGGACGGCGGTATCAACGACGAACTGCGCGGTCTCGGTGGCGTACAGCTTCGCCATCGCGGCCCGGCGTGGGACGCCGGGCTCCCCCGCGTCGTACGCCGCGGCCGCCGCGTACACCAGCAGCCGGGCGGCCTCCGTGCGGGTGGCCATCTCCGCGACCTGGTGGGAGACGGCCTGCAGGTCGCCCAGGGGTCCGCCGAACGCGGTGCGGGTGGCGGTGTGCTCCACGGTGGCGTCGAGCGCGGCGCGGGCCATGCCGAGGGCGAAGGCGCCGACGCTGGGCCGGAAGAGGTTGAGGGTGTTCATGGCGACCCGGAAGCCGCGGTCCGGTTCGCCGAGCACGTCGTCGGGGGTGACCGGGACGCCGTCGAAGCGGAGGGCGCCGATCGGGTGCGGGGAGAGCATGTCCAGCGGGGTGCCGGTCAGCCCGGGCCGGTCGGCCGGCACCAGGAACGCGGTGACGCCGCGCGCTCCGGCGCCCTCGGTCGTCCGGGCGAAGACGGTGTAGAAGTCCGCCTCCGGGGCGTTGGAGATCCAGCACTTCTCGCCGGTCAGCCGCCAGCCGTCGGGCACGGGCCGGGCCTCGAGTGCCAGGGCTGCGGCGTCGGAGCCGGCCCCCGGCTCGCTGAGCGCGAAGGCGGCGACGGCACGGCCCGCGCGGACCTCGGGGAGCCAGCGCCCCCGGAGGGCGGGGGTGCCCGCCTGCACGACGGGGTACGTCCCCAGGCCCTGGAGCGCCAGGGCGGTCTCGGCCTCCGTGCAGGCGCGGGCGAGCGATTCGCGCAGCAGGCACAGGTCGAACGCGCCGGAGCCGAGCAGTCGCTCGAGCAGGCCGAGCTCTCCGAGCGCGGCGATCAGGGGGCGGTTGACGTGCCCGGGCTCGCCCTTCTCCGCGAGCGGGCGGAGCCGCTCGCCGGCCAGGGTGCGCAGCTCCTCGCACCAGGCGGTCTGTGCCGGATCGAGCGAGAATGCCGTCATACCGGCGCCTCTCTGGTCGAAGTCCCGGTGCCGTCCCTCAGGACGCTGATTTTATCGCGGACTGTTGACTGCCGTCACCCAAACGATACGCTCCAAGGGCGACAAGGGGGCGATCCTTGATGGACCCGAGTACCTCAGCGCACATCGACAGCTTCGCCAGGGAACATCTGCCACCCGCCGGCCAGTGGCCGGAACTGGTCTTCGACCTGCCGGAGCTGCACTATCCGGACCGGCTCAACTGCGCCGCCGAGCTCCTGGACCGCACAACCGAGCGCTTCGGCCCCGAACGGCCCGCGTTCCGTACGCCCGACGGCGGGATGATGAGCTACGGGGAGCTGCGGGACCTCGTCGACCGGATCGCCCATGTCCTCACCTCGGACCTGGGGGTCGTGCCCGGCAACCGGGTGCTGCTGCGCGGCCCCACCACGCCCCGTCTCGCCGCCTGCTGGCTGGCGGTGCTGAAGGCCGGGGCGATCGCCGTCACCGTTCTGGCCCAGCAGCGGGCGGCCGAACTCGCCACGATCTGCTCGATCGCCCGGATCAGCCATGCGCTGTGCGATGTGCGGTCCGTCGACGACCTGGTGAAGGCGGAGGTGCCGGGGCTGCGGATCACGGCGTACGGCGGGGACGCACCCGACGACCTGCTGCGGCTGGCCGAGGGCCGGCCGGGCCCGTACCGGGCCGTGGACACCGCGGCGGACGACGTGGCGCTGATCGCGTTCACCTCGGGGACCACCGGCCGGCCGAAGGGCTGCATGCACCTGCACCGCGATGTGCTCGCCATCGCGGACACCTTCTCGCGGCACGTCCTGCGGCCGGTGCCCGACGACGTCTTCGCCGGCAGTCCGCCGCTCGGCTTCACCTTCGGGCTCGGCGGTCTGGTCGTCTTCCCGCTGCGGGCCGGTGCGTCGGCGCTGCTGCTGGAACAGGCGGGCCCGAAGCAACTGCTGCCCGCCCTGGCCGCGCACCGGGTCTCGGTGCTGTTCACCGCCCCGACCGCCTACCGGGTGATGCTCGACCAGCTCGACGGGCACGACCTCTCCGCGCTGCGCCGCTGCGTATCGGCGGGGGAGAACCTTCCCGTGGCGACCTGGCACTCCTGGTACGAGCGCACCGGTCTGCGGATCATCAACGGCATCGGCGCCACCGAGCTGCTCCACATCTTCGTCTCCGCCGCCGACGAGGCGATACGCCCCGGCACCACCGGCGTCCCCGTTCCCGGCTGGCAGGCCCGGGTGGTGGACCTCGACGGTGAGCCCGTGCCGGACGGCGAGCCGGGACTCCTCGCGGTGCGCGGGCCGGTCGGCTGCCGCTACCTCGCGGACGAGCGGCAGCGGGACTACGTACAGCACGGCTGGAACCTCACCGGCGACACTTATGTGCGCGACGCCGACGGCTACTTCCGCTACGTCGCCCGCGCAGACGACATGATCATCTCCTCCGGCTACAACATCGCGGGACCCGAGGTCGAGGACGCCCTGCTGCGCCACCCCGAGGTGGCGGAGGCGGCGGTGGTGGGCCGTGCGGACGAGCTGCGCGGCCGGATCGTGGCGGCGTACGTGGTGCGCCGGGAGGGCTCCGCCCTGACGGCCGACGCGCTGCGCACCTTCATGCGCTCCGAACTGGCCCCGCACAAATGCCCCCGCCTCATCACCTTCCTGCCCGCACTCCCCCGTACCGCGACCGGCAAGCTGCAGCGGTTCCGGCTCCGCGAGGACGAAGGCGGTGCGGAATCCGGCGACACGCACCGAGAATGATCAGATGATCGAACCGCACACCCCCCGCTCGCTGATCGTCACCCTCTACGGTGCGTACGGCCGCACCCCGGACGACGCCCCGATGCCGGTGGCGGAACTCGTCCGGCTGCTCGGCGCCGTCGGCGTCGAGGCCCCCGCCGTGCGGTCCTCGGTCTCCCGGCTGAAGCGGCGCGGACTCCTCGTCGCGGCCCGGACACCGGGCGGGGCGGCCGGGTACGCGCTCTCGGGCGACGCCCGTCAGCTGCTGGACGACGGGGACCGGCGGATCTACCGGCATCCGGACCCGCGCATCGAGGACGGCTGGGTGCTCGCCGTGTTCTCCGTACCGGAGGCCGAACGCCACAAGCGGCATCTGCTGCGCTCACGGCTCTCCGGGCTCGGCTTCGGTACGGCCGCCCCCGGGGTGTGGATCGCGCCGGCCGCGCTGCACGAGGAGACCCGGCACACCCTCGAACGCCTCGGGCTCGCCCCGTACGTCGAGCTGTTCCGCGGCGATCATCTGGGTTTCGCGGCCACCGGCGATTCGGTGGCGCGCTGGTGGGACCTGGACGCCCTGGCCCGGCTGCACGACGGCTTCCTGGAGCGGCACGAACCGGTGCTGCGGTCCTGGGAGGCCCGCCCGGACGAGCCGCCGGCCCCGGAGACGGCGTACCGGGACTACCTGCTGGCGCTGGACTCCTGGCGGCAGGTGCCGTACGCGGACCCGGGGCTGCCGAAGGAGCTGCTGCCCCCGACGTGGCCGGGCGGCAGGTCGGCGGAGGTGTTCGGGCTGCTGCACGAGCGGCTGCGGGACGCCGGGGCGGCGTTCGTGCGCGGATAACCGCGTGCCCCGCGGCAGTCGCGCGCGGCACAATGCGGACGCATGACCTGGACCTTCACTGATGACGTCGATGTCTTCCTCGACGCGGCGGGACCCTGGCTCACCAGCCGTCCGACGGAGAACACCGTCGTGCTGACCGTCACCGCGGCCCTGCGCCGCCACGGCCCGCACTCCTTCGGCGACCACGATCCGGTGCTGGGCTGGTGGCGTGGTGCCGACGGCGAGGTGGCGGGGACCCTGATCCACACGCCGCCTCATCCCGCGTCGTTGAACGGGCTCGCCCCGGAGGCGGTGGCTCCGTTGATGGCCGCTCGCCGGCTCACGCGTGTCAACGCGGACCGTGCCACGGCCGGGGCGGTGGCGGCCCACTGGCCGGGGCACCGTGTCATCGAGGAGAACCGGCTCTACCGGCTGGGCGAGCTGGTTCCGCCGTCGCCCGCTCCCGGTGGCCGGGCGAGGGCCGCGACTGCTGCGGACCGGGACATGCTGCTGCGCTGGTACGCCGCGTTCGCCGTCGACATCGGCAGCCCGGCCGGGCGCGTCGAACGTCATGCGCGGGCGGTCGACGAGCGGACGGCGGAGGGCCGGCTGACGCTCTGGGAGCACGACGGCGTCCCCGTGTCGATGGCGGGCATCTCACTGCGGATCGCGGGAACCGCGCGCGTCGCCCCCGTCTACACCCCGCCAGAGCACCGCGGCCGCGGCTACGCGGCAGCGGTGACCGCAGAGGTCAGCCGGGCAGCCCGGAGCGCGGGGGCGGACGAGGTGGTGCTGTTCGCCGATCTCGCCAACCCGACGAGCAACGGCGTGTACACGCGCATCGGCTACCGCCCGGTCTCGGACCGGCTGGTGGTCAGCGCGGAGGGCGCGGGCGAGTGAGCGGCGCGCCCGTGGCTGCCACTCAGCCCAGGGTGAGCCGCGGCTTCGGTGCGTCCGTGCGTCCCGTCGGCGGGGTCCGGCTGCCCGCGCGGTACGGGAGCGGCCAGGGCGCACCCGGTCCCGTGTAGCCCTGGTCCGCCGCCGCGTGGAGCGTCCAGTGCGGGTCGTACAGGTGCGGGCGGGCCAGGGCGCAGAGGTCGGCGCGGCCCGCGAGCAGCAGGGAGTTGACATCGTCCCAGGACGAGATCGCGCCGACGGCGATGACGGGAACGCACAGGGTGTTGCGGATCCGGTCGGCGTACGGGGTCTGGTAGGAGCGCCCGTACTCCGGCCGCTCGAAGGGGACGACCTGGCCGGTGGAGACGTCGATGGCGTCGGCTCCGTGCGCGACGAAGGCGCGGGCGATCTCGATGGCGTCCTCGCCCGTCGTGCCGCCCTCGGCCCAGTCCGTGGCGGAGATCCGGACGGTCATCGGCCGGTCGTCGGGCCACCGTTCGCGGGCGGCGTCGAAGACCTCCAGCGGGAAGCGGAGCCGGCCCGCCAGGCTGCCGCCGTACGCGTCGGTGCGGTGGTTGGTGAGCGGGGAGAGGAAGCCGGAGAGCAGATAGCCGTGCGCGCAGTGCAGTTCCAGGAGGTCGAATCCGCAGGCGTCGGCGCGTGCGGCGGCGGACGCGAACTGCTCGCGGACGGTATCCAGACCGGCGCGGTCCAGGGCGTGCGGGATCTGGTTGACGCCTGGTGCGTACGGAAGCGGGGAGGCGGCGGTGAGCGGCCAGTTGCCGTCGTCGAGCGGCTGGTCGATGCCCTCCCACATCAGCTTGGTGGAGCCCTTGCGGCCGGAGTGACCGAGCTGGACGCCGATCGCGGTGCCCGGTGACCCTGAGTGCACGAAGTCGGTGATCCTGGTCCAGGCGGCCTGCTGCTCGTCGGTGTAGAGGCCGGTGCAGCCGGGGGTGATGCGGCCCTCGGCGCTCACGCACACCATCTCCGTCATGACCAGCCCGGCGCCGCCGAGCGCCCGCGCGCCCAGGTGGACGAGATGGAAGTCGCCCGGCAGGCCGTCGGTGGCCGAGTACATGTCCATGGGCGAGACGATGACGCGGTTGCGCAGCTCCAGGCTCCTCAGCCGCAGCGGGGTGAACATGGGCGGCGTCCCGGGTGCGCAGCCGAACTCCTCCTCGACGGCGGCGGTGAACGAGGCGTCGCGCAGCCGCAGGTTGTCGTGGGTGACGCGGCGGCTGCGGGTGAGGAGGTTGAAGGCGAACTGGCGGGGCGGCTGGTCGACGTACGTCCCCAGGTCCTCGAACCAGCGCAGGCTCGCCGCGGCGGCGCGCTGGGTCGATTCGACGACGGGCCGGCGCTCGCTCTCGTACGCGGCGAGGGCGGCGGGCAGCGTGGGTTGTTCCTCGATGCAGGCGGCGAGGGCGAGGGCGTCCTCGACCGCGAGTTTGGTGCCGGAGCCGATGGAGAAGTGCGCGGTGTGGGCGGCATCGCCGATGAGGACGGTGTTCCCATGTGACCAGCGCTCGTTGACGACGGTACGGAAGGTGAGCCAGGAGGAGTTGTTGGAGCGCAGCGGCCGGTGGCCGAGGGCGTCGGCGAAGATCTTGGCGCAGTGCCGGGTCGACTGGGCGGCGTCGCAGGTGTCGAATCCGGCCGCGCGCCAGACCTCTTCGCGCATTTCCACGATGACGGTCGAGGCGTCGGCGGAGAAGGGGTAGGCGTGCAGTTGCATCACGCCGTACGCGGTCTCCGCGGTCTCGAAGCGGAAGGCGTCCAGGGCGAAGTCGGCGGCGAGCCAGATGTACCGGCAGCGGTGCGTGGTGACGCGGGGCCCGAAGCTCTCCGCGTAGGCGTCGCGGGTCCGGCTGTGCACGCCGTCAGCCGCGATCACCAGGTCGTGGGTGGCGGCCAGTTCGGCGGCGGGCGGCGCCTGTGTGCGGAAGCGGAGGCGCACCCCCAGGCCGGTGCAGCGCTCGTGCAGGATCTCCAGGAGCCGGCGGCGGCCGAGCGCGGCGAAGCCGTGGCCGCCGGAGGTCTGGGTATGGCCCCGGTGGACGATGTCGACGTCGTCCCAGCGGACGAACTCGCGCTGGAGCGCGGCGTGGACGGCGGGGTCGGCGTGCTCGATGCCGCCCAGGGTCTCGTCGGAGAGGACGACCCCGAAGCCGAAGGTGTCCTCGGGTGCGTTCCGTTCCCAGAGGGTGATCTCGCGCTCCGGGCCCAGCCGCTTCAGCAGGGCTGCGGCGTAGAGCCCACCCGGTCCGCCGCCGATGACGGCGATGCGGCGGAGCGGGTCCGCCCCGCTGTCGGGGAACGTGCGCGGGATCACCGGCCCTGCCATTTCGGCGGCCGTTTCTCGGTGAAGGCGGCGTGGAATTCGGCGTAGTCCTCGCCGTGCATCAGCAGGGCCTGCGTGGCGGCGTCCATCTCCACGGAGGCGGCCAGCGGCATGTCGAGCTCGGCGGTGAGCAGTGCCTTGGTCTGGGCGAGGGCGAGCGCGGGACCGTCCGCGAGGCGCCGGGCGAGGGCGGTGGCCCGCTCGTCGGCCAGGCCCTCGTCGGCCAGTTCGCTGATCAGCCCGATCCGTTCGGCCTCGGGGGCGCGGACGGGGTCGCCCAGCATCAGGAGCCGGGTGGCGTGGCCGAGACCGACGACCCGGGGCAGCAGATAGGCCGCGCCCATGTCGCCGCCGGAGAGCCCGACGCGGGTGAAGAGGAAGGCGAACCTGGCGGAGGGGTCGGCGACCCGGAAGTCGGCGGCCAGGGCGAGCACGGCGCCCGCTCCGGCGGCGACCCCGTGGACGGCCGCGACGACGGGGAACGGGCACTCGCGCAGCGCCCGTACGACCTGTCCGGTCATCCGGTTGAAGTCCAGCAGCTGGGCGGTGTCCATCGCGAGTGTGGCGCCGATGATCTCGTCCACATCGCCGCCCGAACAGAATCCGCGCCCCTCACCGGCCAGCACCAGGGCCCGCACGGAGCGCTCCCGGGACAGTTCGGCCAGGAGGTCGCGCAGGTCCGCGTAGGCGCCGAAGGTCAGCGCGTTCAGCTTGTCGGGCCGGGCGAGGGTCACGGTGGCGACGCCGTCCTGCATGGTGACCCGCAGATGGCGCCAGTGCTCCGTGCGGGACGCGGAGCTGGGAAACGGACTCATCGAGGGTGGTCCCCTTCGGCCGTCGGGCTGCTGCCTGACCCCGAATTTATCACTCGCCCGTGACTCCCGTCACGAGTACGCGATAAGGGCGAGGTAAGGCCGTAGTGACGAACGTCCCCTTCGTACCGGTCGGCAGGCCCTTGCCCGGGTCGTGCGGATTCGTATGGTTGAAGGAAGAAGTTTTGAGCTCCGATAATTTTTCAGCGAGTCCAGAATTCCCAGCAAAACCAGGACTCTCCCCGCTCTCCGAACGGAAGCCCCGTGCCGTCCGATGCCCCCGCACCCGCCGTCTGGCGCATCGCGCTGCCGCATTCGGCAGCCGCTGTGCCGATCGCCCGGGCGCTGATCCGTACGGTGCTGGCGGACCTCGACGCCGACAGCGACACCGCCGAACTGCTGACCGCGGAACTGGTCGCCAACGCCGTGGAGCACACCCCCGGCGACCATCCCGTCGAGCTGGTGGTGGAGCTCCTGCCGACCGGTTGCCAGGTGGAGGTGCATGACGGCGACCCGGCCCCGCCGGGCGATCTGTCCCGCCCGGAGCCGGACTCCATGCCCGATCCATGGCAGGAGCACGGCCGGGGCCTGCTGCTGATCCGTACCCTCAGTTCGTCCTGCGGTCACCGCACGACGGAGCGCGGCAAAGCGGTGTGGTTCACCCTGCCGGCGACCGGTCAGCCGGCGGCCGTGGCGGCCGGTCACCAGCGGCTGCGGCCGTAACCGGGCGTACACCGCCGCACATCAGAAGCGGCCCTTTCAGGGCGCGGCCAGGGTCGCCACCAGCACGGCCTTGATCGTGTGCATCCGGTTCTCCGCCTCGTCGAAGACGACGGAGTGCTTGGACTCGAAGACCTCGTCGCTGACCTCAAGCTCCGTCAGGCCGTGCCGGGCGTGGATCTCGCGCCCGACCTTGGTCCCGAGGTCGTGGAAGGCGGGGAGGCAGTGCAGGAACTTCACGCCGTCGTTTCCGGTGGCCCGCAGGACGTCCATGGTGACGGCGTACGGCGCGAGGGCGGCGATGCGCTCGTCCCAGACCTCCTTGGGCTCACCCATCGAGACCCAGACGTCCGTGGCGACGAAGTCGGCGCCGCGCACGCCGTCGGCGATGTCCTCGGTGAGCGTGACCGTGGCCCCGCTGACGGCGGCGAGCTCGCGGGCCCGGTCGACGACCGGTTCGGCGGGCCAGTAGGCCTTCGGCGCGACGATCCGTACGTCCATGCCCAGCAGGGCGCCGGTGACGAGGTAGGAGTTGCCCATGTTGAACCGGGCGTCGCCGAGGTAGGCGAAGGCGATGCGCTCCAGCGGCTTCTCGCTGTGCTCGGTCATCGTGAGGACGTCGGCGAGCATCTGGGTGGGGTGCCAGTCGTCGGTCAGCCCGTTGAACACGGGCACACCGCCATGGGCGGCCAGCTCCTCGACGGCTTCCTGGCTGTCGCCCCGGTACTCGATCCCGTCGAACATCCGGCCGAGGACCCGGGCGGTGTCCTTCACGGACTCCTTGTGCCCCATCTGGGAGCCGGAGGGGTCGAGGTACGTGGTGGAGGCACCCTGATCGGCGGCGGCCACCTCGAACGCGCAGCGGGTGCGGGTCGAGGTCTTCTCGAAGATCAGCGCGATGTTCTTGCCGCGGAGCCGCTGGACCTCGGCCCCCGCCTTCTTCGCGGCCTTGAGCTCGGCGGCCAGGGCGATCAGGCCGCGGAACTCCTCGGCCGTGAAGTCCAGCTCCTTGAGGAAGTGGCGGCCTGCGAGGTCTATGGCCATGGTGACTGCTCCTGGGTCGGACGGGGACGCACACGATAACCCTGGAAGTCTATACGACACAATGCATCGCTATACAGTGCATCCGCGAGGGCTACTCCGGCCCCACCCGGCTACACCGGGTCCCGGACCACCGGGCAGCTCATGCAGCGGGGGCCGCCGCGGCCCCGGCCCAGTTCGCTGCCGCGGATCTCGATGACCTCGATGCCCTCCTTGCGCAGATGGGTGTTGGTGGTCGCGTTGCGCTCGTAGGCGACGACGACGCCCGGCTCGACGGCCAGGACGTTGCAGCCGTCGTCCCACTGCTCCCGCGCCGCCGCGTGCACGTCCTGGGTGGCGGTCAGGACGCGGATCGCGTCCAGTCCCAGCGCCTCGGCGATGGCGCGGTGCATGTGCTCGGGCGGATGGTCGGTGACCTTGAGATCGCGCGGCCCGTCGCCGGGTTCGATGGTGTACGAGCGGAGCATCCCCAGGCCCGCGTACTTGGTGAAGGTGTCCCCGTCGACCATCGTCATCACCGTGTCGAGGTGCATGAACGCACGGCTCTTGGGCATGTCCAGTGCCACGATCGTCCGTGCCGAGCCGGCGTCGAAGAGGCCGCGGGCCAGCATCTCCACCGCCTGCGGGGTGGTGCGTTCGCTCATCCCGATGAGCACGGCTCCCCGGCCGATGACGAGGACGTCGCCGCCCTCGATGGTGGAGGGGTAGTCGTCCTGCCCCTCCGACCAGTGGTGGAAGGCCCCGGCCTCCGGCCCCGTGAAGAGCGGGTGGTGGCGGTAGATCGCCTCGAAGTGAACGGTCTCGCGCTGCCGGGCAGGCCACCGCATGGCGTTGATGGAGACGCCGTCGTAGATCCAGGCCGAGGTGTCGCGGGTGAAGAGGTGGTTGGGCAGCGGTCCGAGCAGGAAGTCGTCCAGGTCCATGACGTGGAAGCGCACGGACGTCGGCTCGTGGAACCGCTCCAGGAACTCCCGTTTGGTCATCCCGCCGACCAGCGCCTCGCAGAGGTCGGCCGTGGACAGTTCCTCGAAGGCGGCCCGCAGGTGCTCGGTGGCCAGCGGCCCGTACTCCTTCTCCTCGAAGACCCGGTCGAGCACGAGCCGGCGGGCCACGGGAATCTCCAGCGACTCCCGGAGGAGGTCTCCGAAGAGGTGCACCTCCACCCCGCGGTCGCGCAGCACGTCCGCGAATCCGTCGTGCTCCTGGCGGGCCCGGCGCACCCAGAGCACGTCGTCGAAGAGCAGTGCGTCCTTGTTGCCCGGGGTGAGCCGTTTCAGCTCCAGATCGGGGCGGTGCAGGATGACGCGGCGCAGCCGCCCGGCCTCGGAGTCGACATGGAATCCCATGCCCTCATCCTCACCGCGCGGGACACCGTTCACCCGGCGAATCGCCAGCCGGTTCTGCTGCCGGGCCGCAACCGCGTCCGGTTCCGGCCCGGCAGCATGCGTTACAGCCGAGGGTCCACCGGCTCCGACTCCAGCGCGAGGACCGCGAACACCGCCTCGTGGACCCGCCACAGCGGCTCCCCTTCGGCCAGCCGGTCCAGCGCTTCGAGGCCCAGGGCGTACTCGCGCAGGGCGAGCGACCGCTTGTGGCCGAGGAAACGCCCCCGCAGCCGGTCCAGGTTCTCCGGGCGGGTGTACTCGGGGCCGTAGATGATCCGCAGGTACTCCCGGCCACGCACCTTGATCCCGGGCTGCACGAGACGGTCCTTGCCGTCCCTGACGAGAGCGCCGAGGGGCTTGACGACCATGCCCTCGCCGCCGCGGCCGGTCATCTCCAGCCACCAGTCGACGCCGGAGCGGACCGAGGCCTCGTCGGCGGTGTCGACGACGAGCCGCCGGGTGACCTGGAGCAGACCGGTGGGGTCGTGCTCCACCAGCCGGTCCAGCCAGGCCAGTTGCTCGTCATGGGGTACGGAGGCGAGCGAGCGGCCCTGTACGGCGAGGATCTGGAAGGGCGCGAGGCGCACCCCGTCCAGCCCTTCCGTGCTCCAGCAGTATCGGCGGTAGGCCTCGGTGAACGCGGCCGCGTCCTCGGCCCGCCCCCGCTGCCGGTCGGCGAGCGCGCCGACGTCGATCCCGCGTGCCGCGGCCGCCGCGAGCGCACCGGTGGCCGTGGGGAAGACGGCGCCCGACGCCGCGCCGACCGCCGCGTACTGCGAGCGGAGCAGCCCGGCGGCCTTCAGGGACCAGGGCATCAGCTCGGCGTCGAGCAGCATCCAGTCGGTGTCCCACTCCTCCCACAGCCCGGCGGCGGTGACGGCCGCACGCAGCCGGCCCAGCACGGCCTCGGTGAGCGCGGGGTCGTCCAGGAACGGCCGTCCGGTGCGGGTGTGCAGCGCGCCGGTCGGGCCGTCCTTGCCGAAGTCGCCGGTCCCGAAGCGCTCCCGTGCCGCGTCCGCGTCCCGGCAGACGAGGGCCACGGCCCGGGAGCCCATGTGCTTCTCCTCGCACACGACCTGGGCCACACCGTCCGTCCGGTACTGCGCGAACGCCTCGGCCGGGTGCTCCAGATAGCCCTCCTCGTGCGAGGTGGCCGTCGGCGCCATGGTCGGCGGGAGGTAGGCGAGCAGGCGGGGGTCGACGGCGAACCGGCTCATGACCTCCAGCGCGGCCGCCGCGTTCTCCTCGCGCACCGCTATCCGGCCCATGTGCCGGGTCTCCACGACGCGGCGGCCCTGCACATCGGCGAGGTCCAGCGGCCGTCCCTCGCGGCCGCCCGGCGCCTCGGTGACCAGCGGCTTCACCGGCTCGTACCAGACCTGCTCGGCCGGTACGTCGACGAGCTCGCGCTCCGGCCAGCGCAGCGCGGTCATCTTCCCGCCGAACACGGCCCCGGTGTCCAGGCAGATGGTGTTGTTGATCCAGGAGGTGGTGGGGACGGGGGTGTGGCCGTAGACCACGGTGGCACGGCCGCGGTAGTCCTCCGCCCACGGGTAGCGCACCGGCAGGCCGAACTCGTCGGTCTCGCCGGTCGTGTCGCCGTACAGTGCGTGCGAGCGGACCCGTCCGGAGGTGCGTCCGTGGTACTTCTCGGGCAGACCGGCGTGGCAGACGACCAGCTTTCCGTCGTCCAGCACGTAGTGGCTGACGAGCCCGTCGATGAACTGCCGCACCCGCTCGCGGAATTGCGGGTCCTTGGCGTCCTCCCGCTCCAGCTGCTCGATCGTCTCGGCGAGTCCGTGGGTCTGCTGTACCTTGCGGCCCTTGAGGTAACGGCCGAGTTTGTTCTCGTGGTTGCCGGGAACGCAGAGCGCGTTGCCGTCCGAGACCATGGACATGACGCGGCGCAGCACGCCGGGGCTGTCGGGCCCGCGGTCGACGAGGTCGCCGACGAACACCGCCGTACGCCCCTCGGGGTGCGAGCCCTCCACATAGCCGAGCTTGCCGAGCAGGGTCTCCAGCTCGGAGCTGCAGCCGTGGATGTCGCCGATGATGTCGAAGGGGCCGGTGAGGTGGCGGAGGTCGTTGTAGCGGCGCTCCAGGACCACTTCGGCGCGCTCGGCCTCCTCCTCGGTGCGCAGGATGTGGACCTTGCGGAATCCCTCGCGCTCCAGACCGCGCAGCGAGCGGCGCAGCTCGCGGCGGTGGCGCTGGATGACGTGACGGGGCATGCCGGCACGGTCCGGGCGTTCCGCGTTGCGGGCGAGGCAGACCTCTTCGGGCAGGTCGAGCACGACGGCGATGGGCAGCACGTCGTGCTCCCGGGCCAGCTGCACCAGCTGGCGGCGGCTCTCCGGCTGGACGCTGGTGGCGTCGACGACGGTCAGCCGTCCGGCGGCCAGGCGCTTGCCCGCGATGTAGTGCAGGACGTCGAAGGCGTCCCGGCTCGCGCTCTGGTCGTTCTCGTCGTCGGCGACCAGACCGCGGCAGAAGTCGGAGGAGATGATCTCGGTCGGCTTGAAGTGCTTGCGGGCGAAGGTGGACTTGCCCGAGCCGCTCGCCCCGATGAGGACGACGAGGGAGAGGTCGGTCACCGGCAGGACACGCCCGCCGCGGTCGCTGGTGCTGGTGCTGTCGCTGTCACTCGAACCGGTGCTGGAGCTGGTGCTGGTCATGCGGCTTTCGCCTCCTTCTCGGTCCTGTCGGTCTCGCTGGTCCGGTCGTTCTCGGTGGGCTTCTCCGTCACGTCGGCCGCGGTCATGGTGAACACGGCCATTTGGGTGGGCGGGCCCACCTCCGGGTCATCGGGGCCCACCGGGACGAACTCCACCCCGTACCCGTGTCTGCGGGCCACTGCGCCCGCCCAGTCCCCAAATTCCGCCCGGGTCCATTCGAAGCGATGGTCGCCGTGCCGGACGTGCCCGGCCGGGAGGGTCTCCCAGCGGACGTTGTACTCGACGTTCGGCGTGGTCACGAGCACGGTACGGGGGCGGGCCACGCCGAACACCGCGTACTCCAGGGCCGGCAGCCGTGGCAGGTCGAGGTGCTCGACGACCTCGCTCAGCACCGCCGCGTCGTACCCCTTGAGCTGCTTGTCCGTGTAGGTGAGCGAGCCCTGCCGGAGCGTCACCCGCGCGGCCTGGCGCTCCCCCATCCGGTCCAGCTTCAGCCGGCGCGAGGCGATCGTCAGCGCGCGCATCGAGACGTCCACCCCGACGATCTCGGTGAAGCGCACGTCCTTCAGCAGCGCCTGCACCAACTGGCCCTGGCCGCAGCCCAGGTCGAGCACCCGGCTCGCCCCGGCAGCGGTCAGCGCCGCCAGGATCGCGGTCCTGCGCTGTTCGGCGAGCGGCACCGGCCGCTCCTCGGTGTCGGCCGTCTCGTCCACCGCGTTGTCGATGCTCTCGACGTCGAGGTCGTCGGACTCGGCGAGCCTCACCAGCTCCAGCCTCTGCATCGCCTGCCGGGTCAGCCCCCAGCGCCGCGACAGATACCGGCTGGTGATCAGCTTCTGCTCGGGGTGGTCGGCCAGCCAGCCCTCACCGGCCCGCAGCAGCTTGTCCACCTCGTCCGGAGCCACCCAGTAGTGCTTGGCGTCATCGAGCACCGGCAGCAGGACGTACAGCTGACGCAACGCGTCCGCGAGCCTCAACTCGCCCTCCAGCACGAGCCGTACGTACCGCGAGTCCCCCCACTCGGGGAACTGCTCGTCCAGTGGTACGGCCACCGCGTCCACCCGCGACCAGCCGAGCGGACCGAACAACTTGCGCACCAGCTCGGCACCACCACGGGCCGGCAGGGCGGGCACCTCGATCCGCAGCGGCATCGGCGCCGCCACTCGCTCGGGCATCGACTTGCAGGTGCCGCTCAGCGCGGACTTGAAGACGGTGCTCATCGCGACGGAGAGCAGCGAGGACGCCGCGTAGGGGCGGTCGTTGACGTACTGCGCGAGCGCCGCGTCTGGCGCGCCGCCGCGGCCCTTGCCCTTGCCGCGCCGCACCAGAGCCACGGGATCCACCTCCAGCAGCAGCGCTGCCGTGCACTGCTCCGCGGACGCCTCGGGATAGAAGACATGCGCGGTGCCGTGCGAGGTGGAGAACGTCTGCGCCTTCTCGGGGTGCTTGTGCAGCAGGAAACCGAGATCGGTGGCGGGACGCTCCGGGGTGCCGGTCGTACTGATCGTCAGGAACACACGTCCGAGTATGATCAGCTTCCCTCGCCCTCACCAGGCATTTTCACCGCCCCGTGAGCTGCGTTGCCGTCCCACCCTCGCCGAGCAGTACGGCCAGTTCCGTGATGGTGGCCGGACCGACGCGGCAGCAGCCGCCGACCAGCCGTGCGCCGGCGTCCTGCCAGGCCCCGACCCGGCCGGGGTCGAACGTCGCTCCCCCGGCCCATCTCCTCCCCTCCGCGTCCCAGCGTTCACCGCTGTTCGGGTAGACGACGACGGGTTTCCCGGCCGTCTCCGCCGCCGCCCGGACGGCCCCCTCCGCGTCGGCCGGTTCGCAGCAGTTCACCCCTGCCGCCACCACCAACTGCTCTTCCTCGGCGAGGGCGAACGCGTCTTCCAGCCGTTGCCCGGCCCGGGTCCGGTCCCCGGCCACGGTGTACGAGAGCCAGACCGGCAGCCCGCACTCCCCCGCCACCCGCAACAGCGCCTGCGCCTCGTCCACGTCCGGCACGGTCTCCAGCGCCAGCACATCGGGGCCGGCGGCGGCCAGGGCCTCGATCCGGGGGCGGTGGAAGCGCTCCAGTTCCCGGACCGTGAGCCCGTAGCGGCCGCGGTACTCCGCCCCGTCCGCCGTCACCGCCCCGTACGGTCCGACGGAGGCCGCGACCCAGACGTCCCGGTCCACCGCCCCGGCCGCCCGGCGGGCCAGCTCCACGCTGCGGGCGAAGAGCGCGGCCGCCTCCGCCCGCCCGATTCCACGCTGCCTGAATCCTTCGAAACTCGCCTGATAGCTGGCGGTGATGAGCACCTGCGCGCCCGCCCGCACATACGCCGTGTGCGCGGCCTCGATCTGCTCCGGTCCGTCGGCGAGCAGCCGGGCGGACCACAGCGCGTCGGACAGGTCGCAGCCCTGCGCCTCCAACTGGTTGGAGAGCCCGCCGTCGAGCAGGACCGTCCCCTCCGAGAGCGCGGCGCCGAGGGATCGGGACGGCGTCCCGGCGGACCGGGCGAAGTCCTGGGACCGGTGCGCGGGACCGGGCGGCACAGGAGGCTCCTTTCTCAGGCGGTGGGCTGGGGCTAAGGGGTGTGTGGGTGTCCCCGTTCTCAGGTGAGCTGGGACTGGACCTGCGACGAGATCAGCTCGAGGTGTTCCAGGTCGTCGAGGTCCAGCACCTGGAGGTAGATGCGCGACGCCCCGATCGCGCCGAACCTCCCGATCTTGTCGACGACCTCGGCGGGCGAGCCGGCCAGTCCGTTGGCCTTCAACTCCACGACGTCACGCCCGATGACGGCGGCACGGCGCGCCACCTCCGCGTCGTCCTTGCCGACGCACACGACCAGGGCGTTGGAGTACACCAGGTCGTCGGGCTTCCGGCCCGCCTCGGCGGCCGCCGCCCTGACCCGGCCGAACTGCTTCTCGCTGTCGTCCAGCGAGGCGAACGGGATGTTGAACTCGTCCGCGTACTGAGCGGCCAGCCGCGGCGTCCGCTTCGCCCCGTGACCCCCGATCAGCACCGGCACCTTGGCCTGCGCGGGCTTGGGCAGCGCGGGCGAGTCGGTGAGCTGGTAGTAGGTGCCGTCGAAATTGAACGTCTTGCCGGCCTCGGTGGCCCACAGACCGGTGACGATCGCCAGCTGCTCCTCCAGCCGCCCGAACTTCTCCTTGGGGAACGGGATGCCGTACGCCTTGTGCTCCTGCTCGAACCAGCCGGCGCCCAGGCCCAGTTCGACGCGGCCGCCGGACATCTGGTCGACCTGCGCCACCTGGATGGCGAGCACACCGGGAAGCCGGAACGTCCCCGCCGTCATCAGTGTGCCGAGGCGGATCCGCTTCGTCTCGCGCGCCAGCCCGGCCAGTGTGATCCATGCGTCCGTCGGGCCCGGAAGGCCGTCGCCCTGCCCCATGCGCAGATAGTGGTCGGACCGGTAGAAGGCGTCGAAGCCGAGGTCCTCGGCCGCCTTCGCGACGGTGAGCAGGGTGTCGTAGCTCGCCCCTTGCTGGGGCTCGGTGAAGATTCGAAGATCCATGCATCCATCCTGCACCTCCGGACTCGTGGACTCCTCTTCGGCCGTCCTCCCCGCGCCGCCGCGCCCCCGGCGTCCCGGATGCCGGACGCTCAGCCGGTGTCGGCGACCGGGCCCACCGGTCCGTGCAGGACCCCGTGCGGGCCGTCCCGCTCCCGGCCGCGCTCCAGATCCTCCCGGCGCTCCCGGTCCCGCTCATCGAGGAGCCGGAGCATGCCGTGCACCCGGTCCAACGACTCGTCGGCAGCGTCGATCGCCTCCATGCACTGCCAGTACAGGCCCTGCTCGTCCGTGTCGCTCGCCACCCCGACCAGGGCTATCCCCACCTCCCCGAGCAGCGCTCCGAGGCCGGTCAACGCCGCGCGCGGATCGGCGACCTCGGAGAGCTGCACGGCCCGTGCCACCCCCGCCCGGGCCGCCGGGTGGTCCAGCGCCCCGTTGCTCCGTCCGCCGATCTCGCTGAGCCCGCTCGCCTCGCCCCGTAACTCCTTGGGGCCGCTCGCCGCCAGCCGGCTTCCGACCGCCTGCGCCAGCGCCTGGGCCTGCCAGGCCTCGGCGATGATGTCCGGCGTGCCCCGGCTGTGCGCCAGCGCGCTCCGGATGACTGCTACCAGCCGCACCGCTTCCATCCCATGCCCCCGTTCGACACGAAAACCCGCTCACCTCTTCCATTACCCACAGTGAGGGTGGCGGTACCGAAAGGCCAGAGGATTTCCGAAATCTGTGGACACGCAGTCGAATGTGAACAAGTCGATCACTCCGAAGAGTGACGGAGTGGGGGATCCGTTGGCCCCGGCACCGGGAAGCGTCCTTCGTTCCGCTCGATTTTCGCCGCCAGCGCCGCCAGCGCGTCGATCCCTAGCACCTCGCAGAACTGAAGCAGGTAGGCGAGAACGTCCGCGACCTCGTCCGCGACCCTGGGTGCCTTTGCGGGGTCCTCCATCACGCTCGCCGACTGTTCAGGCGTCAGCCACTGGAAGATCTCCATGAGTTCGGCGGCCTCGACGCTCAGCGCCGACGCGAGGTTCTTCGGGGTGTGGTACTGCCCCCAGTCGCGTGCGGCCGCGAATGCGGCGAGGCGTTGCTGGAGCGCGCGTACGTCGAGTTCCGTCACGGCCCCAGGTCTACCACCGCCGCTCATGCGGGCAGACGGCGTACCGGGGCCGCACCCGGTCACGACGTACGCACCGAACGCCCGGCGGCCCCGGCCGGCCCGCCTCGAAGGGCCCTACGCCCCCGGAACGCCCGCCGCCGTCACGCCCTCGACCTCCATGCCGACGGGGGACAACAGGAAGACGTTCCGGTCGACCCGGTGCATCCCGCTGCCCAGCCCGAAGACGACTCCGCTGGTGAAGTCCAGGATCCGCTTGGCCACATCGCTCTCCGCGCTGGTCAGGTCGAGGAGCACCGGAATTTGCGCGACCAGGTAGTCGGCGACCTCGCGTGCGTCCGCGAAGACCTGGACCCGCAGCACCACCATGCGCCGCTGCTCGGCGCGCTCCTGCTCGTCCGGAACCGTGCGGTGGTCCACTCGCGAAGGCCACTCGTTGCGGCTGCGCAGAGGTACGACCTGGGCCAGCCCCTCCCACTGCTCGTCCGTGACGTCGTACCTGTCGTACCTGCTCACCGGACCACCCCGTCTGTGCTTCGGTCGGCGTTGCGCCGGCTGCGCTCGCTGTTCATCGGGCAATTCTCTCGCCCCTCACCCGTTCGGCCTACCAGCGACACGGTTCAGGAACCGATCGGAACGTCCGGCTGCCCGGCGGGGACCCGGTCCGGGGCCGCGGACGCGGTGGTGTCGATGGGGGTGAAACGTACCGGAAGGTGCACCAGTCCGCGGTGGAACGGCCCCGGACGCCAGAGCAGTTCGCTCACCGGGACGGCCGGCTTCGCATCGCACAGCTGACTGGTCAGCTGCTCGATCGCCGTCATCGCGATGAGGAGCGCCGGCTGCTTCGCGGGGCACCGGTGGGGACCGGCCGACCAGGCCAGGTGGGCACTGCCCCCGGACCGCACCCCGGTCTCCGAACCCAGCGCCCCCGACTGGGTGTTGGCGGCGCCGAACGAGACCAGGACGAGCTGTCCGGCGCGCAGCCGGACCCCGTGGAACTCGGTGTCGTGACGCGGGTAGTGCGCCGCCAGATTGGCGACCGGCGGGTCCTGCCACAGGACCTCGTTGATCGCTTCGTGGGCGGTCATCGCTCCCCGGTGGAGGGAGCCCGCGTACCGCTCGTCGGTGAGCATGTGCAGGATGGCGTTGCCGATCAGATTGCTCGTCGGGTCGTGGCCCGCGCTCATCAGCAACGTGATCTGACGCACAGTCTCGTCGTTGTCGAGCTGCGCCGGGTGCGCGAGGAAGTACGAGGTGAGGTCGCGGCGCGGGCGGGCGCGCCGGTCGGCGACGAGACGGGTGACGACGTCGACGAGGTCGGCGTACGCGGCGGCGGCGCCCCCGGCCGGATTCATCATGCCGCCGATCCCGTCGACGATCCGTTCGCCGTCCGCGGGGTCGACGCCGAACCAGGTGACGAAGACGTGCAGCGGGAGCAGCCGGGCGTACTGGGCGACGAGGTCGCCGCTGCCGGTCGCGGCGAACGCCCCGATGAGCTGCTGGGCGACCCTGGCCACCTCGGCCCGCAGGAGGTGCGGTTCGATCAGGGCGAGGGTGTCGTTGATCGCGTCGCGGTAGCGGGCGTGTTCGGCGCCGTCGCTGAACAGCGCGGTGGGCCGGTGACCGAGCACCGGCAGGACCGGGGAGTCCGCGGGAATCGTCGCCTGCCAGGCACGGGGGTCCTTGCTGAAGGTGTGGGTGTCGCGCAGCACGTCGACGGCGGCCTGGTAGTCGGTGACGAGCATCGCCTCGACACCGGGGGCGATCCGGACCGGGGCGAGAGGGCCGTGTTCCCGCAGTGCGCGGTAGCGGCCCTGCGGGTCGGCCGCGAAGCCGGGGCCGTACAGCGCCATGGGCTGCGGCGGCTGCGGAAGCGAATGCGTGGTCATGACGGATCCTCGGGCTGCGGTTCCTGGGTCTGCGGGCCCAACGCCGGGTCCTCGGGCTTCGGGTCCTCGGGCTGTCCGTCCCCGGTCTGCGGCAGCCGGGTCAGCACGTGTTCGGCCAGGGCGATCAGTGCGTCGATGCTGCCGCGTCGCTCCCGTGCGTCGCACTGGATCAGCGGGGTGCCGGCGGCGAGGTCGAGGTGGGTGCGCAGGACCTCGTCGCTGTGGGCTGGGGCGTCGGGGAAGCGGTTGACCGCTACGGCGTACGGCAGTCCCTGCTCCTCGACCATGTCCATGACGGCGAAGGAGTCGGCGAGCCGGCGGGTGTCGACCAGGATGAGCGCGCCCAGCGCTCCGCGCGCGATGTCCTCCCACAGGGGCAGGAACCGGTCCTGGCCCGGCGTGCCGAACATGTACAGCACGAGGTCGTCCGGGACGGTGAGGCGCCCGAAGTCGATGGCGACCGTGGTCGTCGTCTTCTCGGGGAGTCCGGCGGTGTCGTCGAGCAGGGTGCTGGACTGGGTCATCGCCTCTTCGGTGTGGAGCGTGGGAATCTCCGAGAGGGTGCGGATCAGGGTCGTCTTGCCCACGCCGAAGGGACCCGTGACGACGAGTTTCATCAGGGTCCGGGCGGCATCCGGCAGATAGCCGACGTCCGTCCGGTCAGTGGAGGGAGCGGAGTCCAACGAGCAGCCTCTCGACGAGCGACCGGTCGATCTCCCCGGCACTGGGTATCGGCGGTCGCGTGAGCAGAAGTCCGGCGGCCGCGAGGTCCGTGGCCAGGAATACGGTGGCGCTGACCGGCAGGTCCAGATGGGCCGCGCACTCGACGACGGTGAGGGCGCCCGGCTCCAGCAGCTCGCACAGCCTTCGCTGCTCGGAGCCGGTGTCCTGCGGCAGGGCCTCCTCGGTGCGTACGAGCACGGCGAGCCGGTCGAGCGCGGGGCCGGTGGGCCGCGACCGGCCCCCGGTGACGAGGTAGGCGGGGATGAGGCGGCGCCCTGGGCCGGAGGTCATGGCCGGGCGGCGGTGTCCTGTTGGCGGGCGGGGGCGTGCATCGCTCGCGTCAGCGCGGTGACCTGCACCTGCATCTGGTAGGCGATGTCACCGAGTTTCGCGCCGGGTTCGGCGAACAGGGCGAGTGTGGTGTTCTTTCCGGCCGGTACGACGATGGCGAAGCCCAGGTCCGACTCGACGACGGTCTGGGCCAGTTGCGGGGCCTCGACGTTGGTGAAGGCGGTGGTGAAGGCGCGGGCCGCGGCGTGCAGGGTGGCCGTCATCGCGGCGACGCGTTCGCCGGAGGCACGGTCGAGGCCGGGCGAGGCGCCCTCGACGAGGCCGTCGCCGGTGGCGACCACCGCGTGCTGGACGCCGGGCAGTTCCAGCAGCGGGGTCAGCACCCACGCGAGGTCACCGGTGGTGGGGCGGGGGGCGCTCACTTCTCGTCGTCTCCTTGGTCGTCCTGGTCGCCCAGGTGGTCGTGGGCGTCGGCATCCGGTGCGGGGGCCCGCCCGGCGACGCTCCTGCCGATCAGGGTGCCCTGCTGGAGTGCCGCCCAGGAAGACTCGGCCTGCTCAGGTGTACGGGGCATCTGTTCGGCGGCGGGGGCGGCGGGGGCCGTGGCGGCCGCCGCGGGCCGCGGTGCGCGCCGGCGTCTGCTGGGCAGCCCGGAAGGCGCCTCGGCGGGCAGCGGGTCCGGCGGCCCGGATGGCGCGGGGGCGGCCGGCCGCTCGGGGGCGGGGGTGGCCGACACGGGTGCGGGGGCCAGGGCGGAGAGGCTGTGGTCGTCCTCCAGTACCGTCAGCAGATGGGCGGGGACGCGCAGGATCGTCCGCATGCCGCCGAACGGCGAGGACTCGATGTGGCAGTGGAAGCCGTACTGCACCACCAGCCGGCCGACCACCGCGAATCCGGTCTGCGGCGGGTCTCCCAGCTCGGTCAGCAGCACCTCGGAGGGCCCGGCCAGCAGCGCGCGGGCCCGGTCGAGCGCGTCGTCGTCCATGCCGATGCCCGCGTCGTCGACCACCAGGAACGCGCCGCGGCCGCCACTCTGCTGGACGGTGACCTGCACATCGGTGTCGGGGTGCGAGTAGGCGGTGGCGTTCGCGAGCAGTTCGGCGAGCGCGATGGCGAGCGGCTCGGCGGCGCGGGCGGCGAGCGCGAGGCGTTCGTCGCGCAGGTGGTTGGCCACCTTGATGCGCTCGTAGCCGGCGACCCGGGACTGTGCGCCGAGCACGATCTCGACGAGGGGTGAACTCTGCCGGGCCAGGCCGGGCCAGGCGTCGCAGAGCACGGCGGTGGACTGGGTGCGGCGCAGCGCGAGTTCGTTGCGGAAGTCCAGTTGCAGGATGCGCGGGTCGTCGTACTCGTGCTGGAGTTCGTGGAGCAGTTGTTGGGACTGGTTGAGCAGGGACTGGATCTTGGCGGAGGTGCCGCGCATCGCCGCGCGGGCTGCGGCGTCGACCCGTTGCCGTTCCTCCATGACCGCGGTCCTCGCCGCCTGCACCGCCTCGGTGAGCAGCCGGGCCGCTGCGCCGTCGACCTCGGCGGCCTCCCGCAGCCCGGGGACCTGGGCGCTGGGGTGGGAGAGGGCGAGGGCGGCGGCCGGGATCCGCTTGCGCGCGAGCTGCCGGATCTCGTCGATGAGGGCCGCGGTGCGGGCCTCGGCCGATTTCGCCTGGCGTTCGGCCAGCTCGGCGTGGGCGACGGCCAGCTGCTCCGACTGGGCGGCCCGGTAGGAGCGTGCCGTTGCTGCCACGGCGGCTATGACGGCGATCACCGCCACGATCCATGCCATGCCGTTACCGCGTTTCTGTCGTCGGGTAGGTCCTGTGCCGGGGGCGGTGGGGGCCGGTCCCGTGAGCGGGGCGGCGAAGTCCGGTTCCGTTGCTGCCGCGGCGGCCGGGGGCCGGGCGGTCAGTCCGCCCGGGCTGCCGTCTCACGTGCCTGCTCCACTTCTTGCGCGACCGCTGCGACGTCGGTCATGACCTGGAGCACGCCGGGGAGTTCGGATCCGTCGAGTTGCCGGTACTCGCTGCCGATCGTGACCACGAGCCGCTCCGGGAGGCCGAGTTCCGGGTGGCGGCCTTCTCCGATGACCCGGCGGGCCGCCTCCACGGCGGGCACCCCGGCGGCGTGGAAGGCGTGGGCGCGCTCCCGTACGTACTCCAGGTAGACGATGTGGTCGCGTACGCCGGCCCGGTCCAGGACCGGGCCGTGGCCGGGCACGATGGTCTCCGCGCCGGTGGCCAGTACCTGTTCGCAGGCCGCGATCACATTGCTCAGCGGGCCGGCCCAGTGGATCGGGTGGTCGCCGGGCTGCTGCGGGGTCGAGGAGAAGATGATGTCGCCGCTGAACACGGCGCTCTGCGCGGGCAGGTGGACCATGAGGTCCCCCGTGGTGTGCGCGGACGGCAGGGACGTGATGCGGACGGGGTACTCCCCCAGGGTCAGTTCGAGCTCCCCGGTGAAGTAGGTCGTCGGCCGGACCGGTTCGGTCTGCGACCAGTCGAAGGGGCCGAAGTGGCGCCCGAGGTAGGCGCCGAGCGCGGTGGCCGGATCGCTCCCGTTGACCAGCGCGTGCTGCTGCTGCGGAGTGGGCTCGTAGTGGATGTGCTCCCGGGCCTCGCGGGTGGCGATGATCTCCGCGTCCGGGAGCACGCCCGCGCCCCAGAAGTGGTCCCCGTTGGCGTGCGTGACGATGACACGGTCGATGGAGACGCCGTCGGGCAGCAGCTTCGTGCTCTCGGCGAGGAACTGCCCGGCCAGCACGGTGTCGTACGGGGTGTCGATCCAGAGCGCGCCGCGGGGCGAGACGAGCAGGCCGCAGTTGGCCAGCCCCCAGCCCCGTTTCGGGGGGAGCCATGCGTACAGGCCCCGGCCCAGGTCAACGACGTCCCCACCCGTGATCGGCATGGACGCGATTATGCCGACCGCGATCCGGTCGCGCGTTCGAACCCGGCCATCGCGGGGTCCCATTGGCGTGAATTCGATCCTCCTTCCCCGCTGGACCGGCCGACCGGTGACCGTCCGAGAGCGGCCGGGCCGGTCACGGCAGGGAATGATCGGAAGATTCCCGAACAAACCCGTCCGGCATGCTCACCCCCGTCACCGGTACACGTCGGCCCGCCGTCAAACCGGCAGAGGCCGATTACCCACCGAGCATGGCCGAAAACCGACGTCCGTGAGGATGGTCGGTGCGGTCCGGTCAGCGGAGGGGGGCGCCGAACCAGCGGGTGGCGGCGTGCTGGAATCCATCGGTGTCGGTGTCGTAGCCCTCGGCCCAGGCGATGACGCCGTCGGGCCGGATCAGCGCGGCGCCGCATCCGAGGTCGTTGCCGACCGGTCCGGGCGCGTAGCGGATCCGGTCCTTCCAGCGCTCTGCCGCGTCCTGCAGATTCCGGCCTGTGGTGAAGTCGAGTGCGATGCCCTGCCCTTGGTGCAGCAGGTCGCCGAGACGCGTGCCGTCATCGAAGCGGAAGTCCGGGGCTGTACGGCCGACGAGCGGCTGGTCGCCGCCCAGGTCGTAACGGTGGGACAGCCCGGCGGTGTTGCGGAACACATGCGTGGTGCCGTCGCGGGTGCCGAGCAGATCGCGGATCAGTTGCCGCAGGGCCGGGGCGTGGGGGCCGGGGTCGACCGGGAACAGTTCCTCACCGGCATCGGCCTCATCCTGGCCGGCATCACGACCGCCGGCCCGCCGCGGCCGGCCGGGACGCCCTGATCGCGGGCGCCCTCGGTGGCGGCGCAGCGTGGTCAGACCGCTATGACCGTGATCCCGGCCTCGGTGAGGCGTGCGGCGGCTTCGGGTGCGATGCCCTTGTCGGTGATCAGGAAGCCGACCGCCCCCAGGTCGCAGACCCGGGCGAAGGCCCGCTTGCCGATCTTCGACGAGTCGGCCGCCACCACCACGCGCTGGGCCTGCTCGGCGAGCAGCCGGTTGATGCTGGCCTCGCCCTCGTGGTGGACGTACGCGCCGCGCTCGGTGTCGATCGCGTTGACGCCCAGCACGGCGACGTCCAGCGTGATCTCGCCCAGCACTCCACTGGCCAGCGGGCCCGTCAGCTCGTACGACTGGGGCCTGGCCACACCGCCGGTCACCACCATCTTGATCTGCGGCCGGATCACCAGCTCGTTGGCGATGTTGAGGGCGTTGGTGACCACCGTCAGGGTCGGCCGGCCCGACGTCCCCCCCGCCCCTTCGCCCACGAGATCGGAGCGCATGGCGAGCGATCGCGCGACCTCCGTGATGGTGGTCCCCCCGGTCAGCCCCACCACCTCGCCGACCGCGACCAGTTCGGCGACGGCCCGGCCGATGGCCTGCTTCTCCGGGGCGTTGCGCCCGGCCTTGTAGCGCAGCGCCAGCTCGTAGCTGACGCCGTGCGCGACCGCGCCGCCACGCGTACGGGTGAGGAGATGCTGCTCGGCCAGCTGGTCCAGGTCCCGGCGGATGGTCGCGGCCGAGACGTCCAGCGCGCCGGCGGCATCCTCGACGTCCACCCGGCCGTGCTTGCCGACGAGTTCCAGCAGTGCGTCCCACCGGGCGTCCCTGGACAAGAGAACTCTCCTTACGGGCCCGGCCTGCGAGCACCCATCCTCTTGGGTGCGATCACCGGGCACGCGCAAGCGTCGCACAAGGCCCCGCCGAGTCAAGCCAACTGCACGGCGAATGCTTGAACATGCTCGCTCAACACGAGTAACGTGCGCAAACGAGCATCCCACCCTCAGTTCGGAGTGTAAAAGTGTCCTTTGTCGAGATCGAGACAGCCAGCCAGCCGGACTGCTGGCGCCGCGCCGCGGACCTCGCTCCGAGCCACGCCGCCGCACTGCCGGCCCCCGGGGAGCGCATCGCCGTTGTCGGCTGCGGCACCTCGTTCTACATGGCTCAGGCCTACGCCGCGCTCCGTGAGGAGTCCGGACAGGGCGAGTCCGACGCCTTCGCCGCATCCGAGTTCCCCGCCCGCCGCCGCTACGACCGCGTCGTCGCCCTCACCCGCTCCGGCACCACGACCGAGGTGCTCGCCCTGCTCGGCCGGCTGCGCGGGACCACCCCCACGGTCGCCATCACGGCCGACCCGGACACCCCGGTGATGACGTCCGCCGACGCCGTCGTGGTCCTCGACTTCGCGGACGAGCAGTCCGTCGTGCAGACCCGGTTCGCCACCACCCTGCTGACGCTTCTGCGCGCCCACCTCGGCCTGCACACCGACGCCGTGGTCCGTGACGCGGAGACCGCGCTGGCCGAACCGCTGCCCGAAGGGCTGGTGGACTGCACGCAGTTCACCTTCCTCGGCCGCGGCTGGACGGCCGGTCTGGCCAACGAGGCCGCACTGAAGATGAAGGAGGCCTCGCTGTCCTGGACGGAGGCGTACGCCTCGATGGAGTACCGCCACGGCCCCATCAGCATCGCCACCACGGGCACCGCGACCTGGACGTTCGGCGCCGCCCCCGAGGGCCTGCGCGAGCAGGTCCTCGCCACCGGCGCCCGCTGGGTGGAGAGCGGCCTGGACCCGCTGGCCGAACTGGTCCGCGTCCAGCGGCTGGCCATCGCCCGCGCCGCGGCCCGTGGCCTGGACCCGGACAGCCCGCGCCACCTGACCCGTTCGGTGGTCCTGGCGGAGGCCCGAGCCCGATACTGAACGGGACATGCAGATCGCGGAACGCACGGTGCACGCCGGCCCGGATGCAGGCGCGGACGCCTGGACGGGTTTCCTCGCCGCCCCCGTGCACGGCAGCGGCGTCGGTGTGCTCGTCCTCTCCGGCTCCAGCGGCCGCGTCGAGGAGGCCCGGTGCCGGCTGCTGGCCCGGGAGGGGATGACCGCCCTGTCGGTCAGATGGTTCGGCGGCCCGGGGCAGCCACCGGGCATCTGCGAAGTCCCGCTGGAGACCCTCGTGTCCGCGGTCGAGTGGCTGCGTACGGCCGGGGCGCGGCGCATCGGTGTCCTGGGCACATCCAAGGGCGCCGAGGCCGCCCTGCACCTGGCCGGTCTCCATGAGGGCGTCCATGCCGTCGTGGCCCTCTCGCCCACCTCGGTGACCTGGGCGAACGTGGGCCCGGGCCGCGACGGCTCCCTGCACCCTCATCGGTCGTCATGGACCTGGCGGGACAAGCCCCTGCCCTTCCTGCCCTACGACTCAACCTGGACGCCCGCCGAACCGGAGGGCGGGCCCGTCTCAATTCTCCGCTGGTACGAGCAGAGCCTGCTGGCCTTCGCCGACCGCGTCCCGGCCGCGGCCGTCCCGGTCGGCGGCGCAGGCGACCTCGTACTGGTGGCGGGCGGCGCCGACCTGATGTGGCCCTCCCTGCGGTTCGCCGGAGAACTGGCCGCCCGTCGCAGGGCGGCCGGCCTCCCCGTACGCCTGATCACCCGCGCCGACGCCGGGCACCGCCCCCGGCTGCCCGGCGAGGGCCCCGCCGCGCCGTCCGGCCGTTTCCGGTACGGAGGTTCACCCGCCGCCGACGCCGCGCTCGGGGCGGACGCCTGGCCGCACCTGCTCGACGCGCTGCGCGGCGCGGGTCGCGTCACGCAGCCTCAGGACTCCTCGAAGTAGGCGTCCAGGACCGCGTCGAAGCCCTCCGTCCACCCCTTGAGGTCGCTCCGGGCGGGCGCCTCGACCTCGGCGTTGAACCAGCGCCGGGTCGACATGTGGACCGTGACCGTGAACCGGCGGCCGAACCGGGCCGGCTTCAGTTCCACGGCGCCGACCTCGTCCCAGTGGAAGTCGGCCTCCTGGTCGTCCAGCGTGAACCGGATCCCCGTGCGGTCGGCGGAGATCGAACCGCGCCGGTCGCTCACCTCGAACGACGGGCCGTCCGCTGTTCCGTCGTCGTCGGACGCGGGGCCGTCCGCCGCGTCCACCTGCTCGTTCTCGTCCTCCTCGTCGTCCGCCGCCGTCCCGGCAACGGGCTCGCCGTCGGGCGCCGCAGTCTCGGGTGCGGCGTCCTCGGGTGCGGGGTCCTCGGTCTGTTCCGGGTCCTCGTCCGCCTTCGCGGCGGTTTTGGGGGCCGTGAGACCAGGGATGTACGCCGGGTCTGTCCCTGCGGCGTACGCGGGCTGAGTGTTGGGATCTATGCGCTGCTCCACGGCGGGCAGTATGGCCGACGAACCTGTACGGGGCCAGTGAGGCCGCCGTTCGCCGGGCCGGTGACCCGGCCCGGCAGGGGCGGGCCCACTCGCTCGGCCCACCCCTCCCCCCTTCCCCCGGCCCTTGGTCAGCCGGTGGAGCAGGCCTTGTCGCCCAGGGCGAACGCGGCCGGAGCGGCGTTACCCCCCGCCAGGGTGCCGGTGAATCCGAAGCCCACGGAGGCGCCCGGCGCGACCTTGCCGTTCCACCCCACGTTGGCGGCCGTCACCTTCGCGCCGGTCTGCGTGGGGGTGGCGTTCCACATCTGGCCGACCTTCTGGCCGTCCGCGAACGTCCAGCCGAGCTGCCAGCCGTCCAGGGCCGCGGTCCCGGTGTTGGTGAGCGTCACATCGGCCTGGAAGCCGCCGGACCACTGGTTGGTGACCTTGTACGTCACCGAACAGGCCCTGCTCCCCGGCGGGTTCCCCGGGTCCGTACCGGGATCGGTGCCCGGGTCCGTACCGCCGCCGTCACCGTCCGACGAGTCGCCGTACATGATGCCGCGCCCGTTGGTCGAGACGTACACCCGGCCGTAGACCCTCGGGTCACCCGTGATCGAGGCGCCGATCCAGCCCCACTGGTGCGCGTCGTCGTTGATCCGCGTCCAGGTCGTGCCCGCGTCCGTGGAACGGAAGACACCGCGCACGCCGCCGATCTTCGCCGTGGCGAAGAGCGTCTGGTACGAGGCCCCCGCGGCCGCCTTGCCGAAGCCGACCGAGTCCGCCTGCTGGATCCCCGACAGCTTGGTGAACGTCGCGCCCGAGTCGGTGGAGTGCCAGAGCCCGTAGGCGCCGGTCGCACTGCCGCCGGCGAGCCAGACGTCGCCCTCGATGCCCGGTACCGCCTTGAAGCGGACGTTGCCCTCGGTGGGCAGACCGCTCGACGCCTTCGCGGTGAAGGTGGCGCCGCCGTCGGTCGAGACGTAGAAGGTGCCGGCCTTGTACCCGTAGAACTTCTTCGGGTTCTTCCGGTCGGACTCGACGGTCGCCCCGGCCGGTATCCCCGTGGACGCCGACCACGAACTCCCGTAGCCGGTGGTGCGGTACACGCCCGCGCCCTCCGGGCTCCACACGAATCCGCTGCCGTCGGCCGCGGCCGCGACCGTGCCGCCGCCCGTGACCCCGGAGGGCTCGGAGCCCTGGAACCAGTTCGCCCCGTTGTCCGTGGAGAAACCGATGTGCGGGGCGGCGTCGGCGCTGCCGACCCGTACGACCGTGTTGGGGGCGGCCTCCGCGAAGTCGAGGCTGGTGGTCGAGGTGAGGTTGGGCGAGGTGAACATCATGCCCGGCACGGCGTCGAGATCGGTGTGCCGGAAGCCTCCGATGTCACCGAGCGCGCTGAGCAGCGGGGCACCGGACGGCGGGCTCGCCAGGTCGTTGACGGCCGTCTCCTCAAGGCCCTTCACCATCGGGGTGATCTTGAACTGGCTGCCGGAGTCCCAGTTCTTGAGGTTCTCGGTGCCGTAGACCGTGGCGCCGGTGCCATACATCATCCGGTTCGAGTCGAACGGATCGATCTCCAGCGCCTCCGTCATCCAGCCCAGCTTGGGCGAGGTCTCCGGCGGCGTCGGGTTGGCACCCCAGGTCAGCCAGGGCACGGACGAGACGTCCTGGGTGAAGCGGTTGGTGCGGGTCGGGTAACTGCTGTAGTCCCAGGCCTTGGTCCAGCTCGCTCCACTGTCCGTGGAGCGGAAGATCTGGGTGTCCGGCCACCAGGAGCTGTATGCGGTCGCCATCAGGGTGCCGGGCTGCTGCCGGTCCACGGAAAGCCCGCTGAATCCGTAGTACGTGTCCGCCTCGGCGACCGGGCTGACGTCCTTCCACGCACCGGTCGCGGTGGTGTAGCGCCAGATCCGTCCCTTGCCGCCGTCGTACGGCCCGCCGGTGTCGCTCAGCGTGAGGTACAGATAGCCGTTCGCCGAGTCCAGCACGCCCTTGTGGGCCAGGTATCCGGTCGGCTGGCCGGCGATCCGCGACCAGCTGGCACCGCCGTCGGTGGAGCGGTAGACGGTGTTGTCCTTGTCGGCGACGCCGACGTAGATGTCCCGGGTGGCGTTGCCCGCGCTGCCGGTGCGCTCGTCGAAGGTCACCCAGACGATGCCCTGGTTGTCATTGCCGTAGCCGCTGGTGTCGGTCGGGTCCTGGGCGTAGTTGCCCGGGTTCGGGAAGGCCGTCACCTGCGACCAGGTCACGCCCGAGTCGGTGGAGCGCCACAGGCCCTTGCCGCTGGGCGCGCCCAGGTACAGCACGGAGTTCTTGTTCGGGTCGACCGCGAGGCGCTCACCCATGCCGCGGCCCGGCATGTTCCCGCCGAGCTTGAAGGGCAGGGTGGTGGCCTTCCAGCTGGCGCCCCGGTCCGAGGAGCGCAGGACCGCGCCGTTGCCCGGGTCCCAGCTGTTGGTGTACGTGCCCACGGCGGCGTACACGTTGTCCGGGTCGGCCGAGTCCGAGGCGAGGCTCACCACGCCCGACCAGCCCCAGTGGTCCCAGTCCACCCAGTCGAGCAGCGGGGTCCACTGCTTGCCGGCCTGGTCCCAGCGGTAGGCGCCGCCGATGTCGGTGCGCGCGTACGCGAGGTTCTTCTCCGACCGGTTGAAGACGATCCCGGGGACGAAACCACCGCCGTCGATGCGGACGTTGTTCCAGTCGTACGTGTCCGCCGCCAGGGACACATCGGATGCCTGGGGGGCCGGGGCGGCGTCGATGGCTCGCGCCGATGCGGGGGCGCCGGTGGCGAAAAGACCGGCGGTGAGGGTGAGTGCTGCCAGGAGGGCGGCAAGGGGTCTAGCGCTTGAGCGCACGGAAACGTCCTCTCCGAACGAGACCGCCGACAGTGGCGGCACAGGGCGGGTGCGGATGTGGGAGCGCTCCCATTCGCGTCCCGATGGTAGCGGCGCGAACCCTCCGGGAGAAGGGTGGTACGCGGAGTTCATCGGATGACTTGGACCCGACTGACCGTCACCATTGCGGCAGCGCCCTGCAATTCACCCGTAACGCCGGAGCGGGGTGGCCGGTCCGGCCGCCCCGCTCCGCCACACTCCAGGCGTCAGTACCAGTCGCCCATCCCCGGCGGGTCGCAGAGCTCGAGCACCACTTCGCCCGCCTCGGACGTCATGCCGCCGACGGGCCGGACCCGGTCCCCGACGCTGACCAGGTGCGGCGCCGCGCCCACGATGCGGCACCGGTACACGAATCCTTCGGGGAAGCGCACCAGGGACTCGTTGCGCATGACCCGCGAGTAGCGGTTCACGACACTGGACCGCACGACGACACCGTGGCCGTCGCTCCGCTCCGACTCCAGATCGCTCGACGCGCAGGCGGGGCAGAGAAGTTTGCGGAAGGACGCGGTGCCGCACCACCGGCACACCTGGTAGATCAGACCCTCCGTGATGTGCGGCTCCGCCGCGTCGCGAGCCGTGGGCTCCACGTCGATTCCGGTGATGAACACGTTCGGCCTCCCGCGCTCGACTGGGGTGCGCCGCACCTGCGGCGACGCCACTCCGGCACGGTATGGCACTTAGTTCCATGAAGTAAAGGTACTGAGTGCCGGTGATTGTCGGACCAGTGAGTGAACTACCTCTCAGTGGTGCCGGGTTCTTCACCGAGGGCCGATTCGATGCGCTGCACGACGCGCCACATCGGGGCCCCCTTCGGCGCGATCATCACGATCACCTCGTCATCGGCGGCGGGCGCGGGCGGCCGCTCGGCCGCCGGTGCCCATACGGACCGGACCAGTTCGAGCGCCCGGTCGACCTCGGCGCCGGCATCGCCCCGGCCGCCCGAACGCAGCCAGGACCGCAGCCCGTTGTTGTGGGCCGCGACCACCGATGCGGCGATCACCTCGGCCCGCAGAGCCGCGTCGGGGGCGCCGGCCCAGCGGCGCTCCAGATACCCGGCCATGGTCCGCTCGTAGCGTCGCACGACGGAGAGTTCATAGGTGCGCAGACCGGGCACCTCCCGGGTGAGCCGGTAGCGCTGCACGGAGAACTCCGGCTTCTCCGCGTACATCCGCAGCACGATGCGGGCCGCCTCGCACACCGCCTCCACCGGATCGCCGTCCCCGGCGGCGTCCAGGAACGCGGTCATGTCCGCGAGGCACCGCTCGTGATCGGGGAAGACCGCGTCCTCCTTCGAGGGGAAGTAGCGGAAGAACGACCGCCGCCCCACCCCCGCACTGGCGACGATGTCGTCCACCGTGGTCCGCTCGAACCCGCGCTCCATGAAGAGCGCGAACGCCGCCTCGGCGAGCACGTCACGCATCGGGGGCTTCTTGGCCGGTCCGCGGTCATCGGTCATGCCGGAGAACGTAACACCGGAAACTCATATCCGACACTGGGTACCTTTACGAAGGGTACTGGGTACCATATGGTGACGGCAGAGACTCGACGAAGTACAGGGAGAGCCGGCGTGAGCTTGAGGATCGTTGTCTGTGTGAAGTACGTGCCCGACGCGACCGGTGACCGGCATTTCGCCGATGACCTGACGTTGGAT